>NZ_JCAFSQ010000001.1:0-635912 GCF_059369375.1 Stenotrophomonas sp. YJH_SMC_48-3 | reverse complement strand
CTGGTGGAATACATCCAGTACTACAACCAGGAGCGCATCAAATTGAAATTGAAGGGCCTGAGCCCGGTACAGTACCGGGAGCAGGCCCAACAGGCCCAATCGGCCGCCTGACCCCTGTCCAAGTCTCGGGGGTCACTTCAGGGATGGGTTTACGGCGTCTCCCGCAACCGGACCCACCCCGCCATCCCACGGATAGCCCGCTGTTGCTGTTGCTTCGGCTGTTGCTGTTGCTTCGGCTGTTGCTGTTGCTTCGGCTGTTGCCGTTGCCTCTGCGGGTGCAGGGCGCAGCCCTGCAGACAACACTCCTTCCCTGAGCATTCCACGTAGTGGTTTGAGCGCCGCGCACACGCCAGCCACGGCACGCTAGGCCAACGGAACCGCCCGTCATCCACCGAGACCCCTCATGACCCTGCGTCGCCTGCCACTGCACGCCACCCTGCTGCTGGCCCTGTCCTCGTTGCCACTGGCCGCCCTGGCCGAAGCCACCTCGCCCGCCCCCACCCTGCAGGTGCCCGGCGTCTACCACCAGCGCGTCGGTGCGCTGCAGGTCACCGCCCTGTTCGATGGCGTGGTCGCGCTGGGCCGGCAGGAAGTGGTGGACGTGCCGCCGACGCTGGTCAGCCGCCTGCTGGAAGGCCGCTACGTACCCGAAGACAAGAAAGGCCTGCAGACCGCGATCAACGCCTTCCTGGTGCGTCAGGGCAACCACCTGACTTTGGTCGACACCGGCACCGCGCAGTGCTTCGGCCCCGGCCTGGGCCAGGTGCTGGGCAATCTGCGCGCCTCCGGCGTGGATCCGGCCGAGGTGGATGAGGTGCTGCTGACCCACGCCCATCCGGACCACCTGTGCGGCGTACTCGACGCGCAGGGTACGCCGGCCTACCCCAATGCCACGGTGTGGCTGTCCAAGGCGGATGCCGATTACTGGCTCAACCCGGCCAGCGAGGCCACCGCGCCGAAGGGCGTGCGCTTCGCCTTCCCGCTGGCACGCAACGCGGTGGCGCCGTATCAGGCCAGCGGCCACCTGCGCACCTTCAGCCCCGGCGATGCCCTGCCCGGCGGCGCGGTGGCGATGGACACCCATGGCCACACCCCCGGCCATGTCTCCTACCGGTTCGACAGCCAGGGCCAGTCACTGCTGGTATGGGGCGATGTGCTGCACTTCCACGCGGTGCAGTTCGCGCATCCGGAAGCGGCATTTGAGGCCGATTCGGACCGCAAGGCGGCCACCGCCAGCCGTCGCAGTCTGCTGCAGCAGGCCACGGCCAATGGTTGGTGGGTGGCTGGTGCACATCTACCGTTCCCCGGCCTGGGCCATGTGCGCAGCGAAGGCCAGACCTACGCCTGGGTGCCGGCGGAGTATTCGCCGTTGAAATGACCCGTGTAGAGCCGAGCCCATGCTCGGCTACCGCGCTCAGCGTGCCGGGATTACACAGCCGAGCGTAGGCTCGGCTCTACAGGAAGGCAGGGGATGCCTTACTCCAGCCCCAGCCAGCCGCCGATCACGCCGCGGGCTTCGTCCACGCCGGTACGGTCTTCGCCGGAGAACACCTGCACGCTGACGCTGTCACCGTAAGCCGATTGCAGCTCCTTGCGCACCTTCTGCAGGGACTGCATCTGCTGGCTGCGGCTGAGCTTGTCGGCCTTGGTCAGCAACGCGTGCGCCGGCAGGCCACGCTGCACGGCATAGGACAGCATCTGCCGGTCGTAGTCCTTCAGGGGGTGGCGGATGTCCATCACCACCACCAGGCCCTTCAGGGCTTCGCGGGTGCGGAAATACCGGTCAATGAAGGCCTGCCAATGCGCCTGCAGGTCCAGCGGCACCTTGGCGTAGCCGTAACCGGGCAGGTCGACCAGATGCGCTTCCGGGGTGACCTGGAAGAACACCAGCTGCTGGGTGCGGCCGGGCGTCTTGGAGACGCGGGCCAGCGCGTTCTGGCGGGTCAGCGCGTTGAGCGCACTGGACTTGCCGGCGTTGGAGCGGCCGGCGAAGGCCACTTCGGCGCCTTCGTCAGGCGGCAGCTGCCGCACGTTGTGGGCCGAAAGGTGGTAACGGGCGCGTTCGATGAGCAATGACATGTGCCTAGGATCGCATGTTGCGGCGCCGCGCGCCCGTGCCGGCGGCCGCTGCGGCCATTTTGCTGCACTGCTGCGTTGACCGTGCGCGGAAACGGCGTTGATAATCCGGGCGATGCCGGCGGCCGCCGCCCGGCCCGGTCCATACGGAGCTTCAGCATGCGCCACGCTCGCGTTCTTGCCGTATCCGCCCTTGCCACTGCTGTAGTCGTTGCCGCTGCTGCGTTCGCGCAGACCACGTTGACCCCGCTGCCCGACAACGGGCCGATCAATACCGCCTCGCTGGAGGTGGATTTCAGCAAGACCCACTGGGGCGATGCCAAGGCCGGCCAGGCCAAGGCCTCGGCCTGCGCGGCCTGTCATGGCGTCGACGGCAATTCCACGGTGGAGATGTATCCGTCCATTGCCGGCCAGAGCGAACGCTACGTGGCCCAGCAGATGGCGCTGATCGCCAATGGCCAGCGCAGTTCCGGCGCAGCAGTGGCGATGGTGCCGTTCGTGCAGAACCTCACCCCGCAGGACATGCGTGATATCGGCGCCTACTTCGCCACGCAGAAAGCCAACGCCGGCATCGCCGATGACACGGCGGTCACCGAGGGCCCCTACAAGGGCATGAAGTTCTACGAGATCGGCCAGCAGCTGTACCGCGGCGGCGATGCCAAGCGCGGCCTGCCGGCCTGCATGGCCTGCCATGGCCCCAGCGGTGCCGGCAATCCCGGCCCGGCCTATCCGCATCTCGGTGGCCAGCACGCCAGCTATGTCGCGCGCCGCCTGCAGGAGTACCAGGCCGGCCAGACCAACGAGACCGACAAGGCACACTTCCAGATCATGGCCACGGTCGCGCAGAAGCTGAGCGAGCAGGAGGTGCAGGCGCTGTCGAGCTACCTGCAGGGCCTGCACAACAAGGCCGACGACGTGGCCGCTGCAGCCACGCCGACGCAACCGGCTGCCGCCCCCTGACCACCACTGGTCGGCCCGGGCCGCCACGTCGGCCCACGGCTGCGGTATGTTCCTTCACGCCGGCGGCTGCGCCGGCGTTGCTTTTTTCAACGGAGATGCGTGTCGATGAGGTTGATTTCCCGCCTGCTGTTGTCCGTGCTGGTACTGCTGCCGCTGGCAGCCTGCGCCGCCACCCCCGCCAATGCCCCGCTGGTCGAGGGCAAAGACTACGAGCGCATCGCGCAGCCGGGCCCGTTCCAGCCGTTGGCCGGCAAGATCGAGGTGGTCGAGGTCTTCGGCTACACCTGCCCGCATTGCGCCCACTTTGAACCGCAACTGGAAGCCTGGGCGGCCAAGCTGCCGGCCGACGTGCGCTTCACCCCGGTCCCGGCCGCCTTCGGTGGCGCCTGGGATGCATGGGCCCTGGCCTACTACGCCGCCGACGAAGTCGGCGTGGCCAAGCGCAGCCACGCGGCGGTCTTCAAGGCCCTGCACCAGGATGGCTCGCTGCCGATGCAGAACGTTTCGGCCGATGAGCTTGCCACCTTCTACAAGGCCTACGGGGTGACCCCGGACCGTTATCTGCAGGCCCTGCGCGGCGATGCCGTACAGAAGAAGGTCGATGCCGCCCGCGCGTTCGCCCAGCGCACCAGGATCCCGGGTACCCCGGCGCTGATCATCAATGGCCAGTATCTGGTGCGCGGCAACAGCTTCGACGACCAGCTGCGCATCGCCTCGGCCCTGATCGCCCAGGCCCGCGCCGCCCGCGGCCGCTGAACCAACACACACCATCGACACGGCGCTGTCGCCGCCGCATGTCATCATTTCCCCCTGGCTGGCGCCTGGCGCCGGCCCCCACCTTTCCAGATGCTGGAGACGTTTCCATGAAGATCCGTTACGCCCTCGCCCTCGCAGCGCTGCTGCCGATCCTGGCGGCCTGCAAGGCCGACGACGGCAGCACCAACACCACCGCGGCGCCGGCCGAACCGGCTGCAGCTCCGGCGGCCACCGAACCGGCCGCTCCGGCCGCGGGCCGCGAAGGCACCGCTCCGGCGGCCGCCGAAGGCGAAAAGGCCCCGGCCGAAGCCGCCCCCGCCGCGGCGCCGGCCCCGACCACCGCCGTGCTGACCGGCCCGGCCCCGGTGGAAGGCGCCGATTACCAGGTGATCCCGAACGGCCAGCCGTTCCAGCCGGCTGCCGGCAAGATCGAAGTGACCGAGATCTTCGGCTACGTCTGCCCGGCCTGCGCCGCATTCCAGCCGCTGGTCGGCCCGTGGAAGGCCGGCCTGCCCAGCGACGTGAACTTCGTCTACGTGCCGGCCATGTTCGGCGGCACCTGGGATGACTACGCCCGTGCCTTCTACGCCGCGCAGACCCTGGGCGTGCAGGAAAAGACCCACGAAGCGCTGTACGCCGCCATCCACTCGCAGAAGACCCTGAAGGGCGAGCGCGGCCGTGACTCGGTGGAAGACATCGCCAAGTTCTACGCCGCCTACGGCGTCGATCCGAAGCAGTTCGCCGCCACCATGGGCAGCTTCGCGGTGAATGCCAAGACCAACTCGGCCAAGCAGTTCGCCCAGCGCAGCCAGATCAGCGGCACCCCGTCGATCATCGTCAACGGCAAGTACCTGGTGAAGGGCAAGAGCTTCCCGGACATGCTGCGCATTGCCGACCACCTGATCGCCCGCGAACGCGGTGCGGCCCAGGCTCACTGATCCAAAGGACGTTGTTCCCGGCCGTGAATTCCCCCCGCACACGGACCCTGCGTTTGCTGACGGCCAACATCCAGGCCGGCTCAAGTACCCGCCGCTACAGCGACTATGTGACCCGCAGCTGGTCACATGCGCTGCCGGCGGGTCGCAAGCGCAGCAGCCTGGACGCGATCGCCACGCTGGCGCGCGACCATGACATCGTCGGCCTGCAGGAGGCCGACCCGGGCAGCCTGCGTTCGGGCTTCACCAACCAGACCCACTACCTGGCCCAACGCGCCGGCTTCAACTACTGGAGTCACCAGCCGAACCGGCGCATGGGCGGGGTCGCATCCAGCGCCAATGGCCTGCTGAGCAAGCTGGAACCGGTTGAAGTGCAGGATCACGCCCTGCCCGGCCGCATCGGCGGGCGCGGCGTGCTGCTGGCCAAGTTCGGCGACGGTACCGACGGCTTGGCGGTGGCGGTGGCGCATCTGTCATTGGGTGCGGGATCGCGGATGTCGCAGCTGGGCTTCATCGCCGAACTGCTGTCCGACCACCCCAACGCGGTGCTGATGGGCGACTTCAACTGCCTGGCAGAACGCCCGGAAATGCAGGTGCTGTACCAGAAGACCCGGCTGCAGCCGCCCGGCTGCATCGTGCCGACCTTCCCCAGCTGGCGCCCCGACCGCGCCATCGACCACATCCTGGTCAGCAGTGGCCTGCAGACTCGTACCGTGGAAGCCGTACCAGCCGCGTTCTCCGATCACCTCGCCCTGGCGATGCAGATCGACGTCCCGGCCGACGCCCTGCGCTGACTCGCCGTTACGGTAGGTGCGGACCGTTGGTCCGCACGCTCTGCGACGGGCGCCGCCCGGCGCCCCCTAAATCGGGGCATAAACGACTTAATCCCCTCCGTCCCCTTTTTTTCAGGCGGTGTCGGGTGCCTTCAACCGCCGCGCGGTCATCGTGCTGCCCACCGAGGCCAGCACCGTGCAACCGATCGCCAGCCACTGCAATCCATGCAGGTGCTCGTGCAGCAGCAGCATCGCCCACAGCGCGGCCACGGCCGGCTCCATGCTGATCAGGATGCCAAAGGTCTCCTTCGGCAGGCGCTTGAGCGCCATCATTTCCAGCGACATCGGGATCGCGCTGGACACCAGTGCCACCAGCAGGCCCGCCGCCAGGATCTTCGGGTCGAGCAGCGCGGCACCGGCATGCACCACGCCCACCGGTACCACCACCAGAGACGCCGCCAGCAGCCCCAGCGAGACCGAGTGCCCGGCATGCAGATGACCGGCACGCTTGCCGAACACGATGTACAGGCCCCAGCAGGCCGCAGCGCCCATCGCATACAGCACGCCAGCCGGATCCAGCGCCGGGCCACCGCCCAGCGGCAGCAGCAGCAACAAACCCACCACCGCGCAGCCCACCCAGACGAAGTCGATGGGGCGTCGTGATGACAGCATCGCCACCGTCAGCGGCCCGGTGAACTCGATGGCCACCGCGATGCCGAAGGGAATCGTGCGCAGCGCCATGTAGAACAGCAGGTTCATCAGGCCCAGGGTGAGCCCGTAGCGCAGGATGGTGATCGCATCCACGCGGCTGGTCTTCCAGCGCCATGGCCGCCAGAACATCAGCAGCAACAGTGCCGAGAAGCCCACACGCAGCGCGCTGGTGCCCTGGGCGCCGATCAGCGGGAACAGGTGTTTTGCGTAGGAGGTGCCGATGGCCAGCGAGGTGACCGAGCCGAGCACCGCCAGCGCCGGCAACATCGGCGCAAGTCGTGAGGTCTGCATGCGCAAAGTCTATTGCGCCAGCGCCGAGCACTTGGCTCAATTGACAGCCCGTTCGTGCAACTTCTGCTCGCCATGGCCACCGCCCCCGTGCTCGACAGCTTCGACCGCGCCATCCTCGACCTGCTGCAGCGGGACAACACCCTGCCGCAGCGCGAGATCGCCGAGACCGTGCACCTGTCCACCCCGGCCGTGCAACGCCGGATCAAACGCCTGCAGGACAGCGGTGTGATCTCGGCCAACGTGGCGGTAGTCGCCGCAGCCAAGGTCGGGCGACCGCTGACCATCATCGTCGAAGTGCGCGTGGTCAGCGAGCAGCGTGATCACGTGGCGCCGTTCAAGCGCCGCGTGCAGGACGACCCGGCGGTGCAGCAGTGCTACTCGATCACCGGCGACGGCGATTTCCTGCTGCTGGTGTCGGCCGCGTCGATGGAGGAGTACGAGGCGATCACCGAGCGGTTGTTCGGCGGCGATGACAACATCGAGCGCTTCCGCACCTCGGTAGCACTGGGAACGTTGAAGCGCAGTTTCAAAGTGCCGCTGGCCCCGGTTCTGTAGCGCTGAGCCATGCTCGACTGCGCTTTGACCGCAAAGTAACAGCCACCGAGCATGGCTCGGCGCTACAGTCGGAGACCATGAACACATCGCCCTCCCACGCCCACCGCCTGCGCCGCTGGTTGCTGCGCGGCCTGTGGCTGGCCATTGCCGTCGTTGCGATGATGGCGTTGTGGAACAGTCCCTGGGCCGCCGCACCGAAGATGCTGTGGACACTCGCGCGGATGCCGCCGGCCACGCAACTGCCGGTGCCAGTGGACGGCGTGCGGCCACGCCAGATCGCCAACACCTTCGGCGCACCACGTGGCCGTGACCGCTCCCACGCCGGCATCGACATCTTCGCCAAGCGCGGCACCGCGGTGCGCAGCGTCACTGCCGGCGTCATCGCGGACGTCAGCGAGCGCGGCCTCGGTGGCCGCCAGGTCTGGGTGATCGGGCCCGGGCGTGAACGTTACTACTACGCCCATCTGGACGACTGGGCCGAGGGCCTGGCGCGCGGCCAGGTGGTCCAGGCCGGCGACCTGCTCGGGCATGTAGGCGACAGCGGCAATGCCAAGGGCACGCCGCCCCACCTGCACTGGGGCATCTACGGCGCCGATGGCGCGCGCGATCCGCTGCCGCTGCTGCGCTGAACCCAATGCGCTGCGTCGCGGCCCGCGTGAGTGCCTACCTCGTTCATGATTTGTAAATAGGAATAGTTCGTATTACCATTTCTTGCGTTTCCGGTGGTGCCAGGACGGCCTGCCCGCCCGTTTCCCCCCGTAGCGCCTCGCCTTCTGGATGCCGGCCGAGCGCGCGTGCTCGTCCAGGACCCCCATGACCCGTTCCGCCTTCCGTATCCCGCAGCCGCAGCGGCTGTCCGTTGCCGTACTCGTTGCACTCTGCGCCCTGGCCCCGGCCCCGGCCGCCTTCGCCGACACCGCCGCCGACCCGACCACATTGGACAAGGTAGTGGTCAAGGGCGAACGCGCCGAAGGCTATTCGGTGCGCCGCACCTCGGCCGGTACCCGCTTCGACCTGGCACCGCGCGAGATCCCGCAGTCGCTCAGCATCATCAGCCACCAGCGCATCGAAGATCAGAACCTGGACGACATCATCGACGTGCTGGCCAACACCACCGGCGTGACCAGTACCCAGTCCGACAGCGAGCGCACCGAGTTCTACGCACGTGGGTTCTACATCGACGCCTACCAGTTCGATGGCCTGCCCACGCAGATGGTGCAGAACTGGAGCTACGGTGATTCCGGCCTGGACCTTGCGCTGTACGACCGCGTGGAAGTGGTGCGTGGCGCCACCGGCCTGCTCAGTGGTGCCGGCAATCCGTCCGCGTCGGTGAACCTGATCCGCAAGCATGCCGACAGTGCCGAGCTGGCCGGCAGCGTGTCGGTGAACGTCGGCAGCTGGGGCCGCACCCGCACCACCGTGGACGTAGGCAGCGCGCTCAACGCCAGTGGCACGGTGCGCGGCCGCGTAATCGGCAGCTACCTGGACACCGATGGCCAGATGGACCGCTACAACCAGCGCAAGACGCTGGGCTATGCCGTCATCGACGCCGACCTGACTCCGGACACCCAGTTGAGCGTGGGCTACGACTACCAGCAGAAGCGCGCCAACGGCGCGACCTGGGGCGGTTTCCCGATGCTGTACTCGGATGGCTCGCGCACCGGCTACGACGAATCGTTCAACGCCAGCCCGGACTGGACCTACTGGGACACCACCAGCAAGCGCGCCTTCGCCACCCTGCAGCACGCCTTCAGCAATGGCTGGAAGTTCAAGGTTGGCGCCACGCACGATGAGACCAAGGCCGACGACAAACTGTTCTACCCGGCCTACAACGACTGGACCACGGGCGAATCGAACTTCGACAGGACCACCGGCGCGGGCATCTCGCCATCCGCAGGCTTCTACAACACTGAGCGCAAGGTCACCGGCGTTGATGGCTACATTGACGGCCCGTTCCAGCTGTTCGGCCGCGAGCACCAGCTGATGGCCGGCCTCAGCTACAACAGGCGCGAGTACGCCAACTACGGCGACTACCAGGTCGGTGGCCCGGGCCAGACCTGGGATCCGTTCGCCAGCTATCTGAACTGGACGGGCAAGATCGGTGAGCCGAACTGGAACCCGCTGGCCCTGGCCAGCGAGGGCACCATCACGCAGAAGGCCGGTTACGCGGCCGCGCGCCTGTCGCTGGCCGATCCGCTGAAGCTGATCATTGGCGCACGCTACACTGACTGGAAGAGCGAGGGTGAAGGCGCCGACCGCGCGCACAAGGTGACCACGCCGTACGCTGGCCTGGTCTTCGACATCAACGGGACGTACTCGACCTACGCCAGCTACACCGAAATCTTCCAGCCGCAGACGCTGAAGGACCGCAACGGCAGCTACCTCGATCCGGTCGATGGCAAGAGCTACGAAGTGGGCGTCAAGGGGGCGTGGTTCGACAACCGCCTGAATGCCTCGCTGGCGGTGTTCCGCATCGAACAGGACAACGTCGGCCAGGCCACCGGTGAACCCGTGCAGGGCAGCCAGAACGAGTTCGCCTATCGCGCCGCACGCGGCACCGTCAGCCGCGGCTTCGAGTTCGAGGTGAACGGCGAACTCGCCCCGGGCTGGAATGCGACCTTCGGTGCGTCGCGCTACGTGGCCAAGGACATCAACGACGCCGACATCAACACCAACCTGCCGCAGACCGCACTGAAGCTGTTCACCAGCTACACCCCGCAGTCGCTGCAGGCACTGACCGTCGGTGGCGGTGCCAACTGGCAGAACCGCATCTACTACCCGGTGCCGGCCTACGGCCGCATCGAGCAGAGCGGCTACGCACTGGTCAGCGCCTTTGTGCGCTACCGCATCTCGTCGGAGTTCAGCGTGCAGGCCAACCTCAACAACCTGCTGGACAAGAAGTACCTGTCGCAGATCAACGGCTACGGTGCCTACGGCGATGGCCGCAACGGCTCGCTGACGTTCACCTGGGCGTTCTGATCAGACGCGGGGTACGACCGCGCCGCACCTGTAGAGCCGAGCCCATGCTCGGCTCAGAGAATCAGCCGAGCGCGGGCTCGGCGCTACATTCGCAAGGCAGCGCCGGAACTGACCGGCGCTGCCCCCCTCACATCAGAACCGCAGGTCCGCGCGCAGGTACCAGTAACGGCCACGCGGGATGTCGTAGGTCGAGGCGTCATACCCGTTCAACGAGCACGACAGGCAGATCGGCGGATCCTTGTCGAACACATTGTTCAGGCCCGCGGTCAGCTGCAGCCCCTTCATCCAGTCGATCTTGTAGCCCACCTGCATGTCGTGGAAGGTGGTGGCCGAGAGCGTGTTGGTGCCGTCGGCCTGGTTGCTGCACACCGGGAATGCCACGGCATCGCCGCAGTTCTCGGTCAGCTCGGAGATGTGCCGCACCGTCCAGTTCGCACTCCAGCGGTCCATTGTCCAGGCGATGCTGGCGTTGCTGGTCCACTCCGGAATGGAGCTGTCGGCCACTTCCACGCCCGGCTTCTGCGGCTGCTTCTGCCCGGCCGCGCCGGTGGCTTCGTAACGACCGACGAACGTGTTCTTCCAGGCCAGCTTGAACTGGCCGAAGGAGGTCTGCGGCAACGTCCAGAACAGGTCCACGTCCCAGCCGTCGGTCTTGATCGAGCCCAGATTGGTCAGGCGGTTGTTGAAGCTGCTGACCGCACCCGTGCTGGCGCGGGTGATGCCATCGCAGTACACCGGGTCGAGCGTGTCCACGCACAGGTCCAGCTGGGTCTGCGCGTTGATGGCCTGGATCGCACCATCGATGGCGTGGCGGTAGAAGGTCACCTCCACATCGAAGCGCTCCGACCACGACGCGTTGTTGCCGAACCACGGGCTCCACACGAAGCCAGTGCTGAAGCTGCGCGAACGCTCCGGTTCCAGATCACGATTGCCGCCGGTGGTCACCGAGATCTGCGAGTTGGCCTGCTGGAAGCCGGCCGGCACGCCCAGCGCAGCACAGTTGGCCGCGCTGCCACGCGGCGGCGTACCGCCCAGGCCCACAGAGCACGGATCGAACAGCTGCAGGTCGGCACGCGCGGCCGAGCCGTACAGCTCACCGATCGATGGTGCACGGAAGCCTTCGGCATAGGTCGTGCGCAGCACGAAGTCATCGGTCACCTGCCAGCGCAGGCCGTACTTGGGCGTGAATTCACCACCGAAGGTGGAGTAGTCCGAATAACGGCCGGCCAGGCTCAGGTCCAGCTTCTTGCCGAACGAGGAATCGGCGAAGATCGGCACGCTCAACTCCAGGTAAGCCTCGTTGACATCGTAGGAACCGGAGGTCGGCTGCGACGGCACGCCGTTGTAGTGACCAATCACCGTCAGCGGATCGGGCTGGTAGGAGCCCTTGTACTTGCGGTACTCGAAACCGGTGGCGAAGGACACCGGACCTGCCGGCAGCGAGAACAGCTCGCTGGACAGGTTGGCGGTGAACAGGCTCAGCTCGTTCTGGCTGCGGTCGCGCACCACCGGCTGGATCCACTTCAGCATGTCCGGGGTGATCGAACCGACGCCACCAAAGATGTTCAGCGGCACGCAGCCCGGCGTGGCCGCGCACACCGCCGGATCGCCCAGCGCCATGTTCACCTTGTAGATGTCATAGCTGCCGTAGTTGGTCTGTTCGGCCTTGTTCTTGCTGTACATGCCGTTGACGTCCCAGTACCAGCTGCGGTCGGCGGCATGGAAGTCACCGACCAGGCCGGCGGCGAAATACGTGGTGTCCACTTCCTGCTTGAACACGCGCGCGCCGCCTTCCACCGGGCGGCGGCCGATCAGGCTCAGGTTGTCACCCGAGACCAGGTCGAAGCCGAACGGGTTGTACGGATTGAGCGCGGACACGGTGATGTTGTCGGCCAGCGGATTGCCGGTGGCGCCATCTGGGCCGAAGAACAGCGGCTCCGGGCCGGCCTGGTTGGTCGACTCACGACGGTTGCCCAGTGCCTTGACATACCACTGCACGTTGTCGGTGATGTCGAAGCGGAACTGGCCGAACAGGCCTTTGCGCTCCGACGGTGTCAGCACCATGTTGTATTCGGCGAAGTTGAAGCGGTCGGCGGTAGCGAAGCAGTGGTAGTCATCCGTGCGGCTGCAGCCGGCACTGCCGTCGTAGCGCGGGTTGCTCACGCCGGTATTGGGCACGATGTTCTGCACCGCGCCGGTGTTCGGGTCGGTGAACATGAAACGACCCTGCGGAATGCCACCGCTGCCGAACGCCAGCCCGGTGCCGGGAATCGGGAAGCGCGACTGCTCGCGGTCCTTGGCAAACACCGGATCCTGCTTGGTCCAGCTGGCACCCAGGAACAGGCTGAAGCGGTCGCCGCTCTTGCCCCAGGCCAGGTCCACGCCCTTCTGCGTGCCATCGCCCTTGCTGTACTCGCCATAGTTCAGGGTCACCTGGCCGCCATCGAAGTCACGGCGGGTGATGATGTTGACCACGCCGGCAATGGCGTCGGAACCGTACAGCGACGACGCGCCATCTTCCAGCACTTCGATGCGCTCGACGATGGCCAGCGGAATGGTATTGAGATCGGTGGCCGAGCCGACGCCGGATGCGGATGACTCATTGACCCAGCGGATGCCATCGACCAGCACCAGCACGCGCTTGGCGCCCAGGTGGCGCAGGTCGACCTGCGCCGAACCGGCACCTACACCACTGCCATCGGGCGGGAAGCCGAAGTTGCCGGACGAGTTGAACTTGGCGTTGAGCGCCGAACCGGAACCGGTGAGCTGCTGCAGCACTTCGCCGATCGAGGTCAGGCCGGTGCGTTCGATATCGCCGCGCGTCAGCGTCTGGATCGGCACCTGGCCCTCCACCTCAGCGCGCTTGATGCGGGTACCGGTGACTTCCACCGCATCCAGGTTGGTGGTGGATTGTGCAGCGGCACCCAGCGGTGCCAGGGCCATCACGCACAGCGCGACGGCAACCGCCAACGGGCGGTGGTGCAGGTGATTCATTCGCTCTCTCTCCAAAGGAATGTCGGGACATGGACTGCCGCGCTCCCCCCTGCATGGCGGCAGCGTCTCCTTTGTAAACAAGTGGTAAAAGGCCCGGCGTGACGGTCGACACTCTTTCACGTGGAATTGACGCAATTACAGGCGCTTTGCGTCAAATAGCTGCAGTTATGACCTTGCGATGGTGTTCACGGCACGCGGCCTTGATGCCGGCCGCGACATCGCGCGCCGGGAGTTGCCGCATTTATCGAACAGGTCTTTGCCGAACCGTTTCAGAAGTAGTCTGAAATTGCTTGATTCAGAAGGCCCCGCTGATCCGTCCGGTGCAGACTCGAACCTCCAGCCAATCGCAGGAGGATCGATCATGAAACCAGCAAGTGGCGCGCCGGGCATTACGATGGTGATGACGCTGCTTCTTTTCCTGGCAGGCGAATCGAGAGCGGGCGGCGTAATCGAGTGCAACGACTGCCCCTCTCCCAGCAATGCGGCCTTGGCCTCGGGAGAGGGACTGACGGTTGTGGTGGATTTCGAGAGAGCCGAGTTGACTGCTTTCGACGTTGAACATGACCCTGAGAGCGGAAAGTGGCGAGCAAATCCGACCCCGGTTCCAGCGCAGATTGAAATGGCTTTTCTGCGGATCCTGGATGCGACGCTGTCAGCGGGGCAAGCGCCGCTCATGCAGCAATCCCCGCATGAGCGGCAGTGAGACAACGCTCTATCGCACGAAGGCAATCCGCTCCATACCGGTCGCCTCGGCCGCGGCCAGAATCCTCGCCATGCCTTCGTACTCGGCCGCCGGATCGGTGGCGATGCGCAGCTCCGGCAGGTTGCCGGCATGTTCGCCCACCTGTGCCTGCAGGCGCGCCTGAAGCTCGCTGATCGTCATGGGCTGGCCATTCCAGCTGAGCTGGTTGGCAGCATCCAGGCGCAGCTCGATCGGCGGCGGCGGTTCGGGGCGATCGATCGTGCGATCGGTGGCCTGTGGTAACTGCACGGCAATCGGCCGGGCCACGATTGGCGCGGTCACGATGAAGATAATCAACAGCACCAGCATCACATCCACCAGTGGCGTGACATTGATGTCCGCCAGCGGACCGCTTCTTCCTGCGCTACTGAACGCCATGTGCCGCTCCCTGCAGCCGGGCCGTTCGCCCAAGGCCGACCTTACGACGCCTCCCGTCCCCTGCGGCAGTGGCCTGCGCGGGGTCATTCAGCTGTCGTTGCCGACGCTCGGCGTGCACGCAATGCGAAACTGAATTCAGCCATCGCCCGCTATGCTGGTCGCCATGACCCGACGCACTTCAACTGCCCTGTCCCTGCTGCCCTTGGCCACCACGCTGCTGATCGGCTGCGCCAACGCCCAGTCCCTCGACGCCCAGAACGCGCAGCTGAAGGCCGCGATCGCAGCCGCCGAACGCGGCCAGTTCGATCCCGGCCAGGCCGCTGCACTCAGCCGCCATCCGGCTTACGGATGGCTGGAGTACGCCAACCTGCGCCGTAACATCGACACCGTCGATACCGCGCAGGCACAGGCCTTCCTCAAGCGCTATGACGGCCAGGCCGTGGCCAACACGTTCCGCAGCGTGTGGCTGCCCTCGGTCGCACGCCGCCAGGACTGGCCCACCCTGCTCGCCAACTGGGTGCCCACCGACAACGCCGGCCTGCGCTGTGCGCAACTGACCGCTCGTCAGGTGACGGGCAAGGTCGATCCGCAGTGGATCAGCGAGGCGCAGGACCTGTGGCGCAAGAACGGCAAGTCGCTGCCGGACGGCTGTGATGCCGTTTTCGCCGTGCTGCAGGCGCAAGGTGGCCTGAGCGACGCCCTGCGCTGGGAACGGATCGATGCCGCCGCCGACGCGCAGCAGCCCGCCGTGATGCGCAGCGCTGCGCGTGGCCTGCCTGCCACCGACCTGGCGCTGGCGAACAATTACGCTGCCTTTGTCGACAAGCCCAATGCCAGCGCGTTGAACTGGCCGCGCAACGAACGCAGCCGGCGCATCGCCACCGATGGCCTGGCCAAGCTGGCCAAGGCCGACCCGGCCGCCACCGAACAGCAGCTGCCGCAGTACGCCCAGGCGCTGGGCCTGAGTGCCGCGCAGCAGGGCCAGGTGCTATACCAGATCGCACTGTGGACGGTGGCGTCCTACCTGCCCGATTCGGCGCGCCGCCTCAACGCGGTGCCGGAATCGGCGTATGACGAACGCCTCCACGAATGGCGCGTGCGCGAAGCGATGTCGCGCGGCGACTGGCCGGCGGCGCTGACCGCCATCCGCAAGATGGGCAGCAAGCAGCGCAGCGACCCGCGCTGGCGCTACTTCGAAGGCCGGATGCTGGAGAAGACCGGCCAGGCCCAGCAGGCGCAGCCGCTGTTCCGCGAAGCCGCACGCGCACCGACCTTCCACGGTTTCCTGGCCGCCGACAAGCTGCAGCAGGGCTACACGCTGTGCCCGTGGAAGCCGAATGACAGCGCGCAGGCACAGGCAGCGGTCGCGCGCGACCCGGCCATCCAGCGCGCGATGGCGCTGTACCAGATCGACCGCGCCAGCTGGGCCGTGGCCGAATGGAACAGCGCGCTGTCGCGCTTCGATGACACCCAGCGCCGCCTGGCGGTACGTGTCGCGCAGGACAACGGCTGGTTCGACCGCGCCGTGTTCGCGCTCGGCAAGCAGCCGCAGGAACAGCGCCTGTACGACCTGCGTTTCCCGCTGCACCACGACGCCACCATCCGCCGCGAGTCGGCACGCAATGCCATCGACCCGGCCTGGGTGGCTGCGGAGATCCGAGCCGAAAGCACCTTCACTCCGCGTGCGCGCTCGCCTGCCAACGCCATGGGCCTGATGCAGGTGCTGCCGGCCACCGGTGCCAGCGTGGCCAAGTCCATCGGCCTGACCGGCTACGGCGGCGCCGACAGCCTGTACGACCCGGACACCAACATCGCGATCGGCGCCGCCTACCTGCGCCAGCTGATGAACAAGTACGACGGCCTGCCGTACGTGACCATCGCCGCCTACAACGCGGGGCCGACGCCGACAGCACGCTGGCAGAGCCAACGCCCGGGCTTCGATCCGGATCTGTGGATCGAGACCATCAGCTACAAGGAAACCCGCGAGTACGTCGCCCGCGTGCTGGCCTTCAGCGTGATCTACGACTGGCGCCTCAATGGTGATGCGCTGCCGCTGAGCGACCGCCTGATGGGCCGCCTGGTCGACAAGCGCAAGCGCTTCAGCTGCGCGGCCGACGCCGAGCAGGGCGGCGATTGATCACCCGCCTTCTGTAGAGCCGAGCCCACGCTCGGCTGCTGTTCTGTCCGGTAGCGCTACCGCCTGAGCAGCCGAGCATGGGCTCGGCTCTACAAGTCGGGCATGCGATGATCCCGACCATGAAGATCTATCTTGTCGGCGGCGCCGTGCGCGACCGCCTGCTGCAGCGCCCTGCCGGCGACCATGACTGGGTGGTGGTCGGTGCCACGCCCGCGCAGATGGAAGCACAGGGCTACACCGCCGTCGGCCGTGATTTCCCGGTGTTCCTGCATCCGAAGACCGGTGAGGAATACGCGCTGGCGCGCACCGAGCGCAAATCCGGCCGCGGCTATCGCGGCTTCGTGGTCGATGCCGATCCGGCGGTGACGCTGGAAGAGGACCTGCAGCGCCGCGACTTCACCATCAATGCGATTGCCTGCGACGAAGACACCGGCACGCTGGTCGATCCCTATGGCGGTGTCCGTGACCTGGAACAGCGCGTGCTGCGCCATGTCGGGCCGGCCTTCGTTGAGGATCCGCTGCGCGTGCTGCGCGCGGCGCGCTTCATGGCCCGTTTTGCACCACTGGGCTTCAGCGTCGCCGAAGAGACCATGGCACTGATGCGCGAGGTCGCCGCCAGCGGTGAACTGGACGCGCTGGTGCCGGAACGCGTCTGGCAGGAACTGCGCAAGGCGCTGGTCAGTGAACGGCCCTCCGCCTTCCTGCGCACGCTGCACGATGCGCAGGCACTGGGCCCAATCCTGCCCGAACTGGAAGCACTGTACGGCGTACCGCAGCGTGCCGAATTCCACCCGGAAGTCGACACCGGCATCCACCAGGAAATGGTCAGCGACATGGCCGCGAAGCTCGCCCCCGGCGATGACCTGGTCGGCTTCGCTGCCCTCACCCACGATCTCGGCAAGGGCCTGACCCCGCCGGAGGAATGGCCGCGCCACATCATGCACGAGCAGCGCGGCATCAAGCCGTTGAAGGCATTGTGCGCGCGGTTGAAGATTCCCACCGAGCACCAGCAGCTGGCCGAAGCGGTGTGCCGCGAGCACTTGAACGTGCACCGCATCGACGAACTGCGCGATGCCACCGTGCTGGAACTACTGGGCCGCTGTGATGCGTTGCGTCGGCCGGAGCGCGTGGCCCGCATCGCACTGTGCTGCGAGGCCGACAAGCGCGGGCGGCTCGGCTTCGAGGACGCCGACTACCCGCAGGGCGAAACGCTCAAGCGCCTGCACCAGGCGGCGCTGTCAGTGCAGGCGCGGGATCTGGATACCACGCATCTGAAGGGCCCGGCCATCGGCGAAGCGCTGGCCAAGGCGCGGGTGAAAGCCATCGCCGCCGCCCGCTGATCCGCAACCGCCGTGGCGGCCGCGCACCGACTCCCATGGGTAGTGCCGGCCGCTGGCCGGCAACCCTATATCGCTGGCTTCAATGCGCCATCCCGCGGGTGATCGCCGCCGCCCGCTGCTTCAGCTGGGCCACGGCATCGGGAATCATCTCCATGCCCACGTCCAGGCCGGGGTTCAGCACCAGGCCGACGCCGTCGCCGATACCGGCCAGCAGCGCGTGCACCGCGATCGGCATGGCATGCGCGAACTGCGGCAGCTGCTCATGCCACAGGCCAGCGCGCTCGGGCGCGGTGAACACCGCGAACATCGGCTCGCCGCTCTCGCTGGTCAGCACCAGCGGCGAGATGCTCTCGTCCCAGGCGCCATCTTCGCCGATGGCCTTGTCCAGCAGCACGAACGCCGTCGAGGTCAGCAGGCCGTCGAGGAACTGCGCTGCGGTCAGCGTGCCGTCCTGGGCCTGCAGCAGGCGCACCTCGAGATCGTTGAGGGGTTCGAACGGGGTGTCGTGGTCCATGGTCGGTTTCCGGTACGTGATTGCAGGGCAGACTTTAACAGGCCCGCTCCTCAACCGAGGAATCCATGCCGCCACATCCACCCGGCCATCGCCAGACCGGCCACCACCACCAGCATCAGCGGCAGGCCAAGCCGGTGCCGCCACGGGATCGGCACCCCACCCAGCTGCTGGTCCATGGTCTCGGTATCCAGCACCCAGCCGTGCTCGCAACGGGTGCAGGCCAGCTCGTAGCGGCGCTGGTAGGTGAAGCCAAACAACAGGTCGATGCGCGCCATTTTGTAGCGCAGCTGCGGGGCGAATTCGGTTTCCGTCTGGCAGCGCAGGCAGTGGTGGGCCTCGGTGGGGCCGACGATCAGCACCCGTTCCTGTTGGCCGATCAGGATCATGACCGGGTGCCCTGGCAGGCGGGCTGGGCCAGCAGCCAGGCTTGGGCGGCGGCCACGGTGGCGGCGTCACCCTCGACGCGCTGGTCGGGCTCGATCTTCAAGCCGTCGCCACGATCATTGCGGTCCCGCATCACGCTGGTGGTCAGCAGCAGGCGGCTGCCATCGGCAAGCGTGTGCACGACATTGCCAGTGGAGACACCCGCAGTGGGCTGACCGAAACTCCGCGTCTGCGGACGACCACGCCACGCCAGCGCCGAGGCCTCGCCCGAACTGCCGGTGCGCGGTCCGAACAGCACTGCCACCGGCGCGCCGGGCTGCCGCAGCACATACCCGGACTGGCCGAAGTCCAGCACCGACTTGCCTGCACGCTGCACGGCGGTCGCGGTCAACGTCCAGCGCTCCGGCCCCTGTGCGGTTTCGAACGACCCCACATCTTCGTTGTTCACTACCGAGGTGCGCAGCAGCGGTGCCATGCCCAGCAGCATCGGCCACATGTTGCCACCGCTGTTGTCACGCAGGTCGACGATCCAGCCACAGCGCGCGCCGTCGTCCTTGCTGCGGATGACCTGCTGCCACCGCGCAGCACGCTCGATGTCCTGGCGGAACTTTTCCTGCGGCGTCGCGCCCGGCGTGGAGGCGTAGCCCTCGATGACCACCCAGCCGATGCGCATATCCACCGCATCGGCCGCCTTGGCCCGGTCCACGGCGGCGGCGCCGGCCTGCTGCGCCCGCGCAAGGAATTCGCTCTGGCGCTGGGTCGTCGTCCATACGCCGTGATTGCCCGTGCTGACCGCAATGGCTTCGCGCAGCAACGCCAGCCGCTTCACGGGGTCGCCCTGCACCGATTGCAGTCGTGTGCGGGTTCCAGGCCAGTCCACCCGGTCGCGATATAGCGCCTGCCGTTCAAGCAGGTTGAGGATCTCGGCCTCCGCCTCCGGTGAGGGCACTTCGATTGCCTTGGGCGTATCGGCCATGGCGTTGGCAGCCACCAGCGCGATCACCAGCGCACCAATGCGACGCACTCCCTTGCGAACCTGCATGTGACGTTTCCTTGTCGTTGAGGCAGGCGCACAGCATAGCCCGCAGGTGATGGCTTTCGCCATGCGCGAACTGTCGTATCTGGCCCCGCCGCGGGTTGCAGCAAGACAGCGTGCACGCGATCAGTAAATTGCAACTTTGCCCATGTCATTGCCATGTAGAACGCGAGAAGGTTGCCTCCGTCGGCGCCTCCTGCGCTGGCCGGGATTGGCGTCCTGAATCAAACATCAAAGAGAACGGGTTGCCGTCGTTGCGGCAATCACGACAATGCACCGGCTCGCCTATGGCGGGCGGTGCGTGGGGATCCTCGTGATCCGTCGGCTTTTTTTCTCTTTGATTTTGACCGGCACGCCAACCCGCACCGCCCGCCACCTTGCATGCCGCAGGTGGCCTTGCTCCGTGAGGTTGCCGCCATGAACAAACCCTTCCCCACCTATCCACGCCTGCAGGCACTGCTCGGCGCCGCGTTGCCCGGCCTGCAGCTCTCCAATGCCGTAGCCGAGGCATTGGAAGATGCGCTCACCGGAGCCAACGAACAGGCGCCGCCGTCCGCATTCTTCGCGCGGTTGCGCGGCATCACGCACAGCCACGCTGCCGATGGTCAGGCGTGGCGCGAGCGGCAACTCAGCGAGGCGCGCGGTCGGGAACTGGCCGAGGCGACGCGCTGTCTTGCCGCATTGTCCGCCTGCGGCGGTGTGTTGCTGGCCGCACAATCGGCGCGCGAGATGGAGGACGCGGCGGCACAGTGTCCGCCGCAGGTGGAGGAAGGCCTGCTGCATGCGGTGGTGGTGTTGGCCGATCATGCCGGGGCGCTGGTGGAACCGGATGCGTGCGCACCGCTGCTATAGAGCTGCGCCTATGCCCGGCTGCGCAGAGGTCATGGCGTGGGTGGGATTCGTGCCGACCAAGGTCGGCACCTACCCAAGGTTGCGGTTGTCACCAGTCCGCGCGCAGGCCGATGTTGCCTTCGATGATGCGGCGCTTCTCGTTGCGGTCACCGCCCAGCTCGCGCGTGTAGTCGGCCACCGCGTACGCGCTGATGGTGCGGTTGAAGCGCCCTACCACGCCGACACCGGCTTCGAGCGCGCGTGAGCGCTGCGAATTGATGATCGTGTCGTCGTCGAAGCGGATGCGGTCCTCGCCGGAGCGGCCATGCCGGTAATTCAGCTTGAAATACGGCTGCCAGCCGTTGTCGGCCAATTGATAATCGCCGGCCAGACGCAGGCCGATGCGGCCGGTCCAGGCGTTGTCGTTGTCGAAACGCACGCTCGACACCTCATCGCGGCGGTCGTCCAGCGACGTGCGTTGCCAGATCACCTGTAGCTGCGGTTCCAGCCACCATGCGGACTGCCCAAACCGCAGCAGCGGCTTGCCGGCCTCCACAGACACGCTGGTGCCATCACCGCTCAAGCCGAAGCCAAGCCCGCGCGAGGAACGCACGCGGCCGTCGTAACGGCTCTGCATCGCCACGGCGTCGATGTAGCCGCCGCTGCTGTCGGTGAACGTCCAGTACAGGCCCACGTGCTTGTCGTCCAGGCGGTTCTGGCCCACCTGCACGTTCTCCCAGCCCAATGCCAGGCCGGTGGTCTTGCCCTGCGCGCGGGTGCGGCCGACGAACACGCCGATCTGGTTGCGATGGTTGTCGGAGGCAGCGGCCCACACGTCGAGACCAGCCTGCAGGCCCATCACATCGCCATCGAAGCCGGGCTGCGCATCGCCCTTCCAGTGGATCTCGCTGCTCTGCCCCACCAAGCGGCCCCAGGCGGTGCGGAATGCGCCCTGGTTGTACAGCAGGCGCTGCTCGCCCTGCCGCTCGTGGAAGGTGCCGAGGCTGGCCAGCGAGGTCTCGCGCAGGAGCGGCGGCACCACGGCATAGGTGGCAGTCTCCACGCGGTACAGCGGCACCACCGCGCCCTCGGCGGGGCGTGCACCCGGCGTCGGCGGGGCACCGGTTCCGGGCAGCGCACCGCCGGCCACTGGCACGTCCGGCACGGCTGGATCGCTGGGTGGCGCCACCGGCGCGGGTTCCGGTGGCGGTGGTGGCGGCGCGGTCTCGCCCGCGGTCAGGTCCGGATCGGTGGCGCCTTCGGGCGGCGGCGGCGGTGCCGGGATGATCGGCGGCGGTGGGGCCACTGGAGGCGTCAGCGGTGGCGGTGTCGCGCTGCCGCCACCGTTGGGTGCTGGCGTCGGCCCGGTCACCAGCGTCGAACGCAGGTACCAGTTCTCGGCGGTACCGGCACTGACACCGCCCTTGAACAGGAAGTACTCGTAGGCACCGGCCGCAACCGGTGCGAACAGCGAGAACGCGCCCGGCGCGGTGCGGCCACCATTCAAGGCCTGCACCACCAGGATGCCATCGGCCAGCGTGGCGGCGCCGCTACCGCCGGCATTGAGCACGCCGATGCCGGTGGTCCCGGTGGCAGTACCGCCGTCGATCACCAGACGGTCGCTGGTGGACTTGTCCGCGCCCAGCACGGTACGCAGGTAAAGGCCACCGCCATCGCCTCGATAATTGCCACGCACGGTGAACACGTCGCCCGCGCCGGTACCGGTCAGGTCGATGCGCCCGGCGTTGACCATCTCCACCAGTGCGCCACTGTTGAACGGACGGATGGCATGGCCGCCACTGCCCGCATACACGGTACTGGTGTCATCCACGGTGAGCGTGCCGGTGCCGGTTGCGCTGTCGCCCAGCACCAGGTCGCCATCGAAGCTCAGCTCGGTGCTGTTGGTCAGGCTGATCGTCTCCCAGTTCTGGAAGCGGCCCACGCCCGTGGTCTTGACGTTGCTCAGGTTGAGCTGGTCGATGCCACTGCCGCCGTCGAACAGCGGCACCGCACCTAGGTTGCCTTGGTTGAGGTTGCTGAGGTTGGCCACGTCGTTGTCCGGGCCCATGTCGATCGCGCCGTAGACGATGCCGCCGCCATTCCAGTTGAAGGTGTCATCGCCGGTACTGAGCAGTACCTGCCCGCGCACGGTGCCGTCGGTGATGGTCACGCTGTCGTTGCCGCCGCTGACGCTTATGTTGCCGCCGATGTAGGCGGTACCCGAGATGATGATGGTATCGGTGTCGAAACCGGTCACCACATTGCCATCCACGGTGCCGCCGGACTGGTCCCACAGGTTCTTGTCCAGCTTCATGTTGACGCGGCCGATGCGGCCACCGGTCATCCAGGCCTGGTCGCCATCCTCGAACGCGCCGATGATGCGGCCACCGCTCATGCGGAAGGTATCGATGTTGTCGCCCTGCTGCAGCGCGCCGACCGTGCCGCCACTCATGACGAAATCATCGCGGCCACTGCCTTGCGCTACCAGGCCGGTGACGGTGCCGCCGGTGACGGTCATCTGGTCATCGCCGTTGCCCTGGTCGACGCTGTCGATGGTGCCATTGCCCAGCAGCAGCACATCGTTGCCATCCCCTTGCAGGACGCCGCCGCTGATGCTGCCGGCCTGCATGTCCAGGCGGTCGTTGCCTGAATCGAACTGTACGCCGGTGCGCCCGCTGATCGTTCCGCGGTTGACCAGCACGCTGTCGCCCGCACCGACGAACTGCAGGGCGGTGTTGTTGCCGCTGCTGATGCTGCCCGCATTTTCGACACGGCTGCCGCCACCGAGCTGGACCGCCACACCGCCCACCGAACTGATCGTGCCCAGGTTGGACAACAGATGCCCACCAGCACCAACAAGCGAAATCGCGCTGCTGCCACCGCTCTGCTGCAGTTGTGCCGTGTTGGCGATATTGATGGTGATGCCGGCCGCGCCATTGGCCGTGATGGGAACAGTCTGCGGGTTCGGCGCATTGGCATCGCAGGTGACCGTCTGGCCGGCGACGGGGGCGGCGCTGTCACAGCCGGCCCAGGCGACGCTGGCACTCAGCAGCATGACGGACGGGACAGCCAGGGCCTGCAGCACGGAAACGGTGAGGCGGCGCGGACGGAAAGCGCGCGGAACGGCACGGGACATACAGCACTCCTGGACAAGGGATCAGGAACTGCGGATATGCGGTACTGCGCAGGCAGTCTGCCGTGTGGTGAACGGTTTCGATAGGTGAAATTGCGTGGCGGCCATCACAGTTCAGTTGCGAACTTGATCGGCCATCACCCCACCTCCACGTGGCTGAAATTATTCATCTTTGCAGCGGTCACAGGCCGCGCGGAGAGCATCCACGCATGGCGTGGATGAGGTGCCATCAGATCTTCAGATAGATCTTCCGCCGGTCCAGCCACCATGCCACGCCCCACCACAGCGCGACAAACACCAGCGCCTGCAGCATGGACGCCAGCTCCAGCGCCTGCGGCATTGCGGTGGCCAGTCGCTGCCAGACCCACCCCCAAACCCCGGTAGCCATCAGCACCACCGACATCACCGATGCGCCCAGATACGCCGTGATCGCATTGACGCCGAAGCGCCGGCCCAGCGCCGGCCAGCCCTTCTGGTCGATCAACAGGTGGCCCAGCCACAGCCACAGCGCCGCCTGGCCACCGGTCCACAGCACGTAGCTGGGCGTCCACAACTGCTTGTTCAACGGCAGCACCACCGCCAGCAGCAGGCCCAACACCGCAGTCGCCACACCCAGCCCGGCCAGCGCCGCGGCACGTCCGCTGCGCAGCAGGCCTCCGGCCAACAGCCCGAGCACGGTACTGGCCAGCGCGCCCAGCGTGCTCAGCAATCCTTCCGGGTCATGGCCCTGCCCGGCATCGGCGTGCCATTGATAGATCCACGGCGCGAACAACGCGGTATCCAGGCGGCTGGCCGGGTTGGTCCATGGCGCCAGGTCACCGATGCCCAGCAGCAACACGGTGTACCCCACCAGCAGCGCGATCAGAGCGCCCACCTGCACGCGCGGCCGCGCGTAGACCGCCAGCACGCCCACCAACGCCGCACACACCGCGATGCGTTGCAGCACGCCCCAGATGCGGAAGTGATGGGTATCCAACGCCCACCAGATCAGCAGGTGCAGCAGCGCACCGGCCAGCAGGATGCGCAGCGCGCGCTCCAGCACGCCGCGCGCCAGTGCAGGTCGCGCCGACACGTCCAGCGCGCGCGGCGCTACGCTGAACGCCATCGACACGCCCACCAGGAACAGGAAGAACGGGAACACCAGATCGGTGGGCGTGCAGCCATGCCATTCCGAATGGCGCAGCGGTGCGAACACCGCACTCCAGTCGCCCGGGTTGTTGACCAGCAGCATCGCCGCCACGGTGATGCCACGCAGGGCGTCGATCGAGCCCAGTCGGCGTGGCGGCGTCGGGTTCATCAGGCGGCCTCGTACTGTCCGGCAATCCAGGTGCCACGCACCTGCAGGGCATCATCCAGCAGCACCAGGTCGGCCTGGTAGCCCTCGGCGATGTGCCCCAGGCGGTCGTCGACGTTGAGGAACTGCGCCGGGTAAGTCGAGGCCATGCGTGCGGCTTCGGCCAGCGGCTGGCCGAGCAGCTGCACGGTGTTGCGCACGGCGGTGGCCATGTCCAGCGCCGAGCCGGCCAGCGAACCGGCGGCATTGCGCACCACGCCGTCGATGGCGGTGATGGTTTCGCCGTAGAGCACGTAGCTGGGATCATCGGCACCGACCGGCGGCATCGCATCGGTCACCAGCAGCAGGCGGCCGCGCGGCTTGGCCGCAAGCGCCACGCGCAGGCTGGCCGGATGCACATGCACGCCATCGACAATGATGCCGATCCAGCTGTCGCGGTCTTCCAGCGCAGCGCCCACCGCACCGGGCTCACGGCCCTGCAGCGGCGACATCGCGTTGTACAGATGGGTGAAGCCACGCACCCCAGCATCCAGTCCGGCACGAATCTCTTCGTACGTGCCAGCAGTGTGGCCAGCAGCAACGATCACGCCACGTTCGACCAGCGCACGGATGGTCTCCAGCGGCACGCGTTCCGGCGCCAGTGTCAGCAGGGTCACGCCGTTGTCCAGCGAGGCGGCCAGCGCGATCTCTTCTTCGTCCGGCACGCGGAACTTGCTGGCATCGTGGGTGCCCTTGCGCGCCGGCGCGATGTACGGGCCTTCCAGGTGGATGCCGATCACGCCGGGCACGCCCTGAGCGATTGCTTCGCGCATCGCAGCGATTGCTTCGCGCATCACGTCCACATCGTCGCTGATCAGCGTCGGCAGCATCGCGGTGGTGCCGAAGCGCCGGTGCGCACGCGCGATGGTGCGCAGCGAGGCGACATCGGGCGTGTTGTTGAACAGCGCGCCGCCGCCGCCATTGACCTGCACATCGATGAAGCCGGGCAGCAGCCAGCCGCCGTCCAGATCGATCTGCTCGGCCGCCTGGCCCAGCTGCGGTGCAGCGTCAGGCAGCAGCGCGCTGATGCGACCGTCCTCGATCACCACCGCCAGATCGTCGCGGAACTCCTCGCCAGCCAGGATGCGGGCGTTGCGCAGGACCGTGGCCATCACACCGTCTCCGTAACCTTGTTCAGATGCGGCGGCAGATCCGGGTTGAAACCACGGCGCAGCGCCAGCGCGTTGATCGCGCGATAGAAGCTCTGCACGGTCAACAACGGTGCGCACAACGGATGCGGCGCTGCAGCCACCGGCAGGTTGCCGCCGGCCCCGGCCAGCCACACCTGCGCGCCCCGGGCAGAAAATTCCTCGACCACCGCGCGGGTGCCGGCGCCGGTTTCATCGGGCTGCGCGAAGGCCAGCACCGGGAATCCACGGTCAACCAGCGCCATCGGGCCGTGCTTGACCTCGGCCGAGCTGTAGGCTTCGGCGTGCAGGCTGCAGGTTTCCTTGAACTTCAGCGCCGCTTCCTGGGCCGCCCCCAAGCCCAGGCCACGGCCGAGCACGAACAGGTTGGTGGCCTCGACCAGGCCTTCGGTCACCGCGCTCCAGTCGCACTGCCACGCCTCGCGCAGCGCGTCGGGCAGCAGGTCCAGCGCCGCACGCAGGCTGCTGTCCTGCTTCCAGTACGCGGCCAGCTGCAGCAGCGCGGCCAGCGACGCCAGGTAGCTCTTGGTCGCCGCCACGCTCTTTTCGGCACCCGCGTGCAGCGGAATGACCGTGTCGGCCAGCTGCGCCAGCGGTGAATCCTCGACGTTGACCAGCGCGATCACGCGCGCACCGGCCGCCTTGGCGGCCTCGGCGTTGCGCAGCAGGTCCGGGCTCTTGCCCGACTGCGAGATGACGATGAACAGTGCGCCGCGCAGCTGCAATGGTGCGGCGTAGACCGACCCCACCGATGGCGAGGCCGACGCGACCACCAGGCCCAGCTGGGTTTCCAGCAGATACTTGCCATAGGTGGCGGCATGGTCGGAGCTGCCGCGTGCACAGGTGACCACGAACGGCGGCGGTGCAGCACGCAGGCTGGCGGCCAGGGTTTCGATGATGGCGTGGTTGCGCGAGAACTGGCGCGCAACCACGTCGGCCGCTTCAGCGGCCTCGGCGAACATCAGGGTGGACGTGGGGTCTGACAGCGACATGGCAGGCTCAGGCAGGATCGGAAGGAAGGGGGCGTGCGCCGGCGGGGCGCATCGGCGCGGTCGAACCACGCACCACCAGCTGCGGCACGAAGCCCTGGTTGTGCAGCGGCGCCGGCGCGTCGTCGTAGGCATCGCTGCGCAGCTGCGCGATCAGCAGGCGCGCGGCGTGGCGGGCGATGTCTTCGGTGGCCTGCTTGGCGGTGGTCAGCGGCGGCCACGACTGGCGCGAGAACGGGCTGTCCTCGAAACCGGCAATGGACAGGTCGTAGGGCACGTTCATGCCGGCCGACTTTGCGGCTGCCAGTACACCGGCGGCGATTTCATCGTTGGAACCGAAGATGGCGGTAGGTGGCTCGCGCAGCGCCAGCAGGCGGCGCGCACCGCGGAAACCGTCATCGAAGGTGTAATCGCCCTGCACCACCAGGTGCTTGTCCACGGTCATGCCGTAGTCCTTCAGCGCGGCTTCGTAACCGGCGTAGCGCTCGCCCGAAGACCGGTGCGAGCTGCCGCCCCAGAGGAAGCCGATGCGCTGGTGGCCCAGCTGGATCAGGTGCTCGGTGATCTCGTAGGCGGCCTCGCGGTCGTCCACGAACACACAGGCGCCATCGGCCGGGTCTTCGGTGGCGGCGATGATGCGCACCAGCTTGATGCCGCGCGCGGTCAGCGCCTGGATCAGGTCGCGGCGCTCGGACATCGGTGCGGTCAGCACCAGCCCGGCCAGGCGCGAACGCTGCACCCAGTCGGCCAGCTCGTCGGCCAGCAGCGGCGAACTGGAATCGCAGGGGTGGATCTGCAGACCGAAACCGGTCTCGCGGCAGGCGGCCAGCACGCCGTTCTGCACGCCGATGATGTGGTACGGGTTCGGGTTGTCGTAGACCAGCCCGATCACGAAGGTAGTGCCGCTGCGCAGGTTGCGCGCGGACGGATCGGGCTCGTAATCGAGTTCAGCAATGGCACGCAGCACCCGCGCACGGGTGGCCTGCATCACCGAGGGCTCGTTGTTGATCACCCGCGAGACCGTCTTCAGCGAGACCTTGGCCTTCTCCGCAACGTCCTTGATGGTCGCTCTGCGCATGGGTTTTCCCTGGGGTTGGCTGCCGTCCATCATCGCCGATCAGGCCTTGTCCTGCGGCAGGCCGGCGCGATGGCCGATCACCGAATAGAACAGGATGTACAGGTAGCACGGCACCATCAGCAGCACGAACACCAGCTGGAAGTCGATGTGCTGCTTGAGCACGGCGAACAGCTGCGGAATGATCGCGCCGCCGGCAATACCCATCACCAGCAGGGCCGAGCCGGTCTCGGTGAAGCGACCCAGGCCGCGGATCGCCAGCGGGAAGATCGCCGGCCACATCATGGCGTTGGCGAAGCCCAGCAGGGCCACGAAGGCCACCGACACGTAGCCGTGGGTGGCCCAGGCGCCGAGGCAGAACACCACGCCCAGCACCGCCGAAATGGTCAGGTAGCGCGACTGCGAGACCACCTTGGGGATCACCAGCAGGCCGACCACGTAGCCGATGAGCATCGCGCCGAGGGTGAGCGAGGTGAACATCTTGGTCTGGTCCAGCGGCAGGTCGAAACCATGACCGTAGGTACCGATCGCATCACCGGCCATCACTTCCACGCCGACGTAGACGAACAGGCAGAGCACGCCCAGCCACAGGTGCGGGAACTGGAAGATGCTGCTGCGCTCGGCTGCGCCGGCGGCCGTCGGGGTGGCGTTGGCCTCGGAGGACTTGATCTCCGGCAGCGGCGAGAACAATACGGCGACGGCCAGCAGCACCAGCAGGCCCGCCATGGCCAGGTACGGCGCATGGATCTTGGCGGCGAACTCATTGAGCAGGGCCACTTTGGTGACCGCGTCGGCCGCCTGTACCTGCTTGTCCAGGTCACCGATGCCATGCAGTACCAGGGTGCCGATCAGCACCGGCGCCAGCATGCCGGCGATCTTGTTGCAGATGCCCATCAGCGCGATGCGACGCGCTGCGGTCTCGATCGGGCCGAGGATGGAGATGTAGGGATTGATCGCGGTCTGCAGCAGGGCCAGGCCGCTGCCGATCACGAACAACCCGCCCAGCGCGCCCGGGTACCAGCGCTGGGTGGCGAATTCACCGAAAAGCGCGGCACCACCGGCCATCACCAGCAGGCTCAGACTCAGGCCCTTCTTCATGCCGGTGCGGCGCAGGATCCAGGACGCCGGCAGGGCCAGGAAGAAATAGGACAGGTAGAACACCATCAGCACCAGGAAGGCACCGACCTCGCTGAGTTCGAAGGCCAACTTGACGAAGGTGATCAGCGGGCCGTTGAGCCAGGTGAAGAAGCCGATCAGGAAGAACAACACGCCAACGATGGCGATGGAGGTGGCCACGTTCGGGCGCGCGCTTGCAGCGGGGACGGCGGACATCAGGAGGGCTCCTGCGGCGACGGCCGCAGAACGCGGCGTCGGAGAGTGGCTGGGAACAACGTTGTCACATTCTTTCGATGGACAGCCGCGGTTTGTCAACTTCCACGCGCAGCCCTGTGAACCTCGTGCTGCACTGCGCAAGTCCACCGCGGTACGCCCCGCTGAATGCGCGGCAGTCCTAGAGCCACGTGCGGCAATGGTTCCCACGTGAAACCCGCACTCACACCATGTAAACGTTTACTACACGCCGCGTTCGTTGCAACGCAGCAACGAAAGTGTCACGAACTCGTTGACATCGTTGTCAGCGCGGTTACAGACTCCGCCACAATCGCCGCCCCGGTTCCGGGCCGGCCCCACCTGACAGCAGGAGCCCGCGTGACCGCCAGCCACCCCGCCCCGGCCCATGTCCTGTCCCGCGTTGCGCCCTCGTTCCTGGCCGCCGACGTCGGTGGCACCCATGTGCGCGTGGCCCGGGTCCAGGCCAGCGGCGATGCCGCCCACCCGGTGCAGGTGCTGGAGTACCGCAAGTACCGCAACGCCGACCATGCCGGTCTCAGCGCGATCCTGTCCGACTTCCTGGGCGAAGGCCCGCGGCCCACGCACTGCGTGGTCGCCAGCGCCGGCTACGCCCGCGAGGACGGCACCGTGATCACCGCCAACCTGCCGTGGCCGCTGTCGGCGCGCCAGGTGGAAGCCGACGTCGGCCTGCAGCGGGTCTACATCGTCAACGACTTCGAAGCAGTGGCCTACGCGGCCGCGCAGGTGGACGCCAGTGGCGTGCTGCACCTGTGCGGGCCGGAAAGCGCCGCACGCGGTCCGACCCTGGTGGTCGGTCCCGGTACCGGTCTGGGCGCCGCGCTGTGGATCCCCACCGCGCACGGCCCGGTGGTTCTGCCCACCGAGGCCGGCCAGCCGACCCTGGCGGCCAGCACCGAACTGGAAATGGCCATCGTCCGCCACATGCAGCGCGACCGCGCGCACGTGTCGATCGAGCATGCGATCTCCGGCCCCGGCCTGATGAACCTGTACCGTGCGGTGTGTGCACTGCAGGGGCAGGCACCGACCCTGGCAAGCCCCGACGCAGTCACCGCCGCCGCCATGGCCGATACCGATGCGCATGCGCGCCAGGCGCTGGACGTGTTCTGTGGCCTGCTCGGCAGCACCATCGGCGACATGGCGCTGTTCTACGGCGCCCACGGTGGCGTCTACCTGGCCGGCGGCATCCTGCCGCAGATCCGCGAATACCTGCACGCCAGCACCTTCGTCGAACGCTACCTGCAGAAGGGGCCGATGGGCGAAGCGCTGGCACGCATCCCGGTGAAGGTCGTCGAACACGGCCAGCTGGGCGTGGTCGGCGCTGCCAGCTGGTACCTGCAGCAATCGGCCGCCTGACACCGCAACTGGCTTCAACGCAATCGCAGCACGCAGTACGTGGCACGCCAACGCACGGGACTTCGCCGCCGCCCCGCGCATGTCATCGCAACCGTAACCGAACACCGCCGCCGGCACCCAATCGAGTGATGAGGAGAGACATCATGAACACCCGCAAGACCCTGCTTTCGGCCGCCATCGTCAGCTGCATCGCCTTCAGTGCGCACGCGCAGCAGGCGGCCCCGACCGCCACCGATCTGGACACCGTGACCGTTACCGGCATCCGTGGCTCGATGGAAAAGTCGCTGGACACCAAGCGCGAAGCCAATGCGCGCGTGGAAGTGGTCACCGCCGAAGACGTGGGCAAGCTGCCCGCGCACAATGTTGCCGATACCCTGCAGCGCCTGCCGGGCGTAAACATCAGCTCGTCCAGCGCCGACGAAGGTGGCTTCGATGAAGCCGACCGTGTCAGCCTGCGCGGCACCAGCCCGAGCCTGACCCAGACCCTGATCAACGGCCACAGCGTCGGCTCGGCCGACTGGTTCGTGCTCAGCCAAGGTAGCAATGTCGGCCGCAGCGTCAGCTACACCCTGCTGCCGTCGGAACTGGTGCGCTCGGTGGAGGTGAACAAGTCCTCGCAGGCCAAGCTGCAGGACGGCGGCACCACCGGCACCGTCAACATCCTCACCCGCAAGCCGCTGGAATTTTCCAAGCAGATCACCGCTGAAGCCTCGATCGGCGCGGTGCGCTCGGACCAGGCCAAGTCGACCGACCCGCAGCTGTCGGGCCTGTTCAACTACAAGAACGACGACGGCACCTTCGGCGTGATGGTGCAGGGGTTCAGCCAGAAGCGTGAACTGCGTCGTGAAGCGCAGGAAATCCCGTCGGGCTTCTTCAAGATCGACCCGAACGGCACCGTAGCCAAGTCCAACCCGGACCTGGCCGGTGTCTATGCGCCCGCCCTGCTCGGCTCGACCCTGTTCGAGCAGACCCGCGAGCGCAAGGGTGGCCTGATCTCACTGCAGTTCAAGCCGGCCGACAATCTGACGCTGGGCCTGGAAGGCTTCAGTTCCAAGATGGAAGCCAACAACTACAACCGCAACTTCATGTTGTGGGGTAGCAAGATCATGGGCGACGACAAGGACGACGCCGGCGTGATCACCCGCCCGGGCCAGGCCCCGCTGCCAGGCTATGTGGTCAAGGATGGCGTGCTGACCAACGCCAACTTCGCAGGCGTCGCCGGTACGCCGTACGCGGTGTACGACATGATCTACCGCGAGGCCACCGCCAAGAGCAACTACATCACCCTCGATGCCGACTGGCAGATCAACGACAGCCTCAACGCCAAGTTCCAGGCCGGCAGCACCAAGGGCACCGGCACCACGCCGCGCCAGTTCATCGCGGAAGTGACCGTGGCTGACGGCGGCGGCGCCAACTGGACCACCCACGGCAACGGTTCGCCGGTGGACTGGAACGTCGGCGGTGACATCAGCCCGAACGGCGTGACCAGCTTCGGCACCTGGGGCAACCAGGAAGTCACTGCCGAAGACAAGGAAAAGTGGTTCACGGCGGACTTCAATCAGTACTTCAACGATGGCGGCGTGCTGAACTCGCTCGACTTCGGCGTGCGCTATGCCGACCACAAGCGCGAGGCGCTGTCGCCGGAAGGGGCAACGCCGGGCGCGATCTGGGACGCACTGAAGGGCGCCCCCACCGGCAGCTTCCCGGGTGGCTTCGCCGGCGGCATCGGCGGCAATTTCCCGCGCAACATCTGGTACTACACCCCCGGTGCGCTGAAGGACGCAGTGCTCAACAACTCCACCTGGCTGGCCGGCAATGACGGCCCGACCGGTCGCCACAACTATGGCGCCGAGTGGAAGGTGGCCGAAAAGAACTTCGCCGGCTATGTCCAGGCCAACTTCAGCGGCGACCGTTGGAGCGGCAACGTCGGCCTGCGCTACGTCAACATCAAGCAGGACATCGACACCTACCAGGCGGTCAGCGATATCGCCAACGCCGACGTCAGCAGCCTGTTCGGCAAATGGAAGGCGCTGTCGTTCGAAAACAAGCACGACCGCATCCTGCCCAGCGCGAACCTGAAGTTCGATCTGGCCGATGACCTGGTGTTCCGCTTCGCCGCGTCGCAGACCCAGACCCTGCCGGACTTCTCGGCACTGGGCGCATCGTCCTGGGGTTCGGACCTGACCAAGGTCGGCGGTGGCGGCAACCCGAAGCTGAAGCCGGTGCTGTCGACCAACTTCGACGCCAACCTGGAGTGGTACTTCATGCCGCGCGGCCTGGTGTCGCTGGGCGCGTACTCGATGAACCTGAAGGACTACGTGGCCTTCGGCACCCAGACCCAGATGCTGTACAGCGAGCTGAGCAACCAGCTGGAGGCCTACCAGGTCGCCGTGCCGGTCAACGCCGACGGCAAGGTCTACGGCATGGAGTTCGCCTACGAACAGCCGCTGGGTGAGAACTTCGGCCTGAACGCCAACTACACCTACGCCGACGGCAGCACCTCCCACACCTGGGAAGACGGCAGCAACAACCTGCTGGGTACCTCGAAGAACACCTACAACGTGGGTGCCTACTTCGAGAATGATACCTTCGGTGCGCGCGTCAGCTACACCTACCGGTCCTCGTTCCTGATCGGTCTGAAGGGCGCGAGCCCGTACTACCAGGATGATTTCGGCACACTGTCGCTGTCGCTCAGCTACAAGGCGACCGACTGGATGAGCGTGAGCTTCGATGCGCTGAACCTCAACAACCCGACCCTGAAGTACTACCAGAGCGCCTCGATCCCGAGCGCGTTCTATGAGAACGGTCGCCAGTACTACCTCAACTTCCGCTTCAAGTACTGATCCAGCGGCGGCAACATCGCCGAGTCGTGCACGCACGCCGGGCCTGGTCATTCCGGGCCCGGCGTTTTTCATGTATAGCGTTCATCGCACCGTTCCAAGGAGTCGTTCCGATGGTCAAGCCTTCCCGCGCCCGGATGCGCAGCGCGCTGCTGGGCAGCCTGATTGCCCTGCTGCCGGCACTGCCGGCGCTGGCCGCCGATCCCACGCCGGCCACCGAAGCACCCGGCCCGCAGCTGCGCACCGGCAGCCTGATGCTGATTCCCGCGCCAGCCACCGTGCAGCGCGGCCAGGGCAGCGGCATCACCGTACGCGCCGATACCGCGCTGCACGCCGAAGGCGAAGCCGCGCAGCGCGTCGCCACCCAGTTCACCGACCTGCTGGCGCGCAGTGGCGGTCCGCGCCTTACGCCGGCCAAGGGCAAGACGGCAGCCGCCCCGGGCGGCATCCGCTTCCAGATCGTGCCCACCTTCCGTGACAGCGGCGAGAGCTACACGCTGGAAAGCACCGCGCAGGGCGTGGTGATCCAGGCCGGCAACGAAACCGGCCTGTTCTACGGCGCAACCACGCTTGCCCAGCTGGCCACGGGCGGAAGCAACGGCGTGCTGCCCGCGGTACAGATCCAGGACGCGCCGCGCTTCAGCTGGCGCGGTTTCATGCTCGACTCGGCACGGCATTTCCAGAGCCTGGACGAGATCAAGCGCGTGCTCGATGCGATGGCCGCGCACAAGCTCAATACCTTCCACTGGCACCTGACCGATGACCAGGGCTGGCGCATGGAGATCAAGCGCTACCCGAAGCTGACCGAGGTGGGAAGCTGCCGCCTGCCGGCGGGTGATGGCGGCGTCGATCCGGCCAATGGCCAGGAGCATCCGTACTGCGGCTTCTACACGCAGGAGCAGATCCGCGAAGTGATCGCCTATGCCGCCAAGCTGCATATCCAGGTGATTCCGGAAATCGACGTGCCCGGCCATGCCACCGCCGCGATTGCCGCGTACCCGGAACTGGGTTCGATCGACACCCCGCTGAAGCCGATCAGTGAATGGGGCGTGTTCCCGAACCTGTTCAACGTGGAAGACAGCACCGTCACCTTCCTCGAGAACGTGCTGGAAGAAGTGATCGAACTGTTCCCTGCGAAGTACGTGCACGTGGGCGGCGACGAGGCAGTCAAGGACCAGTGGGAAGCCTCGAAGCAGGTGCAGCAGCGCATGCGTGCACTGGGCATCAAGGATGAAATGGCCATGCAGAGCCACATCATCAAGCGCCTGGAGACCTTCCTGGAGAAGCACGACCGGCGCCTGATCGGGTGGGACGAAATCCTCGAAGGCGGCCTGCCACCGCAGGCCACGGTGATGTCGTGGCAGGGCACCGAAGGTGGCCTGGCCGCGGCCAGTGCTGGCCATGACGTGGTCATGTCGCCGGTGGGCTACCTCTATCTGGATTACCTGCAGACGGCCTCGCCGAACGAACCGCCGGGCCGCCCGGCCCAGGTCAACCTCGGCAAGCTGTACAACTACGAGCCGGTGCCGGCCGAGCTGGCGGCCGACAAGCGCCAGCACATTCTCGGTCTGCAGGCCAACATGTTCACCGAGCACACGCGCACCTACGCACGCCTGCAGCACAACCTGTTCCCGCGCCTGGCGGCAGTGGCCGAGACCGGCTGGAGCACGCCGGAACATCGCGACTTCCGCGATTTCCTCGCGCGCCTGCCCGCGCAGCTGCAGCGCTACCGCGCCTGGGGCCTGGCCTACGCGCAGACCCCGTTCGAAGTGGGCGTGGACTACACCAACAACCGCGCCGCCAACACGGTGACCGTGTCGCTGGCCAATCCGCTGGGCTATGAAGTGCGCTACAGCACCGATGGCCAGCCGGTGACGGCGCAGTCGCCGCTGTACCAGCAGCCGCTGACCGCGCAGCTGCCCGCTACCGTGCAGGCCGCCGCGTTCTACCAGGGCCAGATGCTGGCGGCGAAGCCGACGGTCGCGGCGTTCAGCGCACAATCGCTGCTCAGCCGCCGCAGCGATGAGCTGCTCAGCTGCGTGGGCAAGAAGGGGCTGGTGCTGCGCCTGGAGGACGATGGCCCGCGCGAAGGAAATCGCGCGGTGTTCAACGTGGATATCTTCCAGCCCTGCTGGCGCTGGCCGCAGGCGCAGCTGGACGGCGTCGGCAGCGTGGAAGTCCGTGCCGGGCGCATCCCCTACTACTTCCAGCTGGCCCACGACGAGCCGAAGCGTCGCTTCGAAAAAGCGAGGCGCGCGCATGGCGAGATGCAGGTGCGTCGCGGAGATTGCAGCGGCAAGGTGCTGGCCGAAGTACCGCTGCCGGCCACGCCCGATGCCGATGGCTTCGTGACGCTGCGTGCGGCGCTGCCGAAGGGGACGCAGGGCACCGGTGACCTGTGCATCAACTTCACCGGCGACACGCGCCCGGCGATGTGGGTGCTGGATGAGGTCACGCTCAGGTAGGTGCCAACCTTGGTTGGCGCTTTGCGGCCGGATCCACGCATCGCGTGGATCTACTGATTCCATCCACGCATGGCGTGGATCTACTGTAGAGCCGAGCCCATGCTCGGCTGCTTTTCAACCGGAAAGCCGAGCATGGGCTCGGCTCTACAGGAACCTCACCCTCGCCAGCGCAGCAGCAGGTCGCGCAGCGGGGTCAGGGCCGTGACCATGCCGACCAGCACGCCCACCGTGTTGGCGATGGCGTCCATCGGGTCGGCCATGCGGTTGCTGGTCAGTGCGCCCTGCGCGAACTCGATGCCGATGCCCATCAACACCAGGGCCACGCCCACCCACAGCAGCGGCCTGCCGCGGCGGAACAGCTGCACAGCGCTGCCGGCCAGGATGAAGTAGGCGACGAAGTGCTCGCCCTTGTCGCTGTTTTCCGGCAACGGAATCGGCGGTGGCGGGATCAGGCAGACCACAATCACCAGCAGCACGGCCAAACCCCACAGCACGGCCCACAACCGCGGCCGCCGCAGCGGCTTGATCACCGGCAACACCTCGCTCACAGGCGCCAGCTCAGGTCACCCAGTTCGAAGGCCGGTTCGAAATCGACGCCACGCTGCAGGCCGATGGCCTGGAAGCGCTCGCCCATCTCGGTCGGCAGGGTCAGCTTCTTCACCTGGTCGCGCAACTGGATGCGGCCGACCTCGTCGGTGCGTTCCTCGGCCAGCAGCAGCACCTGGTCCAGGCCGTTGCCGAGCAGGAAGCTGGCCTGGCTGCAGTAGCCCGCCAGCTCGAAACCGCCGTGCATTCCGGCCTCGGCTATCGCGGTGAAATCCACCGACGCGGTGATGTCCTGCAGGCCCGGCCAGCGGTGCACGTCGTTGTGCACGTGGTGGCGGTAGAACGCACGCACGGTGCCCTCGTCGCGGTCGTGCTGGTAGAACTCGCTGCGACTGTAGCCGTAGTCGACGAACAGCATCGCACCACGCTGCATGCCACCAGCCACCGCCTGCAGCCAGTACGGCAGCTGCGGCAACACTTCGGAACGGTAGCCCTCGGCGAAAGGCTTTTCCAGGTAGCGCTCGATATGGCGCACCGCACCGTTGAGCAGGATATCGGCCGGCTGCGCACCACGGATGAAGTTGCCTTCGGCATCCAGCTCGACGGTTTCCTCATAGACCTCGCCATCGCGGATCAGGAAGCGCGGGGTCGGCAGCGCGTCGATCACCTCGTTGGCGAACACCACGCCTTCCCAGTCCTCTTCGAACGGGCGGTCGACCCAGTCCACGCGCGCGGCCAGCTCGGCCGGCAGGTTCTGCTGCAGACGCTGCTGCTGGCGCTCGCGCAGATCGGCACTGGGTTCGAGGATGGCGTAGCGCGACGGCAGCGCATCCAGCTCGGCCAGGCGCAGCAGCACGGCCTCGGCGAAGGCGCCGGTGCCGCCGCCCAGCTCCAGCATCCGCGCCTGCGCGCCGAGCTGGGCGAACACCGGTGCCAGCGCATTGGCCACGCTGCCGGCAAACAGGCTGCCGAGCTCGGGCGCGGTGGTGAAGTCACCGCTGCCACCGAACTTGCTGGCGCCGGCGCTGTAATAGCCCCAGCCCGGGGTGTACAGGCACAGCTCCATGAAGCGCGAGAAGGGCATGGCCCCGCCCTGCGCGAGGATTTCAGCACGCAGGGCGGCCGCCAGCTGGTCGCTGTGGGCCAGGGCATCGGCTTCGGGCAGGGGGAAGGTGGGCTGCATGGCGTGTTCGAATGCGGTGACAATGTGCACAGGATAGCTGAGCCTTGGAGGACCCTCGATGAGCGATACCCACCCCGTGGTCCTGATCACCGGCAGCGCGCGCCGGATCGGCGCGGCCATCGCCCGCCAGTTCCACGCCTGTGGCTGGTCGGTGGTACTGCATGCCAACACCTCCAGCGCCGAACTGCAGCAGGCCGCGTTCGATTTCGACAATGTGCGGCCGGGCAGCGTGCTGGCCCTGCAGGCCGACCTGCGTGACGCCGACGCCCTGCCCGACCTGGTGGAACAGGCCGTCACCCACTTCGGCCGCCTGGACGCGCTGGTCAACAACGCCTCCAACTTCTTCCCCACCCCGCTCGGCCAGGTCACCGCCGAGGCGATGGACGCACTGTATGCAGTCAATGCACGTGCGCCGCTGCTGCTGTCACAAGCGGCGGCGCCCTACCTGCGCCGCCAGCAGGGCTGCATCGTCAACCTGACCGACCTGCACGGCACCGATCCGATGCGCGACCACATCGCCTACACCATGGCCAAGGCCGCGCTGGAGATGGCCACCCGCGCACTGGCACTGGAGCTGGCGCCGAAAGTGCGGGTCAACGCGGTGGCGCCGGGTGCGATCCTCTGGCCGGAACAGGGCAAGGACGATTTCGCCCGCGAGGCGCTGCTGGCGCGCACGCCGCTGGCGCGGATCGGCACGGTCGAGGAGATCGCCGAAGCGGTCTACTGGCTGGTGGCCGAAGCCAGCTTCGTCACCGGCCACACCCTGCGCGTGGATGGTGGGCGCACCGTCAGCTGAAATCTTGCCGGCCAGCGGCCGGCACCACCGGTAGCGCCGGGCCATGCCCGGCGAGCGCAGCGGCAACAACAACCCATCATTCCAGGTCCACCACCTCGAACGCCTCGCCAAACTGCGCGTGCGCCCGCCACAGCGTGGCCAGGTCCTGCCCGCTGACCGGGTCGATGAAGCCCGGCGCGATGTCCGCCAGCGGCTTCAGCACGAAGGCATGCTTCAGTTCCGGGCGCGGAATGCGCAGGTGGCCGGGGCCTTCCACCACCAGGTCGCCGTAGAACACCACGTCGATGTCCAGGGTCCGGTCGGAGAAGCGCGGCCCGCTGCGATCGCGGCCGTGCGCGTCTTCCAGCGCATGCAGCCAGTCGTCCAGTTCCTGCAGCGGCAGATCGGTCTCGATCGCCACCGCATTGTTGAGGAAGGCCGGGCCATCGAAGCCGACCGCGGCAGTACGGTAGGCCGGCGAGACCTGCAGCGCGCCGAAGCGCTCGCGCAGGGCCGTCACCGCGGCGTGGAGGTAGCGGCGGGGCTGGACGTTGCTGCCCAGGCTCAGGAGCACGGTGGTCATGCGGTTAAGGTGGCAGCGATGGGGGCGTGGACATGCCGTCGTCACGGCGGCCTGCCTACAATCCGGGACGCACATGATAGGGCACCGACATGACCTATTGCGTTGGAATCGAGGTGGACGAGGGCCTGGTCTTCGCTGCCGACACCCGGACCAATGCCTCGCTGGACGATGTGCGCGTGCATCGCAAGCTGCACGTGTTCGAATATCCCGGCCAGGCAGCCTACGTGCTGATGGCGGCTGGCAACCTGGCCACCACCCAGCTGCTGGTGTCGCGCCTGGGCCGCGACGCCGCAGAGCGGCGCGTGCCCAACCTGCGCGACATGACTCACCTGTTCGAAGCCGCCGCGTATGTGGGTCAGCTGCTGGTGGACAGCCAGGTGCACAGCAGCCATAGCGAACATGGCCATGACGGGGTCAATACCCAGGCCACGCTGATCTTCGGTGGCCAGATCGCCGGCGAGCGCCCCGGGCTGTACATGATCTACCCGCTCGGCAACGCCATTGCCGCCTCGCCGGAGACGCCCTACCTGCAGATCGGTGAATCCAAGTACGGCAAGCCGATCCTGGATCGCATCCTCAGCCCGACCACGCGGCTGGAGGACGCCGCGCGCACGGCCATCGTCTCGCTGGACTCCACCATCCGGTCCAACCTGTCGGTGGGCCTGCCGATCGACCTGGCGCTGCTGCGCGACGGTGAACTGCGTATCGGCCGGCAACTGCGGCTGGGCGCGGATTCAGCGCTGTATGCCGATATCCACCAGAACTGGTCACGGCGCCTGGAACAGGCGGTGGACGCCCTGCCGCGGTTCCCCTGGGAAACCGACGAACGGTAGTGCCGACCGCTGGCCGGCGACCGCGTTGATACCAGCACACAGGGATGCCGGCCGGCGCTACCGGGGCATCAGCCCAGCGCTTCTGCCACGGCGCGGAAGACCTGCTGCATCTGCAGCGGCTTGTGCAGTACATGCACCTCCACTCCGGCCGGGAAGGCGTCGGCCGAGACCGGCACCGCAGGGTCTTCCAGCACCAGCGCCGGGCCGCGGTAACCGAGCGCAGCCATCTCGCCCAGCAGCTGGCTGGCCGGCAGCAGCTTGGAGCCGGCATCGGCAATCACCAGCGCCGGCATTGCCTCCTGCTGCATCCAGCGCAGCGCCGCCGGGCCATCGGAGGCCAACTGCAGCTGGTAGCCCTGGCTGGACAGCGCGTTGCCGAGCAGCGACAGGCGCGTGGCTTCCCCATCGACCACCAGGATCGACTGGCCGCTGCCCAAGGCCACCAGCTGTTCGATCGGCTCGCTGCCGTCGATGATCTCGTGCATCGGCAGGCGCAGTTCGAAGCAGGTGCCCTGTCCCGGCTGGCTGCTGACATGGATGCTGCCACCAGCGCCCTCAACAATGCGCTTGCAGGAGATCAGGCCCAGGCCAGTGCCATTCGCCTTGGTGGTGAAGAATGGATTGAACAGGTGCGACAGCGTGTCCGCATCCATGCCAATGCCTTCATCGGCAACGCAGATACGCATCCAGTCCACGCCATCGCGCTGGCCGGCATGGCTGGCGGTCAGGCTCAGTCGGCCGCCGTTGGGCATCGCCTGGATCGCATTGAGTGCCAGGTTCAGCATGACCTGCTGCAGTTCGGTGTAGTTGGCATCCACTACCAGGCCTTCGTCCTGCACCTGCAGTTCCAGGCGCACGGCATCGGGCACGTTGCTGCGCAACAGCAGGGCCACCGCATCGAACAGGCCCTTGATCTCGATACGCTCGCTCGGCTTGCGCGAACCGCGCACGAACGACAGCATCGATTCGGCCATCTCGTGGCCGCGGCGGCCACACTCGGCGATGACGTCGGCCAGGTGGTGCAACTGCGGATCGTCGGTACGCGCCTTCAACAGGTCCGGCATGATCAGCAGCGGCTGCAGGATGTTGCGCAGGTCATGACTGAGGCCGGCGGCGAGCAGCGACAGGCTTTCCAGGCGCTGCGCGCGCATCAGTTCGGTCTCCACCCGTGCGCGCTCTACGGCGCTGCGGGCATCGCGGATCGCACGCGCCACCGCCGACGGCAGGCGCGCCGGCTGGTGCTTGATGATGTAATCGTTGGCGCCTTTCTGCAGCGCCGCCACCGCGTTCTCCTCACCCATGGTGCCGGAGACGAAGATGAAAGGGACTTCCGGCGCCGTCTCGCGCACGATGCGCAGCGCATCATCACCGGAAAACCCCGGCATGCTCAGGTCGGACAGCACGATGTCCGGCTGGAACGCGGCCAGTGCCTGGCGCAGCTCCGCCTCGCTCTCGACGCGCTCGAAACGAGCGTCCAGGCCCGCATCGAGCATCTGTTCGGACATCAGCTCGGCATCTTCCGGTGAGTCCTCCACCAGCAGGATGCGCAGCGCCCCCAGGGCAGGACCGGTCAGGGGCATGGGCTCACTCGAGTTCCGGTGCCTGGTTGATCAACGCCCAGAACTTGCCCAGGGTCTGCACCGCACCGAAGAACTGGTCCACGTCCACCGGCTTGACCACGTAGGCATTGACCCCCATGTCCCAGCTGCGGGCCAAATCACTTTCCTCGCGCGAGGACGACAGGATCACCACCGGCAGGCGCTTGAGTTCTTCGTGCTCGCGGATCTGCCGCAGCACTTCCAGGCCGTCCATGCGCGGCATCTTGATGTCCAGCAGCAGCACCGCCGGCAGGCCTTCCTCGCGGTTGGCGAAGGCGCCGCGGCGCAGCAGGTAGTCCATCACTTCCACGCCATCCTCGACGTGCACGATGGGATTGGCCAGACGCGCCTCTTCCAGGGCGTCGATCGCCATTTCGGCATCGGCCGGGCTGTCTTCGGCGAGAAGAATGGTGCGCAGAGTCGTCATGCAGAGGGACCTTGTTTGTCCGCGTCGGTCGCGGGGGGCAGGTAGAAGTGGAAGGTGGCGCCGACGTCCGGTTCGGCCTCGGCCCAGATACGGCCGCCATGGCGGGTGAGCACGCGACGGACGCTGGCTAGGCCGATACCGGTTCCGGGGTAGTCGCTGGCCTTGTGCAGGCGCTGGAACACACCGAACAGCTTTCCGGCATAGGCCATGTCAAAGCCTGCACCATTGTCGCTGACCGTGAACTGATGGCCGCCGTCGGGCTGGGGCTGGTAATCCACGCGGATCTTCGCCGGTTCGCGGTTGCCCGAGTACTTCACCGCGTTGCCAAGCAGGTTCAGCCAGACCTGGCGGATCATGTTCTCGTCACCCACCACGATCGGCAGCGGCGCGATATTCCACTCCACCTGGTGCACGTGGCCGCTGGCCTCAGCCTCGGCCTGCAGATTGGAATCGAGCATGGCGCGGGTATCGGCCACCAGCGACTGCATGTCCACCGCCTGGTGCCGCATTGCCGCACGGCCCAGCCGCGAATAGACCAGCAGGTCGTCGATCAGCGCAGCCATGCGCCGCGCCGAACTGGAGATCACTTCCAGGTAATGGCGGCTCTTGTCATCGGCCGCATCGCCGAGATGGCGCGACAGCTTGTCGGAGAATCCAGCCACGTGGCGCAGCGGCGCCCGCAGATCGTGCGAGACCGAGTAACTGAAGGCTTCCAGTTCCCTGTTGACCTCGGACACCTGTGCAACCTTGCCTTCCAGCTGGCGGTTCAGTTCCTCCACACGCAGCTGCACCGCACGCTGCACGGTGACGTCGCTGACCGTGAGCAACACCACTTCGTCATCGGTGTCCGGCAGCGGCATGCGCCGCGCGTTGAGCAGCATGTAGCGCACCAAGCCATCGGCGGTGCGCTGTTCATGCTCGAAGTCCCAGAGTTCCCGGCCGCGCAGCAGCACATCGGACAGTCGCTGGCGCATCACCGGGTCTTGCCACGCACCGTTGCCGACGTTATCCAGCACCAGGCCCTCGGCGCGCTCATCCTGCAGACCATACAGCTCGGCGAAAGCAGGATTGTGCAGTTGCACGCGCAGATCGCGGTCGAGCAGCACGATCGGCTCGCGCACCGTCTGCAGCACCGACGCTGCACGCGCGGCCGAACGCAATGACTGCCGCTCGGCGTGCAGGCGGCGGCCGATCTGCCGCTGCAGCAGCCACAGCACCAGGCCGAGCAACGCCAGCTGGACCACCAGCGAACTCCACGACACCAACTCGGTCTGCTTGCGCTGGCGGGCGGCCTGCTCGGCGCGCTGTGCCAGCAGCTTCTGCTCGCTGGCCTGCAGTTCCTCCACCAGCCCGCGGATCGGATAACGCGTGCTCAGGTCCTGCACCAGCTCGCGCTGGTCACTGTTGGGCTCTGACTTTGCCAGTTCGCGGGCAAGCGCCATGCGCCCTTCCAGCATCGACTCGATGCGGCCGATGCGGATCAGCTGCTCAGGATTGTCGCGGGTCATCCGGCCCAGTTCAGCCAGGCGACCGGGAAGTTCATTGGCTTTGGCCATGCGCTCGCGCAGGCCAGGCGCGTCCACGCCCTTGGACAGGGTCAGCGCGGCCGATTCGACATCGCGTACATCGGCCTGCAGCTGCTGCAAGGCCACGCCGACAGCCTGGGTATGATTGACCCAGGCCATCGCATCTTCGCTGTCCTGCTGCAGGTGGCGCAGTGTCAACCACGGCACCACGATGATCGCTGCGGCGGCCAGCGCCAAGGCGGGCATCCGCCAGCGGTCCCAGATGTCATCACTGAAAACCAGCGCCATAGTTCCTCATCAACACGGCCACAAAGCATGGGCCGTACCCGGCCCCAGTGCGGCGGAACCGGCAATATAGCGCAGGCGGGTCAAAACTCTGGAGTTTCCAGCGCCGCTGGCTGAACGGCTGGTACTTGGGCGCTGTACGGCCGAGCCCACGGTCGGCTGGAACCCAACGGCAGCCGAGCACGGCTCGGCGTCACGCGGGAGTGGGCGCCCCATACCGGGGCGCCCACTCCGCCAGGTCAGCGCTTGGCAGCAGTGCTGACCTTCAGTGCAGCGGCATCGACGCGGGTCACGCCCTTGATGCCCTTGGCAGTGGCAACCGCCTTGTCCTTCTCGGCCTGGGAGGCCACCGCGCCGCTCAGGCTGACAACGCCGTTCACGGTTTCCACCTTGATCTCCGTGCCCGGAACGTTGCTGCTGGCCAGCAGGTCGGCCTTCACCTTGGTGGTGATCCAGGTATCGGTCACAGGCTCATTGGAGTCATGGCGATCAGCATGCGTGGCCGGATGGCTGCTGGTCGGCGGGCTCTTGGCAGCGGGATCCTTGGCAAATGCAGCCGAGGAGGACAGCGCCAGGCCCAGCGTCAAGGCAGAAGCAATCAGTGTGCGGGAGGTATTGCTCATCGTGTCGTACTCCTTCGGGATGTGCTGCCAGTCTGGACAAGCCGCCGTAGAGCAGGCGTGGCGCTGCGGTCATGCCGCCGTGAATCGGACTGTTTCCTGGGGCAACGGTTCAGTTTGGCCTGCCACCACCCGTCGTATACCCTGCCCTTCCCACAGCCGGAGCTCTGCCATGCGCCCCGACCTGCAACTGGCCCTGATCGGCTACGGCCTCGCCGGCCGCGTCTTCCATGCGCCGCTGATCCAGCACACACCCGGGTTGGCGCTGCACAGCATCGTCAGTTCGCAGCGCGACACATTGCTGCGTGCGTTCAGCGACGTGCACGTGCGTGCGATGCCGCAGGACGTGTTCGACGATCCGGCCGTGGACGCGGTGGTGATTGCCACACCGAACGCGCAGCACGGGCCGCTTGCAATCGCGGCGCTGGCCGCGGGCAAGCACGTGCTGGTCGACAAGCCGTTTGCGCTGGATGTCGCTGAAGCCGAAGCGGTACTGGCTGCGGCACGCAGCGCCGGCCGCATCGCCACCGTGTTCCAGAACCGGCGCTTCGATGCGGATTTCCTCACCCTGCAGGCGCTGCTGGCCGAAGGCGCACTGGGCGACGTGGCCGAGTGCCATGCGCATTTCGACCGTTACCGGCCGCAGGTGCGCGATCGCTGGCGCGAGCAGGACGGGCCCGGTAGTGGCCTGTGGTACGACCTGGGTCCGCATCTGCTGGACCAGATGCTGGTGCTGTTCGGCTGGCCCGAGGCGATCGATGCGGATCTTGCCGTGCTGCGCCAAGGCGGCAGCGGCATCGATTACTTCCACGCCGTGCTGCACTACCCGCGGCATCGCGCGATCCTCCATTCCGGTTCATTGGTCGCGGCACAGACCCCGCACTTCAGCGTGCATGGCAGCAAGGCAAGCTGGATCAAGCACGGCCTGGACGTGCAGGAGGCGCAGCTGCGCCGCGGTGTGGCACCCGGTGCGCCAGGCTGGGGTATCGATCCGCGGCATGGTGAGCTGGTGCGCTGCGATGCCGAAGACAACGTGCAGCGCACGACGGTGGACAACCTGCCTGGCGACTACCGGCGGCTGTATGCGCAGTTCGCCGCGGCGATGCACGGCGACGGAGAAGCCACGGTCAGCCCGGTGCAGGCATTGCAGTTGATGCGGCTGCTGCAGGCCGGCATGGACAGTGCGCGCGAAGGGCGGCGAATCGCGTTGGGGTGATCGGCAGGGCTGCGCCCTGCACCCGCAGAAGCGGTAGTGCCGGCCGCTGGCCGGCAACCTCAACAGCAAAAGCCGGCTATACGTGGGATGGCGGGGTGGGTCGGGTTGCGGGGGACGCCGTAAATCCGTCCCTGGAGGCTTGGCCGCGGCATCCATGCCGCAGACACCCCCGCAACCGCCCCCACCTGGCCTTCGGCACTTTCCCGCGATCTGCCAGTAGATCCACGCCATGCGTGGATGACGTGCAAACAATCGGAAAATGCTTTTGCAGAGTCGAGCCATGCTCGACTGCCCCTGGCGCCATGGGGGTCAGCGCCCTTTCCTGCGGAAAGGGGTCCGACCCCGATTGCTTACGACTTCTTGATGGCGTGCCCACCGAACTCGTTGCGCATCGCCGACAGCAGGCGGTCGGTGAACGAGTTGGATTCGCGCGAACGCAGGCGTTCCAGCAGCGACAAGGTGATCACCGGGGCCGGCACGTCCAGCGCGATGGCTTCGGCGACGGTCCAGCGGCCTTCACCGGAATCCTCCACATACGGCGCGATGCCATCCAGCGACGGATTGCGCTTGAGTGCTTCGGTACTCAGGTCCAGCAGCCACGAACGCACCACGCTGCCGTGCCGCCAGACTTCGGCCACCTGGGCAAGGTCCAGCTCCATCTCCTGCTTGCGCTCCATCAGCGCGAAGCCTTCGGCGTAAGCCTGCATCATTCCGTACTCGATACCGTTGTGCACCATCTTGGTGAAGTGGCCAGCGCCGGATGGGCCGACACGCGCCCAGCCGCGGTCCTCGGCCGGTGCCAGCGTACGCAGCAGCGGCGCGATCTGCTCCACCACCGGCGCTTCGCCACCGACCATCAGGCTGTAGCCTTCCTGCAGGCCCCACACGCCTCCGCTGGTGCCGCAGTCGACGTAGCCCAGGCCGTCCTCGGCCAGCGCCTTGGCGCGGCGGATCGAGTCCTGGTAGTTGGAGTTGCCGCCGTCGATGACGATGTCACCCTCGGCCAGGTGCGGGGTCAGCTGGCCCAGCGTCTGGTCGACGGTTTCGCCGGCCGGTACCATCAGCCACACCACGCGCGGCACCGGCAGCGCGGCCACCGCGGCGGCCAGCGAATCAACCACCTCCAGGCCGGCCTCGGCGGCGCGCTGGCGGGCGCCTTCGCCCGGGTCGTAGCCGACCACGCGGTGGCCGCCGCGATGCAGGCGCTGGGCCATGTTGGCGCCCATGCGGCCGAGGCCGATCATTGCAATATCCATTGTTTCACCTTCAGTTGGGGTCTAGGGTCAGGCTGCCTGGCCTGCCGGTAGCCGCGCAGTGGCGCAGCTGCGCCTCGCGCCAACGCCGGTAGAGCGTGGTATGCAGATTGTGCACCGCCAGGTCGATCGAAAAGGGGGTTCGCGGGTTGCGGTCGAGCAGGCGGGCGATGTGGTAGCCGATGGGACGTATACCGCGCGGATGCACATAGATCACGAACTGCTGGTAGAACGGATCGTCCAGCAGGCGGTCCATGCGTGCCAGCGTGGCGTGGTAGCGCGGCGCAAGCGCCGCGCGCACCTCAGGGTCGCGCTCGAACAGCAGGCGTTCGAAGTAGCGCTGGCCGGTGCGCGGGATGTCCTGCGCGAGTTTCCATAGTTCGACGTTGCGCTGGTCGTACCAGGCCAGGCCGCCATGCGTGGCCAGCGCCCGCGCAGCGTCCTCGCCCACGTCGACCACCACGAAGTTCTCGGCCTGGTTGCTCAGGTCGTCCAGCGTGGCCTTGTCGTATGCATGCTCGATGAAACCAGGCACACCGACGAACGCCTGGCGCCCCATCGCCGAGGTACGCACTGCCTTGCCATCGGCGAAGAAATCGCCGGCATGCGCGCCAAGCAGGATGCTGTCGGTCCCATGCAGGGCGAGAAAGGTGCCGATCGACAGCTCATCCGCAGAGAACTCGGTATCGAAGGCAGCATCGCCATACAGCTCGCGCTGGGTGGCCAGCTGCGCGACCTGGCGGCCGACACCGCATTCGGCACGCACGGCACCGTTGTAGAACGCCTGCAGCGCCTTGCTGTTGCCCGCGCTGGGAACGAAACCGCGGCCAAGACTGTGCGTACGCTGCCAGCCTTGAGCGCGCGGGCCCTGCAGGCCGAAACCGATCCAGCCCATCTGCAGGCCGAAGAAGCGGAAGCGGGTGTTGGCCTGCAAGGCCGAGGCGGCGCGTTGCGTGGCCGCCCCCAGCTGGAACGCATAGGCGCAGATCGTGGCCGGATCGTCCAGCAACTGCTGCAGCAGCGCTTGGCGTGCAGCAGCGGACATGTGCGCCGGCCAGCGCACGTGCAGATCGCCTGCTGCCTGCGCCTCGGCCAGCGACGCACGGGTGCACACCGCGCCACCATGCACCTGCGGCTCCTTCAGCGCGGCCTCGTCGAAGCGCCAGCCCAGCCGCAGCAGCAGCCCCTGGGCGCAGTCGCCGGCTGTGGCCGCCACGCCCATCACAGGCGCGAGCAACAGGGCCGCGCCCATCAGCCAGCCGTACACGTTCACCCTTGGTCCGTGCGGACCGGCGCGGGCTCAGGAACTGCTGCGGGTGGTGGCGGCGGTGGCGTGCCCGCAGCCTGTGGCAGGTACTGCTGCAGGCGCTGGAAGAAACGGCGATAGAAATCGGCGTCGGTAACCGTGCTGCTCGCCACTTTCACCAGCGAATCGTCATTGCTGCCGAACGGCAGTGATACCGAGCCCAGTGCACCGACGCCGACACTGGCGGACGTCGGGCTCTTCTTCAACGCATAACGGTCCTGCACGGCGCTTACGAACACCAACGCCTGATCGCCCCGGGGCGCACAGGAGATGCGCAGCACCAGCTGCTCATGGTCGTCTTCGCGCGGCTGGAAGTTCTTGTTGCCTTCCACCTGTGCGTCATCGGCACGGGCGATGGCGTACCCCTGGCTGAGCAGGGTGCGCCGCGCCGCTTCACAGGCATCGCCGGGGCGGCCATCGACGGTACGCGAGAACGTGTCGCCGGAATCGAAGGATTCGCGCAGCAGCGTGCTGTCTGCGGCACGGCCACCACAGGCCGACAGGATCAGGGCGCTGCCAAGCGCCACAACAGCACTGGAAACGAGGGAGGACCGCATGGGTGCTCCTGCGAGGACGGTACCGGCAAGGGTAGCCCCCCAGCTGTGTGCGGCAGGTCGAAAGCACCCGCGTCAGGCGGCCCCGTTTGCAGCCGGTTCATGCACGAAAAAAGCAGAAGGCCGGCAATGCCGGCCCTCGGGTATCACATACCGTGTCCGGCTCAGTCCGCCCAGCGACCGGCGCCGGTCGACTGCGGCAGCACCTGTGCCGACAGCGGGCGGTCGTTGGCCAGCAGGTTCACCGCATCGGCCAGGATGGACGCCGACTCGCGCAGCAGCGGGTCCGGGCGCTTCTCGGCCGCCTTCTCGCGCGCGGCGTCCTTGACGATGTCGCGCTCGTTGCCCGTCAGGCCGTCATCGCTGCTGTCATCGGCCAGCGGGTCCAGCGCCAGGCCCAGCTCCTTGCGCTGCAGCTGGCGTTCCTTGCGCTGGGCATCCTGGCGCTCACGCTCGGCGCGGCGCGTGGCCTCGTTGAGCGAGATGTACTTCTTGGCCGCCTCGGTGCGGAACTGTTCCACGTCCTCGTTCCACCACTGGAACTCCTTGTCGGTGGCGATGCGTGCGTCGTGGCGGGTTTCCAGCTTCGGCAGCAGCGGCGCGAAGTTGCCGTATTGGGTGTGCGGCACGGCGGCGATGCGGGTCCACGGCAGGGCGTTGTCGTAGGTGCTCTCGCCGAACTCGGTGGCGTCGACACTGGCCGGGAAGGCCAGGTCGGGCACCACGCCCTTGTGCTGGGTGCTGCTGCCGCTGATGCGGAAGAACTGGGCGATGGTCAGCTTGACCTGGCCAAAGCGCTGGGTCTCGCCGCTCGGCCAACGGTCGAGGTCGACGATGTTCTGAACGGTGCCCTTGCCGAAGCTGGTTTCACCGATCACCAGGCCACGACCGTAGTCCTGGATGGCACCAGCAAAAATTTCCGAGGCCGAGGCCGAACCGCGGTTGATCAGCACCGCCAGCGGGCCATCCCACGCCACGCCCTGGTTGCGGTCGCTGTTGACGGTGACGCGGCCACCAGACTCGCGCACCTGCACCACCGGGCCCTGCTCGATGAACAGGCCGGTCAGTTCGATGGCTTCATCCAGCGAACCGCCGCCGTTGTTGCGCAGGTCCAGCACCACGCCGTCCAGCTTGTCGTTCTTGAAGCCGGCCAGCAGCTTGGCCACGTCGCGGGTGGCCGAGGCGTAGTCGGCCGCATTGCGGCGACGGCCTTCGAAGTCCTGGTAGAAGGTCGGCAGCTTGATCACGCCGATCCTGCGTGCCGGCTCGCCATTGGCGGCCGGGATGGTCATGGTCTCTCCCTTCGCGGCCTGTTCGGCCAGGCGCACCTTCTGGCGGGTCAGCACCAGGGTGTGGTGCTTGCCGTCGGCACCCTCGGCGGCCGGAATGAATTCCAGCTTCACCTGGGTATCCTTGGCACCGCGGATCTTGGCCACGACGTCGTCGATGCGCCAGCCGATCACGTCCTCGACCAGGCCGGACTTGCCCTGGCCGACGCCGACGATGCGGTCACCCGGCTTCAGCGTGCCATCCACTGCAGCCGGGCCACCGGCGATGATCTCGCGGATCACCACCATGTCGTCCTGCCGCTGCAGCTGCGCACCGATGCCTTCCAGCGAAAGCGACATCGCCTGGTTGAAGTTCTCGGCGGTGCGCGGGGTGAAGTAGTCGGTGTGCGGATCGACAGCGCTGGTGTAGGCGTTCATGAAGAACTGGAAGACATCCTCGCCCTTCAGCTCGTTGACCGACTTTTCAAGCGTGGCATAGCGCTTGTCCAGCGTCTTGCGGATGTCATCGGGCTTCTTGCCGGCCAGCTTAAGGCGCAGCCAGTCATTCTTCACCGACTTGCGCCACAGCTCATCCAGCTCGGCGCTGCTGGCGGCCCACGGCACCTTCTTGCGGTCGTACTCGAAGCGCTCGTCGGTGGTGAAGTCCGGTTCCTGCTTGAGCAGCTTGCGCGCGTAGGCCACGCGCTCGCCGACGCGCTGCTTGTAGACCGCAAACACCTGGAATGCCGGCTCCAGCTCGCCGCCGCGAATGGCGGAGGAAATGTTGGCTTCGAACGGCGCAAAGCGCGCCACGTCGGCCTGGGTGAAGTACTGCTTGCCGCCGTCAAGCGTCTCCAGGTAGCGCTTGAACACGTCCTTGGACGTGGCCTCGTCCAGCGCGCGCGGGCGGTAGGCATAACGGCTGTCGGACAGCAGGCCGTACACCAGCTTGGAGGTGGTCACCTGATCGGCGGTTACCGCAGCGGGCAATGCCGGCGAGTCGGCCTTGGCCGCCAGCGCCAGCGGCGCCACCAGCGCCAGGGCCATCAGGAATGCGGGGGCTTTGAATTTCATTGACGTGCTCGAAGGCGCCTTGCCAAGGGGGAGACTGCGGGGTGTTAAGACACCACGACAGTGCCGAAAGTTGCCGGGTTTGTCACCCGGCCGCGCTCGGTGGAAAACCAGCCTAGCCGGGCCGGTGTAGCAAATTGTGAATGCATGTAGAGCCGAGCCCATGCTCGGCTGGCCGGCAGCAAGCAGCCGAGCATGGGCTCGGCTCCACGGCAGGCAGAGGTGTGCGGACCAAGGGTCCGCACCCACAGGAGAAGTAGCTCCCACCCACCGGCAGGGTGTCAGGAAATGCCGGCGCCCTTGGCCTGGACGTCGGCGTGGTACGACGAGCGCACCATCGGGCCGGAGGCCACGTGGCTGAATCCCAGCTCGTAGCCGTAGTCCTCCAGCGCCTTGTAGTCCTCGGGAGTCCAGTACTTCAGTACCGGGTGGTGATGCGCGGTCGGCTGCAGGTACTGGCCGATGGTGATCATGTCCACATCGTGCGCGCGCAGGTCGCGCATGGTGGCCTTGATCTGTTCGAAGTCTTCGCCCAGACCCAGCATGATGCCGCTCTTGGTCGGCACGCCCGGGTGCTGCGCCTTGAAGTTCTTCAGCAGGTTCAGCGACCACTGGTAGTCCGCACCCGGGCGCACATTGCGGTACAGGTCCGGTACGGTTTCGATGTTGTGGTTGAACACATCCGGCGGGTTCTGCGCCAGGATCTCCAGCGCGCGCTCCATGCGGCCCTTGCCACGGAAGTCCGGCGTCAGCACTTCGATGCGGGTACCCGGCGACTTTTCGCGGATGGCGGTGATGCAGTCGACGAAGTGCTGGGCACCGCCGTCACGCAGGTCATCGCGGTCGACGCTGGTCACCACCACGTACTTCAGGCCCATGTCGGCCACGGTCTGGCCGAGGCTGGCCGGTTCGTTGGCATCCGGCGGCTTCGGGCGGCCATGGGCCACGTCGCAGAACGAGCAGCGGCGGGTGCAGACCTCGCCGAGGATCATGAAGGTGGCGGTGCCATGGCCGAAGCATTCGTGGATGTTCGGGCAGCTGGCTTCCTCGCATACGGTCACCAGGCGGTTTTCGCGCAGCTTGGCCTTCAGGTTCTGCACGGCATTTCCCGAGGGAATGCGCACGCGGATCCATGACGGCTTGCGCAGCACCGGCGCGTCGGCGAACTGCACCGGCGAGCGGTTGATCTTGTCACCGCCCAGCTGCTTGACCCCGGCCTGCAACGGCGCGGCGGATGGGGAGTCGCCCTGCACGATCTGCAGGGGAATGGAACGGGCGGTGGTTTCAGTCATGGCAGTTCCGGGAGCGGTCAGGCGGCCGCAGAAAGATCGGGCAGTTCGTGCGTGGGCTGGAGCAGCAGGCCGAACTGGCGGGCCAGGTGCTCCAGCAGTACCGGCTTGACGGCCTCCATGCCGGAGGGCCCGCCCAAGTCTACTACCGAGGTCACCTGCAACCCCTGATAGCCACAGGGATTGATGCGGTGGAAGGGTTCCAGGTCCATGGCCACGTTGAAGGCCAGCCCATGGAAGGTGCAGCCGCGCCGCACACGGATGCCGAGCGCAGCGATCTTGGCACCACCGACGTAGACGCCCGGGGCGCCCTCGCGGCGTTCGGCACCGATGTTCCACTCGGCCAGCGTATCGATGAGGGCCTGCTCGATGCGGCACACGTAGTCGCGGACCCCGATCCCCAGCCGCGGCAGGCGCAGCAGCGGATAGACCACGATCTGGCCGGGACCGTGGTAGGTCACCTGGCCACCTCGGTCCACGTGCAGCACCGGGATCTCACCCGGTGCCAGCACGTGCTCGTCCTTGCCGGCCTGGCCCAGGGTGAACACCGGGTCGTGCTCGACCACCCACAGCTCGTCGGCATCGTTGTCGCTGCGCTGGTCGGTGAAGCGCTGCATGGCGCGCCATACCGGCTCGTAGGCCTGGCGGCCGAGGTCACGGACCACCGCCGGACGCGGCGCGCGGTGTTCCGGGGCGGCTTCGGCCGGGCAGCTGTCGGCTACAGCGTCCACTTCACTTCCGGGTGGTCGCGCAGCGCCTGGTGCGCCAGGTCGTACTGCTCGCGGCTTTCGGCCTTGAACACGATGCGGACGGACACGTACTTGCCGTTGGAGGAGTGCTTCCAGCTGATGCGTTCGTTGACCACATCGATGCCGGCAGCCAGCAGCAGGCGGGGGAGCTCATGTTCCAGGCCGCGGTTGGCCGGGCCCATGGCGCTGAGCTCGAACTGGCCGGGGAACTGGAAGCCGTGGTCGGGGTTGTCGGACTTGATTTCCATGGAGCCATTATCGGGCCGCAGGGCAACAAACCCAAGAGTATTCATCAACGCCAAACGGCGCACTGGTGAGTCGCTGCGTTGCAGCTGAACAGACGTTCAGCATTGGTCATTGCCCCGAAGCCCGCTACAGGAGGGTTCAGGATTGTCCTCACGAGACAATGTCGTTTTCGGAACAGACAAGTGATTCGAACGCGCTCGTTCCGTCACGTCCCCGCGAGTACCGTGTCGCGGCATACAACGACAGACAGAACAAAGCCCTCCCAATGAGTCCCCCTTCCCACCGCCGCCTTGCGGCCCTCGGCCTGTACGGCCTGCTGGCTGCTGCCCTCCCGCTTGCCGCCCAGGCGGCCGAACAATGTGGCCCGGACGCGATGCGCGACCATCCGCCGCAGGTCAATTTCCGCGTCGACAACGACCTGTTCGGCGGCCGCCACCAGGATCAGGGCTATACCAACGGTGCGCTGTTGACCCTGGTCTCCCCCAATCTGGTCGATTACACCGACGACCCCTGCCTGCCGCGCATGGCGCGCTGGGTGAACCGGTACCTGGAAGGGCTGCATCCGGGCAGGTTCGAACAGCAGAACATGATCTTCAGCATCGGCCAGGGGATTTTCACCCCAACCGATTTCAGCCGCAGGGACCTGATCGAGGACGACCGCCCTTACGCCGGCGTGCTGATCGCAAACTTCGGTTTCAATGCGCGCAGCGGCGACCGCCTGCAGACCACCCAGCTGACACTGGGCGTGGTCGGCCCGTGGGCGCAGGGCAAGCAGGTGCAGAATGCCGTGCATGAAGTGTTGGGCGACGAGAAATTCAAGGGTTGGGACAACCAGCTGCACAACGAACCACTGTTCATGCTGACCCATGAGCGCATGCGCCGCTGGCCGGGCGATGCCAGCGTCAATGCCGACGGTTGGGGTTGGGACGCGATCAGCCACTACGGCGGGTCGATCGGCAACCTGGAAACCAAGGCCAATTTGGGCGGTGAAGTGCGCTTCGGCTGGAAGCTGCCGGATGACTTCGGCAGCACGCCGTTGCGCCCGGCAGGTGAGAACACGGCGCCGACCCGCGGCGGCCGCCCAAGCGGGTGGTCCTGGCACCTGTTCGCGACCTCCGACGCTGCCTGGGTGATCCGCGACATCACGCTGGATGGCAACACCTTCCGCAACAGCCACAGCGTGGACAAGCGCCATGTGGTGGCCTACGGCGGGTACGGCGTGGCGGTGATGTACGGCCGCTGGAAGTTCGCTGCCGCGCGCTACCACAGCACGCGCGAATTCAACGGCCAGCGCCAATCGCCGGTGTTCGGCAGCTTCACCATCAGCCGCTCGCTGTAGGCGAGGGGCTGAGGGTGAAGCGGGTAGGTGCCGACCGTTGGTCGGCACACCGGTTACTGCATCGCTCGCTGCAAGTGAGGCGCTGCCGGTAGTGCCGGCCGCTGGCCGGCTCTCGCATTTCCGGATGGATTCATGGGGAGCCGGCCAGCGGCCGGCACTCCCCCTATCCGCATCCGACATCCCGAAACGAAAAGGCCGGCATACGCCGGCCTTTTCATTCACCACGCCGGGGCGTGGATCATTCCGATTCCCACCACATCCAGAAGCTGTCCCACAGGCGCTTGAAGAAGCCGGCCTGTTCGACGGCAGCCACAGCGACCAGCGGCGCTTCGGCGACGACCTTGCCGTCCAGCGTGACCTTCACGGTGCCGATCTGCTGACCGGCAGTGAACGGTGCCTCCAGGGTCTTGGGCACGTCGATGCTCGGCTTCAGGTCGTTGTAGCGGCCGCGCGGCACGCTGACCAGCATCGGCTGCGCCACGCCCAGCTGCACCTTGTCGGCGGTGCCCTTCCAGACCTTGTGCTCGGCCACGGGCTTGCCCGGCTCGTACAGGCGGTGGGTCTCGAAGAAGCGGAAACCCCAGTTCAGCAGGGCCAGGCTGTCATCAGCGCGCTGCTTTTCCGACGCACCACCCAATACCACGGCGATCAGGCGCTGGTCGCCGCGCTGCGCCGAACTCATCAGGCAGTAACCGGCTTCGGAGGTGTGGCCGGTCTTGATGCCGTCGACGCTGCCATCTCGCCACAGCAGCAGGTTGCGGTTCGGCTGCTTGATGTTGCCGACCTGGAATTCCTTGATCTTGTTGTACGCGTAGGTTTCCGGGTAATCACGCACCATCGCGCGGCCCAGCAGTGCCAGGTCATAGGCGGTGCTGTGGTGGCCTTCGGCGGTCAGGCCGTGGGCGTTGACGAAGTGCGAGTTCTTCATGCCGATCTTGGCGGCGTAGCTGTTCATCAGCGACGCGAAGGCTTCTTCGCTGCCGGCCACATGCTCGGCCAGGGCGATCGCGGCGTCATTGCCGGACTGGATCGCCATGCCCTTTTCCATGTCTTCCAGGCGTGCGGTCTGGTTGACCGGGAAGCCGCTGTAGCTGCCATCGGTGCCGGCGCCGCCTTCGCGCCAGGCGCGCTCGCTCATCATCACCTGGTCATCCGCACGGACCTTGCCGTTCTTGACCTCGGCGGCAACCACGTAGGACGTCATCACCTTGGTGATGCTGGCCGGGGCCAGCTGCTCGTGGATGTTTTCGCCAGCCAGCACCTGGCCGGTGGCGTAGTCCATCAGCACCCAGGCCTTGGATACGCTCGGCACCGGCGCCGGGGGGGTGGCAACGGTGGCCGGGGCGGCGGCGGCAGGCGCAGGCGTGGCCGGGGTCGGCAGCGGCGTCTGGGCGGAAGCCAGGCCCACCACCAGGGTGGCGGCCAGGGCGGTGGCGGCGGAACGGAAATTCATTGGACAGCAGGCTCCAGGGGACGGCCAGGAATGGAGGGTGGAACGAAGCGGCCATTGTAAGGCCGGGCGAGCCTGGGCCGGCAGCACCAGCCCAGGCGGGTCAATCCTTGACGATCTGCGGCGAACCCAGGCCCAGACCGGCGATGCGGCCGACAAGTTCCGCGGCACTGGCATGGTCGCTGGCGGGAACGCGCAGCCGGAACAGGGTGCGGCCACCGGCGGCGATGTCGCTGATGGTCGCGCCGACAATGCCGGCCGCGTTGAGCTGGCCCATCGCGCGGTTGGCATTGTCGCGGCTGGAGAAGCTGGCGACCTGCACCATCACCGCGCCGACCACCTGCTGCGACAGGCTGGGGGCTGCTGCGGTGGCGGGCACCGTACGCACTGCGGCCGGCGCGACCGTGCGCGGCGCGGCGCTGGCGACTGCAACCGGCGCCATTGTGGGGCTGCGCACCGGCGGTGCGCTCGGCGGCAGGCTGCTGACCGCCACGTCCGGCACCGCGCTGGCCACGCCCTGTGTGGTGGCCGGCTGGCCACGCGCAGGCGTGGCGTCGGCCGGAAGGCGCTTGACCAGGCGATCGATGTCGCTGTCGGCGGTGGCACGCGCAGCCGTTACCGGGCGCGTACTGGCCGCCGCGACAGCCGTTTCGGCGGCACGGCGCTCGCGGCGCGACGGCTTCTGCGCCAGCAGGTTGCCCTCGCCCGGCTGCAACGCGCGCACCTCCACATTGCCGGTACCGCGCTGGGTGATGCCCAGCCGCACTGCGGCGGCATAACTGAGGTCGACCACACGGCCATCATGGAACGGGCCACGGTCGTTGACGCGCACGATCACCGACTCGCCGTTGTCCAGATTGGTCACACGGGCGAAGCTGGGCAGCGGCAGCGTCTTGTGCGCGGCGGTGAACTGGTACATGTCGTAGACCTCGCGGTTGGAGGTCAGGCGGCCGTGGAACTTGGCGCCGTAGTACGACGCGGTACCGCGCTCGACATAATTGCGGGTGTCGTCGAGCACCTTGTACGACTTGCCCAGCACCACGTACGGCGACTTGTTGCCGATGGCCGAACGCTCTTCGGCGGTCACTTCCGGCTCGGGAATGCAGGCGACGTTGGGAATGTAGTCCGGGGTGCTGTCGCGCACGCCTGGCTTGTACAGCCCCCCGGCGGTGTAGTTGCCGCGCGTGTTCGGGTCTTCCTTGGCCGCGGCATAGGGCGAGCCTTCCGGGCAATGCGCCGGGCGCGAGCCCCGACCCTGCACCACCGTGCCGCTGGGCTTGCCACCGTGGCCGGCCGTGGCCGGCTTCTTCGGCGCACTGCTGCAGGCAGCCAGCGCGAGGACGATCAAGCTCGGGACCAGCCATCTGATGTTCATGCCGGGGGCAGCTCCTGTCCGGCGATGGCCTGCGACAACTGGAACACGGCCATCGCGTACATCTTCGAGAGGTTGTAGCGGGTGATCGCGTAGTAGTTCTGGAAGCCCAGCCAGTACTGCTTGCCGGTGCTGCCCTCAAGCGTGATCGGCGTTGCGGTGGCGCCCGGCTGCACCGCAGCGCTGGGCTGGTAGCCGCGCTGGGCCAGGTCGGCCAGCGACCAGGTCGGCATCCATTCGGTCGGGTTGAACTCCTCGCGACCCGGCGCCAGCGTGGCCGGTACGGCCACCTGGCCACCACGGACCCAGCCGCCCTTCTTCACGAAATAATTGGCGATGGACGAGAACACATCGTCGTAGCTGGTGAACAGGTCGCGACGGCCATCGCCATTACCGTCCACGGCGTAATCGAGATAGCTGGACGGCATGAACTGGCCCATGCCCATCGCACCGGCATAGCTGCCCTTGAGCGTGGTGATGTCCAGCTTTTCCTCACGGCCCAGCTCGAACAGCTTGGCCAGCTCATCGCGGAAGAACAGCTCGCGGCGCACTTCGCGCTCCAGCTTGGCCGGGTCGCCACTGCGCGGGTAGTAGAACGCCAGCGTGTACAGCGCATCGAGCACGCGATGATTGCCCGCATTCTTTCCGTAGCTGGTTTCCACGCCGATGATCGCCACGATCACCTCGGCCGGCACGCCGGTGCGCTGCTGCACGCGATCCAGTTCGGCACGATGCTGGGCCAGGAACGCGCGGCCGCCATCGATGCGTGCCTTGCTGATGAACATCGGCCGGTACTCGTTCCACGGTTTGACCCGTTCGGCCGGACGCGACATGGCGGCGATGATCGGCTGGCGCACCTGCGCCTGGTCGAGCACGCTGCTGATCTGCTCCGGCCTCAGGCCATAGCGCTTGGCGGTATCGGCAATGAAGCGGGCCCGTGCAACCTCGAACGGCACCGGGGTGAGATCGACCGGCGGTGCGGTGGCGGCAGCGGCTTCAGGCGCGGCCTCGGCCGGACCATGGGCCTTGGCGGACGGCTGGCGCGGCGTGCTGCTGGCCTGCGGCGAAGACGGTGGGGACTTCGGCTGGGTCGCGCAGGCGACCAGGCCGAGGGTGAGCATGCAGGCCAGAGTGCGTCGAATCATCGTCGCAGGTTAGCAGGTCATGGATGAATTAAAACCCCTAACACCATGAATCACAACGATTTGCCCCCGTTCAGCGGGAAATGTGAAGACGTCGTGATCGGGCTTCCCCATTCAGATAGAGGTGGCCGGTTGCGTCCCCATCCCCGCAGACGCAACCGGCGACCGGATCCGGTCGGTACCTGCGCGGCTGCCGCTCCCCAGTGACAGTTCCCCGCGCTCCCTGTACCCGTTGGATCAGTACTGCTCCCGCCCGACGCCCCCTCGCGCTGCATCGATTGACGGCGCGCCGTGCCGAACGGGCCGCCATTGTGCAGGCCGATTACGACAAGTCCATTGATCAAGATCAACGCGGCGTAAAAGTGTGAACCAGCTAACGTTTTTTGCGGACTTTGGTCAGCGGGTGTGCTGTCGTGCAGCGTTGTGAGAACGCTTCCATAACTGGCGTTGCGCAGAGTCAGGAAGTTTCCAGCCATCGGCGCAGCCCCTCGTGGGTGGTGTCTGGGTGGTCGCGGAAAGGAGAAGCCGCGGGTGGGCCGGTCGGGTTGGGTACGCGGGGGACGCCGTGAATCCGTCCCTGGAGGCTTGGCAGCCGCATCCATGCGGCTGACACCCCCGCGTACCCAACCCGACCGGCCTCTGACAGATTTCGGAGGTCTGCCACCCACGGAGAAGAAAAAGAAGATCAAAAGATCGCGACGCTGCGCTTGCTCGTGACCCGAGCATGGATCGGCTCTACACAAGGCAATGAAGCGACCCGCCAGGCCGCCTTTGCTTTTGATCTTCTTTTTCTTCTCCGGGGGAGACGCGCACGGAACCTGTCCGTGGCCGGGTAGATGGGCTGCGCAGGGGCGTGAGCCGCATGGATGCGGCGACCGAGCTTACATGGATGTACTTGCAGCGTCCCCTGCGCGGCCCATCTACCCGGCCCCACCCATGAACTGCTTTGCGCGGTCATCCACGAGGGGCTGCGCCGTTGGCTGGAAACCCTATCCCCCGTGCACGGGTCGGTGCCCGCGCACCGCCATCACCAGCCCGATACCCGCCAGCAGCGACACCGCCGAGGTACCGCCATAACTGATCAACGGCATCGGAATGCCCACCACCGGCAGCAGGCCGGAAATCATCCCGCCGTTCACCAGTACGTACACGAAGAACGCCAAGCCCAGGCTGCCGGCCAGCAACCTTGCGTGCGTGTCGCGGGCGTGCACCGCGATCCACAGGCAGCGGCCGACCACGAACAGGTACAGCGCAAACACGGTGGCCACGCCGATCCAGCCGAACTCTTCGGCCAGCACCGAGAACGCGAAGTCCGTGGTGTACTCAGGCAGGAAGTCCAGCGTGGCCTGGGTGCCCTGCCCCCAGCCGCGCCCGTCCCAGCCACCGGAGCCGATCGCGATGCGTGACTGCAGGATGTTCCAACCGGTGCCGAGCGGGTCTGCCGCCGGATCGAGGAAGGTCAGCACGCGATCCTTCTGGTACTGACGCAACAGACCGAACCATGCCAGGGGTGCGGCCACCGCAAGCCCTGTTGCCCCGGTCGCCACCCATCCCCAGTGCAGGCCCGCCAGCAACAAGGCGAACACGCCGCTGGCGGTGACCAGCGTTGCGGTACCGAGGTTGGGCTGCATCAGGATCAGTACTGCAGGCATGCCGATCAGCACCGCAGCCGTCAGTACCGTGCGTGGCGACGGCGGCAGCGGTTGGCGATGCAGGTACCAGGCCATCATCAGCGGCAGGCTGAGCTTGAGCAGTTCGGACGGTTGCAGGTAGAACACGCCGAGGTTGAGCCAGCGCTGCCCGTATTTGCCGGTGCCGACCACGTAGACCGCCATCAGCGGCAGCATCGACAACGCATACAACGCTGGTGTCCACGCCCGCAGGCGCAGCAGCGAAACACGCGACAGCAGCCACATCGCCACCAGGCCACCGGCAAAGCGCGCCGCCTGCCCGGCCACGGGGCCGGACACGCTGTGCAGCACCGCCAGGCCGACGCCCATCAGGATCAACAACGCAACCAGCAACGGCAGATCGATCGTGCGCACCGCCTCACGGCAGCCGCCAAGCAGTCGTTTCCATTCCACACGGCCACGGTAGCAATGCGTGCTTGCGTGAAGCTGTCAGCGCGGTGCCGCATTTGTAGAGTCGAGCCATGCCCGACTGCCTTTCATACAGCAGAAGCAGCCGAGCATGGCTCGGCTCTACAAGAATCAGGAGCAGGAAGCGCGGCGACTAGCCGTAGCCGCCGTGCACCGGGTTGTGGCTGCGCACCGCCATCACCAGGCCGAAGCCGGCCAGCAGTGACACCGCCGAGGTACCGCCGTAACTGATCAGCGGCATCGGCACGCCCACCACCGGCAGCAGGCCGGAAATCATCCCGCCGTTGACCAGTACGTAGACGAAGAACGCCAGTCCGGTGGCCCCGGCAAGCAGGCGCGAATAGGAATCGCGCGATTGGCTGGCAATCCACAGGCAACGCCCGATCACCAGCAGGTACAGCGCCAGCACGGTGGCCACGCCGATCCAGCCGAATTCCTCGCTCAGCACCGAGAACGCGAAGTCGGTGGTCTGCTCGGGAATGAAGTTCAGGTGCGACTGCGAGCCCTCGCCCCAGCCCTTGCCATCGAAGCCCCCGGAACCGATCGCGATCTTCGACTGGATGATGTTCCAGCCGGCGCCAAGCGCGTCCATTTCCGGGTCCAGGAACATCATGATGCGGTCCTTCTGGTACGGCCGCAGCAGCCAGAACCAGGCCACCGGCGCGACCGCGGCCACGCCGCCTACGCCCAGCCCAACCCACCACCACGGCAGGCCTGCCAGCAGCAGCACGAACACGCCACTGGCGGCGATCAGCACACCGGTGCCGAAGTCCGGCTGCAGCATCACCAGGCCGGTCGGTACGCCGATGATGACCAAGGCCACGAGCACGGTATTGAAGCGCGGTGGCAGCGGCATCCTGTGCAGGTACCAGGCCACCATCATCGGCAGGCTCACCTTCAGCAGCTCGGCCGGCTGCAGGTAGAAGAACTTCAGGTCCAGCCACTGCCGGCCATACTTGCCGGTGCCGAGCACGAACACCGCCAGCAACGGAATCATCGAGATCGCATAGATCATCGGCGTGGCCGAGCGGATGCGCAGGATAGGCACGCGCGAGATGCCCCACAGCGCCGCCATGCCCACCGCGAAGCGCGCGCCCTGGGCCATCACCAGGCTGTCGCCTCCGGCACTCTTCAGGGTCGCCAGGCCGATCACCATCAGCGCGCCGAGGGCCAGGCACAGCACCCAGTCCAGCGTACTGAAGAAGCGGCGCAGCATGTCGCCGGCCCAACGCAGGAACACTCTCATCGTGCGGGCTCCGCAGGGGTCGGCCGTGGCGTGGCCGGCAACGCGGCGGCCTGCGCATCCGGCTGCGGCGCGGGTGCAGGCGCCGGTGCAGGCACGCCGATCAGCACCGGATGTTCTCCCACCTGCGCAGCGGCAAGATCGCCGGCCTGGCGCGCGCTCGCGTCTTCGTTGTCGAACGCGGTGGCGCCGATGGCAGTGGTGCCGCGCTCGCTGTCCAGCGGCTGCATGCCTTCGGGCATCTTGCCCAGCAGGTAGGCATCGAACACCTTGCGGGCGATCGGCGCCGCGGCTGAACCACCGTAGCCACCGCCTTCCACCGCCACCGCAATCGCGATCACCGGGTTTTCGACCGGCGCGAAGCCAACGAACAGCGCGCGGTGGCGCAGGTGCATCGGCAGGCTCTTCGGGTTCACTGCAGCAGTGCCCTTGCGGCTGATGACCTGTGCGGTACCGGTCTTGCCGGCCATCACGTACGGCGCACCCACCGCCACGCGCCAGCCGCTGCCGCCGGGCCGCATGGTCGCCATCATGCCCTCGCGCACGGCCTGCACGTTGTTGGGGTTGGGGCTGATCGGCTTGCTTTCGCCGGCCGGCATTGCCGTCCAGTCGCTGTCGAATCCTTCGCGCTGCTGGATCACCAGGTGCGGGGTGCGCAGCTGGCCGTCGGCCAGCGCGCTGACGCCGCGCGCCAGCTGCAGCGGGGTGACCTTCCAGTCGCCCTGGCCGATGCTGATGTTGACCGTGTCGCCCGGGAACCAGGCTTCCTTGCGGGTCTTCCGCTTGTAGGCCGGCGACGGCAGGATGCCGCCGATTTCGCCGGTGAGGTCGATGCCGGTCGGCTGGCCGAAGCCGTAGTACTCCATGTAATGGTCGAAGCGCTCGATGCCCAGGTCCAGCGCCAGCTTGTAGTAATAGGTATTGACCGATTCGGCGATCGACTTGCGCAGGTCGGTCCAGCCGTGGCCGCCGCGATGCGCATCACCCCAGCCACGTGAAGTGCCGGGCAGGTAGAACATGCCGGTGGACAGCACCTTGTCTTCCGGGCGGCGCACGCCCGAATCCAGGCCGGCCAGGCCGATCAGGGGTTTCAGCGTGGAACCGGGGGCGACGCCACCGAGCACCAGGCGGTTGAACTGCGGCCGCGACGGGTTTTCGTTCAATGCCTTGAAGTCGGCATGGGAAATGCCGTTGACGAACAGGTTGGGGTCGTAGGACGGCAGGCTGACCATCGCCAGCACTTCGCCGGTACGCGGGTCCATCGCCACCGCCGAGCCTTCCTGGTCGCCGAAGGCAGCCACCATCGCGCGCTGCAGGTCGGCGTCGATCGACAGCCGCAGGTCCGCACCGGACTGCGCGGCCACCCGGCCGATGGTGCGGATCGCGCGGCCCTGCACGTTGGTCTCGACCTGTTCATAGCCGACCCGGCCACGCAGCTGCTGCTCGTAATAGCGCTCCAGGCCGGATTTGCCGATGTGGGTCAGCGCGGCATTACCTTCGCCGAGGATTTCCAGATCCTTGTCATCGACGCGACCGACGTAGCCGATGATGTGCGCGAACAGATCGCCATACGGGTAGCGCCGGGTCAGGTAGGGTTCCAGCTCGACCCCCGGGAAACGCCAGCGGTCGACGGCAAAGCGCGCCATCTCCTCGTCGCTCATGCGCAGCTTCAGCGTGACCGGCAGGAACTTGCGGCGCGCCTTGCGCGACTTGTTGAACGCTTCAAGCTCTTCCGGGCTGATGCTGATGATCTTCGCCAGCCCTTCCAGGGTGGCGTCCATGTCCTTGACCTTGTCCGGGGTCACGTCCAGGCGGAACGCCGGCACGTTCTCGGCCAGCAGGCGGCCATTGCGGTCGTAGATCATGCCGCGCCCGGGCACCACCGGCCGCGGCTTGATGCGGTTGGCTTCCGAGCGCGTGGCATAGACGTCGTGGTCCAGCACCTGCAGCTTGAAGTACCAGCCGCCCAGCCCCAGCAGGCAGACCAGCACGCCCAGGAAACCGAGCGCCGCGCGACGGCGGAACTGCTCGGCTTCGGCGTGTGGATTCTTGACCTGGCGGCGCGGAATCATGGCTCAGCGCCCGCGCTTGCCGAAGCGCACCGCGTCCAGCAGCACGAACACCAGCGGCCACAGGCCCATGCCCAGCAGCGGGGCCCACCAGTACGACCACGGCAGGGTCGGTTCGCCCACCAGGATGTGCACCAGTGCGCTGACGATGCGGTCGTTGAACAGCAGGCCGCCGATGGCCAGCATCTGCTGCGACATCGGGAAGAAGCGGATGCGCGCGCGGAAGCGCTGCAGGATGAAAGCCAGCATCACCAGCCGAAGTGCCTGTTCGCCGAGGACACCGCCGTACAGCAGGTCGGCGATGACGCCGCTGGCGAAGGCGATGCCCAGGCCGACGCGCTCGGGCGCTTCGATGACCCAGTACGCCAGCACCAGCGCCAGCCAGTACGGGCGCAGCGGCTGCAGCAGCGCCGGCAACGGCAGCAGGCCCAGCAGCAGCGCCACCACCAGGCTGGCCGGCAGCACCCATGGGTTGTCGCGCAGGCGGCTCATCGCTGCGCCTCCGGCGTGGTCGGGTGCCGGCCAGCGGCCGGCACTACCGGAGCAGCAGGATCAGGGGAGGATGCGGGGGCAACAGACCTCGTTTGCGACGAGGGCTGTTGCCGGCCAGCGGCCGGCACTACCGGGGCGCTGACCGGAGCTGGCGTCGATGCCGCTGGCGCGGTTCCCACGGGCACGGTGGCGCCGGTGGCCGGGCCACCCGGGGCGGTTTCTTCCAGCTGCAGGCGCAGCTCCGGCGGAATGCGGATCGCCGCGCCCGGGCGCAGCAGCAGCACGTCGCGGCCGCGGTCGAGCTGCGCCGCCGGCTTCAGTTCGCCGACCAGGAAGGCATGGGTGTCGTCCGGTCGCAGTGCGGTGATGGTGCCGACCGGGAAGCCCGCCGGGAAGCGGCCACCGAGGCCGGAGGTGACGATCTCATCGCCCACTTCCACCCCGGCGCTGAGCGGAATATCGCGCAGTTCCAGCGTGTCGCCGCGGCCATAGACGATCAGGCGAACGCCGTTGCGGGCCACGGTGACCGGCACGGCATGGTCAGGGTCGGTCAGCAGCAGCACGGTAGAGGTGCCGCCGGTGACGCTGATCACCTGGCCCATCAGGCCGCCGGCGTCGATCACCGCCTGGCCGACATGCACGCCCTCGCGGCTGCCGGCATCGAGTACCAGGCGCTGTTTGACCGGGTCCAGGTCGATGTCCAGGATCGGCGCCAGCTGCACGTCCAGGCCACTGCGCTCGGCCACGTTCAGCAGTTCGCGCAGCTGGGCATTGTCCAGTGCGGCGGTCTGCAGGCGGGTCAGGCGCGCGTTGGCCAGCAGCAGCTGGTTGCGCAGTTCGCGGTTCTCGGCGACCAGCTGGCTGTGGCTGGCGGCAGAATCCTTGACCTGGTTGCCGAGCTTGCCGGGCAGGCCGGCCAGTGCCCAGACCGGCTGCACCAGGCTGTTGGCCTGCTCGCGCAGGCGCGCCAGCCAGCCGGCCTGGTCATCGAGCACGATCAGCGTGATGGCCAACGCGAGATAGGCCAGCAACCGCAGGGGGCTGGCGGCATCACCGGATCGGGAGGCGACGGGAGGACCGGCGTAGGGCGGCACGGCAACGATTCAACTGGCAGAAGGCGGAAGGGAAACACGCGGGCGCCCCGCCGGTGCCGGCCCGCCATCACGGCGGGCCGCACCCCGGAAGGGCGCGGCGGGCAGGAACGGCCGGGACGGCTTATTCCGGCGCAAAGAACTCGTTGCCGTGCATGTCCACCAGCTCCAGCGCACGACCGCCGCCGCGGGCCACGCAGGTCAGCGGATCGTCGGCCACCTGCACGTGCAGGCCGGTTTCCTCGGAGATCAGGCGGTCCAGGTCGCGCAGCAGGGCGCCGCCACCGGTCAGCACGATGCCGCGCTCGGCGACGTCGGCGCACAGTTCCGGCGGGGTCTGCTCCAGCGCCAGCTTCACCGCGCTGACGATGCCCGACAGCGGTTCGTGCAGGGCCTCGAGCACCTCGTTGGAGCTGATCTTGATCATCTTCGGCACGCCCTCGGCGAGGTTGCGGCCGGAGATTTCCATCTCGATCACTTCCGCCTGCGGGTAGGCGCAGCCCAGCTCGACCTTGATGCGCTCGGCGGTGGCTTCACCGATCAGCATGCCGTGGTTGCGGCGCACGTAGTTGGTGATGGACTCGTCGAAGCGGTCGCCGCCGATGCGGACCGAGGCCGAATAGACGATGCCGTTGAGCGAGATCACCGCCACTTCGGTGGTGCCGCCGCCGATGTCGATGACCATCGAGCCACGGGCTTCGGTGACCGGCATGCCGGCGCCGATCGCGGCGGCCATCGGCTCTTCGATCAGGAACACGTCACGGGCACCGGCTTCCTCGGCCGATTCCTTGATCGCGCGGCGCTCGACCTGGGTCGAACCGGCCGGCACGCAGACCAGCACGCGCGGGCTCGGGCGCAGCACGCGCGACTTGTGCACCTTCTTGATGAAGTGCTTGAGCATCGCCTCGGTGTAGGTGAAGTCGGCGATGACGCCGTCCTTCATCGGGCGGATGGTGGTGATGTGGCCCGGGGTACGGCCCAGCATCTGCTTGGCTTCGGCGCCTACGGCTGCCACCGAGCGGGTGCCACCGATGGCACGGTCCTGGCGCACGGCCACGACCGATGGCTCGTTCAGTACGATCCCCTGCCCGCGCACGTAGATGAGGGTGTTGGCCGTGCCCAGGTCGATGGACAGGTCGTTGGAGAACATGCCACGGAGTTTCTTGAACATCTGAGGAAGGAGTCCTGAGGGGTGTCGTGCCCGCCGCGGGATGGCGAAAAAATGGGCAGAAATCGAGGCCGACAAGCCTAGCAACCCGCCTGCCGCCGAGCAAGGAAAAAACTAGCTGAACCCGCGTCTTCACAGGCTTTCGGCCTGATCAGGCCTCACCCGGTTCTGGCCCTGAGCGGCACCAGCGGGTAACCTTTGCGCCGTCGGGCGCCCAAGGGCGCCGTTTGCTTGCCCGCTGAACCGGGCCGGCCCACCCCAAAATTCACCGCATAGGCTTACATCGATGTCCGCTCTGATCTGTGGTTCTCTTGCCTTCGACACCATCATGGTGTTCCCGGACCAGTTCAAGAATCACATCCTGCCGGACAAGGTGCACATCCTGAACGTGTCGTTCCTGGTCCCACGCATGCGCCGCGAGTTCGGCGGCTGCGCCGGCAACATCGCCTACAACCTGCACCTGCTGGGTGGCCAGCCGATCCCGATGGGCACGGTGGGATCGGACTTCGGCCCGTACCGCGAGTACTTCGAAGGCCTGGGCATCGACCTGTCGCGCGTGCGCGTGATCGATGAGCTGTTCACCCCGCAGGCGTTCATCACCACCGATCACGACAACAACCAGATCACCGCCTTCCACCCGGGCGCGATGATGCGTTCCTACGAGAACCACGTGCGTGGCGTGCCGGGCGTGACCCTGGGCCTGGTCGGCCCGGACGGCCGCGAAGGCATGATCCAGAACGCGCAGGAATTCCACGAGGACGGCATCCCGTTCATCTTCGACCCGGGCCAGGCCATGCCGCTGTTCAACGGCCCGGAGCTGCGCGCGTTCATCGATCAGGCCGACTACGTGGTGGTCAACGACTACGAGTCGAACCTGCTGCAGGAGCGCACCGGCTGGGACGAAAAGGAGATCGTCAGCCGGGTCAAGGCCTACATCACCACCCGTGGCCCGAAGGGTGCGGTCATCCACACCCCGGAAAAGAGCTACGACATCCCGCCGGCGCACGAGCGCCGCGTGGTCGACCCGACCGGCTGTGGCGACGCCTTCCGCGCCGGCCTGATCTACGGCATCCAGAAGGGCTACGACTGGCTGACCATCGGCCGCATGGGCAACCTGATGGGCGCGCTGAAGGTCGAACACCCGGGCACGCAGAACCAGCGCTTCACTTTCGATGAGTTCAACGAGCAGTTCAAGCAGCAATTTGGCTACGCGCTTAGCGCGTAACCAAATTGCTCGCGCATTCCACCTTATCCCCGCGCCTTCGGCGCGCCCCCTTGAACAACAAGGGGGCTTTCCACCCGATGCGCTGCTGGGAATGCTGTTGGTAGGTGTCGACCTTGGTCGACACACTGTTTGATTCCTGTAGAGCCGAGCCATGCTCGGCTTGCGCGCGCCAGCGCGATCTGACCGGAGAGCAGCCGAGCGTGGGCTCGGCTCTACATCATCAGGCGCTCTGCCAGGCAGCCAACAAGGCGCGGCAATCGGCGAAATGCCAGTCGGCACGGCCAGGCCACGGATTTTCCGGCAGATTGACCAGCACGGTGTGCGTGCCTGCGGCACGGCCGCACTCCAGGTCGTAGGCGTGGTCACCGACCATCACTGCCTCCGCAGCCCCGATCCCCCAACGCCGCAGATGCTGCTGCAGGCCATCCGGTGAGGGTTTGGGCACCGCTTCATCGCGGCCGATGATGTCGGCATCGTCGAACAACGCCCCGACCCCGATCGCGTCCAAGGTCAGCTTCGCCAGCGCATGATCATTGCGGGTCAGGATGCCGAGCCGGCAGCCTGCCGCCGACAACGCGCGCAGCAGCTTCAGCGCACCCGGTGCCGGCAGTGCGTCCTCGGCCAGCGCGCGCTCATGATCCAGCAGCCACGCGCGCTTGGCCTGCGCCGGTGCGTCCGGCAAGGCCGCAATATGGTCAAGGATGTCTTCCTCGGCCGCGATCTCCAGCGCGCGGCGGATCGCGGCGAAATCATGCACGGCCACGGTCAGCGTGCCATCCATGTCGAACACCCAGTGCCGGATCGCGGACAACGCGTGCACGGCGCTGCCCGCCGAAACGATCACTGCCACCACTGCGGCATGCGGCTGGCGTCGACGCCACCGGTTTCGAACACAGCGGTGCGGGTGCCACCGGCCTTGACCGGGAACTCGATGCTGATCGATTTGCCCTTGCGCGCCAGCTTCCACAGCGCCTTCTGATCGGTGATGAACAGGGCGATGGCTTCATCGGTCTTCGGGCGCCACGCGGCCATCGACACCGGCTTGCCGTCGTCCACGGTCACTTTCACCGTGCACTGCGGGCAACGGAAATCGCCGGCCTGCAGCACCAGATACGCATGCCGCTTCCACTCCGGATGATCGCGGAACACCAGCTGCACCGGCTTGGCGCCGCTGCCATCCACGTCCACCCGTTCCTTGCTGTAGATCTGCGCCGAAACCTGGTTGCCCTTGTTGCCCACCGGGATCTGGTTGTACTGCCACAGTGCCTGCATGCGGCGCAGGTCGCGCGCGGCATCGCCCTTGGCCTTGACCTCGTCGAAGCCTGCGGCGATGCGCTCGGCGGCCGCGGTGTCCTTGTACTGGTCCAGCAGCGAGGCACCATGCAGGCGCGCGCGCTCCCAGTCCTGCGCGGCCACGGCCATGTCGTACTGCTTGGCCACGTCTTCGGCCTTGGCCTCCTTCTGCGCCTGCACGGCGGCTGCGGCGGCTTCCTTCGCCTTGCGTTCTTCCTCGGGGTTGCTGCAGGCGGCCAGCGCCAGCGTGCAGGCGGTGAGCAGGATCAGTCGTTTCATGGCGGAGGTCCTTTGCGAGTGCATCCCGATTCTATCGGCAGCGAAAAGCGGATACACCAACGGCGGGTTTCCCCGCCGTTGGTGGTGAAGCAGTGACCGGTTGCCGGCCAGCGGCCGGCACTACCGCTTACTTGGCTTCAGCCTTGGCCAGCATGTCCTGGACCGAGGCGGTGGTGATCGGGTGGTAGCCCGGCTTGGCCTTTTCGAAGGCCTGCTTGGCCAGCTCCAGCCCCTTCGGGGTCTTCACCAGTTCGGCGTAGATCGGCAGGATCAGCTTGCGACGGCCGACGCGCTCGATGAATGCCGCCGCGCCTTCATTGGCCTGCTCGTAGCCGCTGCGGATCGCCAGCGGGTACCAGCGCATGGCGATTTCGCCATTGGGGGTGCCGGTGAAGTGGAAGGCCTTGTCCAGCGTGGCCAGCTTGTCCAGCGGCTGGGTCGCGCCCAGGCCGTCGATGAAGCGCACCCATTCCTGGGTGCTCCAGTCGGCGATGACCTGGCTGCTGGGCACGGTGCCGGCGCTGGCAAAGGCGATGCGTGCGGTATCGACGCTGCTGAAGTTGCGCGACTGCGCCTTGGCCGCAAACGCCGGGATACCCGGCTCGTCCAGCCATGCCTTCAGTTCGGCCTCGGTCACTGCCGACGGATTCTTCGGCAGCAGGTTCTTCTTCATGTAGTCGACGAACTGGTCGGTGTTCGCGCTCTGGAAAGCATGGTCATCGAACCAGCCGCGCAGGAACGGATCGAAGGTCTCGCGGCCGAAGCGCTGCTCCAGGAACTCCAGGAACCATGCACCCTTGACGTAGGCGACCTGGCTGAGCGCTTCGTCGGGGTCGCGCTCGTTCAGCGGTGGCAGCGCCAGCGCCTGGTCGGCCGGGCTCATGTCCTTCACTTCGGCCAGCAGGTCGGTCTGGTCGATCTGCTTCTCCATCTCGGCCATCTCCTTGCCGTACAGGGCTTCGGTGATGCGGCCCTGGACGTAGGTAGTGAAGCCTTCATTGAGCCAGATGTCCTTCCAGCTGGCGTTGGTCACCAGGTTGCCCGACCAGCTGTGCGCCAGTTCATGGGCGACCAGCGAGACCAGCGACTTGTCGCCGACGATCACGGTCGGGGTGGCGAAGGTCAGGCGCGGGTTCTCCATGCCGCCGAACGGGAACGACGGCGGCAGCACCAGCATGTCGTAGCGGCCCCAGCGGTATTCGCCGTACAGCTTCTCGGCGGCACCGATCATCTTCTCGGTGTCCTCGAATTCCTTGGCGGCCTTGTTGACCATGGTCGGCTCGGCCCAGACGCCGGAGCGGCCGGAGATCGGCTCGAACACCAGGTCGCCGGCCGCGATGGCCAGCAGGTAGGACGGAATCGGCTGCGGCATCTTGAAGGTGTAGTCACCGTCACGCGCGGCCTTCGGATCGTTGTCGGCGCTCATCAGCACCATCACGTCCGGGCGCGAGACCACGTGCGCGCTGTAGGTGAAACGCACGCTCGGGGTGTCCTGCAGCGGCACCCACGAACGGGCGTGGATGGCCTGCGACTGGCTGAACATGAAGGGCAGCTTCTTGCCCTCGGTCATCGACGGCGCCAGCCACTGCAGGCCCGAGGCGGTCGGTGCGGTGTGGTAGGTCACTTCCACCTTGGCCGGCTGCTCCGCAGCCTCAATGGTCAGCTTGCTGCCGAACACCTTGTCGGCCGGGGCCAGTTCGAACTTCAGCGGGCTGCGCGCGCCGTCGGCGGCAACGGCCTCGACCTTGGACACGGTCAGCTCGCGGGTGTCGAGCACCAGCTGCCTGGCGTCCTTCTGTTTCCATTCCAGGGTGTAGGTGGCGGTACCGCCGATCTGCTTCTGGTCGAAGTCCAGCTTCAGATCCAGCGCGATGTCCTTGATGACGACCTTGTCCGGCTCGGCGTACGAGCTTTCGTCGTGGCTGCGGTTCTCGGCGTTCACGGGGGCGGCAGGGGCCTTTGCGGCAGTCGGGGCGGCGGCGGGCGCGGCCGCCTCCTGGGAGCAGCCGGCGGCCAGGGCCACGGCCAGCGGAAGGAGCATCAGCGGATTACGCATGAATCGGGACCGTTACGGGGATCAAACCCCAATGGTAACTCCCTCCGGCCGCGCAGGCGTTGCGCGGTGCGGGGTAATGGCGGCCCACAGCACCGGTAGTGCCGGCCGCTGGCCGGCATCCGCACGGACGATGACCGGGCACGGGGATGCCGGCCAGCGGCCGGCACTACCCGGACACCGGGCTTACAGCTTGTAGCCGGAGTGGATCGAGACGATGCCGCCGGTCAGGTTCTTGTAGTGGCAGCGCTCGAAGCCGGCCTGCGCCATCATCGCCTTCAGTTCGTCCTGCGGCGGGTGCTTGCGGATGCTCTCGGCCAGGTACTGGTAGCTGTCCGAATCGTTGGCGAACAGCTTGCCCAGCTTCGGCAGGATCTTGAACGAGTGGAAGTCGTAGATCGGCTTGAACCAGTCCGCGGTGACTTCGGAGAACTCCAGCACGCGGGCCTGGCCGCCCACTTTCAGCACGCGGTACATCTCGCGCAGGCCAGCGTCCTTGTCGGTCACGTTGCGCAGGCCGAAGGCGATGGTGACCAGGTCGAAGCTGTTGTCCGGGAACGGCAGGGCCTCGGCGTTGCACTGCACGTAGTCCAGGCCCAGCACCAGGCCGCGGTTGGTCAGGCGGTCACGGCCGACCGACAGCATGCCGGCGTTGATGTCGCCCAGCACCACCGAGCCCTCGGCGCCGACGCGCTCCTTCAGCAGGGCGGCGATGTCGCCGGTGCCGCCCGCCAGATCGAGCACGCGGTCGCCCGGCTTCACCTGCGCGGTGGCCACGTAGTAGCGCTTCCACGCCCGGTGCACGCCCAGGCTCATCAGGTCGTTCATCAGGTCGTAGTTGCGCGCGACCGAGGTGAACACCTGGCCGACCAGCTTCTGCTTGTCCTTGGCGGCGACGTCGCGGAACCCGAAATGGGTGGTACCGGCTTTGTAGGGGGATTCGCTCATGGCCCCGATTATCGCACCGCCGGGGGCCAGCGGCACCCCCTGCCCGTATCATGGCGGGCCACGACTTACCGGAGCCCCGCATGATCACCACGCCCGACTACCAGGCCCTGCTGCAGACCGCCATCGCCGAAGCCCGCCAAGGCCTGGCCGAGGGCGGCGTGCCGATCGGCGCGGCCCTGTACCACAACGACGGCCGCCTGCTTGGCTGCGGCCACAACCGCCGCGTGCAGGAAGGCGACCCGTCGGTGCACGGCGAGACCGATGCGTTCCGCAAGGCCGGCCGCCAGCGCCGTTACCAGGACACGATCATGGTCACCACCCTGGCACCGTGCTGGTACTGCTCTGGCCTGGTGCGCCAGTTCAACATCGGCACCGTGGTGGTGGGCGAATCGCGCACCTTCCAGGGCGGCATCGACTGGTTGCGGGAAAACGGCGTCAACGTGATCGACCTCGACAACCAGGAATGCGTCGACCTGCTCGGCGATTTCATCAGCCGCCATCCGGACATCTGGAACGAAGACATCGGTGAATGAGCCACACACCGTCATCCGTTGAACCCGTTTAATGAACGCTTCAGTGCCGCCACCTCTTAGTACGGACAGCGTTTGCGGCCATTGCCGTGACCGCGCGCACAGTCAGCTGGACTGCGTGCACACACTGCGGTAACACCCCACCCGGCTGACACGCCTAGGGTGGGGTTACCGGGGCTCGTTTCCCCGGCGGAGCCAGCCATGTGCGCGCACGCCGTACGACCTACGCCCGACCCGATCCTCGAATCCATCCGCGAACGCCTGCAGCAGCACTTCGCGCTGCACCGGCGCAGTGCGTCGTTCTGGAGTGCCTACCAGGGCCTGCAGCTGGAACTGGTGCGCGGCCAGCCACGCGATCACGAGCGACTGTGCAACGCGATGGCCACCATGGCCGAGCAGATGGGGGCGGTCGAGCACGCGCAACTGATCAGCAATCGCCACACCGGCTCCACATCCCGCTGACGCGGCATGCACCGGCAGATACGCCACACTCCGATGAACCCCCACTCCCTTTCCACTCAACCGAACTGGATTGTCATGCACGCTGAAGTCCCCACCATTCCTCCGGTCATCAACGTAGACGCCGAGCTTGACCACTGGCGCCGCCAGCATGCCGAGGGCGCACTGCCGCACAACTCGTTCGGCTCCTACGTGCCGTGGATCAAGTTCGCCTGTGATTCGCTGATCACCCAGCCGCGCGCCAGCGAGGCCGAACGTGACGAAATGTTCCAGACCCAGTACGCCCTGCAGATCATGCCGCGGCTGAGCGAAGCACAGGCCCGCGAGTTCGTCGACCTCTGCTGGCAGCACGTCTATCAGAGCAGCCCGGTGCGCAGCCTGCAGGCGCCACGACTGCAACGCATGCGCGCCTGACGGCCGCTGCACGGCGCCTCCACGCGCCACTGCCGATCATCCTCGTCACCTGGGTGGGACGACGACGATGAAAGCACGAAACCTGTTCAATACGATCGCCAAGAAGGCCGCGGCCGCCACGGGCTCGCCGTGGACCTTCCTGGCTGCAGTGGCGATCGTGGTGATCTGGGGCATCAGTGGCCCGGTGTTCGGCTTCAACGACACCTGGCAGCTGGTGATCAACACCGGCACCACCATCATCACCTTCCTGATGGTGTTCCTGATCCAGCACACGCAGAACGCGGACACCGCCGCGATGCAGATCAAGCTGGACGAGCTGATCCGGGCAACCGCCGAGGCCAACAACGAGCTGCTCGATCTGGAAGAACTGGACGAGGCACGCCTGGAAGAGATCCGCGCCGAGTACGAGCAGATGGCGCGCGAAGCCGGCGATGCGCTCGCGCGGGTGCGCGCCTGCCATGCAGCGCGGCGCGACGATGAAGCGATCTGACGGTAGCGCCGGGCCATGCCCGGCGAGCGCGATACCCGGAAGAATCCCACACGGGCCATCGCCCTCGGCTGATAACGGCGGACATCCCATCAGTGCAGACTGGCGCCATGTCCAGCCGTCACCTGGAACGCGGCCGCCACTCCCGTATCCGGGGCTACTACGTCCTCACCACGGTCGTACGCCACCGCCGTCCGGTCTTTGAAGATCCACGTTGTGCAACGTGTCTTGTGGATGCATTGAGGTATGTTGAACGCATGGGCCTCAGTCGGTCCTTTGCTTGGGTCGTCATGCCTGACCATCTGCACTGGCTGATGCAGCTGCGCGACGGATCACTGGCGCGCATGATGGGAACGGTGAAATCCCGCAGCAGCTGGTTGCTGGGGCAGCAGTTCGGCATACAGACGCCTTTGTGGCAGCCGAGCTGTTTCGATCACGCGGTACGCAGCGAGGAAGCCTTGAGGCGCCATGCGTTGTACATCCCGGGCAACCCCATCCGAGCAGGGTTGACCCTGCATCTCGATGAATATCCGTTTGCATGGTGCCGTTGGCCCATGCGGTAGCGCCTGGCCATGCCCGGCGAGCACGAAGTGCGGTCCGCCCAGACGTCAGGCATGCAGGAACGAAAAGCCGCCGGGCGTGGCCCGGCGCTACCGGTATCGAATTGCTGCTCAGCTGCGCTCGTGCCAGCCACCGCCCAGCACCTTGTACAGCGTGATGCGGTTGGCCTGCTGCGCCAGCCGCGCCTGCAGCTGGGTCTGTTGTGCGTTGTAGGCGGTACGTCGCGCATCCAGCAGGGTCACGAAGCTGTCCAGGCCCGCGTCGTAGCGCGCCTGCGACAGGCGGTTGGCCTGTTCGGCCGCTTCCACCAGGCGCTGCTGTGAACTCACCTGCTCGTCCAGGCTGACATTCAACGCCAGCGCATCGGCGGTTTCGCGGAAGCCCACCTGGATCGACTTCTCGTACTGCGCCAGAGCGATATCACGATCGGCGTTGGCGATGGCCAGGTTGGCGCGCAGCTTGCCGCCCTGGAAGATCGGCAGCGTGATCTTCGGCAGGAAGCTCCACACGCGCGTACCGCTGTCGAACAGGTTGGACAGTTCGCTCGAACCACTGCCGATGCTGCCGGTCAGCGAGATGCTGGGGAAGAACGCCGCGCGTGCCGCACCGATATTGGCGTTGGCCGCCAGCAGCTGGTGCTCGGCGGCCATGATGTCCGGGCGCTGCAGCAGCACGTCGCTGGGCAGGCCGGCCGGCGGCGGTGCCAGTGCCAGCAGCTGCGGTTCGATGCCGTCCGGCAGCAGTGCCGGATCGAGCTGGCCACCGGCCAGCAGCGCCAGCGCGTTGCGGTCCTGGGCCAGCTGGCCACGCAGGCGCGCAGCATCGGTGCGCGCGGTCTCGACCAGCGTGCGGGTCTGGGTCAGTTCCAGTGCCGAACTGCCGCCACGCTCGTGGCGGGCCTCGGCCAGGCGCAACGAATCTTCGTAGGTCTTCAGCGTGGCCTCGGCGATCTTCAGGCGCTGCGCGTCGGCACCATACGTCAGCCACGCAGTTGCGGTCTCGGCAACCAGGCTCAGCTGCGCGTTGCGGCGGTTGGCGGCCACCGCGAAGTACTGTTGCAGTGCCGCTTCACTGAGGTTGCGCACGCGGCCGAACAGGTCCAGCTCGAACTCGGCCACGCCGACACCGGCGGTGAACTGCTCGCTGACACCGGCATCGGTGCCCTGGCGCTGCATCTGGCCGGTAACGGCCACGCCGGGCACGCGATCAGCGCGCTGCACACGGTACTGGCCGCGCGCGCGTTCAACGTTGAGCACGGCCACGCGCAGGTCGCGATTGTTCTGCAGCGACTGCTCGATCACCTGCTGCAGGCGCGCATCGGTGAAGAAGTCGCGCCAGCCGACGGCGGCGGCATCGGCCACCTCGCCCTGCGCGGCCTCGGCCGGCCACTGCGCCGGGATCGCCGGGGCGACAGCGGTGTTCTTCGGCACCAGGGTGGAGCAACCTGCCAGCGCGAGCGCGGCGGCAATGGAAAGAAACAGGGATGCACTTTTCATGGGAATGACTTCCATCGGTACTGCCGGATGGCAGGAGGTAGTGCCGGCCGCTGGCCGGCAACCTCGTTGGATTCACATCAAGCGATCAGCAGATGCCGGCCAGCGGCCGGCACTACCGTTACAGGTCACATCGTGGATTTGCGCTTGAACACGCGCTGCACCACCACGAAGAACAGCGGCACGAAGAACACGCCGAGCACGGTGCCGACGATCATGCCGCCGAGCACGCCGGTGCCGATCGCCTGCTTGGCGCCGGAACCGGCGCCGGTGGAGATCGCCAGCGGTACCACGCCCATGCCGAAGGCGAGCGAGGTCATCACGATCGGGCGCAGGCGGTCGCGCACGGCGTGCATGATCGACTCGATCAGGCTGGCGCCCTTTTCCAGGTTTTCCTTGGCGAACTCGACGATCAGGATCGCGTTCTTGCTGGTCAGGCCTACCGTGGTCAGCATCGCCACCTGGAAATAGATGTCGCGTTCCAGGCCCTTGAAGGTGTTGGCCAGCACGGCGCCGAGGATACCCAGCGGGGCCGCCAGCAGCACCGCGGTCGGCACGCTCCAGCTTTCATACATCGCGGCCAGGCACAGGAACACGATCATCAGCGACAGCGTGTACAGCAACGGCGTCTGCGAGCCGGCCTGGCGTTCCTGGTAGGACATCGCCGTCCACTCGATGCCGAAGCCCGCGGGCAGCTGCTTGGCCAGCTGCTCGATCTCGGCCATGGCATCGCCGGAGGCGACACCCGGGGCCGGTTCGCCCTGGATCTCCATCGCCGACACGCCGTTGTAGCGCTCCAGGCGCGGCGAACCGTAATCCCAGTGCTTGGTGGCGAATGCACTGAACGGCACCATCTCGCCCTTGTCGTTCTTCACGGACCAGAGGTCGAAGTCCTCCGGGACCATGCGGAACGGCTGGTCGGCCTGCACGAACACGCGCTTGACGCGGCCACGATCGACGAAGTCATCGATGTACGAGCTGCCCCACGCAGCGGCCAGCGTGCCGTTGATCTGGTCGATCGACAGCCCCAGCGAGGTCGCCTTGGCCGCGTCGATGTCGATGCGGAACTGCGGCGTGTCCTCTTGGCCGTTCGGGCGCACGTTGGCCAGCTTCTTGCTGGCGGCGGCCAGGCCGAGCAGCTGGTTGCGTGCGGCGACCAGTGCCTCGTGGCCCTGGCCGCTGTTGTCCTTCAGGAAGAAGGTATAGCCCGAGGCAGTACCCAGTTCCGGAATGGCCGGCGGCGGGAAGGCAAAGATGAAGGCATCCTTGATCTGGCCCAGGGCAGCCATCGCACGACCGGTGATCGGCATCACGCCATTGTCGGCGTCACGCTCGCTCCAGTCCTTCAGCTTGACGAACGCCATGCCGGCGTTCTGGCCCATGCCGGCGAAGCTGAAGCCCTGCACGGAGAACACCGAATCCACCGCATCCTTCTCGTTCTGCAGGAAGTGGTTCTCCAATGCCGCGATCGATTCCAGCGTGCGCTCCTGGGTGGCGCCGACCGGGGCCTGCACCAGCGCCATCAGCACGCCCTGGTCTTCGTTGGGCAGGAACGAGCTGGGCAGGCGCACGAACAGCACGCCCATCAGCACGAACAGCGCCGCCACGATGCCCATGAAGCGCCACGGACGATGGATGATCCCGCGCACACCACGCTGGTAACTTTCGCTGGTGCGGTCGAAGCCACGATTGAAACCGTTGAAGAAGCGACCGGCCAGGCCGCGGTGGGCAACATGATGCTCGCCCTTCTTCAGCGGCTTGAGCATGGTCGCGCACAGCGCCGGGGTCAGCACGATCGCCACCAGCACCGACAACGCCATTGCAGAGACAATCGTGGCCGAGAACTGCCGGTAGATCACGCCGGTGGATCCGCTCATGAAGGCCATCGGCACGAACACCGCCGACAGCACCAGGCCGATACCCACCAGCGCACCGGTGATCTGGCCCATCGACTTGCGGGTCGCTTCAAGCGGCGACAGTCCTTCCTCGGACATGATGCGCTCGACGTTCTCCACCACCACGATGGCATCGTCCACCAGCAGACCGATCGCCAGCACCATCGCGAACATGGTCAGCATGTTCACCGAGAAGCCCAGCATCGCCAGCACGCCGAAGGTGCCCAGCAGCACCACCGGCACGGCGATGGTCGGGATCAGGGTGGCGCGGAAGTTCTGCAGGAACAGGTACATCACCACGAACACCAGCACGATCGCTTCGAGCAGGGTCTGCACCACGCCCTTGATCGACACGCGCACGAACGGGGTGGTGTCGTACGGGATCTCGGCCTTCAGCCCTGCCGGGAAGAAGCTCTTCATGTCTTCCAGCGCAGCGTCCACGCCGGCCGCAGTATCCAGCGCGTTGGCGCCGGTGGCCAGGGTGACCGCCAGGCCGCTGGCCGGCTGGCCGTTGTAGCGGGTGACGAAGTCGTAGGACTCAGCCCCCAGTTCGACGCGGGCGACATCACCCAGGCGCAGCTCGGCACCGTCCTGCGCGCCGCGCACGATGATGTTGCGGAACTGTTCCGGGGTCTGCAGGCGCGACTGCGCGTTGATGGTGGCGTTGAGCTGCTGGCCCTTCACCGACGGCGCACCGCCGAGCTGGCCGATCGCCACCTGGGCATTCTGTGCCTTGATCGCCGCAGTCACTTCCGCGACGGACAGGCCATAGGTATGCAGCTTGTTCGGGTCCAGCCAGATGCGCATGGCGTACTTGCCACCGAATACCTGGATGTTGCCCACGCCTGGCACGCGGCTCAGGCGATCGACGACATTGGAACCGACGTAGTCGGCGATGTCGTTGGCGTCCATGCTGCCGTTCTCGGACACGAACGCGATGACGTTCAGGAAGCCCGAGCTGGACTTGGCCACGTTGATGCCCTGCCGCTGCACTTCCTGCGGCAGCAGCGGCATGGCCAGCTGCAGCTTGTTCTGCACCTGCACCTGGGCGATGTCCGGGTTGGTGCCGCTCTCGAAGGTCAGGGTGATGGTGGCCTGGCCGTTGGACGAGCTGTTGGAGGAGAAGTAGATCAGGCCATCAAGGCCCTTCATGTTCTGCTCGATGATCTGCGTCACCGAGTCCTCGACCACCTTGGCCGATGCACCCGGGTAGGTGGCGCTGATTTCCACCGCCGGCGGTGCGACGTTGGGGTACATCGAGACCGGCAGCTTGAACAGGGCCAGGCCGCCGGCGAGCATGATGATGATGGCGATCACCCACGCAAAGATGGGTCGATCGATGAAAAAGCGTGCCATGGAGTTCTCCGCTTACTTCGCGTCACCGGCCGGGGCGGCAGGCTGGGCGGCTGCCGCCGGCTTGGCCGGAGCAGCGCCCTTCTCGGTGGCCTTGACCGGCATGCCGGGGCCGATCTTCTGCAGGCCTTCGACGATGACCTTGTCACCGGCCTTCAGGCCGTCCTCGACCAGCCACTTGTCGCCGACCGTGCGGCTGACCTTGACCGGGCGCACTTCGACCTTGTTGTCCTTGCCGACCACCATCGCGGTGGTGTCGCCCTTCGGATCGCGCGCGATGCCCTGCATCGGCACCAGCACCGCATCGCTGCGCACGCCGCCGCCGATCACCGCACGCACGTACATGCCCGGCATCAGCAGGCCGTCCGGGTTGTCCACCTTCACGCGCAAGCCGAAGCTGCCGGTGGTCGGATCGACGCTGACTTCGGAGAACTCCAGCGTGCCCTTGTGCTCGAAGGTGCTGCCGTCTTCCATCAGGATGCTGACCGGCAGGGTCTGGTTGTCCTGCAGGCGGCCGGCAGCCAGTTCGCGGCGCAGCTGCAGCAGTTCGGCGGAGGACTGGGTCAGGTCGACATAGATCGGATCCAGCTGCTGCACGGTCGCCAGTGCATTGGCCTGGCCGGCGCTGACCAGCGCACCCTGGGTAACGCTGGACTTGCCGATGCGGCCGCTGATCGGCGCGGTGATGCGGGCGTAGCCCAGAGTGACGTTCGCCGCATCCAGCGATGCCTTCGCGGCACCGACATCCGCCTCGGCCTGCTTCTGCGCGGCGACGGCGTTTTCCAGGTCCTGCTGGCTGACCGCGTCGACCTTGGCCAGCTCGGTGATGCGCTTGGCGCTCAGGCGCGCGGCGTTGGCCGTGGCTTCGGCGCGGGCCAGCTGGGCGCGGGCGCTGTTGGCCTGGGCGCGGTAGCTGGCGTCCTCGATCTGGTACAGCGGCTCGCCGGCCTTGACCATGCCGCCTTCGGTGAACAGGCGCTTGGCAACGATGCCGTTGACCTGCGGGCGCACTTCGGCGACCAGGAAGGCGTTGGTACGGCCCGGCAGTTCGCGGGTCAGGCCCACAGTTTCGGACTTCAGCGTGACCACGGTGACGTCACCCGGGCCCTGCTCGGGGGCCTGGGGTTGGCCGCCGCAGGCAGCCACGGCTGCGGCGATGGCCAGCGACAGTGCAAAGGGTCGGATTCGGCTCAGCAACATGACGGAAAGGCTCTTAGGGGAAGGAATCTCAGATCGCGCTGATACAGGCCGAAAGCGCCAGCAGGCAACGCGCACCAGCGGGGAGTGGGAGCCGGACCGGCCTGCCACGCACACGACGGGAATGATGGGAGCGAAATATACATACATGCTTGTTTGTTTGTAAACCGGTACAATTCAGCCACGTTTCACCCGCACTCGTACCTACCCATGGCCCGCAAGACCAAAGAGGACACCCAGGCAACCCGGGAAGGCATCCTTGACGCCGCCGAAGCCTGCTTCCATGAACACGGCGTGGCCCGTACCACGCTGGAGATGATCGGCGCCCGCGCCGGCTATACCCGTGGCGCGGTGTACTGGCACTTCAAGAACAAGAGCGAGGTGCTGGCCGCGATCGTCGAGCGGGTGCACCTGCCCTTCATGCAGGAACTGGAGCGCACCTCCACCGACCAGCGCGACACGCCGGTGCACGACCTGCGCGCGGTGATGATCCACTCGTTCATCGAGCTGTCCGAGGACGAACGCCTGCGCAAGACCATGGAGATCATGCTGCGCAGCGATGCGTCGGCCGACACCAGGGTCCTGACCGAAATGCAGCAGGCCGGCTTCCGCGATGCGCTGGACCGGATGGAGCGCGCCCTGCGCCGCGCCAAGGACCTGGGCCAGCTGCGCGAGGGCGCCGACCCGAAGATCGCCGCACGCATGCTGCACGCCACCGTGCTGGGCGTGCTGCACGGCGCGATGGTCGAACCGGAACTGATGGACCTCAAGCGCGATGGCATGCTCGCGCTGGACATGACCCTGGCCGCCTACGTGAAGGATGGTGTGTTCGTTCCCGGCACCGTCCCCGAGCCGCTGCCCGAGGCGTGAACGAGGCTGCTCCCATCACTGCGGCACCCCCTGCAAGGGCAGATCGATGATCCTGGACAACGTGGTGTGGGGCTTCATCGGGTGTGGCAGCGTCACCGAGAAGAAGAGCGGGCCGGCCCTGGCCAACACGCCGGGCTCACGGGTAGTGGCGGTCATGCGCCGCAATGCCGCATTGGCCGAAGACTATGCACGCCGCCACGCGATTCCGCGCTGGTACGCGGACGCCGATGCACTCATCGCCGATCCGGAGGTGAACGCGGTCTACGTTGCAACACCGCCCTCCACGCACATGCACTACGCATTGCAGGCGATTGCTGCAGGCAAGCCGGTCTACATCGAAAAGCCGATGGCCATGAACCACGACGAGTGCCAGCGCATCATCGCGGCCAGCGCCCGCAGCGGCGTGCCCGTGTTCGTGGCCTACTACCGCCGTGCCCTGCCCCGCTTCGCACAGGTGAAGCAGTTGCTGGACAGCGGCGCGATCGGTACGCCGCGCAGCGTGCGCGCCACCCTGCATCGGCCACATTCGGCGGCTGCCGCATCGCCGGACTTCTGGCGAACCAATCCCGCCATCGCCGGCGGCGGGCTGTTCGTCGACCTGGGCTCACACACGCTGGACCTGCTCGACCATCTGCTGGGGCCCCTGAGCGACGTGCGCGGCCTGGCCAGTTCGTTGACCGGCGCCTACGCCGCCGAAGACAGCGTCTCGATGTGCTTCCGCAGCGGGGTGGGGGCGCACGGCATCGCGCAATGGAGCTTCTGCGCGTTCCGCCGACAGGACGAGGTCGAGATCACCGGCGACCTGGGGCAGCTGCGCTTTGCCACCTTCGAGGACGTTCCGGTGGTGCTGGAGACCGAAGCGGGCGTGCAGGCATTCGATATCCCGAACCCGCCATCGGTCCAGCAGCCGTTGATCGCCTCCGTCGTGGACGAACTGCGCGGCCACGGGCACTCGCCCTCGAACGGCATCAGCGCCGCCCGCACCAGTGCAGTGATCGACCAGGTACTGCAGGCCTACCGCGCCCGGCAATCGCGCTGAGCGCCAACGCAAAAGGCCGCCCTGCGGCGGCCTTTTCTGTTGCAGCGGATGGAGTCAGGGCCCTCGCCACGGCGAAGGATCCGACCTCGATGCGCATTACAGGATGTAGCGGCTCAGGTCCGGGTCCTGCACCAGCTCACCCAGGTGTGCATCGACGTAGGCGCTGTCGATGGCCAGGGTTTCGCCATCGCGGTCCGGTGCCTCGTAGCTGAGCGAATCCAGCAGGCGCTCCAGCACCGTATGCAGGCGGCGCGCGCCGATGTTTTCCTGGCGCTCGTTCACCTGGAACGCGATCTCGGCCAGGCGCTCGATGGCATCGGCAGTGAAACTGACCTTGACGCCTTCGGTGGCCAGCAGTGCTTCGTACTGCTTGGTCAGCGCGGCCTTCGGTTCGGTCAGGATGCGCACGAAGTCGCCCTTGCTCAACGCGCCCAGCTCAACGCGGATCGGGAAACGGCCCTGCAGCTCCGGAATCAGGTCGCTGGGCTTGGCCAGGTGGAACGCGCCCGACGCGATGAACAGGATGTGGTCGGTCTTGATCGTGCCGTACTTGGTGGACACGTTGGAGCCTTCCACCAGCGGCAGCAGGTCGCGCTGCACGCCTTCGCGGGAGACATCGCCACCGCCCACGTTGTCGCCGCGCTTGGCAACCTTGTCGATCTCGTCGATGAAGACGATGCCGTGCTGCTCGCAGGCCTCGATTGCCGCAGTGCGGATATCGTCCTCGTTGACCAGCTTGCCGGCCTCTTCCTCGATCAGCAGCGGACGCGCGGCCTTGATGGTCAGCGTGCGCTTGTGCGCCTTCGCGCCGCCACCGAGGTTGGCGAACATCGACTTCAGCTGCTGGCCCATTTCCTCCATGCCCGGCGGGGTCATGATGTCCATGCTGACATTGGCCGCCAGGTCGAGCTCGATCTCACGCTCGTCCAGCTCACCGTTGCGCAGCATCTTGCGGAACTTGATGCGGGTCTCGTTGTCCTGCGCCGACGGTTCGTTGCGGGCGACTTCAGGATCGAAACCGATGCCGCCGCTACGACGCGGCAGCAGCGCATCGAGGATGCGGTCTTCGGCGCGTTCTTCGGCCTGGGTACGCACGCGCACCTTGGCCTGTTCGCGATAGAGCTTGACCGCGGTGTCGGCCAGGTCGCGGATGATCTGCTCGACGTCCTTGCCGACGTAGCCCACTTCGGTGAAGCGCGTGGCTTCGACCTTCACGAACGGCGCGTTGGCCAACGTAGCCAGGCGGCGCGCGATCTCGGTCTTGCCGACGCCGGTCGGGCCGATCATCAGGATGTTCTTGGGCATCACTTCATTGCGAAGCTCCGGCGCCAGCTGCATGCGGCGCCAGCGGTTGCGCAGGGCGATGGCCACGGCACGCTTGGCGTCGTGCTGGCCCACGATATGCCGGTCCAGTTCCTGCACGATCTCGCGCGGGGTCATGGTGGCGGAGGATACTTCGATCTTCGGCATGGTTGTGCTCACGGATTCAGATGCATGTAGAGCCGAGCCATGCTCGGCTGACGGGCAGCCCTGCCGAGCATGGCTCGGCACTACAGAAGAGCGGTCACAGCTCCTCGACCACTACGTTGCGGTTGGTGTAGATGCAGATGTCGCCGGCGATGCCGATCGCTTCACTGGCAATCGTGCGCGCATCCAGTTCGGTATGTGCCATCAGCGCGCGCGCGGCCGACAGTGCATACGAGCCACCGGAGCCGATGGCGATGATGCCGTCCTCCGGTTCGATCACATCGCCGGTGCCGCTGATGATCAGCGAGGTTTCCTTGTCAGCCACGGCCAACAGGGCTTCAAGCTTTCCGAGGCGGCGCTCGGTGCGCCAATCCTTGGCCAGCTCGACCGCAGCGCGCTGCAGCTGGCCGTGCTTTTCCAGCTTGGCCTCGAACAGCTCGAACAGGGTGAAGGCATCGGCGGCGGCACCGGCGAAACCGGCCAGCACCTGGCCGTCGCGGCCAAGGCGGCGCACCTTGCGCGCGTTGCCCTTCATCACGGTGTGGCCCAGCGTGACCTGGCCGTCGCCGGCAATGGCCACGTGCTCGCCGCGACGGACGCAGACGATGGTGGTGGCGTGGAAAACGTTGGGGTTCTGACTGGGGTCCATGATGCCTCCGGGGTGACAGAACCAGAGGTGGGGACTGCGCTGCGCCCTTCAAGCCACCCGCGACCGGCCACCGCAGGGGCAACGTTCAGCTTTCTCCGCTGCCCTCGCTGCTGCGTCGGCGCTTCGCGCGCGGATGCGCGGCGTCGTAGACCTTGGCCAGGTGCTGGAAATCGAGGTGGGTATAGATCTGCGTGGTGGCGATGTCGGCATGGCCCAGCAGCTCCTGCACACCGCGCAGGTCGCCGGACGATTCGAGAATATGGCTGGCGAAACTGTGCCGCAGCATGTGCGGATGCACATGCTTGAACAGGCCCTGGCGCTGCGCCAGCTGGCGGATGCGGATCTGCACCGCGCGCTGGCTGATCGGCCCGTTGCGGCCAGGAAACACCGGCGAGGCCGGGCCGCCACCACTTTCGGCACGCCACGCCTGCAGCGCTTCGCGTGCGGGCCTGCCGAACGGCACCCGGCGCTGGCGGTTGCCCTTGCCCAGCACGTTGACCAGGCCGCTGGCGAAATCCAGGTCGCGCCAGGTCAGTGCGCAGACTTCGCTCAGGCGCAGGCCCGAGGAGTAGAACAGCTCCAGCAGCGCGCGATCACGTCGGCCGAGTTCACCTTCCGGTTCAAGCTCGACCAGCTGTACGGCTTCGTCGGCATCGAGCACCTGCGGCAACCGGCGCGGTGCGCGCGGGGCCTTCAACGTCCCTGCCGGGCTGGCCTCGATGCGTCCGTGCTTGAGCAGCCAGGCGTAGAAGCTGCGGCAGGCCGACAGGCGGCGCTGCAGGCTCTTGGCCGACAGCCCGCGCCGATGCTCATCGGCCACGAACTGGCGCAACGCATCGGCATCGAGTGCCTTCACGGCTACGCCACGCGGCTCGGCCCAGGCCGACAGCGCGTCCAGGTCGCGGCGGTAGGCGTCGAGTGTGTGCGCCGACATCCGCCGCTCCACCTGCAGATGCTGCAGGAACGCCTGTACCGCGCTCATCGCCGTCGTGCCCTGCTCAGCTCGGGAAGCGCTTCAGGCCAGTGGCCAGGGCGTCGCCCATCATGCGCAGGAACAACGTGCCCATGCCCGGGTAGAAACGGTTCGGATCATGGCTGCCGACCGCGATCAGGCCAACCCCCGGCAGCGGCAGCAGCGCGGTGGTCTGCACCTCCTCGCTGCGCGCGCCGTACAGCACGGCGTTCTTCTCCGGCTGCAGGCGGCCGCAGATCGGCTCGCCGTCCTTCAGGCAGTCGCGGAACGGGCCCAGTTGCGGATCATCGGCGGCGATCACCTGCAGCCAGTCGGCCTGTTCCAGCCCGGCCACCGGCGCATGCACCACCAGCCGCACCAGGTCGCCGGCGAAGTCTTCCTGCAACGAAGCGGCCATCGCACGCAGAGTGTCGGCCGCATTGTCCTGCTTCATCAGTGCCAGGGTCAGCTGATGCGTGCGCACCGCCAGCCGCTCGTTGACCTGGGCGGTCGCGCCCAGGTCGGCCAACCGTCGCGCCAGCTCGCGGTTCTTCTCGCGCAGCACTTCCAGCTGGTAGCTGGCCAGCGATGCGGTCGGGCCGTCATCGCGCGGCACCACCAGGGTCAGGGCCAGGTCCGGGAACTGCTTGAGGAAGCCGGGATGACGCCGCAACCAGGCAGCGACTTCGTGGGCCCCGAGCTTGTCGACGGTTTCGCTCATGCCATCCACTCCCCTTCGAAGACGAATGCGGTCGGGCCGGCCATCACCACAGGCTGGCCATCCCCCGGCCACTGGATGCGCAGGTCACCACCGGGCAGGCTGATGCGGGCATCGCGCTGCAGGCGGCCGCGCTGCATCAGGGTCACCGCAGCGGCGCAGGCGCCACTGCCACAGGCCAGGGTTTCGCCGACGCCGCGCTCGAACACGCGCAGGCGGGCGTGCGCCGGGCCCATCACCTGGGCGAAGCCCACGTTCACCGAGCGCGGGAACGAAGCATGCTGCTGCAGCAGCGCACCGACGCGCTCGACCGGCGCAGCATCGATCAGGCCGACTTCGATCACCGCATGCGGGTTGCCCATCGACACTGCGGCGAAGCGCACGCTTTCGCCCTGCAGCGGCAGCAGGTATTCCTCGCGCGGATGGGCGAAGCCCATCAGCGGCACGTTGGCCGGCTCGAAGGCAGGCACGCCCATGGTTACGGCGAACTGTCCGTCACCGAGCACCTTCACTTCATGGCTGGCCAGCGGGCTGTCGATGACGAACGCATCGCCCTGCGCACTCCCTTGGCGCACCAGCCAGGCCGCGATGCAGCGTGCGCCATTGCCGCACTGCTCGGAATTGGAACCGTCGGCATTCCAGATGCGGTACGAGGCCGCCGAGCCTTCCGCACGCGGCGCTTCGATGGTCAGGATCTGGTCGCAGCCGACGCCGGTGTGGCGGTCGGCAAGGCGCGCGGCCAGTTCGGGCGTAGGCGGCGCGGTGCCGTCACGCAGGTCGATCACTACAAAATCATTGCCCGCGCCGTGCATCTTGCTGAAGCGCAGCGCCGTGGAACTGGCCTTACTCATCCCCGCTGCCCGCCTTCTTCGCTGGCGCGGGTGCCGGCTGAGTGGTCGTTGCAGCCGGATCGACGGTCGTGGCGGGGGCAACGGCGCCCTGGGCCTCCGCCGGGGTCGCCTCGGTGGCGGGCTCGGCAGCGGGTTCGACGGTTTCTTCCACCGGCACCGGCTTCTGCGGCAGTACCAGCGGGCCCTTGTTGCCGCAGGCGGCGAGGAGCAGCAGCGAGGCCGCTGCCAGCGGAATCAGGATGGCGTTTCGATGGGGGATCTTCATGCCCCGAGTATAGCCATTGGCGGCTGAGCGGTTGGTGCAGGGCGGCACGCCACGCATCCGCCGGGCATGGCCCGGCGCTACCGTAACCGGGCGCCGCAGGTAGCGCCGGGCCATGCCCGGCGGGCAATCATTGCTTTGGCGGCAGCGGCCGCGTCCACAGCCAGATCGCCACCACGGTCATGCTGCCGATCGAGAACCACTTCACCCAGGCAATCGGTACGCACCACAGCATGATGGCGGCGCATACCGCCATGGTGATCGTGGCCATCCACTTGCCGTAGCGGCTGACCGCCCCGTGTGCCTGCCAGTTGGCGATGGCCGGGCCGAAGCGTGGATGCTGCAGCAGCCAGTTGTGCAGGCGCTCGGAGCCACGCGAGGCGGCCCAGGCCGAAATCAGGATGAATACGGTGGTCGGCAGGCCCGGCACGAAGATGCCGACGATGCCGGTGCCGAGGCTGACATACGCCAGCAGCCACCACGCCCAGCGGAAACGCACCACGCGCGGAGGCGTGGCGGCATCGCGAGGGGCGGAAGGATCTGGCGCGCTCATGGCCGCAAGGATACCGGTTCAGGGTGCCAGGCAGCGCCCGGCACCCTGTCGCGATCACGGCTGGGCGATGCCCAGCTGCTGCAGCACGAACGCGTACGACTCGGACAGCTCGCGGTAGCGCTGGAAGCGCCCCGACTTGCCGCCGTGGCCGGCTTCCATGTTGGTGCGGAACAGGATCGGGTAGTGGCCGGTGTTGTCGTCACGCAGCTTGGCCACCCACTTGGCCGGCTCCCAGTACTGCACCTGCGAATCCCACAGGCCGGTACCCACGAACAGCGCCGGGTACGCCTGCCGCTTCACGTTGTCGTAGGGCGAGTAGGACAGCATGTAGTCGTAATACTGTTTCTGTTCCGGGTTGCCCCACTCGTCGTACTCATTGGTGGTCAGCGGAATGGTCGGGTCGAGCATGGTGGTGACCACGTCGACGAACGGGACCTGCGCCACCATCACCCGGTAATCCTGCGGGGCCTGGTTGGCCACCGCGCCCATCAGCAGGCCGCCGGCGCTGCCACCGGACGCGGCCACGCGATCCTTCGCCGCCCAGCCCTGTGCGACCAGGCCACGGGTGACGTCGATGAAGTCGTTGAAGGTGTTCTGCTTGTGCAGCAGCTTGCCGTTCTCGTACCAGTCGCGGCCCATTTCCTGGCCGCCGCGGATGTGGGCGATGGCATACACCACGCCGCGGTCGAGCAGGCTCACCGCGGTCTGGTTGAAGTACGGATCCATCGACATGCCATAGCTGCCATAGGCGTACTGGAACAGCGCGCCCTTGCCGTCCTTCTGGTAGCCCTTGCGGTAGACCAGCGACACCGGCACCTTCACGCCATCACGTGCGGTGATCCAGACGCGGTCGGTTTCGTACTTCGACGCGTCATAGCCGATCACCGGCTGCACCTTCAGCTGGCGGCGTTCGCCGGTGGCGGTGTTCAGCTCGAACACGGTGGTCGGGGTGGTCATCGAGGTGTATACGTAGCGCAGCCAGGGCGTATCGGCCTCGGTGTTGTCGCCCAGGCCCATCGAGTACGCTGGCTCATCAGCCTTCACGTAGTCGCTGCGGCCATCCTTGAACAGCAGGCGGATGCGTTCCAGGCCCTCGGAGCGTTCGGCGATGGCGGTGTAGCCATCGAACAGTTCGAAGCCTTCGATGAACACCGCATCGTCGTGCGCGATCCAGTCCTTCCACTGCGCACGCGAAGTGGCATCGGTCGGCGCAGTGACCAGCTTGAAGTTCTTCGCGCCGTCGTTGGTGCGGATCACCCAGCGGCCGTCGTAGTGGTCGGCATCGTACTCGACGTCACGCTGGCGAGGGGCCAGCACGGTGAACGTGGTCGGGTCGCCGGCCGGTGCGTAGCGCTCTTCCGAGGACACGGTGCTGTGCACGCCGATGGTGATGAAGCGATCATCGCGGGTGCGGCCGATGCCCATGTAGAAGCTGTCGTCCTTCTCTTCGTAGACGACGGTGTCGGCGCTGGCTGGAGTGCCCAGCACGTGCTTCTTCACGCGCACGGTCAGCAGCGTTTCCGGATCGTTCTCGACATACAGCACGGTGCGGTTGTCGTCGGCCCAGACCAGGTCGCCGGAACTGCCGGTGATCACATCGGGCAGCACCTTGCCGGTGGCCAGATCCTTGAAGCGGATCGTGTACTGGCGGCGGCCCACCTCATCCTCGGCCCAGGCCAGCAGCTGGTTGTCCTGGCTCACTTCCATCGAGCCGACGCTGAAATAGCCCTTGCCGGCGGCCATGGCGTTGACGTCCAGCAGGATCTCCTCGGCGGCCTCCATGCTGCCCTTGCGGCGCGCGTGGATCGGATAGTCCTGGCCGGTCTCGAAGCGGCTGTAGTACCAATAGCCGCGCTCACGCGCCGGCACGCTGGAATCGTCCTGCTTGATGCGGCCGACGATCTCCTTGTACAGGGTGTCTTCGAGCGGCTTGAGCGGCGCCAGCACCTGGTCCGCGTAGGCATTCTCGGCCTGCAGGTAGGCCAGCATGTCCTTGTTCTCGCGCTTGTCGTCGCGCAGCCAGTAATAGTCATCGTTGCGGGTCGCGCCGAACGGCGCCTTGACCACATGCGGATGCTTGGCGGCATCCGGCGGAACAGGCGGAGTGGCGGCGGTGGCAGTAGTGGTCATCAGGCTGGCGAGCAACAGGCAGAGAGTGGATTTCATGTAGTGGGGTTCCTTGAACTGCAATGCAATGGCGTCCTTGTGCCCGAGTCTGGGTTGCAGGAGGGCTGCGGGCAACCCTGCGGATCGTCATGGGGAGTGCCGGCCGCTGGCCAGCAACCTCACGAACCCGGAGACGGTCGGAATGCCGGCCGGCGGCCGGCACTACCAGAACGCATGACCCAGACGCGCGGCGTACCATGGGCACATGAGCACCCTGCCCCACACGCCGGGCTACAGCCGGCGCAGCCATGAAATCGCTCCATTCCACGTGATGTCCCTGCTGGCCCGCGCACAGGCGCTGGAGCAGGCCGGCCACGATGTGATCCACCTGGAAATCGGCGAACCGGACTTCACCACCGCCGAACCTGTCGTGCGCGCCGGCCAGGCCGCATTGGCCGCCGGTCATACCCGCTACACCGCCGCACGTGGCCTGCCGGCTCTGCGTGAGGCCATCAGCGGCTTCTATCGCAGCCATTACGGGCTGGATATCGACCCTGAACGCATCCTGGTCACACCGGGTGGGTCCGGTGCGCTGCTGCTGGCCAGCAGCCTGCTGGTCGATCCCGGCCGCCACTGGCTGCTGGCGGACCCCGGCTATCCGTGCAACCGCCACTTCCTGCGCCTGGTGGAAGGCGGTGCGCAACTGGTACCGGTCGGGCCGGAGACCGCCTACCAGCTGACCCCGTCACTGGTGGAACAGCACTGGGATGCCGACAGCGTCGGCGCGCTGGTCGCCTCACCGGCCAACCCGACCGGCACCGTGCTTTCCGCCGACGATCTGGCCGCACTGTCGCAGGCCCTGCACGCGCGGGGCGGCCACCTGGTGGTGGACGAGATCTACCACGGCCTCACCTATGGCCTGGATGCGCCCAGCGTGCTGCAGGTGGATGACAGCGCGTTCGTGCTGAACAGCTTCTCCAAGTATTTCGGCATGACCGGCTGGCGGCTGGGCTGGCTGGTGGCACCGCCGGCCGCGGTACCGGACCTGGAGAAGCTGGCGCAGAACCTGTACATCAGCGCCTCGAGCATCGCCCAGCATGCCGCCCTCGCCTGTTTCAGCGAGGAATCGATGGCGATCTTCGAACAGCGCCGCGACGCGTTCCGCCAGCGTCGCGACTTCCTGCTGCCCGCACTGCGTGAGCTGGGCTTCCGTATCGAGGTCGAGCCGCAGGGCGCGTTCTACCTGTACGCAGACGTCAGCGCGTTCACCGACGATGCGCAGGCGTTCTGCACCCACTTCCTGGAAACCGAGCATGTGGCATTCACGCCCGGGCTGGATTTCGGCTTCCATCGTGCCAACCAGCACGTGCGCCTGGCCTATACCCAGGAAGTGCCGCGATTGCAGGAGGCGGTGGAGCGGATCGCGCGTGGGTTGAAGAGCTGGGGCACCTGATCGCCCTGCGCGAACAGCATCCACGCATGACGTGGATCTACTGGCTCCACGCCACGTGGATACGCGGACCCAACGAAAAACGCCGCCCGAAGGCGGCGTTTTTCATTCCGTCACTTACCGCCGAGGCGTTCCCACAGGAAGCTGTAGGCCAGCGCCGACATGTGTGCGGCCTGCGCGTTGTTGGCGGCGCCGCCGTGGCCACCTTCGATGTTCTCGTAGTAGGTCACGTCCTTGCCGGCGTCGATCATCTTCGCCGCCATCTTGCGGGCATGGCCCGGATGCACGCGGTCATCGCGGGTGGACGTGGTGAACAGCACCGGCGGGTACTTCTTCTTCGCATCGAACAGGTGGTACGGCGAGAAGGTCTTGATGAACTCCCAGTCGCTGGTATCCGGGTTGCCGTACTCGGCCATCCACGATGCGCCTGCCAGCAGGTGGTTGTAGCGCTTCATGTCCAGCAGCGGCACCTGCACCACCACCGCACCGAACAGCTCCGGGTACTGGGTCAGCATGTTGCCGGTCAGCAGGCCACCATTGCTGCCGCCCTGCACGCCCAGGTGCCTGGCGCTGGTGATCTTGCGCTTGACCAGATCGCGCGCCACCGCGGCCATGTCTTCATAGGCCTTGTGGCGGTTCTGCTTCAGTGCCGCCTGGTGCCAGCGCGGCCCATACTCGCCACCGCCACGGATGTTGGCGACCACGTACACGCCGCCCTTTTCCAGCCAGGCGCGGCCCATGCCACCGGAATAGCTCGGGGTCAGCGAGATCTCGAAGCCACCGTAGCCGTACAGCAGGGTCGGATTGGAACCGTCCAGTTTCATCGCCCGATCGTGCACAACGAAGTACGGCACGCGGGTGCCATCCTTGCTGGTGGCGAAGTGCTGCTCGATCACCTTGCCCTTGGCATCGAAGAAGGCCGGCATGGTCTTCAGCGTTTCCGGGGCCTGGCCGATCTCGGCCAGCGCCAGCGTGGTCGGGGTCAGATAGTCGGTGGCCGTCAGCCACACCGCGTCGCTGTCATTGCTGTCGACCGCAGCCACCCCCAGCGTGCCGAAAGCCGGTGCACCAACGAAGCGGCTGGTCTGCCAGCCATTGGCGCCCGGCGTCAGCACCGACAGGCGGTTCTTGACGTCGTCCAGCACGTTCAGCACCAGATGGTTCCTGGTCCAGGTGGCGCTGGCCAGCGAGGTGGTCGCGGTCGGGGTGAACAGCACGTCGAACTCGCGCTTGCCGGCCAGGAAGTCATCCAGCTTGGTGGCCAGCAACGAACCGGGCGCATAGGTCTTGCCCCCGACAGTCCACGGATCACGCAGCTCCAGGGTCAGCCATTGCTTGTGCAGGCCCTTCTCGGCCGAATTCGGCGCGTCGATCTTGGTCAGCGTGCCATCGTCACCGCGCAGATAGATCTCGTTGTTGTAGAAGGCGAGCGTGCGGCTGACCAGGTTGCGTTCGAAGCCCGGAGTGTCATCGTGCGTCGCCGCGATGTACATGTCTTCCGGCTTGCCTTCGTAAACCGTCGTGGCCGAGGCCATCGGAGTGCCACGCTTCCACAGCTTGGCCACGCGCGGGTAGCCGGAGGTGGTCATCGAGCCGGCACCGAAGTCGGTGTAGACGAACACGGTATCGCGGTCGATCCAGTTGAGGCCGCCCTTCGACTCCGGACGGAAGAAGCCATCCTTGATCCAGGTCTTGTTGGCCAGGTCGAATTCGCGGGTGACGTCGGCATCGGCGCCGCCGCGCGACAACGCGATCAGGCAACGGCTGTAGTCCGGGCGCAGGCAATCGGCGCCGTGCCAGACCCAGTTCTCACCCTCGGCCTTGTTCAGTGCATCCAGGTCGAGCACGGTTTCCCACTGCGGCGAGGCCTTGCGGTATTCGGCCAGGGTGGTGCGTCGCCACAGGCCACGCTCGTGCTGCTGGTCCTTCCAGAAGTTGTAGTAGTAGTCGCCGATCTTCTGCACGGCGGGAATCTTGGCATCGGAGTCGAGCACCTCGCGGATGCTGGCTTCCATCTGCTTGAATGCCGGGGTCTGCGCAAGGCGCGCCTCGGACTTGGCGTTCTGTTCCTTGACCCAGGCCAGCGGCTTGTCGCCGGTTACGTCTTCGAGCCAGGCGTAACGGTCGGTGTCTTCAGCGGCCACGGCGGTCCCCACCGAGGCAGCGGTCATCATGCCAGCCAACAGGCAGGCGGAAGCGAATCGTGACATTGCAGCTCCAGGCAGTCATAAGCCCTGGAACGCTAGCATGGATCACCGCTGTCGCCCCCGTGTCGAAGGTCAGGCCGCGGCGGTGGCGCCCCGACGGCGGCGGGCCGCACCGCCACCGCGTCGGTCCGCCTGTCCACCGGTGTGACGCGCCCGCCGCAGCCACGACAGGCGAGGCAACGGGAAGCGCAGCAGCGCCCACCAGGCCACCAGCGGCATGCCCACCAGCCACATCGGCAACCAGCCCAGCCATGCGCTGCTACCACGCGCGGCCGGCCAGACCAGGACCAGTGCCACACCGGCCAGGGCCAACTGCCGCACGCTGCGCAGCAGGCGCGGGTCGGCACGTTCAAGGCTGACGCGTTCAGCTGCAGGGCGACGGACGGAACGTGCGTTCATGGGGCTTCTCCGGTAGACAGTGCAACACAGCTTGGTCAATGCCCTTCTCAAAGGCTGCGACACCATTGACGGATCGCGCACGCTCAGTCGACCATGCTCACGCAAAGCCCTCCTGAGCCCGCTCCCGCATGACTTCGATCCGCCCGCTCTGCGCCATGCTCTTGGCCCTGTCCCTGGCGGGCCCCGCCGTGGCCGCCAGCGAGCCGCCATCGCCCCGTGCCAGCGCCCCACGCGTCGCCGACCCGGATGCGCCGATCGACCTGAAGCGCTTCATGGGTACCTGGTACGTGATTGGCCGCGTGCCGAACTTCGTCGAGCGCGGCCATGTGGCCAGCGTCAACGAGTACGAACTGCGCGACGCGCACAAGGTCGGCATCACCTACCGCTATCGTGATGGCTTCGGCGAACCCCTGCAGGAGATCCGCGCACGCGCCAGTGTCGATCCGGACAGCGGCAATCACGGCTGGCGCACCTGGTTCTATCGCGTGGTGCCTACCCATTCACGGGTGCTGGAAGTAGCACCGGATTATTCCTGGGCACTGATCGGCTACCCGGGCCGCGAGATGGCCTGGATCTTCTCGCGCACACCGGACATGGACAAGGGCCTCTACAAGGAACTGGCCGAGCGCCTGCGTGACGAATACGGGGTGAACACCGACAAGCTCAAGCGTGTGCCACAGCGCCCGGAGCAGGTCGGCAAGCTGGGTTACGAAGTACCCAACGTGCGTTGAGAGAGCGCCGGGCGCAGATGTAGTGCCGGCCGCTGGCCGGCAGCTCCGGCACACCTGGAGCAGCGCATCGTTGCCGGCCAGCGGCCGGCACTATCTGAGGCGGGCTACTTGCGGGTGTAGTGCGCGACCAGGCGGTCGCCGAGCATCTGCAGCAGCTGCACCAGGATCAGCAGCACCACCACGGTAACCAGGGCCACGTCGGTGCGGTTGCGCTGGTAGCCTTCGCGCAGCGCCAGGTCGCCCAGGCCGCCGGAACCGATCGCGCCGCCCATGGCAGTGAAGCCAACCAGAGCAACGGTAGTGACCGTGGCGGCGGCAATCAGGCCCGGCCGCGCCTCGGGAAGCAGCACCCGGGTGACCAGTTGCCAGGTGGTGGCACCCATCGACTGCGCGGCCTCGACCACGCCGCGGTCCACTTCGCGCAGCGCGGTTTCCACCAGGCGCGCGTAGAACGGCGCCGCACCGATGACCAGCGCCGGCAACGTGCCGAGCACGCCGATCGACTGGCCCATCAACCACAGCGACACCGGGATCAACACCACCATCAGGATGATGAAGGGTACCGAACGCAGCAGGTTCACCACGATCGCCAGCGCGCCATAGGCCAGTGGCCGGCGTTTCATCTGCGGCGCGCCGAACACGTACAGCAGCACGCCCATCGGCAGGCCGATGGCCAGGGTAAGCGGCAGCGAGCCGGCCATCATCAGCAGCGTCTCGAGGGTGGCCTTGCCGATATCCACCCACTTGTCCGCATCCAGGTGGCGGAAGAAGCCGCCGGCAGTAGCGATGATCATCGACGCAGTTCCTCAACGTGCACGCCGGCGGCCACGAACGCGGCCTGCGCGGCGGACTGGTCACCGCCCACCAGGGCGACGACCAGCTGGCCATACGGGGTGTCCTTGATCCGGTCGATACGGCCGGACAGGATGTTGTAGTCGACCCCGGTCTGCCGCGCGACGCTGCCGAGCAGGGGTTCGTAGGTGTCGCCACCGAGGAACGTCAGCCGCACGATGCGGCCACCGACGGCATCGAAATCGCGATGCAGCGCACCTTCGTCCATGTGCTCCGATTCGCTGACGAAACGGCGCGTGGTCGGATGCTGTGGATGCAGGAATACCCGGGTGACCGGCCCGGTCTCGACCATCTGGCCGGCGTCGAGCACGGCGACGCGGTCGCAGACGCGGCGGATCACGTCCATCTCGTGGGTGATCAGCACGATGGTCAGGCCCAGCTCGCGATTGATCTTCGACAGCAGCGACAGCACCGATGCCGTGGTCTGCGGATCGAGCGCACTGGTGGCCTCGTCGCACAACAGGATCTGCGGACGCGTTGCAAGTGCGCGGGCAATGCCGACGCGCTGCTTCTGGCCACCGGACAGCTGCGCCGGATACTTCTGCGCATGCGCTTCCAGGCCAACGGTCTGCAGCAGCTCGACCACGCGTGCGTCGATCTCCGCCTTCGGCGTGCCGGCCAGCTCCAGCGGGAAGGCGACGTTGCCGGCCACCGTGCGCGACGACAGCAGGTTGAAGTGCTGGAAGATCATGCCGATGCGCCGGCGCAGCGCGCGCAGGCCGTCCGCGTCCAGTGCGGTGACATCCTCGCCACCGATCAGCAGACGCCCACCACTGGGTTCTTCCAAGCGGTTGATCATGCGGATCAGCGTCGACTTGCCGGCGCCGGAATGGCCGATGATGCCGAATACCTCACCGGCCTCGATGGTCAGGTCCAGCGGCTGCAGCGCGCTCACTGCGCGGCCGGCAACGGCATAGGATTTGTGCAGGCGCTGGAACTCGATCACGGGCGTGGCTCACCGGCTGGGTGACGGAAGGGGGCGTGCAGCCTACCAGCGCAGGCGGTCGCGCGCCCGCGCCATGGGCCAGAATGTTATTCCTTTTGGTTCTAAGCCGCTGCCCGCGGTAGCGCCGGCCGCTGGCCGGCACCTGCAGCGGTCCCTCCGGCGCGAGGGGTTGCCGGCCGCCGGCCGGCCCTACCCCGGCTCAGGGGTGGTCCAACGGCTTCGGCGGCTCCTGCCGGTTCACCCGCTCGCGATGCAGCAGGTACAGGCCGGACGCAACGATGATCGCCGCCCCCACCCAGGTATAGCCATCGGGCAGCTGGCCCCAGAACGCCAGGTCCCAGCCGATCACCCAGACCAGCCCGCTGTACTCCAGCGGCGCGATCATCGAGGCCTCGCCCAGCTGGAAGGCCCTGGTCAGGGCGATCTGGCCCAGCGCTCCGGCCAGGCCCATGCCGCCGATCAGCGGCGCATGTGCCAGTTGCAGTGGCACCCAGCCGGGAAGGGCCAGCAGGCCGGCACCGATGGCCATGATCACCAGGAACCAGACCACCATCGACTGCGAGGTATCGGTGCGGGTCAGCAGGCTGACCGTGATCGCGGCTACGGCATAGGCGGTGGCCGCGGCCAGCACCATCAGCCCAGGCACCGAAATGAAGCCGTCCACGCCCGGCCGCAGCACGACCAGCACGCCGACCAGGCCGATGCCGATGGCCACCCAGCGCCGCGGCCCGACCCGTTCGCCCAGCAGCGGCACCGACAGCGCAGCGATCAGCAGCGGGGCAACGAAATAGATGGTGTAGGCAGTGGACAGCGGCAGGTCGCGCAGGGCGAACACGAAGCAGCCGATCATCGCCATGCCCAGCGCACCACGCAGCAGGTGCAGCCCCCAGCGGCGCGGCACCAGTGAACGCGGCCCGGCGCTGGCCAGCACCCAGACCAGCACGAACGGCAACGAGGCCGCGCCGCGCAGGAAGGTCACTTCCAGGGTGGGATAGCTGGCCGACAACTGCTTCATGCCGGCGTCCATCAGCGAGAAGCAGGCGACCGCAGCGACCATCCAGGCCACTGCGCGCGAGGGAGAGCGTTGCACGTTCATGGCCCATTATCGCCCGGTCGTCGCTTTCTGTAGAGCCGAGCCCACGCTCGGCTGCTCTTCACAAAGCAGCCGAGCGTGGGCTCGGCGCTATAAAGGGCGGGCATAGGGCCCTCGCGATAGAATGGCTGCCACTGAATCCTGCGGAGCATCGCCATGCCTTCCTTCGACGTCGTGTCCGAAGTCGACACCCACGAACTGACCAACGCCATCGACCAGGCCAACCGCGAACTGGCCACCCGCTTCGATTTCAAGGGCGTGGATGCCAAGTTCGAGCGCGATGGCGATGTGATCAACCAGTTCGCGCCGACCGAGTTCCAGCTCAAGCAGATGAACGACATCCTGCGTGCACGCCTGGCCGCGCGCGGCATCGATGTGCTCAGCCTCGAATTCGGCGACATCGAGACCAACCTGGCCCAGGCCCGGCAGAAGATCACCGTCAAGCAGGGCATCGAGCAGAAGGTCGCCAAGAAGATCGCCGCTGCGCTGAAGGAGGCCAAGCTGAAGGTCGAAAGCCAGATCAACGGCGACAAGCTGCGCGTGCAGGGCAAGAAGCGCGATGACCTGCAGGACGCCATCTCCGTGCTCAAGGCCGGCAAGTTCGAGCTGCCGCTGCAGTTCAACAATTTCCGCGATTGATCTGCCCGCCGGGCCATGCCCGGCGGACTGCAACGTCAACCGCGCAGCAGCTTGTACAGCGTGGTGCGCGAGATGCCCAGCTGGCGAGCGGCCAGGCTCAGATTGCCGTCCGCCGCCTGCGCCGCACGGCGCGCCGCTTCACGCTGCTGATCACGCAGCAGCGGTGCATTCATCGTCGCCGCTGGAGGGCTTTGCGCGCTGCGGCCAGCGACCTTGCGCGGCGCCTGCAGGTGCTGCAGGTAAACCGCACTGCCCTCGCCTACCCGCACCCGATGCGGCGCCCCGGGTTGCAGCAGGCGCCGCCGCTGCGCGGCACTGGCGCCGGCAAACACGCTTTCCAGGTTCAACAACGGCAATGGTCCCCGACGCGGCAGGCCCAGCAGGCGCCGCGCAACACGGTTGGCCGCGCGCAGCTGGCCATCCTCCTGCACCGCCAGCAGCCCCTGCAATGGCGACGCCAGCCAGCGCGGATCATGCTGCAGCGCCAGCAGGTGCACGTCGGCAAGCGCGTGGAACAACCGGTTCTCGCTGGCCAGCGCGGCCTGCCGGAAGTAGCCCTGCAGCAACGAGGGATCGCGCTCACCCAGGCCGGTGATATCGATCACCCCGCATACCTGCCCATCGAGATCGTGCAGTGGCTCGCTGAGGCAGAACACCGGGGCGAACCGCTGCAGGTAGTGTTCATTGCCCCGTACCAGCGCAGGCAGGTCGTCGGCCAGGCTGACTGCCGGTGCCGTGGTGCCGATCTCGCCCTCGCCCAGCCTCCGCCCGACCTGGATCGGGCGCAGCAGCGGTGCATCTTCCAGGCCATGGGCCTGCTGCGCGATCACCATGCCCTCACGGTTGGCACAGAACATCGTCCAGCCACGCCCGCCAAAGGCGGCCCACAGCTGTTCCAGCTCCGGCCGCACGCAGCGCGCGAGCCGACGGTCGCCGGGATCGGAAAGATGCCGGCCATCACCCAGCAGCGGTCGATAGTCCGGCTCCTGCCCGGGCAGCAGGCCGGCCGCGCGCGAACGCAGCCATGACTGCTGCAGCGGCAGCGGCAACACGCCCAATGAGCGCGCATCGCCCTCGGCGAAAGCGGCACGTGCCGCCATCAGTTGTTGCTGCCCGACTGTCGTGGCCATCATGGACGCAGCGTACACCCGCCAGCGGCAACGCCACGTTACGTTCCGACAACGAAATGTTTCCGCCAGCGGTTCAAACACGGGGTCAGAGCCGTCTCCCTTTGGAAAACGGATCCGACCCCGTGCCGACCAACGGTCGGCATCCACCAACAGCAGCGGGAAATTGTCGCAGGCGGGGTGGGTCCGGTTGCGGGGGCGTGAGCGCCATGGATGGCGCGACCGAGCTTACATGGACGTACTTGCAGCGGCCCCCGCAACCGGACCCACTCCGCCAACCTCAAGAATCCAGCTTCTGCTGTTGCTCTGGCGTTTGTCATTGCTTCGGCGGGTGCAGGGCGCAGCCCTGCAACCCCACCCTCTGCTCAGGCCGCGATGCGCAGGATCGGCTTGAGCGTGATTCCCTTCGTACTGTCCTCCGCCGCCTGGTTGATCTGTTCCAGCGGGTAGAACTTCACCAGCTTGTCGAACGGGAAGCGGCCCTGCAGGAACAGCGTGACCAGCTGCGGAATGAACACCTGCGGCACGCTGTCGCCTTCCACGATGCCGCGGATGCTGCGACCACCGAGCAGCAGGTTGTTCACATCGAAACTGGCGGTGGTGCCCAGCTTCGGTGCGCCGACCACGCCCATCATGCCCAAGCCGCCCAGCGCCTCGATACCCGCCGACAGCACCTCGGGGCGACCGGTCGATTCCAGCGCGAAGTCCGCACCACCGCCGGTGATCGCGCGTACGGCCTCGATCACGTCGGTCTCGCGGCTGTTCACCACGTGGGTGGCGCCCAGTTCCAGCGCGAGCTCCAGCCGCGAGGGCACTACGTCGATGGCGATGATGGTGGTGGCACCGGCCACCTTCGCCGCCATCACCGCACTCAGGCCCACCGCGCCGGCACCGTAGCTGGCGAAACTGCTGCCCGAGCGCACCTGCAGCGAATTGAGCACCGCACCGGCACCGGTCTGGATGCCGCAGCCCAGCGGGCCCAGCAGTTCCAGCGGCGCATCGTCGGGTACCTTGATCGCGTTGATCTCGCGCGCGATGGCGAAGGTGGCAAACGAAGACTGCGCGAAGAAATGGTCGTGCAGCGGCTGACCCTGCGCATCGGTGATCGCGGTATGGCCGTGGCCATCGTCGCCACCAAAGTTCAGCGCAAAGAAGTCCTTGCAGTAGGCACCGTGGCCGCCCCGGCAGGGATTGCAGTGACCGCAGGCGCCATAGGTCAGCACCACATGGTCGCCCACCTTGAGGTCGCGCACGTTCGGGCCCACCGCCTCAACGATGCCAGCCCCCTCATGGCCGAGCACTGCCGGCAGCGGCACCGGGTAGTACTGGTCGCGCACGATCAGGTCGGTGTGGCACAGGCCCGTCGCCACTACCTTCACCAATACCTCGTCGTCCTGCGGGCCACGCAGCCGGGCCTGCTCGATGACGAAGGGCTGTTCTTTGCCGCGGACCACGACGGCGGTAATCTCGTGGGTTGTGGTCTTGTCGTTCATCGTGATGGCTCCTTCGATCAGATCGGGTAAGCGGGCGCTTCGCCCTTGACGGTCAACCACTGCCACTGGGTGAACTCTTCCCCGTTGGCGGGGCCACCGATGCTGGTGCCGTTGCCGGACGCACCGACGCCGCCGAAGGGATTGATCACCTCGTCATTCACAGTCTGGTCGTTGATGTGCAGCAGGCCGGTGCGCAGGCGCTCGCCGATCTTCAGCGCGCGGCCGACGTTGCTGGACACGATCGCCATCGACAGCCCGTACTCGCTGTGGTTGGCCAGGCGCACGGCATCGTCGTCATCGTCGAACGGCACGACCACCGCCACTGGCGCGAAGATCTCTTCGTTGAAGGCTGGATTGTCGGCAGAGACGTTGCCAAGCACGGTCGGCGCGAAGAACAGATCGCGGTGCGTACCGCCTGCCTCCAGCGAAGCACCGGCCTGCAGCGCCTGCTCGACCACGCGCGCGGCGTGGTCACGCTGGCCGGCATTGATCAGCGGGCCGATGGCCACCTCTTCGCGTGCCGGATCCCCCACCTTCAGCGAATTGGCCTTGGCCACCAGCTTCTGCAGGAATGCGTCATGGATCTTCCGCTGCACCAGCACGCGGCCGGTCGCCATGCAGATCTGGCCCTGGTGCAGGTAGACGCCCCACGCGGTGTTGGCCACCGCCAGGTCGAGGTCGGCATCGTCGAGAATGATCAGCGAGTTCTTGCCGCCCAGCTCCAGCGAGACCTTCTTCAGGTGCTTGCCCGCCGCTTCGCCGACCTTGCGTCCAGCGGCGGTTGAACCGGTGAACTGGATCATCGCCACGTGCGGATCGCTGGTCAGCGCTGCACCGGCCGCGCCATCGCCGGGCAGCATGTGCAGCACGCCGGCCGGCAGACCGGCCTGTTCGAACAGGCGTGCGATCACCGCGCCGCCGCACACCGCCGTGCGCGGGTCCGGCTTGAGCACCACTGCATTGCCCAGCGCGATGGCCGGCGCCACCGCGCGCATGGCCAGGTACAGCGGGAAGTTGAAGGGCGAGATGACGCCGACCACGCCCAGCGGCCGGCGTCGCGCCAGGTTCAGCCAACCCGGCTCGGAGGGCAGGATCTCGCCGGTGCTGCGCGACGGTAGCGCCGCAGCTTCGTGCAGCGCCTTGATCGTCACCTTCGCTTCGAAGCCGGCCTTGAGCCGTGTCGAGCCGCTTTCGCGCACCAGCCACTCCACCAGGGTGTCGATGTGTTGCTCGGCCAGGCGTGCCGCGTTGCGCAGCACCTCCGCGCGCTGCTCGTAAGGCGCTGACGCCCACGCCTGTTGCGCCTGTGCAGCGGCCGCCGCCGAACGCGCTACCTGCGCCGGGTCGGCCAGGCCGATTTCGCCGAGGGTGTTGCCGGTGGCCGGCTCGATCACCGGCTGCCGTTGCTCGGCCGCCTGCCAATGACCATCGAAGAAGGCGCCGGCCCAAAGGGCATCCGGCAGCCACGGGGAAGATGCAGTCATGGGTGTCCTCCTGTGTCGTGCGTCCATTCCACGCCCGCCGTCCGCGACAGGCAATCGGCCATCCAGCGGTCGCCCGCAAGGGCTTGAATCGGCGGGAATTTCCAGCATGGCGACTGTCCAGTTCCTGCACAGTGAACAGCGCGGCAGCGGCACACTGCCTACAATGTCCGCCCCGCCAGCCGACGTGCCCGCCATGACCGACACCCACCTGCCCACCGATGACCCGATCGCCGCCACCCGCCTGTGGCTGGAGCGCATCGTCGTCGGCCTGAACCTGTGCCCGTTCGCCAAGGCGGTGTATGTGAAGGACCAGGTTCGCATCGTGCTCAGCGATGCGACCACGACGGAAGCCCTGGTTGAGCAGCTGGCCGAGGAACTGGTCCTGCTGCGCGATACGCCGGCCGAGCAGATCGATACCACGCTGATCGTGCATCCGCAGGTGCTGACCGATTTCCTCGACTACAACGACTTCCTCGACAACGCCGATGCGGCGATCGAGGCACTGGACCTGCAGGGCATCCTACAGGTGGCCAGCTTCCATCCGGACTACCAGTTCGAAGGCGTGGCGCCGGGCGATGCCAGCAACTACACCAACCGTGCGCCATTCCCCACCCTGCACCTGCTGCGCGAAGACAGCGTGGCGCGCGCGGTGGACGCGTTCCCTGATCCGGACGTGATCGTCGAGCGCAACATCCAGACCTTGGACCGTATCGGCGTGGACGGCTGGCATCGCCGCCTGCGTGGCGAAGACCTGTCGTGAGCACGGTGCCGCCGATCGCCGCTTGGCCGGCCGCGCCACTGTCGGGCAAGGTGGTGCTGGTCACCGGCGGCGCCAACGGCATCGGCCGTGGCATCGCCCAGTGCGTGCTCGGTGCAGGTGGCCGCGTGTTGATCGGCGACCTGGACGTGGAAGCCGGCCAGGCCTGCCTGCGCGAGTGGCAACGCGGTGAGGACGCCGCATTCCAGCACCTGGACATTACCGACGAAGCCAGTGTGCGCGACTTCATTGCCACGGCCCTGCAGCGTTTTGGTCGCATCGACGGGCTGGTCAACAACGCGGGCATCGCCGGTGCGCACGGCTCGCGGCTGCAGGACATGGACTGGGATGAATGGCAGCGCCGCCTGTCGTCGCTGCACGGCGCTTTCCTGTGCAGCAAGCACGCGTTGCCGGCGCTGACAGCCAGCGCCGCCGGCGCCATCATCAACATCGCCTCGACCCGCGCCTGGCAATCCGAAGCGCACAGCGAGGCCTATGCGGCGGCCAAGGGTGGCCTGGTGGCCTTCACCCATGCGCTGGCGATCAGCGCCGGACCGGCGGTGCGGGTGAACAGCATCAGCCCGGGCTGGATCGGCACCAGCGAGTAGCAGGCACCCTCACGGCGACACGCGCCGGAGTACTCGGCCATCGACCACGCACAGCATCCGGTCGGCCGGGTCGGCCACCCCGAGGACATCGGCGCGCTCGCGGTATACCTGCTGTCGTCGCTGTCCGGCTTCAGCACCGGCCAGGATTTCATCGTCGACGGCGGCATGACCCGGAAGATGATCTACGCCGAATGACCCACCACCGGTAGTGCCGGCCGTTGGCCGGCGTTCCGGTAGATCCACGCCATGCGTGGAGGGCGGTGAAGTGCCAACCAAGGTTGGCACCTACCCGACGCCTTACGCCATGCCCGAGTGACGCAGCAGCGCGTCGATCTGCGGTGCACGGCCGCGGAAAGCCCTGAAGTTCTCCGCCGCCGGGCGGCTGCCACCGCGCGACAGGATCTCATCACGGAAGCGTGCACCGGTTTCCGCGAGCGCATGCGGCGCTTCCTCGAACGCGGCGTAGGCATCGGCGCTCAGCACCTCGGCCCACTTGTAGCTGTAGTAGCCGGCCGCATAGCCCCCCGCGAAGATGTGGCTGAACTGGTGCGGGAAGCGGTTCCAGGCCGGCGGGTGGTTCACCGCCACTTCCGCGCGCACGCGGTCGAGCAGCGCCAGCACGCTGTCCTGCGCTGGCTCGAACTGGCTGTGCAGCAGCATGTCGAACAGGCCGAACTCCAGCTGGCGGACGGTGGCCATGCCGCTATGGAAGTTGCGTGCAGCCAGCATGCGCTCGTACAGCGCGCGTGGCAGCGGCTCGCCACTGTCCACATGCGCGGTCATCGCCTGAAGGTGCTCCCATTCCCAGCAGAAGTTCTCCATGAACTGGCTGGGCAGCTCGACCGCGTCCCACTCCACGCCGTTGATGCCGGCCACGCCCAGTTCGCCGATGCGGGTCAGCAGCTGGTGCAGTCCGTGGCCCATCTCATGGAACAGCGTGGTCACTTCGTTGTGGCTGAAGGTGGCCGGCTTGCCGTTGGCACCCCGGCCGAAGTTGCACACCAGGTAGACCAGCGGCGTCTGCACGCTGCCGTCGGCGCGCACGCGACGGTTGCGGCAATCATCCATCCACGCCCCGCCGCGCTTGCCCTCGCGTGCGTACAGGTCCAGGTAGAACTGGCCGACCAGCGCGCCCTGCGCATCGACCAGGCGGAAGAAGCGCACGTCTTCGTGCCAGACCGGCGCGCTGTCCTCCTGCACATGCACGCCATACAGCTGCTCGATCACCGAGAACAGGCCGCCCAGCACCTTCGGCTCGGTGAAATACTGCTTCACCTCCTGCTCGGAATAGCTGTAACGCGCCTGCTTCAGGCGGTCGGCGGCGAACGCCAGGTCCCAGGCCTGCAGGGCATCGATGCCCAGCTGCTCGCGTGCGAACTGCTCCAGCTCGGCGCGGTCCCTGGCGGCGAACGGCTTGGCGCGCGAGGCCAGGTCACGCAGGAAACCGAGCACTTCGGCCGGGTCCTGCGCCATCTTGGTCGCCACCGAGTAATGGCCGTACGAATCGAAGCCGAGCAACGCAGCCAGTTCGGCGCGCAGGGCCAGGATGCGGTCGATGTTGCCGCTGTTGTCCAGTGCGTCATCGCCGAATTCGGACGCACGCTGGGCGCTGGCGCGGTACAGGATCTCGCGCAGGTCGCGGTCCTCGCCCCAGGTCTGCACTGGCAGGTAGCACGGCATCTGCAGGGTCAGTTTCCAGCCGGCCTTGCCGTCCTTCCGTGCTGCGGCATGCGCGGTGGCCTTCACGTCTTCCGGCAGGCCCTTCAGCCGCGCTTCGTCTTCGATGATCAGCGACCAGGCATCGGTAGCGTCGAGCACGTTCTGCGAGAACTTCGCCGACAGCGCCGACAGTTCTTCCTTGATCGCAGCAAAACGCTGCTGGGCCTCGGGCGCCAGCTCGGCGCCGCCCAGGCGGAAGTCGCGCAGGGTGTTGTCCAGCACCTTGCGCTGGGCTTCATCGAAATGCGCCGCCTCCGGGCTGGCGGCCAGCGCCTGGTACTGCCGATACAGCGCCAGGTTCTGCCCCAGCGCACTGGCGAAGCGGGTCACCCGCGGCAGGTTGCTGTTGTAGGCCTCGCGCAGTTCCGGGGTGTTGACCACGCCCTGCAGGTGGCCGACCAGGCCCCAGGCGCGCCACAGTCGCTCGGTCGCGTCGTCCAACGGGGTGACGAAGGTCTCCCAACGCACCGGCTGCACCTGCTCGGCCGCGCTGACGGCGGCTTCGGCCTCGGCCAGCAGCACATCCAGCGCCGGCGCGACGTGCTCGGGGCGGATCGCCTCGAAGCGCGGCAGGCCGGAAAAATCGAGCAGGGGGTTGGCAACGGTCACGGCAGATCTCCAGGATACGGGCCCGGCACCCGGGCAGCCCTCCAGATATGGCGCTGCCGGGCGCGGCTGACAAGGGGGCACGGCATTCACATCGGCCTTACGCGCGCCCCCCGAGCTCTGGATGCGGGGGAGTCCGCAGCGGCACGTACCGAACGAGGCCCCACATGGAAGGTCTGGCTGCAGTTGCATCCGCCTCACCGGCGCGGTCGCTGGCACTGTCTGCCAGCGCGGCCGAACTGGCCTGGATCGCCGCGCTGTGCGATGCCGGCGACGACGCCCCGCGCCACCTGCAGCAGTTGCAGGCGGTGCTGCAGCAGGGCGGCACGTTCAATGAAAGCCAGGAGTGGTACCCGTTCGAAGTGATCGAGCGCGGCGCCAGCCAGCTGCAGCTGGGCCATGAGCGCGAGTTCGTGATCTGCGTGCTGCTGTGGTTGCAGGCATTGGCCCAGGGCCGCGCCAGCATCCTGGATCCCACCCTGCACCTGGATGACCGCGCGATGGACATCGAGGCCTTGCCCGATGCACTGCGCGACGCGGTGCTCGACGCCTTCACCGCAGCGGGTTACTGAGACACCGTCGCGGACGCCGACATGGCCCGGCGACAACGTCGGCCGTCCTACAACGCTTCCAGGCTGCACCACGGCAATTCGGGCAGTCCCTGCCCGGCCACCGCAGCGGCCAGCTGTGCGTCGGCGCCGTCGACATCAATGCCCTGGCGCGCGTACCACGCCGGATCGTAGTAGCTCTGCGCATAACGCTCGCCGCTGTCGCACAGGATGCTGACGATGCTGCCCTGGTGGCCCGCCTCGCGCATCCACTGTGCCGCCTGCAGCACGCCGATGAAGTTGGTGCCGGTGGAGCCACCGACGCGTCGGCCGAGCTGGCGGCTGACATGGCGCATCGCAGCCAGGCTCAGCGCGTCGGGTACCTTGACCATCGCATCGACGCTGGTCGGGATGAAGCTCGGCTCCACCCTTGGCCGGCCGATGCCTTCCACGCGCGAACCACCACTGCAGGTCAGGTCGCGCCAGTCCTGTTCACCGGCCACGGCGGCCCGGTAGCCGTCGAAGAACACCGACACTTCCGGGTCCGCGCACAGGATGCGGGTGTCGTGGCGGCGGTAGCTGACATAGCGGCCCAGGGTGGCGGCGGTGCCGCCGGTGCCGGGGCTGCACACGATCCATTCCGGAACCGGGCTGGGCTCTTCGGCCATCTGCTTGAAGATGGACTCGGCGATGTTGTTGTTGGCACGCCAGTCGGTCGCGCGCTCAGCGTAGGTGAACTGGTCCATGAAGTGGCCACCGGTTTCACGGGCCAGCTTTTCCGAATCACAGTTGAGGTCGCAGGCGCGTTCGACCAGGTGGCAGCGGCCGCCTTGGAACTCGATCGCGGCGATCTTTTCAGGCGAGGTGGTGGCCGGGATCACCGCAATGAACGGCAGGCCGAGCAGGCGCGCGAAATAGGCTTCGGACACCGCCGTCGAGCCGCTGGACGCTTCGATCACCGGTCGCCCTTCGCGCAGCCAGCCATTGGCCAGCGCATACAGGAACAGCGAGCGCGCCAGCCGGTGCTTGAGGCTGCCGGTGGGATGGCTCGACTCATCCTTCAGGTACACATCGATGCCCTCGAACCCGGGCAGCGCCAGCGGGATCAGGTGGGTATCGGCGGAGCGGTTGAAATCGGCTTCAATCTTGCGGATGGCGGCGGCCACCCATTCACGCTGCGACATGGCGGGCAATCGTTGTCAGGACGGAACGGTGCGATCCGGCCATTGTACGTCGCGGTACCGTCAGGTGCTGGCCGGTAGAATGCCCCCATCCGGCCGGCAACGGCCCTGTCTGAAGGACCTCCCCCCATGACCATTCCCGCCCTGCGCGATGTCCCCGGCGTCGCCGCCCAGGCCCCGGCCGAAACCACCGGCTTCGTGTTCAACCACACCATGCTGCGTGTGAAGGACATCACCGCCTCGCTGGACTTCTACACCCGCGTGCTCGGCTACCAGCTGATCGACAAGCGCGACTTCCCGGAGGCCCAGTTCAGCCTGTACTTCCTGGCCTACCTCCCGGCCGGCGTGGTGGTACCGGAAGACGACAGCCAGCGCCGCGTGTGGATGGCCGGCCTGCCGGGCGTGCTGGAACTGACCCACAACCACGGCACCGAAACCCAGGACGGCGCGGTCTACCACGACGGCAACAGCGACCCGCGCGGCTTCGGCCACATCTGCGTGTCGGTGCCGGACATCGAGGCGGCCTGCCAGCGCTTCGAGGACCTCGGGGTAACCTTCCAGAAGCGGCTGACCGACGGTCGCATGAAGAACCTGGCCTTCATCAAGGACCCGGACGGCTACTGGGTCGAGATCATCGCCAACGTCTGACCCGGAAAGGGGCACAATTCCGGTAGCGCCGGGCCATGCCCGGCGGCCTTGAGCAGGCCGCGCTGCGCGCTCGCCGGGCACGGCCCGGCGCTACCGACTCCGTCCCCTTTTTGAAGAGGTTCGTATGGAAACGATGGAACTGCACCGTGGCCGCCTGATCGACCACATCCAGCTGGTGGTGCGCGACCTGGCCGCCAGCCGCCGCTTCTACCAGGCAGTGTTCGATACGATCGGCATCCCACTCGGCGGCGAAGGGCCGGACTTCTTCTGGGCCGACGAGCTGTTCATTTCCAGCGCCAGCAGCCGTGCCGCCGCCGGCCAGCTGACCGGCCGCCATCATCTAGCCTTCCAGGCCCGCGACAGCGCCACGGTCGATGCCTTCCACACCGCTGCCATCGCCGCCGGTGGCACAGACAACGGCGCACCGGGCGAGCGCCCCTACCACCCGGGCTACTACGGCGCCTTCGTGCTCGACCCCGATGGCAACAACATCGAAGTGGTCTACCACGGCCCGGCGAACTACAGTGCCGACTCGGTGAAGGTGACGTTCTGACTTCACCGACGCCGTGAACGAAGAAGCCGGGCAATGCCCGGCTTCTCTGTTTCCAGCGCTGCAGCCCTCAGTGGGCGGCCATGTAGATGTCCTGCAGCACGGCCTTTTCCAGTTCCAGCTCGCCCAGCAGGTTCTTCACGATATCGCCCAGGCTGAGGATGCCGACCAGCTGGTTGCCGTCGGTCACCATCAGGTGACGGCGACGCGAGTACGTCATCAGCGACATGGCCTGCTTCAGCGTGGCGTCCGGCGCAATGCCCTCCAGGCCCGTGGACGGCAGGCTGGAAATCACCCGGCGGCCGGCCTGCGGGCCATCGTCGGCCAGGGTGCGCACGATGTCCTTCTCGGAGATGATGCCGACCGGGGCATCGTCCTTCATCACCACCAGCGCAGCGATCCTGTTCGCGCTCATCTTGTGGGCGGCGGCACCGATGGTGTCTTCGGCATCGATGGTGATGACAGCTTCTTTTTTGGATTGCAGGAGTTCGCGGACGTTCATTCTTGTTTCCTGGTGCAGGTCACTGAAGTCAAAAAAGTGTGCTCTTCCGATACGCCCCCTCCCCGGGAACAGACCTTTCAGCGCACGTCTGGCGCACCCGTCTGCCGCATGGGAGGCATCGGCAGACGACGTGCTGCAACGCGAACGAGGTGGGGGTTCAACCGCTCAACCCGGACCTCGGTCAAATCGATTCTACGACTGCGACCATCGGTCACTACCGGCATCGATAGGACAGTTCGTCGTGGGAACCAGCTGACGATCCAGAGAATGGCACCGCGGCTGAAACCGCCGCTGAATACAAGCGCAGTTGCGCATTAAAGATTGATTGCCCGCTGCCGACAGCGGACAGAACACCCGGCGGCAATCCCACTTCGCACTGTCCGGCCAAACGAAAGGGCCCACGCGGGGCCCCTTCGCTTGCAGCATCCAACCGGAGCGATGGGTATTACTCCACCGTCACGCTCTTGGCCAGGTTGCGCGGCTTGTCCACGTCGGTGCCGCGTGCCAGCGCAGTGTGGTAGGCCAGCAGCTGCACCGGGATGGTGTGCACGATCGGGCTGAGCACGCCGGCGTGGCGCGGGGTGCGAATCACGTGCACGCCTTCGGACGCGTTGAAGTTGCTGTCCTGGTCGGCGAACACGAACAGCTCGCCGCCACGCGCGCGCACTTCCTGCATGTTCGACTTCACCTTTTCCAGCAGGCTGTCGTTGGGGGCGATCACCACCACCGGCATATCCTCGTCCACCAGCGCCAGCGGACCATGCTTCAGCTCACCTGCCGGGTAGGCCTCGGCGTGGATGTAGGAAATCTCCTTGAGCTTGAGCGCGCCCTCCAGCGCGATCGGGTAATGCAGGCCACGGCCCAGGAACAGCGCATTGGACTTGCGCGCAAAGCGTTCGGCCCACGCCGCGATCTGCGGTTCCAGGTTCAGCGCGTGCTGCACGCTGCCCGGCAGGAAGCGCAGCTGCTCCAGGTAATCCGCTTCCTGCGCCGCGTCGATGCGGCCATGCAGCTTGCCCAGCACCACGGTCAACTGGAACAGCGCGGCCAGCTGGGTGGTGAAGGCCTTGGTCGAAGCCACGCCGATCTCGGCGCCGGCACGGGTGTAGCAGACCAGCTCGCTGGCGCGCGGAATCGCGCTTTCCGGCACGTTGCAGATCGACAGCGTGTGCTTGTGGCCAAGCGCCTTGGCGTACTTCAGTGCCTCCATCGTATCCAGCGTTTCGCCGGACTGGGAAATGGTCACGACCAGATGCTTCGGGTTCGCATAAGCGGCGCGGTAGCGGTACTCGCTGGCGATCTCCACGCTGCACGGCAGGCCGGCGATGGCCTCGATCCAGTAGCGCGCGGTCAGGCCTGCGTAGTAGCTGGTGCCGCAGGCAATGATCTGCACGCCCTCGATGCCCGACAACACCGCCTCGGCGTTCTTGCCGAACAGCTCGGCCGGGAAGCCACCGGCGTCGATCGCCGCTTCGATGGTGTCGCCCAGCGCACGCGGCTGTTCGTGGATTTCCTTCTGCATGAAATGGCGGTACGGACCCAGCTCCAGCGAGGCCAGCGACACATCGGACAGATGCACGTCGCGCTCGACCGGCTGGTCATGCTCGTCGAAGATGCGCACGCCATCGCGACGGATCTCGGCGGTGTCGCCCTCTTCCAGGAAGATCACCTTGCGGGTGGCCGAGATCACCGCCGAGACGTCGGAGGCGACGAAATTCTCGCCCTCGCCCAGGCCGATCAGCAGCGGGCAGCCCATGCGCGCGCAGACGAAGCGCTCCGGCTCGGCGCGGCTGACCACGGCCAGCGCATAGGCACCGGTCAGCTCTTTCACCGTGTGCTGCAGCGCCACCAGCAGGTCATCGCCGTCCTTCAGGTGGTGGTGGATGAGGTGGGCGATGACTTCGGTATCGGTCTGCGACTCGAAGGTGTAGCCCAGCGCACGCAGCTTCTCGCGCTGCTCCTCATGGTTCTCGATGATGCCGTTGTGCACCAGCGCCACGCCATGGCTGATATGCGGATGCGCGTTGGCTTCGGTGACACCACCGTGGGTGGCCCAGCGGGTGTGGCCGATGCCCAGCACCGCATTGAAGCCCTCTGCCTCGGCCGCGGTGGCCATTTCCGACACACGACCGGTACGACGCACGCGGCGTACATCGCGGCGCTCACCCTGGTCGACTACCGCAATACCCGAGGAATCGTAACCACGGTATTCAAGACGCTTCAGCCCCTCGATCAGTACCGGCACCACGTCGCGATCAGCGATCGCACCCACGATTCCACACATGTCACGCGTTTCCTTGAAGACGATCGGCGCATTCTAGCCCGCGCGTCCGGCGTCGCCCTCCTGTCCGCTTAATGAAAGTGTCCGGAAAGGTGTCCGCGGACACCCGGACACTTCGCCTCCTCATCCAACCTGTTGAACCAAAAGGAAATAAAGTTGGCACGCAACCTGCTTGGTACTGGTTACCACCGTCAGGCACGCATCCGATGATCCGCGACACCTCCGCACAGGACCAGATCGTTTCCACCGCCCCGGCCGGCACCTCCCGCGCGGCCTGGCACCGCTATCGCTGGCCGGCGCTGGGTGCCATCGCGCTGCTGGCCGGCATCGGCTGGGCGGTACATGCCTGGTCCAATGCCAGCCGCTCCTTCGACAGCAGCCGCGTGCGCATCGCCGAAGTGAAGCGCGGCGACCTGGTGCGCGACATCGCCGCCGACGGCCGCGTGATCGCCGCCAACAGCCCGATCCTGTATGCCATCTCGGCCGGTACCGTGGACCTGAAGGTGGTCGCCGGTGACGTGGTCAAGAAGGGCCAGGAGCTGGCGATCATCGACAGCCCGGAACTGCGCAGCAAGCTGGCCCAGGAACAGGCAACGCTGGCCGGGCTGGAAGCCGAGGCCAGCCGCGCCGCGCTGGACGCGACCCTGGCCCGCGCCAAGTCCCGCAAGGAAACCGACCAGGCCACCATCGAGCGTCAGGCCGCCGACCGTGACCTGCAGCGCTACCAGCGCGGCTACGACGGCGGCGCGGTACCGCAGATCGACCTGGCCAAGGCCAAGGATTCGCTGAAGAAAGCCGACATCGCCCTGGCCAACGCCACCACCGATGCGCGCCTGCAGAGCCAGGGCGCCGACCTGGATGCCCGCAACAAGCGCCTGCTGGCCGACCGCCAGAAAGCGGTGGTGGCCGAAGTGCAACGCCAGGTCGATGCGCTGACGCTGCGCGCGCCCTTCGATGGCCAGGTTGGCCAGGTGCAGGCCGTGCAGTCCACCAACCTGGCCGCCAACGCGCCGGTGCTGGGCGTAGTCGACCTGTCCAAGTTCGAGGTCGAGATCAAGGTGCCGGAGAGCTTCGCCCGCGACCTGGCGATCGGCATGCCGGCCCAGCTGACCGGTGGCAACGGCCAGCCGTTCCCGGGCGAGATCAGCGCAGTATCGCCGGAAGTGGTCAACGGCGAGGTCAACGCCCGCGTGCGCTTTGCCAGCGCGCAGCCCGAAGGCCTGCGCCAGAGCCAGCGGATGTCGGTGCGCGTGCTGCTCGATACCCGCAAGGACGTGCTGAAGGTCGAGCGCGGCCCGTTCGTCGAACAGGGCAACGGCATGGCCTACGTGATGGATGGCCGCACCGCCGTGCGCCGTCCGGTGGAACTGGGCGTCAGCAGCCTGGGCGAAGTGGAAATCAAGTCCGGTGTGCAGCCAGGCGACCGCATCGTGGTCTCCGGCAGCGACCTGTTCAAGGACGCCGAACGCGTCTCCGTCAACTGACACCTGATACCTGAATCCTGGAGAGAGGACACCCCATGTACATGCTCGAAATGCGTTCGGTCGCCAAGGTCTTCCGTACCGAACAGGTGGAGACCCACGCTCTGCGCTCGCTGGAACTGCAGGTCAAGGAAGGCGAGTTCGTCGCCGTCACCGGCCCGTCCGGTTCCGGCAAGACCACGTTCCTCAACATCGCCGGCCTGCTGGAAACCTTCACCAGCGGTACCTACCTGCTGGACGGGCAGGATGTGAGCACGCTGGGCGACGACGCACGCAGCCGCCTGCGCAACCAGAAGATCGGCTTCATCTTCCAGGGCTTCAACCTGATTCCCGATCTGAATCTGTTCGACAACGTCGACGTACCGTTGCGCTATCGGAAGATGAGCGCCAACGAGCGCCGCGAGCGCATCGAGAAGGCGCTGACCCAGGTCGGCCTGGGTTCGCGCATGAAGCACTACCCGAATGAGCTGTCCGGCGGCCAGCAGCAGCGCGCGGCCATCGCACGCGCCCTGGCCGGCAGCCCTCGCCTGCTGCTGGCCGACGAACCGACCGGCAACCTGGATACGCAGATGGCGCGCGGCGTGATGGAACTGCTGGAGGAGATCAATGCCGCCGGCACCACCATCGTGATGGTCACCCATGATCCGGAACTGGCCGCGCGTGCGCAGCGCAACGTGCACATCGTCGATGGCCAGGTCACCGACCTGGTGCGCGAACCGGTGCTGGCCACCCCGCCGCGCCACATCGTCGCCGTCAACGAGTGAGGGGCCGGCCATGTTCGCCTACTACGCCCGACTGGCGGTGCGCAGCTTCCGCCGCAACAAGGTCCTGACCGCGCTGATGGTGGTGGCCATCGCCCTCGGCATCGGTGCCTCGATGACCACCCTGACCGTGTTCCATGTGCTGTCCGGTGACCCGATTCCCGGCAAGAGCGACCGGCTGTTCTACGTGCAGCTCGATGCCGCGACCGGCGCCTATGTCGCCGGGGAGGAACCGGAAACCCAGCTGACCCGCTTCGACGGTGAAGCGCTGCTGCGCGAGGCCAAGGGCGAGCGCCAGGCGCTGATGAGCGGCGGCGGCGGCACCATCGAACCGGACAACAGCACCCTCAAGCCCTTCAGCATCGACACTCGCTGGACCTCGGCCGATTTCTTCCCGATGTTCGAGGTGCCGATGCAGTACGGCCGCCCCTGGACGCGCGAGGACGATGAAGGCCGCGCACGCGTGGTGGTCATTTCCAAGGCGCTCAACGACAAGCTGTACCAGGGCGCCAACAGCGTGGGCCGCGACCTGCGCATGGAAGGCCAGAGTTACCGCATCGTCGGCGTGATGAAGGAATGGAGCCCGGAGCCGCACTTCTACGACCTGACCACCGGCAGCTACGGCAAGAACGAAGACCTGCTGCTGCCGATCTCCACCTCGTTCGACCTGAAGCTGGGCAGCAACGGCAACATGAACTGCTTCGGCGAGAATCCCGATGGCAACAGCTACTCGCTCAACGCGCCCTGCGCGTGGCTGCAGTACTGGGTGGAGATGGACCCGGCCAAGGCCACCGACTACCGCCGCTACCTGGAGAACTATTCGAGCCAGCAGCGCCAGGCCGGCCGCTTCAAGCACCCGCCGAACGTGCGCCTGCGCACCGTGATGGAATGGCTGGACTTCAACGGCGCGGTGCCCAGCGACGTGCGCCTGCAGCTGTGGCTGGCACTGGGTTTCCTGGGTGTCTGCCTGGTCAACACGGTGGGCCTGCTGCTGGCCAAGTTCCTGCGCCGCAGTGGAGAGATCGGCGTGCGCCGCGCACTCGGTGCCAGCCGTGGCCAGATCTTCCTGCAGTGCCTGGTGGAAGCCGGCGCGGTCGGCGTGGTCGGGGGCGTGCTGGGCATCGGCCTGGCCCTGCTCGGCCTGTTCGCGGTGCGCCAGCAACCGGTGGAGTACGCAAAGCTGGCCCACCTGGACGGCAACATGCTGCTGCTCGCGCTGGGCCTGACCCTGTTCGCCAGCCTTGCCGCCGGTTTCCTGCCTGCCTGGCGCGCCATGCAGGTCACTCCGGCCATCCAGCTCAAGTCGCAGTAAGCAACCGAACGAGGACTCCCATGGACATCCGCCCCATCCTCAGCACGCTGCGCCGGCACAAGACTGCCGCTGCCCTGATCGTGCTGGAAGTCGCACTGACCTGCGCCATCGTCTGCAACGCGCTGTTCCTGGTCAGCCAGCGCGTGGAGAAAATCAGCATGCCCAGCGGCATCGCCGAGAACGAACTGGTGATGCTCCGCGTCAGCGGCATCGGCAAGCAGACCGATGCCATGGCCCGCACCCGTGAGGACCTGGCGTCATTGCGTGCGCTTCCCGGCGTCAGCAACGTCACCATCATCAACCAGGTGCCTTTCCGCAACGGCTCGTCCAGCAGCAGCATCTCGCGGGAGATCGACCAGGAACGGCCGACCACCAACGCTTCGATGTACACCCTGTCCGAGAACGGGCTGGCGACGATGGGCATCAACCTGATCGCCGGCCGCGATTTCCTGCCCGGCGAGTACCAGAACTTCGAAGACGCCAGCAAGGGGGGCGCCAAGGAAAACGCCATCCCGGTCATCCTCACCCAGGCCACCGCCGCCAAGATGGAACCCAACGGCAGCGCGCTGGGCAAGACCTACTACATGGGCAAGCAGCCGCTGCACGTGGTCGGCATCGTCGACACGCTCAGCACGCCCAACGGCTGGAATGACAACTGGACCAACTCGATGCTGCTGCCCATGCGGCGCACCTTCGACGAGGGTGGCACCTATGTGCTGCGCACTTCGCCGGAACGCCGCCAGGAGGTGCTTGATGCGGGGGCTGCTGTACTGGAGCGCAACGACCCCAACCGGCTGATGCGCGACAAGCTGACCTATGAAGACCAGCGCAAGGACTTCTTCAAGAACGACCGCGCGATGGTTGGCCTGCTGATCACCGTCAGCGTCTCGCTGCTGGTGGTCACCGCACTGGGCATCATCGGCCTGGCCAGCTTCTGGGTGCAGCAGCGCAGCAAGCAGATCGGCATTCGCCGCGCACTCGGTGCCACCCGCGGGCAGATCCTGCGCTACTTCCAGACCGAGAACTTCCTGCTGGCCTCGCTGGGCATCGTGCTGGGCATGCTGGCGGCCTACGCGATCAATCTGGCACTGATGAACCTGTACGAGCTGCCACGCATGCCCCTGTACTACCTGCCGCTGGGCGCGCTGCTGCTGTGGGTGCTGGGCCAGGTCGCGGTGTTCGGGCCGGCCCGGCGCGCGGCAGCGGTCCCGCCCGCAGTTGCCACGCGGGGCGCGTGAGATGCGTGCCTGCCGGATGCTGTTGATGGCACTGCTGCCACTGCCGGCGCTGGCCGGCGGTGGCAGCTCGCAGACGCTGGAATGGCGCCAGGATGATGCCCGCCTGGCGCTGCGCTCGACCGAGGGCCAGGTACGGGTGGAAGCCGCGCGTCCGGAAGCCCGCTTCGGCGTGCGCAGCGGCGACCGCATCCTGCGCCTGGACGATACGGCTGTGCGGCGCATCGAGCATCTTGCCGATGCGCTGCGGCATTCCAGTGCCCCGGCTGCGTACCTGTTGCTGCGCCGCGACAAACGCGAGCTCACCGTCCCGGTGGACGCCACCTCGTGGCGGCTGGCGCTGGTCGCTCCGCCACCGCCGCCACCGCCGCCACCCGCGCGGCGCTGAAACCAGCCCGCCCTCGTCGCCGCGGCTTTGGCTATGCTTGATGGGTGGCGCCGGGCTCTCCCGGCGTATGGATACGAACACGGCTCCATCGGCGCCGCCCATCCCTTTCTGCAGAACTGCTTGATGCCTTCGATCCTGATCATCGACGACAACGCCAGCGTGGGCACCGCGCTGGACGTGCTGTTCTCCCTGCATGACATCGACACCCTGCAGGCGCAGAGCCCGGCCGAAGGGCTGGCCCTGCTCGAGTCGCAGCCGGTTGATCTGGTGATCCAGGACATGAATTTCAGCGAGGACACCACCTCCGGCGAGGAGGGCGAAGCGCTGTTCGCACAGATCCGCGCGCGCCACCCGGACCTGCCGGTGATCCTGCTCACCGCCTGGACCCACCTGAGCAGCGCGGTGGACCTGGTCAAGGCCGGTGCCGCCGACTACCTGGCCAAGCCCTGGGACGACCGCAAGCTGCTGACCACGGTCAACAACCTGCTCGAGCTGTCCGAGGCACGCCGCGAGCTGGACCGGCGGCGCGCGCGTGAGCTGCGGCAGCGCAACGCGCTGGAAGAGAAGTACAAGCTCTGTGGCGCGGTCTTTGCAGATCCGGCCAGCGAGCGCGTCATCGCGCTCGCCTGCCAGGTCGCGCGCTCCGAACTGCCGGTGCTGATCACCGGTCCCAACGGCGCTGGCAAGGAGAAGATCGCGCAGATCATCCAGGCCAACTCGCTGGTGGCCAAGGGCCCGTTCATCACGGTCAACTGCGGCGCATTGCCGTCGGAACTGATCGAAGCCGAACTGTTCGGTGCCGAGGCCGGTGCGTACACCGGCGCCAACAAGGCACGCGAAGGCAAGTTCGAGGCCGCCGATGGTGGCACCCTGTTCCTGGATGAGATCGGCAACCTGTCGCTGGGCGGGCAGATGAAGCTGCTGCGTGTGCTGGAAACCGGCCGCTTCGAGCGTCTTGGCTCCAATCGCGAGCGCCAGGTCAAAGTCCGCGTGGTCAGTGCGACCAATGCCGACCTGCCGGCGATGATCCGCGACGGCACCTTCCGCGAAGACCTGTACTACCGCCTCAATACGGTGGAACTGGTACTGCCACCATTGGCCGAACGCCCGGGCGACATCGTGCCGCTGGCCGAGCGCTTCCTGACCGCCGGCAAGCCGCTGTCCAGCGCCGCCACCGCGGCCCTGCAACGGCATCCCTGGCCCGGCAACGTGCGCGAACTGCGCAACGTGATCCAGCGCGCCGAGCTGCTGGCGACCGGCAACCGCATCGAAGTGGCCGACCTGAACCTGCCGCGTGCCGCACCTGCTTCGCGACCGGCGCCCAGTGCCGGCAATGATCCTGACCGTGCGCGCATCGAGGATGTGCTGGCGCGCAACCACGGCGTCATCGCCCAGGCCGCCGCCGAACTCGGCCTGAGCCGCCAGGCGCTGTACCGGCGTATGGACCGGCACGGCATCCCACGCGAATGAAGCGGCGTTCGTTCACCTTCCGTCTGTTCCTGCGCCTGCTGCCGGTGCTGGCGCTGGCCGCCGCGTTGCCGTGGCTGCTGGCGTACTGGATGGACCATGGCTGGGTTGTGACCACCGTGTCGGCACTGATCCTGCTGTCGCTGATGTGGTGGACGCTGCGCCGTGCCACCGCCCCCGTGCGGTCACTGATGCGGGCCCTTGCGGGCACCACCAGCAGCTATCGCGACGGCGAATACAACTTCGGCGTGCACTGGCCCGGCAATGACGAGCTCGGCGACCTGGTGCAGGCACACCGCGAACTGGGTGATGTACTGCGTGCACAGCGGCAGGGCCTGGTGCAACGCGAGCTGCTGCTGGACACAATGGTGCAGAACACGCCGGTGGCGATGCTGCTGATCGCCTCCGGCGGCGATGGCATCGCCCGCGTGGTGTTCTCCAACTTGGCCGCGCGCAAGTTGCTGCATGGCGGCTGGAAGCTGGAAGGACAGCGCCTGGAGGACGTGCTGGAACAGGTGCCGGTGGAACTGCGCGATGCCATCGCCCGTGGCGGCGACAGCCTGTTCGCGGTGCACGCGGAAGGCGAAGACAGCGACGAGGATGACGAACAGGTCTATCACCTCTCACGTCGTTCTTTCCACCTCAATGGCCGTCCGCACGACCTGTTGCTGGTACGCCTGCTCACCGCCGAGCTGCGCCGCCAGGAAGTGCAGACGTGGAAGAAGGTGATCCGGGTGATCAGCCATGAGCTGAACAACTCGCTGGCACCGATCGCTTCGCTGGCACACTCCGGCGGCGTGCTGGTGCAGCGCGAGCGCTTCGATCGGCTGCCGGAGATCTTCACCACCATCGAAGACCGGGCGCGCCATCTGGAAGGTTTCATTCGCGGCTATGCGCGTTTTGCCAAGCTGCCGCAGCCGCAGTTGCAGACCGTGCACTGGGGCCCCTTCCTGTCCAGCCTGCGCCAGCAGATTCCGTTCACCATGGAGCGCGAGCCGGACGAGGAACTGAGTAGCCGCATCGACATCGCGCAGTTCGGGCAGGCGTTGTTGAACCTGTTGAAGAACGCGCATGAGGCCGGCGCCGAAGCCGATCCGCCCAATGATGACGTGCAGGTGCAGCTGACGCGGTTGCCGCAATGGCTGCGCCTGGATGTGCTGGACCGTGGCAAGGGCATGAACGAGCAGGTGCTGCAGAACGCGCTGATGCCGTTCTATTCCACCAAGCGCAACGGCACCGGGCTGGGGCTGGCGTTGACCCGCGAGATCGTGGAGGCGCACGGCGGGCGTGTGTCACTGCAGAATCGTGGCGATGGCGGGTTGTGCGTCTCGATCCTGCTGCCGGTGGGGTGAGTTGCCGACTTGGCTCGGTCTGCCAGTGGATCCACGCCATGCGTGGATGTGCCGACCAGGGTCGGCACCTACCAGACCCGCCGCATCGCCACCCGCAGGTGCATCGGAAACCCGAGCGCAGCCTCTTCCGCCATCACCGACTGCAGCCCGGCATCCCACTCCGCCTCCGGCACTTCAACGAATCCTTCGCTGGCATAGAAAGGCGCATTCCACGGTACGTCGATCAACGTTGTCAGCACCGCTGACGCGTAGCCGTCGGCCCTGGCCTGTGCCAACGCATGGCGCAACAACGCGCGGCCATGGCCTTGCCGCCCGTGTGCAGGATCCACATCCATCTGCAGCACATGGAACTCGCCTGCCAATTCTCCCGCCAGCACGTAGCCGGCAATGCCGCCGCCGGCCGCATCCACCACCCACAACTGCCCGCGCTCAAGGCCGTACTGCAGTGTCGCCAGGTCCAGGCCGTGGCCGGTGAACACCCGATAGGCTTCGTGGTCCCTGAGCAGTTCGCCAGCGCGCTGTTCAATGCCCGGCAGCAGGCCGAGCTCGTCGGCGTGCGGAATGCGTGCCTCAGGCCTTCTTGAGCGGGCGCTTCCAGCCATCGATGGTTTCCTGCCGTGCACGTGCCAGTGTCAACTTGCCATCAGGCGCGTTGCGGGTAATGACCGAGCCGGCGGCGATGGTCGCGCCTTCGCCGATCAGTACCGGCGCGACCAGCGAACTGTTGGAGCCGATGAAGGCGTTGTCGCCGATGGTGGTGGTCGACTTGTTCACGCCATCGTAGTTGCAGGTGATGGTGCCGGCACCGATGTTCACCCTGCTGCCGATCACCGCGTCGCCCAGATAGGTGAGGTGGTTGGCCTTGCTGCCCACACCGAGGGTGACCTTCTTGGTCTCGACGAAGTTGCCGACGTGCACGCCATCGGCCAGCACGGTGCCCGGGCGCAGCCGTGCGAACGGGCCAATCTGCGCAGCGCCTTCGGTGACCACTCCGTCCAGATCACAGTGCGCACGCACTTCGGTGCCTGGCCCCAGGTTGACGTCCTTCAGCCTGTTGAACGGGCCTACGGTGACGCCGTCACCGAGCACGATGTTGCCTTCAAGGACAACGTCGACATCGATCAGCACATCGCTGCCCACGGTGACGGTGCCACGGATATCCAGGCGTGCCGGGTCGCGCACGCGCGCGCCCTGTGCGCACAGTGCACGCACCGCACGGCGCTGCCAGGCGCGCTCCAGCTGCGACAGCTGCCAGGGATCATTTGCCCCCTCGGCCTCCTGCGCATCGGCGACCAGCGCCATCTCGGCCGGGGTGTACTCGTTCGCGGCGAACGCGAACACGTCAGTGAGGTAATACTCGCCCTGGGCGTTGCTGTTGGACAGCTGCGACAGCCAGCGGCGCAGCGCGGTCGACTCGGCGGCGATGATGCCGGTATTGATCGTGCGCACGCGCAGCTGGTCGTCAGTGGCGTCCTTCTGCTCGACGATGGAGCCGACCTTGCCCTCCGCATCGCGCAGCACGCGGCCGTAACCGGTCGGGTCATCGAGCTCGGCCACCAGCACCGCCAGGCGCCCCGGCTCCGACAGCAGGTGGCGCAGGGTCTGCGCACGGATCAGCGGCACATCGCCGTACAGCACCAGCACCTGCGCCGCATCGGGCACCTGCGGCATCGCCTGCGCCACGGCGTGGCCGGTGCCGAGCTGCTGCGCCTGTTCGGCCCACTGCAGGTCGGGCTGGTCGGCGAAATACTGCCGCACCGCCTCGCCACCATGGCCATGGACCACGTGGATCGCCGTAGGCTGCAACTCGCGGGCCACATCGATCACATGCGCCAGCATCGGCTGGCCGGCGATCGGCTGCAGCACTTTCGGCAGCACCGACTTCATGCGCTTGCCCGCGCCAGCGGCGAGGATGATGACGTGCAGGGGTTGGGTCATGGAAAAGGCGGTCCGTGGTTCGTTGCAGATGATTCTAGAGCGTGGGCCGTTAACATGGGCATCCCGCCTCCTTCACCACGCTGATGGGCCTCGTCCGCCAGGGAAGCACCTATCTCGTCATCGGGCTCGTGCAGCTGCTGGTCGATTGGCTGGTGTTCGTGGCCGCCAGTGCGCTGGGCATGCCGGTCGCGCCGGCCAATATCACCGGTCGCTTGGCCGGCATGCTGCTGGGCTTCTGGCTCAACGGCCGCTACACCTTTGCCGAGGCCGGCACCCGCAAGCTGGGATGGAAGCGCTTTGCACGCTTCTTCGGGCTGTGGCTGCTGCTGACCGCAGCGAGCACGCTGCTGGTCAGCCTGGTCGACCAGGCGCTGGGCCTGCAGTACACGTGGCTGGCCAAGCCGCTGGTGGAAGGCGGGCTGGCCTGCGTCTCGTTCCTGTTGATGCGCTACGTGGTGTATCGCTGAGACAGGGCGGGATCCGGGACGCCGGATCGGGATCGGGATCGGGATCGGGATCGGGATCGGCATCGGCATCGGTAGAGTCGACTGTCAGTCGACTGCTCTTCCATCAGGCCGCGAAAATCCCGCGCTGCGCGCGGTAGTCGACTAACAGTCGACTCTACCCCGTCGACTCTACCCGGTCGGCGCTGCCCCGCCAGCACAAACAAAAACGCCGGCACAGGGCCGGCGTTCTCGTGGGTGCAGCGCGAACCTCAGTGCTTGAGATTCTTGCGCAGGCGTTCCAGTGCCTGCAGCTGGACGACGGCCTCGGCCAGCTTCTGCTGGGCTTCAGCCACTTCCATCGCTTCGCCGCGGTTGGCCAGGATGCGTTCGGCTTCTTCCTTGGCCTTGCGGACCGAGGCTTCGTCGATGTCCTGCGCGCGGATCGCGGTGTCGGCCAGCACGGTCACCACCTGCGGTTGCACTTCCAGGATGCCGCCGGAAATGGCGAAATCCAGCTGCTCGCCATTCGGCGTGGTCACCACCACCTTGCCCGGCTTCAGGCGGGTGATCAGCGGCGCGTGCTTGGGCGCGATGCCCAGTTCGCCCAGCTCACCGGTGGCCACGACCAGGGTCGCTTCGCCACGGAAGATTTCCTGCTCGGCGCTGACGATGTCGCAACGGATCGTGCTCATGCAAATCTCTTCGCTGTTCGCGGCGGCGCAATGCCACCGTGGGGGTCCACCGGCGCGGGCGGTTGCCCGGCGCCGGCGTCAGGTCGGGCAGGATCGCTCCCGCCCGTCCCGGATCAGGCCTTCTCGGCCATCTTCTTGGCCTTCTCGACCGCTTCTTCGATGCCGCCGACCATGTAGAACGCCTGCTCCGGCAGGTGGTCGTACTCGCCATCGACGATGGCCTTGAAGCCACGGATGGTGTCCTTCAGCGGCACGTACTTGCCCGGCGAACCGGTGAACACTTCGGCCACGTGGAACGGCTGGCTGAAGAAGCGCTCGATCTTACGGGCGCGCGACACGGCCTGCTTGTCCTCTTCGGACAGTTCGTCCATGCCCAGGATCGCGATGATGTCCTTCAGTTCCTTGTACTTCTGCAGGGTCTGCTGGACGCGCTGGGCGGTGTCGTAGTGCTCGTGGCCGATGACCAGCGGGTCCATCTGGCGGCTGGTGGAGTCCAGCGGATCGACGGCCGGGTAGATACCCAGCGAGGCGATCGAACGCGACAGGGTGACGGTCGAGTCCAGGTGGGCGAAGGTGGTCGCCGGCGACGGGTCGGTCAGGTCGTCCGCGGGAACGTAGACGGCCTGGATCGAGGTGATCGAGCCGTTCTTGGTCGAGGTGATGCGCTCCTGCAGGACGCCCATTTCCTCGGCCAGGGTCGGCTGGTAACCCACCGCGGACGGCATACGGCCCAGCAGTGCCGACACTTCGGTACCGGCCAGGGTGTAGCGGTAGATGTTGTCGACGAACAGCAGGACGTCCTTGCCCTTGCCGTTTTCGTCCTTCTCGTCGCGGAAGTACTCGGCCATGGTCAGGCCGGTCAGCGCGACGCGCAGGCGGTTGCCCGGCGGCTCGTTCATCTGGCCGTACACCATCGCCACCTTGTCCAGGACGTTGGAGTCCTTCATTTCGTGGTAGAAGTCGTTGCCCTCACGGGTACGCTCACCCACGCCGGCGAACACGGACAGGCCGCTGTGCGCCTTGGCGATGTTGTTGATCAGCTCCATCATGTTGACGGTCTTGCCGACGCCGGCGCCGCCGAACAGGCCGACCTTGCCGCCCTTGGCGAACGGGCACATCAGGTCGATGACCTTGATGCCGGTTTCCAGCAGCTCGGTGGCCGGGGACTGGTCTTCATACGACGGCGCAGCGCGGTGGATTTCCCAGTTGTCGCTGGCAGCGACCGGGCCGGCTTCGTCGATCGGACGGCCCAGCACGTCCATGATGCGGCCCAGGGTGCCGGCGCCGACCGGCACCGAGATGCCACGGCCGGTGTTGACGGCAACCAGGTTGCGCTTCAGGCCGTCGGTGGAACCGAGGGCGATGGTACGCACCACGCCGTCACCCAGCTGCTGCTGGACTTCGAGGGTGATCTCGGTGTTTTCCACCTTCAGTGCGTCGTACACCTTCGGCACCGATTCACGCGGGAATTCGACGTCGACGACCGCGCCGATGATCTGAACGATCTTGCCCTGACTCATTGCTGCATCCTCTAATGTGTGCTTTGAACGAACGCGGTCAGACTGCTGCCGCGCCGCCGACGATTTCGGAGATTTCCTGGGTGATCGCTGCCTGGCGCGCCTTGTTGTAGACGAGCTGCAGGGTGCCGATCAGCTTGTTGGCGTTGTCGCTCGCCGCCTTCATCGCAACCATGCGTGCGGCATGCTCGGAGGCGACGTTTTCCAGCAGTGCCTGGTACACCAGCGACTCGATGTAACGCGTCATCACGTGCTCCAGCACGGTCGCGGCATCGGGTTCGTACAGGTAATCCCAGTCGTGGTGAGCGACCTGCTTCTCAGCCGGCGGCAGCGGCAGCAGCTGATCGAAGCTGGCCTTCTGCACCATGGTGTTCACGAAGCGGTTGTACACCAGGTACACGCGGTCGATCTTGCCTTCGGTGAAGGCGTCGAGCATGACCTTGATCACACCGATCAGCGATTCCAGCTTCGGCACGTCGCCGATGTGGGTCACGCTGCCGACCATGTTGACCTTCACGCGGCGGAAGAAGGTCGAAGCCTTCTGGCCGATGGTCACCAGGTCCACTTCGGCACCCTTGTCCTGCCATGCCTTGGCTTCGCCCAGCATCTTGCGGAACAGGTTGTTGTTCAGGCCGCCGGCCAGGCCGCGATCGGAGGAGATCACGATGAAACCGACCCGCTTGACCTGCTCGCGCTCGACCAGGAACGGATGCTGGTAGTCGGTGCTGGCCTGGGCCAGATGACCGATCACCTGCTTCATCGCCTGCGCGTACGGACGCGAGGTCTTCATCCGATCCTGCGCCTTGCGGATCTTGGAGGCCGAGACCATTTCCAGGGCGCGCGTCACCTTGCGGGTGTTCTGCACGCTCTTGATCTTGGTTTTGATTTCGCGTCCGCTTGCCATCTCTTGTTTCCCGTGGCGCGGGGCTGATGCCCCGCGTTGTTCAACCGTTTGTCATCTGGTCCAGCGGAGCCGGAGGCTCCGCTCTACAGGACCGCGATTACCAGCTGCCGGTGGTCTTGAACTCGGCGATGCCCTTCTTGAAGGCACCTTCGATGTCGTTGTCCCAACCGCCGGTGGCGTTGACCTTGCTGATCAGCTCGCCCTGGGTGTTGGCGAAGTGGGCGTGCAGGCCTTCTTCGAACGCCAGCAGCTTGTTGACCGGCACGTCGTCCAGGTAACCCTCGTTGACGGCGTAGATCGACAGCGCCTGGTTGGCGATCGACATGGGCGCGTACTGCTTCTGCTTCATCAGCTCGGTGACGCGCTGGCCACGCTCCAGCTGCTTGCGGGTCGCTTCGTCCAGGTCCGAGGCGAACTGCGCGAACGCAGCCAGCTCACGGTACTGGGCCAGCGAGATACGGATACCGCCCGACAGCTTCTTGATGATCTTGGTCTGGGCCGAGCCACCGACGCGCGACACCGAGATACCGGCGTTCACGGCCGGGCGGATGCCGGCGTTGAACAGGTCGGTTTCCAGGAAGATCTGGCCGTCGGTGATCGAGATCACGTTGGTCGGAACGAACGCGGACACGTCGCCGGCCTGGGTTTCGATGATCGGCAGCGCGGTCAGCGAACCGGTCTTGCCGGTGACCTTGCCTTCGGTGAACCTCTCGACGTACTCCTCGGACACGCGGGCAGCGCGCTCGAGCAGACGGGAGTGCAGGTAGAACACGTCACCCGGGTAGGCTTCACGGCCCGGCGGACGCTTCAGCAGCAGCGAGATCTGGCGGTAGGCGACGGCCTGCTTGGACAGATCGTCGTACACGATCAGCGCGTCTTCACCGCGGTCCATGAAGTACTCACCCATGGTGCAGCCCGAGTAGGCGCTGATGTACTGCATGGCAGCCGATTCGGAAGCGGTCGCGGCCACCACGATGGTGTGGGCCAGCGCGCCGTTCTCTTCCAGCTTGCGCACGATGTTGGCGATGGTCGACGCCTTCTGGCCGATCGCAACGTACACGCACTTGATGCCGGTGCCCTTCTGGTTGATCACCGCATCGATCGCCATGGCGGTCTTGCCGGTCTGGCGGTCACCGATGATCAGCTCGCGCTGGCCACGGCCGATCGGGATCATCGAGTCGACCGACTTGTAACCGGTCTGCACCGGCTGGTCGACCGACTTGCGCCAGATCACGCCCGGAGCAACGCGCTCCACCGGAGCGGTCAGGTCGGTGCCCAGCGGGCCCTTGCCGTCGATCGGCTCGCCCAGCGCGTTCACGACGCGGCCCAGCAGTTCCGGACCGACCGGCACTTCCAGGATGCGACCGGTGGTCTTGGCGACGTCGCCTTCGCGCAGGTGCTCGTAGTCACCCAGGACCACGGCGCCGACCGAGTCGCGCTCCAGGTTCAGGGCCAGTGCGAAGGTGTTGTTCGGCAGTTCGATCATTTCGCCCTGCATCACGTCGGCCAGACCGAAGATGCGCACGATGCCGTCGGACACGCTGGTCACGGTGCCTTCGTTGCGCGATTCCGCGGCCAGCTTGACCTTCTCGATGCGGTTCTTGATCAGTTCGCTGATTTCGGAGGGGTTGAGCGTGGTTGCCATCGTCAAGTCCTAGTGCCGGCAGCGGGGCCGGACGTTAAATGAATTCAGTTAGCGAGCGCGGTCTGCAGACGGGCCAGCTTGCCCTTCAGCGAACCATCGATGACCACGTCGCCGGCGTCGATCACGGCGCCGCCGATCAGCGAGGCATCGACCGCGGTGGTCACGTCGACCTCGCGGTTGAAGCGCTTGCGCAGCGCGACCTTGATCGCATCCAGCTCAGCGGCCGACAGTTCGGCGGCCGAGGTGACGGTGGCCTTGACCACGTGCTCGGCTTCGGCGCGCAGGGCGTCGAACATGCCGGCGATTTCCGGCAGCAGCGGCAGACGGTGCGACTCGGCCAGGACGGCCAGGAAGCGCGAGTAGGTCTCGCCGTGCGACACCGGCGCCAGCAGGGCGACGGCGTCGTCACGACCCAGCTCCGGGTTGGCGAGCAGGGCCGCCACGCGCGGGTCGGCGGCGACGTGGGCGGAGAACGCCAGGGCGTCCGACCACGGCGCGAACGCGCCTTCGTCGCGCGCGGTCGCGAACGCGGCGCGGGCGTACGGGCGGGCAAGCGTGAGGGCCTGGCTCATCCTTAGATCTCCGAGGCCAGCTCGTCGAGCAGCGCCTTGTGGGCGTTGGCATCGATTTCGCGCTTGAGCAGCTTTTCGGCACCGGTCACGGCCAGCGCGGACACCTGCTTGCGCAGATCTTCACGGGCACGGTTGGCGGCGGCGTCGATTTCAGCCTGGGCCAGTTCCTTCTGACGGGTGGCTTCGGTGATCGCTTCGTTACGGGCAGCATCAACGATCTGGTTGGCACGCGCGTGGGCCTGATCGATGATCTCGTTGGCCTTGGTGCGGGCTTCCTTCAGCGCTTCGTTGACCTTCTCCTGCGCCTGGGCCAGATCTTTCTGGCTGCGGTCGGCAGCAGCGAGGCCCTCAGCAATCTTCTGCTGGCGCTCCTCGATCGCGTTCATCAGCGGCGGCCAGATCTTGGTCGCGATGATCCAGATCAGACCAGCGAAGGCCAGCGCCTGCGCAAGAAGGGTGAAATTGATATTCATGGTTAGCTCGATCGCTGGTTTCGGGGTGGACGCGCCGCCGTAGCGGCACATCCGGCCTTCATCCGAAACCGGGTGCATCAGCACCCGGTCGTCTCAAACCGCTGTATCAGCCGGCCAGAGCCTTGGTGACGGCGCCAGCGAAGGCAGCCGACAGCGGGTTGGCGAAGGCCAGCAGCAGGCCAACGGCGACCGAGATGATGAACGCGGCGTCGATCAGGCCGGCGGTGATGAACATGCGGACCTGCAGGACCGGGATCAGTTCCGGCTGGCGGGCGGCCGACTCCAGGAACTTACCAGCCATGATGGCCAGACCCAGACCGGCGCCCAGCGCGGCCAGGCCGATCATGATGCCGACGGCAAGGGCGGTGGAGCTCTGAATCTGCGCGAAGTTGGTCAGGACGGCGAAGTACATGGTTATCTCCAGGAACTTAAGTTGCTAAGGGTGATGAAACGGATGAAGGTTGAAACGCGTTGAAGCTTGAAACTCAGTGAGCGTCTTCCGACAGGCTCAGGTACACGATCGACAGCATCATGAAGATGAAGGCCTGCAGCGGGATCACCAGCAGGTGGAACAGCATCCAGCCGAGGCCGAACACACCACCGGCAATGGCACCGAAGAAACCGGCACCACCCAGCACCCAGATCAGCAGGAACACGATTTCGCCGCCGAACATGTTGCCGAACAGTCGCATCGCCAGCGAGATCGGCTTGCTCAGCCACTCGACGATGTTGAGGATCAGGTTGAACGGCATCATCCACTTGCCGAACGGCGCCGTCAGGAATTCCTTGATGAAGCCGCCCAGGCCCTTGGACTTGAGCGCGAAGAACAGCATCAGGAAGAACACGCTGATGGCCATGCCCAGGGTGGCGTTGACGTCAGCGGTCGGGACCGGCTTCCAGTAGTGCACGCCCGCCCATTCCAGCGGCTTGGCGATGAAATCGGCCGGGATCATCTTCAGCAGATTCATCAGCAGAATCCAGAAGAAGATCGTGATGGCGATCGGCGTGACCAGCTTGCTCTTGCCGTGGTAGGTGTCCTTGGCCTGGCGGTCGACGAACTCCAGGCAGATCTCGACGAAGGCCTGCCACTTGCCCGGCACGCCGGCGGTGGCCTTGCGGGTCCCCAGCCAGAACGCGACCACGATCACCAGGCCCATCAGGACGGCGGTGAGGAAGGTATCGACGTGGATATGCCAGAACATACCCTCACCCTTGCCGACCGGCGCGGTCAGGTTGTGCAGGTGATGCTGGATGTAGCTGGTAGGGGTTAGAGCCTCGCCCGCCATGTGTCCGGAACCTTCAGTTAATTGAATTCTGTCAACGCCTGGCCATGGCCAGGACCTGGAACATCAAGCCGACGGCGATACCGGCCAACAGCGCCAACGCAGGCAGCTTGAAGACCAGGAACCCCACCAGCAGGACGCCGAAAACCACGACCCACTTGGCCACGATCGCAATGATCAGGCGAGCCATCGCCGATCCTGCGGCCACCGCACCTCCGCCCAGCGCCATCCGTGCTGCAACCCAGCCACCGGCCGAAATGGCCACACCAGACGCCAGCGCGCCGAGGGCATATTTCGGACCCACCAGCAGGAAGGCCAGGGCCAGGACAGCGACCGCGGCCAGCGGGTAGACCGCGGCGCGCAGCATCAGTCGCCGACCCGCGTCAACGGAGTTCAGCACAGGACGTCCCGCGTGGTTGCATGTGGAGGGTTGAGGCGGCTACAGCAGGGGGGGCCTCATCGAGCCGCCAAATTATAGCAATGGGACAATTTGCGAGACAACCGCTGCCTGTTCATCCCGGGAAGGCGCAAGTTGCGGTAACGGTTACATTTTTGCGTACCACCGGGGGGACAATGACGTCCGCACGATGTTGCACCGCAGTATTAAACTTTGGTCGCAGTCGACGGAACTTTCACCGGATGCGCCGGTCCGATTACTCGACCTGCCTGCAGCATCCTCGTCGGCTCCACCCCGCAGGTCCCACGATGGCCCCGAAGCCCGGCTCCGGGGCCATCTTTTTGCATCGTCGCGACAGCGCTGAACCGTGCACACGCCGTGGACCATACGTTCACGGATGGTGGACGGGCCTGTCCCGCACAGTGGTCTTCATTCTGATGAACCACTGCAAGGACTCTTCGATGCGCCCCGTACCCACCCTGCTCGCCCTTTCCCTGCTCGCTGCCGGCGCCTCGTTCGCCAATGCCGCCCACGCCGCCGAAGGCGACGACCGTTTTGCCCTGCGCCTGGGTGCGATGAATATCGACTCGGACAACACGCTCCGCGGCAACACCAACGTGGCCGGCCAGGACATCGGTTTCTCCGAGGACTTCAAGCTGGGTGGCAAGGAGTGGGAGCCGCGCATTGACGGCATGTTCCGCATCAGCAACCGCCAGCGCCTGCTGTTCAACTACTTCAAGTACGACAAGGACCGCCGCGAGACCCTCGGCCAGGACATCTCCTTCGGTGACGTCAGCGTGCCGTCCGGCAGCTTCGTCAAGGGCGAGCTGAAGTACCAGGTGGCCAGCCTGGTCTACGACTACTCGGTGGTGGACACCGACACCTTCGACCTCGGCCTGCAGCTGGGTGCCGAGTACGCCAAGGTCAGCACCAAGGCCTACGCCGATCTGGGCACTGTCTATGAAGGCCAGTTCCTCAACGAGAAGACCGACGGCGTGGCGCCGGTGGTCGGTGCACGCTTGAGCTTCACCCCGTCCGAGAAGTGGATGATCACCCTGCAGGGCCAGTACCTCAACACGCGCTGGGGCAGCTTCGATGACTACAAGGGCGACCTGAGCCGCGCCAACGCCATCGTCGACTACCGCTTCACCAGGAACTTCGGCGTGTTCGCCGGCTACGACTGGTTCAAGCTTGATGCGGACAAGAAGGGCAGCGATGGCACCATCGGCCTGAAGCAGGAATTCAAGGGCCCGGTGGCCGGTATCAGCTTCGTGTTCTGACACCCGCCCCTTCCACGGCACTCTCTCTCCTGGCGCGGCCTCCGGAACATCGGGGCCGCGCTTTTTTGTTTTCTACGGGACCCTGCCTAGCGCTGCGCGTCCTGCACCAGCCAGCTGACCGTCTCCAGGAAAAGGTCGAAGCTGAGGATGCCCACGCCCATGGTGGAGAACACCGTGCTGCCCGTGGCGTCGTTCAGCGTGACGTTCTGCGTCCACGTACCAACATCAACGTCGCGCAGGGTGGAGGTCGGCACGGTGCGGCCTTCCACCTGCAGGCAATCCCGGCTGAGCGTGATGGGACGCGTGGATACCTCGAGGAACCGACCCGAGACCCGCTTCTTCCACACTTCGCCCGTGGGGACATAGTTGAAGGTGACGGTTTCACCGGCTTGCAGGGCCGCGATCATCACCGGCAGTCGCTCCCGTACGTGCAGTTCGCGTACGAGCTGCTGGAATTCGTAGAACCGCTTGAGGCTGTCGTTGGACCAGCGGAAGGGATCGGTACTGTCACGCCGGTAGGCCAGATTGCTCATCAACCCGGTAAGGACGGTCTGCCCCGAGCTGAAGAGGTACACATCCTCCATCTCGGCAAACGCCACATAGCTGCGCTGCGACCCGATCACCTGGACAAGACCGCGCTCATATACTTCATGACGTGCTGCGCGCAGCCGCCTCTGCCAGGGCACCACCGCGAAGAAGCCACAGCCGATCGCCACGAGCAGTGCAACGGCCCAGAGAATGGCCGACTGCCCATCAGCAGACGCCTTGCTCCTGACGGAGAACAGGAAGGCCGCCAGCAGCAGCGTGGCAACGCCGGACGCCATCAGGAAATAGATGAATACCTGGCTGTACCGATAGATCTTGATCAGCGTGCCGGTCGGCGGAGAAGCAGGGTGTTCCATTGCGGCAATGGCTCCAGGGAAAGGATGGCGATCGGAGCAGGATAGCCACAGCGCCGCGCATCCACTGGCACCACCCGGCGCCACCGGGGCCATGAACGCGCCGAACAAGAATGAGGCCCAGCGCGTCGGATGATGTCGACAGCGCGCGCAATGCGACATCACGTGCCGCTTATGCCAAGCCCCGTCCCGGCGCGCCGCGATATGAATGGACGCCCAGCGCGAACCCCGCCGCCCGAACCGCACCGCGCCAACGCACACGTGCCCATCTCGGAGAGGCCTGATGCGACACTGCTCCGCAAGCGGGCCGCTGGCAAGCAGCAGACCCACAAAAAAACCCGGCTTTCGCCGGGTTTTTCGACTCCATCGCGCGGGCGCCTTACTTCTTCTTCGGCATGTACAGATCGGTGATCGTGCCGTCGTAGATTTCCGAGGCCATCGCCACCGACTCGCTAAGCGTCGGGTGCGCGTGGATGGTGTGGCCGATATCTTCGGCTTCCGCACCCATCTCGATGGCCAGGCCGATCTCGGCCAGCAGGTCACCGGCATGCACGCCAACGATCGCACCACCGATGATGCGGTGGGTCTCTTCGTCGAAGATCAGCTTGGTGAAGCCCTCGGTACGGCCGATGCCGATCGCGCGGCCACTGGCAGCCCACGGGAACTTGGCCACGCCGACCTTCAGGCCCTTGGCCTTGGCTTCGGTCTCGGTCACGCCGACCCAGGCGATTTCCGGGTTGGTGTAGGCCACCGACGGAATCACACGGGCCACCCACTCCTTCTTGTGGCCGGCAGCCACTTCGGCGGCCAGCTTGCCTTCGTGCGTGGCCTTGTGGGCCAGCATCGGGTTGCCGACGATGTCGCCGATGGCAAAGATGTGCGGCACGTTGGTGCGCATCTGGCGATCCACCGGGATGAAGCCACGCTCGGTGACCTGCACGCCGGCCTTCTCGGCATCGATCTTCTTGCCGTTCGGCGAACGCCCGACGGCCACCAGCACGCGGTCGAAGGTGCCCTGCGCCAGCGCAGGCGCCTGGCCTTCCTCGGCAGCTTCAAAGGTCACGGTGATGCCCTTGGCATCGGCGGTGACGCCCGAGGCCTTGGTCTTCAGGTGGACTTCGATGCCCTGCTTCTTCAGGCGATCGGCCAGCGGCTTGACCAGGTCCTTGTCGGCGCCCGGCATCAGCTGGTCCATGAACTCGACCACAGTGACCTTGCTGCCCAGCGCGCTGTACACGGTGGCCATTTCCAGGCCGATGATGCCGCCGCCGACGACCAGCAGCGAGCCCGGCACTTCGGCCAGCTCCAGCGCATCGGTGGAGTCCATCACGCGCGCGTCGTCCCACGGGAAGTTCGGCAGCTTCACCGCCTGCGAACCGGCAGCGATGATGCACTTCTGGAAGCGCAGCAGCTGGGTGCCGCCGTCAGCGGCGGTGATCTCCATCTCGTTGGCCGAGATGAACCTGCCGACGCCCTGCACGTTGCGGACCTTGCGCTGCTTGGCCATGCCGGCCAGGCCCTTGGTCAGCTGGTTGACGACCTTTTCCTTGTACTGGCGCAGCTTGTCCAGGGTGATGGTCGGCTTGCCGAACTCGACGCCGAAATCACCGGCATGGGCCACTTCGTCGATTACCGCAGCAGCGTGCAGCAGCGCCTTGGACGGAATGCAACCGACGTTGAGGCAGACGCCGCCGAGGCTGGCGTAGCGCTCGACCAGCACCGTATCCAGGCCGACGTCGGCGGCGCGGAAGGCGGCGGTGTAGCCGCCCGGGCCGGAGCCCAGCACGACCATTTCGCATTCGATGTCGGCCGGCTTGCCGCTGGACAGCGCCGGCTTCGGCGCAGCCGGTTCAGCCGGGGCGCGGTGCGATGGGGTCACCGGCGGCTTGCTGGCCGGAGCGGCCGCAGCCGGAGTCGGCGCAGCGGCCTTGGCCGGGGCTTCGGCGGCGCCTTCAGCGTCCAGCACCACGACCACGGCGCCTTCGGACAGGGTGTCGCCCAGCTTGACCTTGATTTCCTTGACCACGCCGGCAGCCGAGGACGGCACTTCCAGGGTGGCCTTGTCCGATTCCAGGGTCACCAGACCCTGATCCTTCTTCACCGTGTCGCCGACGGCGACCAACACTTCGATCACCGGCACATCGCTGTAATCGCCGATGTCGGGAACCTTGACTTCAATCGTGGCCATGGTGGGTTTTCCTCGTGCCCGACCGGCATGGCCGGTGGGCTGTCACTGCATCTGTTCACGCGGCCGCGCCAGGGGCTGCGGCCGCACGGTGGGGGCGAAGCGGTGCTTTACAGCAGCACGCGGCGCATGTCGGCCAGTACCTGGGACAGGTACGTGGTGAAGCGCGCGGCCAGGGCGCCGTCGATGACGCGGTGGTCGTAGCTCAGCGACAGCGGCAGCATCAGCTTCGGTGCGAATTCCTTGCCGTTCCAGACCGGCTGGATGGACGACTTGGAGACACCGAGGATGGCCACTTCCGGTGCATTGACGATCGGGGTGAACGCGGTGCCACCGATGCCGCCCAGCGAGCTGATCGAGAAGCAGCCGCCGCTCATGTCGGCCGGGCCGAGCTTGCCGTCGCGCGCCTTCTTGGCCAGTTCGCCGGTTTCCTGCGCGATCTGCACCACGCCCTTCTTGTCCACGTCGCGGATCACCGGCACGACCAGGCCGTTCGGCGTGTCGGCGGCGAAGCCGATGTGGAAGTACTTCTTCAGGGTCAGGTTTTCGCCGCTGGCATCGAGCGAGGCGTTGAATTCCGGGAACTTCTTCAGCGCCGCGGCGCTGGCCTTGATCAGGAAAGCAAGCATGGTCAGCTTGATGCCGGCCTTCTCGTTCTCCTTGTTCAGCGCCACGCGCAGCGCTTCCAGGTCGGTGATGTCGGCCTGGTCGAACTGGGTGACGTGCGGGATCATCGCCCAGTTGCGGGCCAGGTTCGCGCCGGAGATCTTCTTGATGCGCGACAGCGGCTGGACTTCGGTCTCGCCGAACTTGCTGAAGTCGACCTTCGGCCACGGCAGCAGGTTCAGGCCACCACCGGCAGCGACGGCAGCACCGCCGGCAGCCGGCACGCCACCGCTGAGCGCGGCCTTGACGAACTTCTGCACGTCAGCCTTGGTGATGCGGCCGCCCTTCTCGGTGCCGTTGATCTGCAGCAGGTCCACGCCCAGTTCGCGGGCGAACACACGCACCGCCGGGGTGGCATACGGCACCTTGGCCGGCAGCACGCGATCAGCGTTGAACTGCACCGGCGGGCTGGACGGGGTACCGGCCGAGGCGATCTCGCGGGCAGCCAGCTTGTCCGGCTGCGCCGGCACGGCGACCGGCTCGACCTTGGTGGCTGTCTCAGCGGCTGCAGGCGCGGCGGCAGCGGCGGCCTTGGTCGGTGCCGGCGCGGCAGCGCCCTCGGCCTCGATGATCGCAACCACATCGCCCTGCGACAGGTTGTCGCCGACCTTGACCTTGATCTCCTTGACCACACCGGCCACCGAGGACGGCACTTCCATGGTGGCCTTGTCGCTTTCCAGCGTGACCAGGCCCTGGTCCTTCTTGACCGTGTCGCCAACGGCGACCAGGACTTCGATGACCGGAATGCCGGCGTAGTCGCCGATGTCCGGCACCAGCGCTTCAACGGCACCACCGCTGGCAGCCGGGGCAGCTGCGGCCGGGGCCGGCGCGCTCTGGGTAGCGGCAGCCGGGGCAGCGGCCTTGGCCGGCGCCGGCGCGGCAGCCGCCGGCTTGGCGGCTTCCGCTTCGCCTTCAGCCACTTCGATCAGGGCCACGACCTTGCCTTCGGACAGGCTGTCGCCCACCTTGACCTTCAGCTCCTTGACCACGCCAGCCACCGAGGACGGCACTTCCATGGTCGCCTTGTCGCTTTCCAGCGTCACCAGCCCCTGGTCCTTCTTGACCGTGTCGCCGACGGCGACAAGCACCTCGATTACCGGGATATCGCTGTAGTCACCGATATCGGGGACAAGTGCTTCCTTGATTTCGGCCATGGGGATAACTCCGGCAATCTGGTGTAGGGAAACGTCTATTGTGCGGCCAGCGGGGTCCAGCGCCAACCGTTACAGGTGTTTTCAGTACGCACGCAGCCGGGACACGCTGTTGCCCATGGGTTGCGCCTGCCACCAGTCGGTAGCGTATTGTCCCTACGATGTCCGCTTCATGTCGCCAGTGCGTCTGCCACCGGCTGCCAGGCCTGGCGCAGGCGCGGCAGCGACCAGGCCGCATTGGCCGGGCTGGTCGACGGCAGTACCACCCGTTTCGGCGGGGCCTCCAACCGTGGCAGCACCCAACGCTGGAATGCCTGCGCTGACGCGGCGCCATTGCAGCCGACCAGCTTCAGCTCGGGCAACGCGGCGATCAGTTCCGGCAGTGCATTGGCCACTTCCGTGCCACGCACGATGTCCGCATCCAGACTGCCCCGGCGCTCACAGCGGCCGATCACATCCCACAGGCCGATGCCTGCGGCGTTCAACGCCTGCAGCCGCGCTGCATAGGGCAGATCCGCACTGAAGCCACAGATATCGGCCATCAACGGCCAGAAACGGTTGCGCGGATGCGCGTAGTAGCGCTGCTCCTGCAGCGACGCCACGCCTGGCATCGAGCCCAGCAGCAGCACGCGGCACTGCACGTTCACCTGCGCTTGCAGGCCAATGCACAACGTTGCTTCGCTCACATCTTCTCCAACTGCATGAATGTCAGCGAGGGCCGAAAACCCCATGAATACAGGCATTCCGCACCCGTCGCTGAACAAGGAGAACTATTTTTTAACGTGCGTCGGATTCGATTCATGTTGGGGCGACTACGGTGTGCTCGCCCCGCAACCGGGGGCCCAAAACAAGAAACATTAGGAGATACCCCCATGCGCTCCATCCGTATCCTGAGTCTCGCCCTGCTGACCTCCGCCGCCTTTGCACCGGCCGCTTTCGCCCAGGACAGCAGCAGCACCGACACTGCCTCGGGCAAGCATTTTGCCGTGGTTGGCGGCATCTCGCTGCTGGAACCGAAGAACGACCCGATCACCGGCGTGAAGAAGACCGATGGCGGCCCGGCGCCGACCGTCAGCTTCAGCTACTACATCAACGATAACTGGGCCGTTGAACTGTGGGGCGCTGCCGACAAGTTCGAAAACAAGTTCAAGGGCCCGAACAACGCCCGCCTGGGCTCGGTCGAGCAGCAGCCGGTCGCGCTGAGCGGCCAGTACCACTTCGGCCAGGCTGACAACGTGTTCCGCCCGTTCGTGGGCGTGGGCTACTACCAGTCGAGCTTCAGCAACGAGAAGCTGGGCAACGGCGCTGACACCGACATCCGCTTCAAGGATGCCAAGGGCGTGATCGGTACCGTCGGCGTGGACATGAACATCAACTCCACCTGGTTCGCCCGTGCCGACGCCCGCTACATGCGCGCCCGCCCGGACGTGAAGGTTGGCGGCGAAAAGATCGGCGAAGCCAAGATGGATCCGTGGACCGTCGGCTTCGGCATCGGCGCCCGCTTCTGATCCAGGCTGCACCTGCTTCACTGATGTAACGCGACGGGCCCTTCGGGGCCCGTCGTCGTTTCCGTCACCCGCGTTCCACCTGTAGAGCCGAGCCCATGCTCGGCTGCTTTTATGTAGAGTCGAGCCCATGCTCGACTGCCTTTTTGTAGAGTCGAGCCCATGCTCGACTGCCTTTTTGTAGAGTCGAGCCCATGCTCGACTGCCTTTTTGTAGAGTCGAGCCCATGCTCGACTGCCTTTTTGTAGAGTCGAGCCCATGCTCGACTATCGGGAAAGCAGCCGAGCATGGGCTCGGCTCTAGACAAACAGGGTGCGAAGGCGCGATGGAGGAAGTCGACCTGCTGGTGATCGGTGGCGGCATCAACGGCGCCGGCATCGCCCGTGATGCCAGCGGACGCGGACTGCGCGTCCTGCTGTGCGAACAGCATGACCTGGCCGCGCATACCTCCAGTGCCAGCAGCAAACTGGTCCACGGCGGCCTTCGCTACCTCGAACAGGGCGAATTCGGCCTGGTGCGCAAAGCGCTGGGTGAGCGTGAGACGGTACGCCGGCAAGCCCCTCACCTGGTCCATCCTCTGCGTTTCGTCCTGCCCTGGGAACCGCACCTGCGCCCGCGCTGGATGCTGCGCGCGGGACTGTGGCTGTACGACCATCTGGGCCGGCGCAGCCCTGCGTTTCCCGCATCGCACGCACTGGACCTGCAACGCGATCCGCTGGGTCGCTGGCTCTCCCCCTCGCTGCGCATCGGCTTCAGCTACGCCGATGCGCAGGTCGATGACGCGCGGCTGGTGCTGCTCAACGCCCTGGATGCCGCGCAGCGCGGCGCACAGGTGCGGGTCCGCAGCCGCTGCATCGACCTGCGCCCCGTTCACGGCCGATGGCAGGCCGTTCTGGAATCCGCCGATGGCCAGCCGCACCCGGTGACTGCGCGCGCCGTTGCCAATGCGGCTGGTCCGTGGGCCGGCGGCCTGCTGGAACAGATGCAGGGGCGCGGCGATGGCCCCGCGCTGCGCCTGGTGCAGGGCAGCCACATCGTGCTGCGCCGCCCCTGGCCCAGCGACAGCGCCTGCCTGCTGCAGCAGCCCGATGGGCGCGTGGTGTTCCTTCTGCCCTTCGCCCACGACCACCTGCTGGTCGGCACCACCGACACCGACTATCGCGGTGACCCGGCGCGCTGCAGCGTGCTCCCTGCGGAGGTGACGTACCTGTGTGATGCGGCCAATCGCTACCTGCGTGATCCCATCGCAGCGGAGGAGGTGGCCTGGCGGTTCGCTGGCGTACGCCCGTTGCTGGCCGATCCCGATCCGCGTGCGGCACGACTCAGCCGTGATTACCGCCTGCAGTTGCAGTCCCACCCGGCACCGGCGCTGCACGTGCTGGGAGGCAAGCTCACCACCTACCGGGTGCTGGCCGAGGAAGCGCTGGAGCTGCTGCGGCCGGCGCTGCCGCAGATGGGCCCGGCGTGGACGGCAGGCGGAGACCCGCTGCCTGGCAGCGACTGGGGCGACGCCACGCAGGCGTGCTCGCGCCTGCAGTTGCTGGCACCGTGGTTGCCCGAGGAAATGGCACGCCGCTGGGCCGACGCCTACGGCAGCCGCAGCGCGGAGCTGCTGCATGGCCTGCAGGGTGTGAACGATCTTGGCGAAGACTTTGGCGGCGGCCTGCACGCGCGGGAAGTCGCTTTCCTGCGTGAGCACGAATGGGCCTCGAATGCCGAGGACGTGCTGTGGCGGCGGAGCAAGCTGGGGTTGCGGCTGGACGCGGCGCAGGTGGCACGGCTGCAGGCGTGGATGGAGCAAGCCAGCGTGTAGAGCCGGGCCATGCTCGGTTGCATCCGCACAACGCAGCCGAGCATGGCCCGGCTCTGCAGGAAGCTGAGGTACCTTACCCCGACCGCTCTACCGGAGACGCTGCATGACGCCCCGCTACGTGCTGGCCATCGATCAGGGCACCACCAGTTCGCGCGCGATCCTGTTCGACCGTGCCGGCGACATCGTCGGCAGTGCACAGCGCGAATTCGCACAGATCTTCCCCCAGCCCGGCTGGGTCGAGCATGACCCGCGCGAGATCCTTACCAGCGTCTACGCCACGCTGACCGAACTGCTCAGCCGCGAACAGATCGATCCGCGCCATATCGCTGCGCTGGGCATCACCAACCAGCGCGAAACCACCGTGGTCTGGGACCGCGCCAACGGCCAGCCCATCCATAACGCGATCGTCTGGCAATCGCGGCAGAGCCACGCCATCTGCGAGCGGCTGAAGTCCGACGGGCATGAAGCGCTGGTCCGCGAGCGGACCGGCCTGCTGATCGACGCCTATTTCTCCGCGACCAAGGTGCGCTGGATCCTCGACCACGTGGAAGGTGCGCAGCAGCGCGCCGAGCGTGGCGAGCTCCTGTTCGGCACCATCGACAGCTGGCTGGTGTGGAACCTCAGTGGTGGCCAGGCGCACGTGACCGATTACAGCAATGCCGCGCGCACCCTGCTGTTCAACATCCACACGCTGGACTGGGATGAAGACCTGCTGGCGCTGCTGGACATCCCGCGCGCGATGCTGCCGCAGGTGCGCGACTCCAGTGCGGTGTACGCACACACCCGGCCGCAGTTCTTCTTCGACCACCCGATCCCGATCGCCGGCATCGCCGGTGACCAGCAGGCGGCGCTGTTCGGCCAGGCCTGCTTCCAGCCGGGCATGGTCAAGAACACTTACGGCACCGGCTGCTTCATGCTGATGCACACCGGCACGCAGGCGGTACGCTCGCGCAACGGCCTGCTGACCACCATCGCCTGGGGCCTGGACGGGCGCGTGGAGTATGCGCTGGAGGGGTCGATCTTCATCGCCGGCTCGGTGGTGCAGTGGCTGCGCGACGGACTGCGCATGATCGAACGCGCCAGCGACAGCCAGGCGCTGGCCGCACAGGTACCCGACAGTGGCGGCGCCTACCTGGTGCCGGCGTTTGTCGGCCTCGGCGCGCCCTATTGGCGCAGCGATGTGCGCGGCGCGATGTTCGGCCTGACCCGCGGTACCCGCAAGGCGCATTTCGTGCGCGCCGCGCTGGAAGCGATGGCCTACCAGACCCGCGACGTGCTCGATGCAATGCAATCCGATGCCGGTATCGCGCTGACCGAACTGCGCGCCGATGGCGGTGCGATCGGCAACGACTTCCTGGCCAGCTTCCAGGCAGACATCCTCGGTGTGCCGCTGCTGCGGCCGCGGTTGACCGAAACCACCGCGCTCGGTGCGGCCTATCTGGCCGGCCTGGCCGTCGGGTTCTGGTCCAGCCGCGAACAGATCACCGCGCAATGGGGCCTGGACCGGCGCTTCGAGCCACAGATGGAGGTGTCCCGGCGCGAGAAGCTGTATGCAGGATGGCAGCAGGCGGTTGCCGCCACCCTCGCCTTCCACGTCGATTGAGGGTAGTGCCGGCCGCTGGCCGGCAACCCCATGATCTTCGCAATGCCCGGTGATTGCCGGCCAGCGGCCGGCACTACCACACGGTCAGTACACGGTCAGAACGCCGGCAGCACCGCGCCCTTGTACTTGGTCTCGATGAAGGCCTTCACCTGCGGACTGGTCAGGGCCTTGGCCAGTTTCTGCACACGGGCGTCGTCCTTGTTGTCCGGGCGCGCGACCAGGAAGTTCACGTAAGGCGAATCCTTGCTCTCGATCGCCAGAGCGTCCTTGGTCGGGTTGAGGCCGGCGTCCAGCGCGTAGTTGGTGTTGATCAGTGCCAGGTCCACCTGGCCCAGCACGCGCGGCAGCATCGCCGAGTCGAGTTCGCGGAACTTCAGGTTCTTCGGGTTGGCGGTGATGTCACGCAGGGTCGACAGCGCGTTGGCCGGATCCTTCAGCTCGATCACGCCGGCCTTGTGCAGCAGGATCAGCGCACGGCTGTTGTTGCTCGGGTCGTTCGGGATCACCACGTCGGCACCGTCGCGCAGCTCGGCCAGCGACTTGACCTTGCGCGAATAGGCACCGAACGGCTCGATGTGCACGCCGATCACCTTCACCAGATCGGTCTTGCGATCGCGGTTGTAGGCATCCAGGTACGGCTCGGTCTGGAAGTAGTTGGCGTCCACCTGCTTCTGCACCAGCTGGTCGTTGGGCTGCACGTAGTCGTTGAACACGCGCACGTCCAGGTCCACGCCTTCCTGCTTGAGGATCGGCTTGACCACTTCAAGGATCTCGGCATGCGGCACGGCCGTGGCGGCCACCACCAGCTTCTGCGAGGGCTCGCCGGACGTGCCGCAGGCGGTCAGGGCCAGCGCAGCGGCGAGCAGGGGCAGCAACAGGATCTTCTTCATGGGCGGAAGGGTTCTCGGGGGGAGTGTCAGGATTTTTCGTAGTTGCTCAGGGCCAGCTCGAGCAGCGCCTTGGCCTGCTCGCGCAGCATCACCGGCTCGATGATCTCGGCATCCGAACCATAGTGCAGCACGTCCATCAGCAGCTCGCGCGAGACGCTGTACGGCACCTTCAGTTCGTAGCGGCCATCGGCCAGGAAGCGGCCCTGCTGCTTGGAATGCCAGTGCTCGTCGGCCACCCAGCGCGCGGCCTTGGCGCTGAACAGGATGGTCGCCCAGCCCTTCGGCGCACCAGAAAAAATGCCATAGCTGGCGCCGAGCTGCTCGTCCAGCTCGCTGTCGGCGACATCGCGGGCGGTGCTGTCGATCACCCGTGCCTTGTGGATGCGGTCCACGGCGAAACTGCGCAGCGCCTCGCGGTCATGGTCCCAGGCATCCAGGTACCAGTTGTCGCGATAGTGGGTCAGGCGCTGCGGCGAGACGGTACGCTTGGTCGGCTCGTCGGTGGAACGGGCGCGGTACTCGAATGCCAGCTGGCGACGCTCCAGCACGGCCGAGGCAACGCTGCGGAAGCTGCCTTCGTCAAACTTGCGGCCACGGTGCGGAATCACCCGCACGCGGTCCACCGGCCAGCTGGACACGCCCGCCTGGGCCGCCAGCAGGCTCTCGATGCGCTGCTGCAGCGGCGCCAGCACCGAAGACAGCACGCCACCGCCGGTGCGCGCCAGCAGGTGTTGCGAAGCCAGCAGGGCATGCAGCTCCTCCGAGCTGAGCCATAGGCCAGGCAGTTCGAAGCGGTCGCTCTCGTCGGCCTGGTAACGGAAGCCTGCTTCGCCGTCGCCCTCGATCGGTGCCATCAGCGCATCGCGCAGGAAGGCCAGGTCGCGGTAGACGGTGGCACGGGAACAACCGAGCTTGTCCTGCAGGGTCGCCACCGTCACCGGATAGCGCGCGGACTTGAGCAGACGATGCAGGGCGGTGATGCGTTCGTATCGGTCCATGCCCCCGATTATGTCCGAGTCGCGGGTCTTGTGTGGGACGTTTGGGCTATCGTGGTCGCCCCCACCCCATGGAATGCCCGATGCGCCGGTTGCCTGCCCTGTCCCTGCTGGCCTGCCTGCTGCTGGCTGCCTGCGATCGCGCACCGGCGCCGGCCAGTACCGAAGCCCCCGTGCCCGCGGCCGATCCGGCCCAGGTCGTACTGGGCGCCAGCCAACGCTTTGCGGCCCTGCGCAGCTTCCACGCCGAACTGGAGGTGCTGGGCGCGCCGCAGCGGGTACGCAGCGCCATGGACTTCGTCGCCCCCGACCGCTTCCGGGTGGAGACGCCGGCCGGTCCGCAGACCATCATCGGCGACACCCTGTTCCTGCAGGCCGACGGTGCGATCCGCCAGGTGCCGGCCCCGCCCGGCCTGCTCGAGCAGTGGCGCAACCCGCTGCCGGCCGACGCCCTGCCCGCCGACCTGCAGGCCGAGGACCTCGGCAGCCAGGCGCTGGACGGGGTCGAGACCCGTCACTACCGGCTGCGCGGCAGCCAGCCCGGTGAACGCCTGGAGTACTGGGTGGATGCCCAGGGCCTGCCACGCCAGATCGTGCGCAGCGGCAGCAGCAATGGCCGCAGTTTCCAGTTGCGGCTGCGCTATTCGCGCTTCAACGACCCGGCGTTGCGCGTCGATCTGCCCTGAATGGGCGGTCGCGGCAACGTCTGCTGAAGCGGGCGTTTGGATCGATTCGGACCGCCATCACGCTTCCAGTATCATCACCGGCTGTCAACCGCTTCGGAGTAGTCCCGATGTTCCTGCGCGTGTCCCTGCTGATCCCCCTGCTGCTGTGCGCGCCGCTCGCGTACGCACAGGATGCCTCCGAACTGGCGGCGATGTCCTCGCCGTGGAGCGGCAGTGGCGGCGAGCTCGGCTTCGCTTCGGCACGCGGCAACAGCAGCACCGAGAGCTTCAACGGCCGCCTGCGCCTTCGCTACACCGACGGCGACTGGGTTCACAGCATGGACCTGGCCGGCCTGCGCTCCAGCTCCAAGGTGACCGAGACCCGCGATGACGGCACCACTACCCGCCGCAACAACACCACGGCCAATCGCTACACCGGCAGTGCCGGCAGCGCGCTGCAGCTGGGCGAGCACCGCCAGCTGACGGCCACGGTGCGTACCGAGCGCGACGACTTCGCCACCTACGACCGCCAGAGCTCGTTCGGCCTGGGTTACGGCACCCGCCTGTGGAACACCGAGCGCTTCTCGTTCGACGCGCAGATCGGTCCCGGTGTGCGCCGCACCCACAGCACCGAGGACGACCGCACCCGCACCGGCATGATCGGCCGCGGCCTGTTCGACATGAAGTACTCGCTGACCGACAACACCGACCTGGTCAACACGCTGCTGGTCGAATCCGGTTCGTACAACACCTTCGGCCAGAACGACTTCGGCGTGTCGGTGAGCATGAACGAGCACTTGGCGCTGAAGGCCGGCTGGCAGGCGCGTTACAACAGCGACGTCGCTGTCGACAAGCGCAAGACCGATACGCTGACCACGATGAACGTGGTCTACAAGTTCAAATAAGCAGAACGGGCGCCGAGGGCGCCCGTTTCGTTTTTGTAGAGTCGAGCCATGCTCGACTTGAGCGCGAAGCCCGGGATTTTCCCGGCGAAGAGCAGCCGAGCATGGCTCGGCTCTACAGACATCGGGGCTCAGGCGTTCAGCAGTTCGCCGGCGCCATCGTCCAGCAGCATGTTCGCCACGCGCTGGCCCAGCGCTTCCGGGGCATTGGCCGGGCCCACCGCCTCGGCACGCACCGCACGGCCATCGCTGGCGCTGCCAACCAGCCCCTGCAGGTGCAGGTCGTCGCCCTGCCACTGCGCGATGGCCGCCACCGGCACATGGCAGCTGCCATGCAGCGCACGGTTCATTGCCCGCTCGGCTTCCACGCAGGCACGGGTAGCCGCGTCATCAAGCTGGCCGAACAGCGCCCTCAGGTGCGCATTGCCGCCATCGCACTCCACCGCCACCGCGCCCTGCGCCGGGGCCGGCAACCACTGCGGCGGTTGCAGGCGCGCGACGATGCGCTCACCCAGGCCCAGGCGCTCCAGGCCGGCCACGGCCAGCACGATGGCGTCGTAGCCGCCGTTGTCGAGCTTGGCCAGGCGGGTGTTGACGTTACCGCGCAGGTCGAGCAGCTCCAGGTCCGGGCGCAGCGCGCGCAGCTGGGCCTGGCGGCGCAGCGACGAGGTACCGACCCGCGCGCCGATCGGCAGCGCGTCCAGCGAGGCGTACAGGTTGGAGACGAAGCCATCGGCCGGATCGTGTCGGGGCAGGATTGCCGGCAGCGCGAACGGCTCGTCCAGTTCCATCGGCACGTCCTTCAAAGAATGCACGGCGCAGTCGGCCTCACCGCGCAGCATGGCCAGCTCCAGTTCCTTCAGGAACAGGCCCTTGCCACCGATCGCGGCCAGCGAGCGGTCGAGCACCTCGTCACCGCGGGTGCTCATCGGCACCAGTTCCACATGCAGGCCGGGATGGGCCTGGCGCAGGCGGTCAGCGACGTGTTCGCTCTGCCAGAGGGCGAGCGGGCTCTTGCGGGTGGCGATGCGAACGGTTTCCATCCGGTCATTATCGCGCCTCCGGCGCGGATACGGCCAACGGCGGAGCCCCTCGTGGCTGGCGGAGGGGTCGTGAAAGCAACAGCCGCGCTTGGCCGGGCGGGGTGGGGTCGCGGGGGACGCCGTGAATCCGTCCGCGTGGAGGCTTGGCCGCGGCATCCATGCCGCGGACACCCCCGCGACCCCACCCCGCCCGGCCTCTGACAGCTTCCGTGCGCGTCAGCCACGGAAGATCAAAAGAAAAAAGCAGAAGCAAAAGCAACAGCCGACGGCTTCCGGGGTCAGATCCCTTTTCCGCAGGAAAAGGGATCTGACCTCTCTTTCCCCACCCGATAACAACAATGCCTTTGCCGTCCGACGCGGGAAAAACGAGAGGGTTGGGCCGGGGTGGGGTGGCGGGACCGTTGGCGCCATGGGCGCGAGGCATGCCTCGGGCGGGTTGGGCAGGACGCCCAACCCCGGTCTTGCCGTGTGCGCAGGACAGCGCACACGAGCAAGGCGCCATCGAGCTTACAGGGATGTACTTGCAGCGTGTCCCGCCACCCCACCTCGGCCCGACCCAGTACGTAGCACCAACGAGCCGACCAACCCGCCGTTGCTGTTGCTGTTGCTGTTGCTGTTGATTTCACAGCAGTCGCGGCCGCAGGCCGCGCGGAAACCTCACAGATGCCGCAGTTCCTGCTTCAGCGTCGCCACGCAGCGGCGGCTGACTTCCAGCGGTTGCTTGCCATGGCGCAGCATCGCCTGCACCTGGCCGCCCGTGCCACGACGCAGCTCCACCAGCTCATGGCGTGCCACCAGGCAGTTGCGATGGATGCGGATGAAGCGGCTGGCGAACTCCTCTTCCAGCGACTTCAGTGACTCTTCGATCAAGTCTTCTCCACGTGCGTGGTGCACCACCACGTACTTCTCTTCGGCCTGCAGGTAGTGGATGTCGTCCAGCGGAATCAGCCGCAGGCTGCCGCGCAGGCGTGCGCACAGCATGCTCCGTGCCTGTTGCCCACGATGGTCCTGCGGCTGGCCATCACGGCCGGCCAGGAACGTGCGTGCGCGTGCAATCGCCGCCGCCAGGCGTTCGGCGCGCACTGGTTTCATCAGATAGTCGATCGCCGCAGCCTCGAACGCCGACAGCGCATGCGCATCGTAGGCGGTGCAGAACACCACCGCCGGCCGGGGTTCGAAGCTGGCCAGATGACGGGCCGCTTCCAGGCCATCCAGCCCGGGCATGGCGATATCCAGCAGGACCAGGTCCGGCTGCAGCTCCGCGCACGCGTGCAGGGCCTGCTCGCCGTTACCGGCCTCGGCCACCACGACCACGCCGTCCTGCGCGGACAACAGGCTGCGCAGGCGCTCGCGCGCCAGCGGTTCGTCATCGGCGATGACTACCCTCACGATCGCTCCCTCACTGGATCGGCACTGTCACCTGGCAGGCATAGTAGCCCTCGCTCCAGCCAGCCGTCATCCGCGCGGCGCTGCCGAAACGCCAGGCCAGCCGATGGCCGATGCTGTGCTGGGCATGGCCGGCACCGCGCGCCAGGGCCAGTCCGGGCGCCTGCGGGTCGGGCGCCGGGTTGCGCACGCGGATCTGCAGCTCGTTGCCCTCGCGCACCAGCTGCAGCTCGATGGTGCCGCCCTCGGGCAGCCGCGAGATGCCATGCAGCACGGCGTTCTCCACCAGCGGCTGCAGTACCAGGCGAGGCAGGGGAAGATTCCAGGGCAGCGGCTCATCGCGCTGCCAGCGCACCTGCAGACGCTCGCCCAGGCGCAGTGATTCAATCGACAGGTAGCGCTCGGCCAGCTCGCATTCGTCACGCAGGGTGGAATCGCCCTCGCCCGCCCCCAGCGCCGCACGGAACAGATCGGACAGGTCCAGCACCGCACGCTCGGCCACCGCCGGATCGCGATGCAGCAGGCTGGCGATCAGGTTCATGCTGTTGAACAGGAAATGGGGGCGGATCCGCGCCTGCAGCGCATCGGCCTGTGCGCGTGCGTTGGCCTGCACCTGCGCGGCCCAGCGGTCACTCACGTAGAAATAGCGCAGGGCCAGCGCGGTGATCAGCGCGGTGGTGGCCGCGCTGCCCAGCGTGAAGCGCCAGAAGCTGATGCCGCGGGCGAAGTTGTCGCCCAGCACCGCGTACAGCGCATGCACGATGCCGGCGCAGATCACCGCGATCAGTGTCGCCAGTGCGATGGCCGCCACAGCCCCCAGCACCTGCGGCAGCCTCGACAGCGCCTGCCGCAGCAGGCACAGGCTGGCGGTCACCGCCAGCGCAAGCCACAACGCGAAGCCGCTGGCCGACAGCAGTTCGCCGAAGGTCCAGTGACGGCTACCGTCGGGCGCCAGCGCCAGTACCACCACCACCAGCTCGGCCAGGCCGAGCATCGCCGCCAGCCGCGGCAGGCGGCACAGTTCCGGCATCCACGGCGGGGCGCTGGCCGGTGACATGGCTCAGGCAGTGCCCAGGCGTTCCTGCAACCAGTCACCCAGCGCCTGGATTTCTTCGGCGCAGACCTGGTGGGCCATCGGATAGCTGTGCCACTCCACCTCCAGGCCCATCGCCTGCAGGGCCTGCGCGCTGTGTACGGCCACCGCCTGCGGAATCACCGGGTCGCTGCTGCCATGGGCCATGAACACCGGCACCTGCACCGCACCGTCAGCGCGCTTGGCGCTCTCGGCCTCGGGCAGGTAGGTGGACAGTGCAATCAGGCCGGCCAGTGGCGCCGTGCGTGACAGTGCGGCGGTCAGGATGATCGCGCCACCCTGCGAGAAACCGGCCAGGAAGATCTTCTCCGGAGCGATGCCGCGCTCGATCTCACGCGCGATCAGCGCATCCAGCTGCAGTACCGAGTCCTGCACGCCGGCCATGTCGGCGCGCGAGCGGAAATCCATGCCGACGATGTCGTACCAGCCGCGCATCGGCACGCCGTTGTTGATCGTGATCGGCCGCACCGGCGCATGCGGGAACACGAAGCGCAGCGCTGGCCAGTGCGGACGCACCAGCTCCGGCACGATCGGCGCGAAGTCGTGACCGTCGGCGCCAAGGCCGTGCAGCCAGATCACCGACCACTGCGGCGAGGCGCCGGTTTCCTGTTCCACCGTTTGCAGCATGATGTGGCTCCTTCAAGTTCGAGCCGCATTATGCCGCTGCCGCAGGGCGATCAGTACAGCGGCGGTTGTTCGGCCGCTTCCCGGCGCAGCTGTGCAGCGCGTACCAGCACCGGCGGCGGGATGTTCTCTTCGGGGATATCGAGCAGGCCAAGCCGATGCAGGAAGGTACCCGGCCCGCGCGATGACGTCAGCGCCACCACCGGGACCGCCAGCACCATGCCGATCACCACCGGCGCCATCCACGCGGCCAGCGACGGCGATACGGCCCAGGCCAGCACGCCCATGAAGGCACCGAATACGCCGAGGCCGCCATAGCCGCGGATCAGCGCCAGCCACGAGATACCACCGTCGTCACGCTGCTGCGCGTCCCAGCCGGAATCGCGCCCGGACAGCACTTCGGCGACGCCGCGCGACTGCACGTACATCACCACCGGCGCCATCAGCGCGGCCAGTACGGTTTCCACCAGCATCGAAACGAACGCGCGGATCGCGCCACCACAGCCACGACGGTCGACCGGCTCCAGAAGCATTGCCAGGTACCCCAGCACCTTGGGCAGCAGCAGCACGGCCATGGTGGCAGCGAACAGGCGAACCACCTGTTCTTCGTCCTGTGCGCGCCAGTAAACGCTGGGCGACAGGTGCAGCAGGGCGTTGAAATCAATGCCTTCCTGGAACAATGGAATGGCGATGCCGATCAGCATCAGCATCGCCCACATCGGCGCGGTGAAGTAATGGCCGATACCGATCAGCATGTGCGTGCGGCTGATCCAGTGCAGGCCACGGCTGCCGACCACCTTGCCGTGTTGCAGGTTGCCCTGGCACCAGCGGCGGTCGCGCACCAGCAGGTCAGTCAGTGTCGGAGGGCCTTCCTCGTAGCTGCCACCCAGGTAGGGCACCATGTGCGCGGCCCAGCCACCACGCCGCATCAGCGCCGCTTCGACGAAGTCATGGCTGAGCACATGGCCGCCGAACGGCTTGCGTCCTGGTAGCGCTGGCAGGCCGGCGTGGTCTGCGAAGGCGCGGGTGCGGATGATGGCATTGTGGCCCCAATAGTTGCTCTCGGCGCCATGCCACCAGGCCACGCCACGCGCAATCACCGGCCCGTACACGCGGCCACCGAACTGCTGCATGCGCGCGAACAGGGTACGGCCACCGATCACCGACGGCAGGGTCTGGATCAGGCCGACGTCGGCGTTGTGTTCCATGCCGGCCACCAGGCGCACGATGCTGTCGCCGGTCATCAGGCTGTCGGCGTCCAGGATCAGCATCTGCGGGTAGGCGCCGCCGAAGCGGCGCACCCAGTCGGCGATGTTGCCGGCCTTGCGCCCGCTGTTGTCGCCACGGCGGCGGTAGAACAGCCGCACCCGGCCATCAGGTACACGCTCGCGCAGTTCGGCAAACACCTGTTCCTCGGCACCGGCGATGTCCTCGCGGCGGGTGTCGCTGAGCACGAAGAAGTCGAAGCGGTCGAGCTGGCCGGTGGCCGCCACCGACTCGTAGATCGCCTGCAGGCCCGCCAGCAGGCGGCGCGGGTCTTCGTTGTAGGTTGGCATCAGCAGCGCGGTGCGGCTGTGTACCGTAGGCAGCGGCTTGTCCGGATCGATGCCCAGCCGGTAACCCCGGTCGAACACCGCCGTCAGGAAGCCGGCCACGGCACTGGCGAACGACAGCGCAATCCAGGCGAACAGGCCGACGAACAGCACCAGCAGGCAGGCTTCAAGCACGCTGATGCCGTTGGCCGACAGCACCCGCCACATCATCCGGGTAGCGATGGCGGTCATCGCCAGCGTGCCGCCGAAGATGTAGAACCGGCGCAGGCCGATCAGCCGCGGCGAGGTGCGGTGGCGTCGAACCTTCAGATGGCCCTCGCGCAGGGTCTGCTCGGGCATCTGCAACGGCGATTCCACCGGCAGCAGCGCCCAGCCGGCATCAAGCCGGGGCGTATCCGCTTCCGCATGGATGGTCTGCACCCCCATTGCCGCCTACTCCGCGCGGTCGGCACGGCCGGCCATCCCGGCCGGGCTGCATGCACCAAGGTTCCCGGCGCGCTTTCCCGGCGCCCGCACTTGTCCTGGCTGCGTCGGCCTCACGCCGCGCAGTCGCTGTCTGTCACTACCGGAACCCACACGATCTCCAACAGGGCGGAATCGAAAATGCGGCCCAGTCTAGGGCGCCGGATGTAAGCCGGGTGCGAAGGCCTAAGCCGGGATTTATCCCCATTCAGCAAACAGCAGGCGAGTCTGGCAGCCAGGTATCGGATGTCACCTCGTCGCCTCCTGTGCTGGATCGTAACAAATGCGAACGGTTATCATTTCATGAACCAGGCAGGTTGCCGTCGTCCGCACGGTCAAAACCCACCCAGCTGCGCCGGTTCCAGCCCCGGCGCCGTACGACCCATGGAAGGGAGCTGCCCGCTGTCTGCGTGCGCCTGCTGCCTCCATCGGGTCTCCCTCCTCCGATGGAAGCCATCATGCCCCTGTCCCGTTCCCGTCCCGCGCGCCCGCCGCGCACCCGCTTGGCCAGCGCCCTGGCCGCCGCCTGCCTGCTTGGCCTGCCCGGCATGGCTGCCGCAGAGGCCAGCGCCGATGCCTCCACCACGAATCTGGATACCGTGGTGGTTACCGCCTCGGGCAACCAGCAATGGATCAAGGATGCCCCGGCCAGCATCAGCGTAATCAGCCGCGAGGACATCGAACGTCAGCCGGTGCACGACCTGGCCACCCTGCTCAGCCGTGTGCCGGGCGTGACCGGTGGCCTCAGCGCGGTCGGCGAGCAGTCCAAGATCAAGCTGCGCGGCATGCCGTCGAACTACACGCTGGTGCTGGTGGACGGCAAGCGCATGGGCAGCTCGGCGTCGACCAACTACCGCCCCGACCTCGGCCGTCAGGATCTGAACTGGATCTCGCCGGAGCAGATCGAACGCATCGAAGTGGTGCGCGGGCCGATGTCGTCGCTGTATGGCTCCGATGCCATGGGCGGGGTGATCAACATCATCACCAAGCGCATCGGTGATGACTGGAGCGGCAGCGCCACCCACAGCTACACCCGCCCCGCTGACGGCAAGCGCGGCGATACCCAGCAGATCGGCGCAACGTTCTCCGGCCCGCTCGGCGAGCGCTTTGGCCTGCGCATCGGCGCCAACAGCATGCGCCGCGATTCGGACCGCTCCAACGGCGGTGTCTACGGCAATGCCTATGCGGGCGAGAAGGACCGCAATGTCGACGCGCTGCTGCAGTGGAACCTGAGCGACGCACAGGCGCTGTCGCTGGAAGCCGGCCATGGCGTGCAGCAGGCCTTCATCGATGCGTCGCTGGAAAAGCAGGATGAAAGCGCGTGGGGTGCCAGTGAGCTCAAACGCAGCTCGCTGGCGCTCAACCACGATGGCAAGTGGAGCTTCGGCAATTCGAAGATCAGTGCGTACTGGACCGAGTACAGGAACAACATCGGTGCTACCGGCCGTTCCGAAGCAACAGATACGATCATCGAGGGCAACCTGACCACGCCGTTCACCCTCGGCGTTGAACACCAGTTTGCCGTGGGCGGCCAGTGGAAGCGCCAGGAACTGACCAACACCGATACCATCGGCCGCGCGCCGATCGACTATGCCGGCAATGCCGTCAGCGGTTCCGATCTGGAAGTGGATACCTGGGCCCTGTTCGTAGAAGACGGACTGAAGCTGCACCGCACCCTGGCACTGACCCTGGGCGCGCGCCTGGACCACCATGAGAAGTTCGGTGGCCACGTCAGCCCGCGCGCCTACCTGGTCTGGCATCCGGCCGAGCAATGGACCATCCGCGGTGGCGTTTCCAAGGGCTTCCGCGCGCCCAGCCTGACCGAGAACTCGCCCAGCGCCGCCACCCAGTCCGGGGGCCGTGGCTGCACCTCGCTGATCCCGCTGGGCTATACCCGTGGCGGCTGCTACATGGCCGGAAACCCGGACCTGGACCCGGAAACCAGCACCAACCGCGAGATCGGCATCAGCTTTGGCAACGACCTGGTCGATGCCGGCCTGACCTACTTCCACACCGACTTCAGGAACAAGATCGAGTACGCACCGCTGGGCAGGTTCAACGGCATCTGGTGGACACGGATGAGCAACGTGCAGCGCGCACGCACCAGCGGCATGGAAGGCAACCTCAATTTCCGCTTCGGCGAGCACTGGCGCTGGCGCACCTCGGCAACCTGGATGAAGGAAGCCAAGAACCTGACTACCGGCCGCAACCTGATCGATACGCCGGAATTCTCCGGCTATTCGTCGCTGGACTGGACGCCCAACACGGTGTTTTCCAGCAGCCTGTCGGCGCAGTACACCGGCAGGCAGACCGGCACGGCGACGACCTTCCTCAAGGCCTACACGCTGTATGACCTGACCGCAGCGCTTAACGTCAACGAGGTGCTGACCCTGCGCGGTGGCATCAGCAACCTGGCCGACAAGACGCTGTATGCCGAAGGCTCCACCGACTACTTCGTCGCTGGGCGCAGCTACTTCCTCAGCATGACCGCACGGTTCTGAGCCCCGCGCGCGCCGTGATCGCGCTGGCGTGATGCCAGCGCGATCAACGGTGGCGGATTACTCGCTTTCCAGCGCGGCCGGCGCCGCGTCCCGCGTGGCGGCCGTGCGCGCACGGTCCATCGCCACCGCCAGTTGCTGGCGCGCGAGCAGTTGTTGTGCCTGCACCACTTCAGGTGTCGGCAGGAGCACCGGCCCCGGTGCGTTTTCCGGTGTAGCAGCTGTGGTCATGCAACCTCCATGGACATCCCGCCGCCGCCGGGGTCAACCGCGGCGGCAGCGGAACTGCGCACCCTAACCCAAAAACAAGGCGGGCGGGTGACGGTGCGGCGCCGGGCCGCAGCCGTCGGAACAAGGCAGGCGTCACATTTTTGACGGCAGCGCTTGGATCCTGAATAGGACTTGTCCTATCATGAAAACGTTTTCTCACAGGGATGTTTCCCCAATGAATACCACTGACCTGTCCCAGTTCAGCCCGAAGTGGCAGTTCCGCTTCAACTTCTTCCGCCAGCACGGCGCCCCCAAGAACCCCGGCTTCAAGCAGGCCTGGAAGGCGCTGTCCTTTGGTGACCGCCTGAAGATCAACCTGAACTTCTTCGCGCTGTTCTTCGGCGCCATCTACCTGCTGATCCTTGGCATGTGGCGCAAGGCACTGGTGGTGATCGGCATCAACATCGTACTGGCCATCATCACCATGTTCCTTCCCGACGTTGTCGGGCGCATGCTGTTCATCGCCATGAACCTGCTGGTCGCCTCCAGCACCAACTACAGCTACTACCTAGAGAAGGTGGAAGGGCGCACCAGCTGGAACCCGTTTGAAGGCATGTTCTGAGCCATCAGACCTGCGCAGGGATGCGCGGCAAGGATGCAAGCGACGCCCGGCCTCCGCCGGGCGTCTTCGTTTTCTGGCTCAGGCCGCGCGGCGTGCCGTGGCCATCGGCCCGGCCTGCAGGCGGAAGCGCGACACCGCCACCGCCAGCTGCTCGGCCTGCTCCTCCATCGCGCGGGCTGCTGCACTGGCTTCCTCCACCAGTGCAGCATTCTGCTGGGTGGTTTCGTCCATCTGCACCACGGTCTGGTTGACCTGCTCGATGCCGGCCGACTGTTCGCGCGAGGCGGCCGAGATCTCGGCCATGATCTCATTCACGCGGCCGACCTGACCGACGATGTCCTGCATGGTGCGTCCGGCACCGTGCACCAGCTGCGCACCGGCTCCGACCTGTGCCACCGAAGCGTCGATCAGCTCCTTGATCTCCTTGGCGGCACCCGCTGAGCGCTGCGCCAGCGCACGGACTTCGCTGGCGACCACGGCGAAGCCACGGCCCTGCTCGCCGGCGCGCGCGGCTTCCACCGCCGCGTTCAATGCCAGGATGTTGGTCTGGAACGCAATGCCATCGATCACCGAGATGATCTCGGCGATGCGCTGCGACGAGGCTTCGATCTGCTGCATCGTCTGCACCACCTGGCTGACCACCTCGCCCCCTTCGCTGGCCACGCCCGCTGCGGAACCGGCCAGCATGTTGGCCTGCAGCGCGTGGTCGGCATTCTGGCGCACGGTGGAGGTCAGTTCCTCCATCGACGCGGCGGTTTCTTCCAGATTGGCGGCCTGCTGTTCGGTGCGGCGCGACAGGTCGCTGTTGCCGGCCGCGATCTCGCCAGCGGCCAGGCGGATGCTGGCCGCCGACTGCTGGATCTGTCCGACGATCTGAGTCAGCTGCTGCACGGTGCTGTTGGCATCGTCGCGCATCACCGCGAACACCCCGTGGAACTCACCCTGCATGCGCGCAGTGAGGTCGCCGGCGGCGATCGCGCGCAGCAGCGTAGACAGTGCAGCCAGGTTGTGGTCGCTGACCTGCATCATTGTGTTCAAGGTCTCCACCATGCGGCGGAAATCATGCTCGAAGCGCAGCGCATCACCGCGCACGGCGAAATCACCGGCAGCGGCGGCGGCGGCCAGCTGCTGGATCTGCTCGTTGATCGCAGCCAGGTTGCCCTTGGTGGTTGCCATCGCGGCGGTGAATGCCGCCTTCTCGCCCGGCAGCGCTTCCATGTCCACGCTGAGGTCGCCCACGGCGTAGCGCTGCATCACCTCGACCAGGCGCTGGGTGACCGCATTGCTGGAGGCCACCAGCTGGTTGCTGTCGGCCACCATGCGGCCGTACTCGCCCGGGAACGCCGCAGCATCCATGCGGTAGCTGAGTTCCCCGGCATCGTGGCGGCGCGCCATTTCGGCCTGCGCAGCCATCACTGACTGCAACTGCCCACGCATGCCCTGCATCGCGTCCAGCAGGCGCCCCACTTCGTCGTTGCTGCGCGCCGGCAGCGTGCTGTCCAGCTTGCCGGCCGCGACGTCACCGGCCACGCGCACGGCTTCAGCCAGCGGACGGATCGCCAGGCGGCGCAGCAGCACATACACGCCGGCGCTGAGGGTCAGCGCGGCGACCACGCCGACCAGCAGGGTCAGCCACAGCAGCTGGCGTGCCTCAGCCACGATCACCGCGTGCGGCATCACCACGCCCAGGGCAAAACGCTGCGGCGCATCGCCGACCCGCAGCGGTACATACACCCGCACATTGCCGGCCGCATCCGGAGTGAAGGCCTCGAACGGACGGTCGGCGGCAATGTCGGCCAGCATGCTGCGGGTCTGCGCGTCGCTGCGCGGCTTGCCGATCTCGGCGGCATTGGCCGAGGCCAGCACCACACCCTTCGGCGACAGCAGTTCGACACGACCGGCCCCCATCGGCTTCAGCGTGGCCAGGTGCTTCTGCAACGCCGCCAGCGAGAAGTCCACGGTGAACACGCCCAGGAATCTGCCGTTCTCGATGATCGGCGTGCTCAGGGTGCTCATGAGCACTTTCTGGCCGGCGATGTCATAGGCGTAGGGTTCGCTGACCTTGGGCAGCTTGTCGCGGCTGGGCCCCATGTACCAGTCGCCCGATCCGCTGGCGGTCTCGGTGTAATCGGTCATCACCGACTGCTGCGGCTTGCCGTCCTGCCAGGCCCAGTAGCTCATGTAACGGCCGGTGGCATCGTGTGCTTCGGTATTGACGAACTCCGCATCCTTGCCGTCGAAGGCATCGGCCTCCCACATGGTGCTCTTGCCGAGCCATTGCGGATGAGCACGCAGCTGTTCGCCGAGCACCGCCGCCAGGCTGGCGCGGTCGGGCACGTCGCCACGGGCACGCTGGGCCAGCACGCTTTCAACCATGGCATCGTTGCTGGCAAAGGCGGTGCCCAGGTCAGCCGCCACCTGGCGCGCCTCGGCGTTGGCCTCGCTGGTCATGGTCTGGCGCGAGGCGCTGATCAGACTGGCGCTGGCCTGCCGGTAGATCAGGAACGCGGTCAGGCCGAAGCACAGCAGCGCGATCACAGCGGTGCCCAGCATCAGCTTGTGGGCGATGCTGCCCGGGCGTTGGGCAGTGGCGGAGCGGGAAGAAGGCATGGGAGGGTCCGCAAGGCAATTCAGGACGACCGGCGTCACGAGGACACCGCGCAGGCGCGCGATCCGTCGCGCAGGCCACCGGCCGCCGGGCCGCGCCCGGTGCACGAGGCACACCGGGTTTAGCGGCCGGCCGCCATCGAGATTGAGGCCAGCGGCCTGCACATTCCTGAACCTGCTCAGGGTGGGCTCGGTGCCCCGCCCCCTGCGACCATCTCATTCGGCGACCCGATCCTTGATCCACTCCGCCCTTGGCAGCACCTCGATGCTGCCGGCGGCGTACTGCTGCAGCACGTCGTCCGGGCCGAAGCGCGGCTGCCAGCCCAGCACGCTGCGCAGGCGGGCACTGTCGTAGACGCGATCGATGCTCAACGGCAGCGGCCAGCCCCGTCGTTCGAACTCGGCCAGCAGCTGTGGCGCGCGGCGTGCCAGCACGCTGCGCGGGTGGGTGGCCAGCTCCAGGCAATCCTCACGCCGGAACGGCGTCGGAGCGCACGCGATGTAACGCGCGAAAGCGGCGCCTTCGTCCAGCAGCAGTGCAGCATGCGCGCTGGCTACATCACGTGCGTCGATACCGCGGTGCAGGCGGAACATCGCCATGCGCTCGGGCGGCTCGGGGAAGCAGCGGGCCATGCGCAGCACGCGCACGCTGAAGGCCGGCGCCGCAGCGGCTTCGGCCAGTGCTTCGGCCTGCAGCTTGGTGCGGTGGTAGATCGTGCGCGGCAACGGCTCGGTGTCTTCATCGATCCAACGGCAGCCACCGGCGACCACGGCGTGGCCATACAGCGCGGTTGTACTGGTCAGCACGAATCGCCGCGCCCCGGCTTCGCGTGCGGCCTGCAGCAGGTGCGCGGTCGCCTCCACGTTGATCTGGTGGAACACCCCGTCCGGCACCAGGCCGACGTGGGGTGCGTGCAGGGCGGCGGTATGGATCACCGCGTCAACGCCCTGCACCGCCCGTGCGACAGCCTGGTGATCGGTGACATCGGCAATGATGCGGGTGGTGGCGAATGGGCTGCGATCCAGCCCCACCACTTCGTGGGAGGCCGCCAATGCGCCGAAGATCGCGCGCCCGATCCGCCCGGAACTGCCGGTCAGCAGAATCTTCATTGAGTCCATTCACTCGAAGCGCCCGGGAACTACCGGGATGCTTCGATTCTAGGCACGCTGCATGTCGTCTGCGATAGGGCGCAATTGCAATTGTGCGTTCATTCCCGCGAGGCCGATCGGGCCAGCAGCTGCCGCGCGACGAACAGCGGATCGTCACCGCCTGCCGCGTCGGGCGTGACACCGGTGCGTTCCCAGTTGGTTCCGGTATGTAGATTGATCGGCTGCCGATCGGGAATGCTGATCTGATAGCCATCCGGCAGCAGCACAGGATCATCGACCATGTGTGCAGCGCCGCCGCTGCGCGTGCCGACAATGCGTGCACGGCCCAGCGCCTGCAGCGAGTAGGCGACGAACTCGGCAGCCGACGCGGTGCGGCGATCGATCAGCACGACCAGCGGCTTCAGGTAAGTGGGCAGGCTTGCCGGCGGCAGTGGTACCAGCGTGCGCCGCCCGCGCTGGTCCAACTGCTGCACCGCGTCGATCTTCGCGTCCAACAGCGTGCGCACCAGCAGGTCGGCACTGCCGTCATCCCCGCCGCCGTTCTGGCGCAGATCCAGCACCAGGCCATCGGTGTCGGCCAGCAGCTCGAGGGCGGCGGCGAGTTTCGGCCGGGCCAGATCCAGCGGATAGAATGTACTCAGCCGCAGGTAACCGATGTTGCCCTCCAGCACCCGTACCTCGCGCACGCCAGCGCCATTGCTGCGCGCATCCGCGCGCCATGCCATCAGCCAGTCGTCCTGGCCGGCCGTTGCGTCCACGCGCTCTACATGGAAGTGGCCATCGAACGTGTCCAGGTCCTGGTTCAGGCGTGCGCTGAAAGCCTTCGGATCCGAGCAGCTGTCCACATAGCGCTGCTGGGTGGACCAGCCGCGCACGGCTTCGGCAATGCGTGCGCCTTCGGCCGCATCCAGGTACTGCGCCTCTATCGCCGTGGCCGCTGCCTGCAGCACGGCGTCCTGCGCCGGGCAGGCGGCCGCCAGCAACGCGCCAAGCATCCACGAAACCGTCATGATCGCCTCCGTCGCCTTGATGATATATAAGTGCTTATATATCATTGTCACCATGGATCTCCAACGTGCAACTCTGGGAACGCTGCTGCGTGCCCTGCTCGACCAGCTCGACCCGGCGGTCGAGCAGGCGTACCGGGATCTGCAACTGGACTACCGGCCGCGCTACACCCCGGTGCTGCGCACGCTGATGGTGCAGGGCCCCTGCCGCATCAAGGATCTGGCACTGGCCTGCGGGCTCAGCCACTCCGCGCTCAGCCAGACGGTTTCAGCGATGGTGCGCGACGGCTGGCTGCACGCTGCGGTGGGCGAGGACAGCCGCGAACGCATCCTGCAGTTGAGCCCGCACGCCCTGCGGGCATTGCCGGCGCTGCAGGCGCAGTGGCAGGCTACGGCGCTAGCGGCCCGCAGTCTCGACGCCGATCTTGGACAGTCGTTGGAACAGGTGCTGCGTGAGGCATTGAAGGTGCTGGAGCAACGACCGTTCGCGCAACGCCTGCGCGACGCCCGCCTGCGCTGATGCAGTGCGCCGGCGACACCCCGCGTGTTCGCCGGTGGTGGTGGTCCTGGCATCCGCCTGAATGGCGGACTCATCAACCACGTGCGCATGCCGGGTGAAGACCACGGCGGGGATGGCGACCTCGGCTTAGCACGCACTGGCCAAGCATTGGCGCTGTCGCCGACCACGGCGCCGACCATGCAGAAGGATACTTCCCATGACTGAGCAGAATCACCGCTCCAACCGGGGCTTCGCCTCGATGGACCAGGCCAAGCAGCGCGCGATCGCTGCCAAAGGCGGACGTGCGGCGCATGCCTCCGGCAATGCGCATGAGTTCAGCCGCGATGAGGCACGTGCGGCAGGCCGCAAGGGCGGCGAGGCGATCAGCCGTGATCGGCGGCACATGGCCGCGATCGGGCGCGAGGGTGGGCACGCGCGCCACGCCAACGCGCGCCAGCAGCAGCAGCAGCAGCAGCAGCAGCAGCAGCAGATCGAGCATGGTGGAGAGGCTCCGCACCGCCAGCAGAAGTGATGATCACGCGGCCAGGCCGTTTCCCGTCGGCGGTGCCATCCTGCAGCCACAAGCTGGGCCAGGGTACCGGCCGATGCCATCGCCCAGCCGACGCCGACGGCCGTGCCACTGCGGTACCACGTAAGCATCCGCGGCGCGGCGTGCATCGCGCCCGGTTGCGCGATGAGCGCACGCGCGTGTCCTGCCAGCCCCTGTGATATCGATTGCCATGCAGGGTCGGCCTGTCACGGGGTAGCAGGCGGCGTTGGAACCGTCCTGCTCAGGTGTGCACGAGGATGTTCAACAGCCGCCCGAATGGATCGCGGACAAAGAAGCGGCGCACGCCCCAGGGTTCATCGACCGGCCCATACTCCAGCGCGATGCCGGCCTTACGCATGCGCTCCAGCACCTGCTGCAGGTCGTCCACCTCGATCGACAGGTCCGGCACCGCAGTGCCGGAACCGCCTTCACTGGCAAAGCTGACCTGCGCCAGCGCACTGCCCTGCCCGCCATGGGTGACGATCCAGCCATGGTCCATCACCACGGGCATGCCAAGCAGCTCGCCATAGAAGGCAGCGGCCCGTTCCGGCTCAGCCGTGGCGATGTTGGCGACGACGCGTTTGACGGCCATGGCATGCTTCCGTTGGACAGGGCCCATCCAGACTGCCCGACCTTCCACGGAAACAGAAGAGCCCCGTCAGTGACGGGGCTCCCACACGGCTCAATCGGCGCGACTCACACGCCCATGCACAGATCGACCACGCAGGTATTGTACGCCTGCTGGCATTCCCCAGCGTCGGCCCCACTGGCCAGGCACATCTGGTAGGCCCGCCAGCAGGGCGCGTCGCAAGGCTCGACAGGGCCCGCCACCGCCACCGAACCGGTACATGCCAGCGCGAACAGCGCCGCCACGATCACTTTCCTGACAGTACGCATCACCATCACTCCCTGATAAGCCTGGTGAGCCCAGGCCGGCTCACGGTAGCGGGGGAGCCGCGAGGCAACGTGAACACCGGCGTCACGCCACCTTAACGCGTTCATAAAAATTCCTTCACACTACTGGGGGTGATTGGCGCGCTGCGGGGTTAACGGCGTTGTTGTCCGTCAACCAAGGAATGTTGTCCGATGAATCACCCGCAGCACGGCTGTTCGTCCCACTCCCGCTTCCCGCTGCACAGCCGCCTGGCGTTGGCCGTGGCCAGTTCGCTGTTGCTGGCTGCAGCGCTTCCCGCCATGGCCAGCGAGTCACTCGACGCTTGGCAGCAGCAGCGCCAACTGCAGGCGGCATGGGCGCAGCCCACGTCGATGGCGAGCGCGTCGGCCGGCGCCAACGCAGCGGCCGCAACACCCACGGCAGCAGCCAGCAGCACGTCGCTCCTCGGTAACGCAGGTGATCCGGCCAGTTGGCACACGGAGGAATTCAACGCCGACTGGGGCCTGGCGGCGACCCACGCCGACGACGCCTATGCGCGTGGCCTGACGGGCACCGGCATCCGCCTTGGCGTGTTCGACAGTGGCACCGGCCTGGACCATCCGGAATTCGCTGGCAAGAACCATCGCAGCATCCACATCGCCGACGTGCTCGCCGATGGCACGCGCTGCACCAACACTGCACAGCTCACTGGCCCCGGCGCCTGCTTCTCAAGTGACGGCGACGACGTGCAGGTCAGCTACGTCGGGTTCAACGCAAACGTCCCGCAGAACATCCGCGATCTGATCCTGGCGGGGCCCTATGTACAGCCCGGTATCGGCTACGAAGTGCACGGCACCCATGTTGCCGGCACCATCGCTGCCAACCGTGATGGCAACGGCATGCATGGCGTGGCCTTCGGCGCCGATCTCAGTGTGGCCCGCCTGTTCTTCAACAGCGCCAGCGAATGGCAGCGTACGGCGACCGGGTATTCCGTAGTCTCGCTGGGCAGCGTCGGGCCGGATTCGTCCGCCGTGGTCGACATGTATGCGCAGATGAATGCCCAGGGCGTGCGCGCGGTAAACCACAGCTGGGGCCTGAGCAAGGAACCCGATGCGGTGCTGATGGACCGGATCTACAACGATCCCGATTATCGCGACTACCTTGCCACTTATGCAGACGGATCACGCGCCAGGGGAATGATCCAGGTCTGGGCGGCAGGCAATTCGCCGGCGCGCGGTGCTGCGGCTCCTGTATCGGCCAGCCCGATCGCCGGCATGTACGCCACCCTGCCGCGTGCCTTCGCCGACATCGAAAAATACTGGCTCAGCGTCGTCAACGTTGGACAGGATTTCACCCTCAGCCTGACCTCCAACAAGTGCGGGCTCAGCGCCAACTGGTGCCTGGCGGCCCCGGGTTCCAACATCAACTCCACGGTCTACGGCGATGACTCCGCCGTTGCGGCGTCGTTGGGCGTTGATGCCAACGGCAACCTGTCGCTCGACGTCACCCAGCGCGTGCCAACCTACAGCTACGGGCTGCTCAGCGGCACGTCGATGGCCGCACCGCACGTCACCGGTGCGCTGGGCCTGTTGTTCGAACGCTTCCCCTATCTGGACAGCGCGCAGGTCCGCGACGTGCTGCTGACCACCGCGCGTGATCTTGGCGCACCCGGCATCGACGAGATCTACGGCTGGGGACTGATGGACCTGCGCAAGGCCATCGAAGGCTACGGCTCGCTGCGCGTGGATACCAACGTGGTGATGAACCAGAAGGCCGGTGGCCTGAAGGTGTGGGAAGGCGACGCCTGGGATGACTGGACCAATGACATCGGCGGCCCCGGCAAGCTGAACAAGTCCGGCATCGGCTGGTTGCGCCTGACCGGTGACAACAGCTTCAACGGCGCGGTACTTCAGGACGGTACGCTGGAACTGAACGGCGCCAACGCGCTTACCGCGGCGGTCGAAGTGCAGGGCGGCCAGTTCCTGCTCAACGGCAGCCTGTTCTCCACCGCACTGACCACTACCGGTGGCGTGAGTACGGTCAGCGCCAGCGCCGTGCTGAAGGACAGCAACCTGAGCGTCAACGGCGGCGTGGTGTCCTTCAACGGCACGCAGACCGGCGGCACCACCACGGTCGGTGCCAACGGCCTGCTGAAGGGTGTCGGTACGCTCGGCACCACCCAAGTCGACGGCATCATCGCGCCCGGCAATTCAATCGGCACGCTGACCATCAACGGCAACTACGTGCAGGGCGCAACCGGCGTCTATGCCGCCGAACTTGCTCCAGGCGGGCGCAGTGACCAGTTGCACGTGACCGGCACCGCCACCCTGGGCGGTACCCTGCTCGCGCTGCCGGAGCCGGGCACCTACTACCTCGGCGAGCAGTTCAATTTCATCCGCGCCGACGGCGGTCTCAACGGGCAGTTCGCGAAGACCGACTTCAGCGCGTTCTCGCCGTTCCTGCAGTTCAGCCTGGCGTACGGTGCCAACGGAGCACGCATCGACGTGGCCCGTGGTGCATCGCTGGCCAGTGCGGCCACTACGCCCAACCAGCATGCGGTTGCGGCGGCGGCCGATGGCCTGGCGATCAACCAGGGCCTGCCCAAGCCGCTGACACAGCTGTTCCCGCAGCAGGTCGGTGCCGTACTCGATGGCCTCAGCGGCGAGCTGCACGCAGCCACCTCGCTGGCGCTGGTGGAAGGCAGCCGTCATGTCCGTGACGCTGCGTTGTCACGCCGTGCCGGCGCAACCGCACCGGGATCCGATACGGGTGACGCCACCGGTGCCTGGGTGCAGGCACTGGGCGGCAACAGCAGGCTGGATGGCAACAGCAACACCGCGCGCACCGATGCCAACAGCAATGGCCTGCTGGTGGGCATCGACCGCGAGTTCGATGGCTGGCAGGTCGGCGTGCTGGCCGGTACCGGCCGCACCGACGTGAAGCAGCTGGAGCGCCGTGCCAAGTCGAAGATCGACAACACGCACGTCGGCGCCTATGCCAGCCACGCCTGGGGCGGCTTCGGCCTGCGCGGTGGCGTGGCATGGAGCAAGCACAAGGTGAAGAGCACGCGCGATGTCGGCTTCGCCGGCTTCAGTGACAGCCTGAGCGCGCGCTACAACGCGCATGCGCGCCAAGCGTTCATCGAAGCGGGCTATCGCTTCGGCAACGCGGAAGGCGGGTTGGAGCCCTACCTGCAGGTGGGTCGCGTGGAAGTGGACCTCAAGCAGATCAACGAGCGCGGTGGCGCGGCGGCGCTGCACGGCAAGGTGGACGACACCGGCACCACCACCGCTACCGCAGGGCTGCGCTTCGACAAGGGCCTGAAGGCATCATTCCAGCAGGACAGCTGGCTGCATCTGCGCGGTGGTCTGGGCTATCGCCGCGCCTTCGGAGACCGCAGCCAGGTGGCCAACCTGGCCTTTGCCAACAGCAGCACGCCCTTTGCAGTCGAAGGCGCACCGATTGCCGAGAACGCTGTCGTGGCCGAGCTGGGCCTGTCGGCGTGGCTGACGCCGCGGCAGCAGCTGGAGCTGGGCTACAGCGGCCAGTTCGGCAGTGAAAGCCGCGACCATGGGGCCAGTGCTCGCTGGTCCATCCGCTTCTAAACACGTGTTCTCTTGACGGGTTGGGGCGGCCTTGCGGCCGCCCCTTTTTTGCCCACCCCCAGCGCTATGCGCGACGGCGCAGGGCGGCGGCACCTGCCAGGCTGGCAAGTGGCAGCAGCAACCCATAGGCCACCAGCGGCCACACGGTATCGCCGGGTAGCACAAGGATCACCAGCGTGCCGATGCCTGCCACGATAAGGCTCTGCACTGCGTAGTACAGGGCCACCGCCGCACCCGACGCATCGGCGAAATCACGCAGCGCACCGTTGGCAGCCACTGAAACCACCATCACCAGCCCCACCGCGATGCCCCACATGGGCAGCACCACGCCGATCAACGAGGGACGCCACGCGGCGGCCGACGCCATCAGCAGCGCCCCGGCCACCATCACCCACAGGCCGCGCAGGAAGGTACCGCGCACGTTCCAGCGCCCAATGCACGCGTTCGCCATCCGCGCCGTGACGATCATCACCAGTGCCACCGTCGCGAAGGCCAGGCTGAACGACAGCGGCGAGTACTGCATGCGCCCGACCAGCAACCGGGGCGCGACTGAGAAGAACACGAAGAATGTGCCCATGCCCGCGCTGAAGCCCAGCGTGTAGACCCAGAACGCGCCGCTGCCGAGGATGCGTCGTGCCGCCGGTCGCGCCCCGTCATGGCACTGCGGGCGGGTTTCGTGCCAATGCCGCACCGCGCGCAGGCCGGCGATCGTGCCCAGTACACCGAGCAGAACGAAGATCGCGCGCCAGCCGACGGCACCAGCCAGCAGTGCGCCCAGAACAGGCCCCAGCGCCGGCACGAAGGCCAGCATCGAAGCGAACAACCCATACAGCGAGGCGCCTTCGGGTGTATCGGCATAGATGTCACGGACCGTGGCGAAGGTCGCCACCAATGCCGCCGACGCTCCCACCGCCTGTACGGTTCGCCAGGCCAGAAAAGCGGCGCCGCTGCCGGACAAGGCCAGCGCAAACGACGACAGCGCGAACAGCAACGCCCCCAGCAACAGGACCGGGCGTCGCCCGATGCGGTCGGACAATGGGCCAAACAGCAACTGGCCCAGCCCGAGCGCCAGCAGGTAACTGCTCAACGTGAGCTGCACCAGCGTCGGGGATGTCTGCAGTGCCTGCGGCATCACCGGCACCACAGGAAGATAGATGTCCATGGCCAGCGAGGCCAGGAGGTCGAACGGCGCCATCAGCACAATGGCCGACGGCAACGGGTGGGCCCAACGCGGGGCCTTTCGATTGAACATGGGGAGTCTCCGCCCGGAGTGATCCGGCGGCGATCCATCCACTTCGCGTGCATCGCAGGGATGATCACCGCAACAACGTCTGCATCGTTGTTGCGGCTCAGCGAACTGTCTGCGGACCGTTCCCGTTGCTCATGGTGTTGATCGTTGGCGGTGCGGAACCGGTGCAAGTGTAGCAGCGACCGGTTCAGGGTGGCCGGGGCAGCGGTGCCGCCCCGGCCGCGGCGCCCCTGGGGAGTGGGCCGCCGCTGATCGTCAGGCCGCCTTCATCGCATGCTTGCGCGCGCGCATCACGTTGTGGCACTCCTGCACTTCGGGCAACAGCTGAGTGACTTCCTGGCGCACCGCCGGCGGCAGTTCATTGTCCTTCAGCACATCCTTGAACGCGCCCAGCAGGCGATCCTCGGACTCTTCCAGCTCGGCCACGTAGCCATAGTTGGTATCTCCGAACGCGGCGCGGACCTTGCCGTAGAACTGCTGCATCGAACCCACCACGGTGCCATGCTCGGCCGGCTTGCCGCCGCTGGCAGCCACCGAACCGCTCAGCGCCGCGACGATGCGGCCCTTGACGCCGGCGATACGGGTGAACAAGGCCGACAGCTCGGCATCCTTCACCTTGGTTGCGGCCTCTTCGTAAAACGACTTGCCGTCGCGGGCGATCTCGATCAGGTCGTTGAGGCGGTGTTCGATGGTGGACTGGGTGCTCATGGCCTTGCTCCTGTATCTTCGTTTCAGGGGGAGAAAAGCAGCCTCGACTGCGCTGCCTGCGGATCCACTGTGGACATGCTCGTGTGGTTCGCGGGTGAGCAGCGATTGATATGCACATCACTTCACCCAACCCGCACTGACTGCTTCACGCCACAGTGGCGCGTGGCTCACATCGAGCGGTGCTGGCCAGCCTCACCAGGGAACGAACAGGATGATCAGCACGATCACCACGACCGCGGCGAGCGCTCCCATCAGTACGTTTCTCTGGCGCCAACTGGGCTTCGGTTTTCCGGGGGTATTCATGCCTGCTACCTGTCTCTGCGGATGACCCCGGCAGACTGATGGATCGGCGGCGGTACGTGCGTGCAGGACGCGTGCAGGTGACGTGCAGGGCGCCGCCATCGATGTCGATTTCCGGGACGCCCGCTCGTCAGATCATCAAAGCCCTTCCCTCACCACGCGGACTGCTGCCATGACCGCCATCCTCACCGCCTTCGCCACCTCTCCCGACCGCGGCCAGGGCCTGGCCCGTGACATGCGCGTTCGCTGGGCGCTGGAAGAGCTGGACGTGCCCTATGACGTGCAGCTGCTCAGCTTTGCCGAGCTGAAGCAGCCCGCGCACCTGGCACGCAATCCGTTCGGGCAGATTCCCACCTGGCAGGAGGGCCACCAGGTCCTGTTTGAATCCGGCGCGATCGTCCTGCACCTGGCCGAACAACATTCCGGCCTGCTCCCGGTTGATCCGGATGCCCGCATGCGCGCGGTCATGTGGCTGTTTGCCGCACTGAACACGGTAGAGCCGCCGATTGTCGAGCGCTCCATGGCCTGGGTGCTGGAGCGCGAGCAGCCGTGGTACGCACAGCGGCTGCCGATGCTGGATGAGCGGGTTCGGGCGCGATTGGCGCAACTGTCAACATGGCTGGCCAACGCGCCGTGGCTGGACGGCGATTTCAGCGTGGGCGACCTGATGATGGTTTCGGTGCTGCTGCGCCTGAAGAGCAGCGGGCTGCTTGACGAGTATCCGCTGCTGGTGGCCTATGTGGCACGGGCAACGCAGCGTCCCGCCTATCAGCGCGCGTTTGCTGCGCAGCTGGCGGTATTCCAGAACGGGTAGTTCCGCGCCATGCGTGGAAATACTCAGCGCAAGCTGCGCCGGCAGGCGGCCTGCACCAGCATCAGCTGCGCCACCAGGATCAGCATCGCGCAGCCGGACAGCAGCCACGGATCGATGTACCACTGCGCGTTGAAACTGAAATCACCGGCGGAAATGCGCTTCCAGCCGTTGAAGTGCTGCATCGCTGCGACCACGAACGCGAAGCCACCGGCTGTGTACGACAACCAGGGCACGATGAGGCTCCCCGGGCGCGCGAACAGCGTGAGCAGGCCGAGCACGCCGATGACCGTGCGCTGCACGCGGCAGTACGGGCAGACATAGGCCATCCCGCTCCATTCCACCGCCCAGGCCAGCAGGCTGACCAGCACGGCCGCGCCTGCCGCGGCGTGCAGGACTTTCGGCGTGATCATCATGCCACTCTCGTGTGCCATCCCGTGCTCCTTGGTTGAAAGACCTAGGCAGGGTAGCAGTGCTGCAGCCTCATCCCTTCTTGATGACGGTCCGCTTGCCGATGGTGCTGGTCTTGCCAGCGGTCGGCCTGGCCAAGCCAGGAATCAGGAAATCGGTGACCTTGTGGCCCATCGACACCTTGGACGCCAACCAGCGCGGCATGCGCCCGCGACCGGTCCAGGTCAGGCGCTTGTATTCCGGGTCGCGATACTTGGGCGCGACTTTGCCGGATTTACGGCGGGCGGGTTTGCGGGCGGGCGCAGGTGTTTCCGAGGCTTGGCCGCCAAAGAGTTCTTCGATGGTGTATCCGGCTTCGGCGGCGGCGGCCTTCAGCATCCGGCGCACCGCACTGGCCGGACGGCGGCTGGAAATCAGCTGTTTCCGCCGTTCAGCGGCAACCACCAGGGCACCCAGCTCGCGAAGGCTGAGCGATTCAATATCGATCGTCATGCGGGAAAGGTCTACTGCAGCGCGGCAGCTGTCAAGGCGCCCTGCCCGGCGCGTAGACACGGGCTTCACCGCCGGTGGGCTCCGATCGCCTGCGTCGGCCATCTCCGAGGACCTCGACGTGAGCACTTCATCGCATTCGCTCGCCTACCTGCTTGCACGCATCCTGCTGATGGCCCTGTTCCTGGTCTCCGGGCTGGGCAAGCTCGGTGATCTCAGTGGTACCCAGGGCTACATGGAGGCAATGGGAGTTCCCGGCATCCTGCTCTGGCCGACCATCGCTTTCGAAATCGGCAGCGGCCTGTGCATCCTGCTCGGCTTCCAGACCCGGCTGGTGGCGGTCGTACTGGCAGGTTTCAGCCTGGTCACCGCTTTCATCTTCCACCACAACTTCGCCGATCAGACCCAGCAGATCATGTTCCTGAAGAACCTGGGCCTGGCCGGTGGCTTCCTGCTGCTGGCCTGCACCGGAGCCGGGCGCTACAGCATTGATGGGCGTGGGCGGCGCGGATAAGCAGGCTGCATGCCGCCATCACCCCTGGCCCACGGGCGGGACGCGCTGCAGACGCAGGTTTCGCCATGTCGGCTGGGAGCTGCGGAAATCCACCGCTTCGCCATCGCTGGTGAACAACAAGCCTGGCTCCACTTCGGTGACCAGGCGGATGCCATCGATGTACAGCCAGCCCTGTCGCTGCTCCAGCACAACGGACATCGACGGTTTTCCCCACTGGTCGATGCGATAGCGCCCCAGCCAGGGTTGCCAATGGGGCGCCTGCGGCCCCGTGGGCCCATCGATGGGATCGTTCTGGTCCAGGCCGTCCTCGCCGTTGCTGCATTCCAGGTGCGCCGGCAGCATGTCCGTCGCCGCATGGTAGCGGTACGTCGCAACTTCTCCATCGGTGTCCACGGTGAACAGTTGGTCGCCGTCGATGGCCGCAAAACGGCCGCCCACAGCTTGCGCCCCACGATGCAGTTGCAGTTCACCGCTTCCGGCAACCACGATCTTCGCCTTGCCGCTGCGCCCGATCCAGCTTCCCGCCATCCGCTGCACCTGGTCCTGGTTCAACCTGATCGGCGCCAGGGAAGACAGGGGCACACGCGGCTGACGAGGCCCGAAACGCGCCGACAACAGCTGATCGAGCAGACGCTCGCCAATGCCGTACCCCGCAGACGTCGCGCGATTGAACATCGCGGCAAATCCAGCGTTTGCCTGCCTGCAGTAGGTGAACACGCACCCGAACCCGAAGCCCCCGCCGCGGTGGTGCAGCAGCCTCACCGATGTACTGCCGTAGAGGCGTTCGCTGCGCATGACACCGAGCCCGTAGTCACCGCCCAGGCCGAAACCATGCATCTCGTCCCAAAGGTGAGGCTCGAGCAGTTGCTGCGCACCGGATCGACCGCCACCGAGCAGGAAGCCAAGATACTTCGCCATGTCGGCGGCACTGGTCCAGACGCCTCCCGACACCACCAGCGGCGTCACCGGCGGTACCTGCGCATGGCCTTCCTGGGTTCCCAGTGCCCGCCCCTTGCTTGCCAGGTAGATCGAGGCATCGGCCGTACTGTCGTGCATTCCCAGCGGCTCGAAGATCCGGCGCTGCAGCCAGGCCGGATAGCTGATGCCCGCAACCTGCTCAATGACATGACCGGCAAGGTCGAAGCCCAGGTTGGAGTAGCGATAGCGCGTACCCACTGGAAAGCGCAGCCATGTCTGCGAGATGCTGCGGACGTGCGCATCAAAGCCCGGCGACGCCGGTTCGTAGTTGTTGCCCAGTGGCGCCTCGTGCGTGAATCCCGCGCGATTGGCAAGCAGCAGGCGCAGGCTGATGCGCTCCTGTGGAGCATGCTCGAAGCGGCTGCGCACCGTGAACGACGGCAGATAGCGGGTAATGGGCACGTCCAGATCAAGGATGCCGTCCTGCACGGCCAACAGCACCGCCACCGCAGCGAAATTCTTCGAGGTGGACTGGATGCTGAACATCGTGCTGGCGTCTACGGCCGCGCTGCCCTGGCCTGATACGTGACCGAAGCCTTCAGTCCAGCGCACCTGCCCGCCTTCGACCAGGCAGACGGCAGCGGCACCGATGCCGCTGCCGTCCATGGCCGAGCGGACCACGCCGCGTTCCGCGTCGATCAGGCTCCCGGTGGTGACGGTTGGCTGCGCCACCGCAGCAACGCCGGTGGCCATGAGCGTGGCCGCCGGAACGGCAGCAGCGTTGGCCAGGAAGGCGCGACGACTGAGCGTACCAGGCATCAGATCACTCCACTTCGGGATGCCGCCATCTTCCCGCCAGCAGAAATGGCGGGGCATGTGTCATTCGGCACAGAGTGCGGTGATCGACACTGCTGCACCTTCGCCGGCTGCGCAGGCCTCAGCCCGGAGAGAGCGGCAAGCGGATTCCCTGCGCCGCAACAAAGGCGCGGCACTCGCTCCAATAGGCCTGTGGCGGTGCCCGGAGCTCTGGTCGTGACCAGTCGTCGGTGATGTGCAACGGGTCGCCCGGCACCGGGTCCGAAGCGCGTGACGGACCAGAACGTAAACAAGGACTGAATACGAACCAAGGCGGACCGGGGGAGGCTGCACCACTTTTCCGTTCTCTGCGGGCGATGCAGATGTGCACAAGACGATCGAGTCCATCTCTGGGGACTTGCATGCACTCCGTTTCAGTTGCGCGAGCAGCTCCAACGTCGTTGCGTCGCCTACCCGACCCAGTGTTAATCGCAAGGAAACTGCACCACCCTCATGGAATACAGAAGTTCATCGCAGAAATTCGCTGCAGCACTCGTCGTTGCCGTACTCGCCACGGGAGCGGTGGCGGCCCTTCTCCTCCTTCGCCCCACGCCACAGTCCTCGCAAACGGCACCGAACGTTGAACAGGCGGGCGGGCAGCGCAAGGATCCTTCTGCGCCGACACCCTCGGCTGCGTCACCCGCGTTACGGCCTGCCAACAGCACGAGCATGCTGTTTCCTGGTGTTCCGCAGAATCGCGATGGAATGGAACCCAAGGACGATGATCCATTTGATGGGCGTAGCCGCGAGGAGCAACGCTGGCTGGATGAACACGGCTATCCGAATACCGCGCAGTGGGCTTCCTATTCCAGCGCGCCCGATGCGTTGCTGGAACAAGCCGCCCACGGCGGCGACAAGCTTGCGCGCACCATGCTGGACTCGCGAAAGCTGCCCGATCGAACCGCCTTGGACCGGATGATGTCGTCCGCAGTGGACGGCAACTACTTTGCACTGCAACTGCTTGCGACTCATTTCGCATCCACCGGTCGAGCGGGAAACATCAACGCATACGCGGTTTCGCGCGTCCTGGAGATGCGCGCAGACCCTTCCGCCGCGCTTGGCAGGGAAATCATGTTCTCTGCACCGCTCACTATCGAAGAGCGGATGCAGGGGGAGGCCGAAGCGCTTCGTCTGAATGCCACATTCAACCAGCTCTACCAGGAACGAACCGGCGTCCCGTTCGTTCCCGATTACCGCCCGTTCCCCGTTGACAACTCGCAAGGATGGCAATGAAACCTGCAAGTAAATTCGTCCTGGCCACCGCTGCTTTCACCGTTGCCGGTGTTGCTCTGGCCTGCACCGTTCTTCCAATGCTCCCGTTCTCGATATCGGTCGACCTGAAGGATATCGCGGCGGCCAAGCAAGCCGGTGCCTCATCCGCAGATGCGCCCAACCGGGCATTCCTGAAGAAGCTGGATGAGACCGCTGAAAGGACGTTCGGTGCGGATGCATGGCGCAACACGTCCTTCGTCGGCAACGTCATGTACAAAACAAAAATCATGATGATGACCGGCTCAAGCATGATCACCGTCAGCAAGCCGTGCGGGAAGTCGGCAGAAGAGTCAGGCGGCACCGAGGACAGCTTCGCCTCGACACCCCCGTCTGGCGGTGGTGGTGGTGGCAGCACTGGCGGTGGTGGCGGGATCGGCGGCTGGTTCCCCGGTGGTGGCGGGTGCTTCGGCAACTGTCAGCCGCCCCCGCCCGGTCGCGTTGGTCCTATCGAGAATCTGCCACGATCCTGAGGGCACCACAATGAAAGGGCATCGCCGCAAGGTGCTGCCCTTGGCGCCCCTGACGCACCAGCCAGACGCCATCGGGGCGTCGTCACTGGACTTTGCTGGACGTTCAATTGGTGGGCCCACCAGGATTCGAACCTGGAACCAAGGGATTATGAGTCCCCTGCTCTAACCGTTGAGCTATAGGCCCTGTAAGGGTTTCAGGCGGTTTTGCGCGGTCGCCGTTGTAATTTCGGTGTAATCGCGTCGCCGGAAAGCTGTTTCTGTAGGGCCGCCATAGCGTCCTGCATCGAAGCCGCGTGAGTGTACCTTTCGGCCATAGCTCTTGTCTTCCAGCCACCCATAGCTTGGATGGTGGCCGCGTCGAGCCCAGCATGCGCAGCGTTGGTCGCGGCGGTGTGCCGCATCGTGTGCGGGGTCACATGCTTGGCGATGCCCGCGCGCTGCACGCACCGACCGAACACGGCGTTCATCTGATAGGCCCGGCCGCTGCCCGCGCGCTGCGATGGGAATAGGTAAGCCTCAGCCTCCATTCCTTTGATGACCTTGCCAAGGTACTGCGCCAGCACTTGCGGCATGGGCTGCTCGCGCCGGCCAGCCTTGTCCTTGCCGATCCACAGAATCCTGCGCTGCACGTCCACGTCGCCGGCCCGCAGGTTGAGCGCTGCGCTGTGCCGCAGGCCGGTGTAGAGCGTCACCATCACAAACCGATGCGCCAATGGCGACACGTCCTCCTGCGCGGCCAGCAGCAGCCGCTGCGACTCTTCCGGCGTCAGGTACACCAGCTTTCCCTGCGGCTCGCGCTGGCGGGCCAGCAGCGGCGCAGCGTTGAGGATCTTCCGACGCCGCATCGTGTTGAGCATGTGCAGCAGCGCAGAGCGCTCACGGTTGATCGTCCCCGGGCTGGCGCCCTCGCCCTTCCGGGTGGCCACGTAGGCGAGCCAGTCATCATCGGTCAGCCTGGCCACCGGCCGGCGCCCGAGGTGGGGCTTGATGTGATCGCGGAACCGCCGCTCCTTGGTGTCTATGTCCTTGCCGTCATGCCGGCGGAGATAGTCCAGGTAATCGTCAGCCGCCTGCGCGACCGTCTGCGAGGCGTTGCCCTTGCTCCCCTGCACTCCGTGGGACGCACTGCGCTTGGCGGCCTTGAGTGCGGCCACCACGTCCTCCGCCTGCGTGCGGGTGTACCCCTCCGACTCCAAGCCCACCACCTGGTGATGCCGACGCCTGGCCACCATGACGTTGACCGACCAGCGCCCGTCGCCGTTCGCGGTGCGGGTGTAGGTGATCCCGTGTTCGCTGATCGACTGGCCGGGCTTCAGCGCGCGCTGCGCCGACCTGGTGAGCTTGGTGAAGGCGCTCATCTATCCGGGAGGTGCTTTAGAACTTGTTCGGCAGTCAGCGACACCTTGCGAGCAAGGTCGTCAAGCAACGACTTTGCCTCGCTTTCCACGCGGGTGATTTGCTCTTTGACTGTTTGGGCATCCCAACCCAGGACCTCATGCTCCGCCTGCAAGTTGACGCGTTTGGCATCAGCCTCTGCCCCCTTGACCCCCTCCAGGCTGGCCAGCTCCGCCTGCAGGTAGCTCTGGACCGTCAGAGTAGCCGACAGCCGCTCATTGAGCTCATGCAGCTCCTGCATTCGACGATCAAGCAGAACGTATGTGAGAGGACCGGTGAACGATGCCTCCAGCCGCGCGGAAATCTCAGCGGCGAGCGACCGGCCAGCCTTCTCTGCGGCCTCTTCCAGCTTGGCCCTCACCTCCGGCAACAACCTGACGCTAAAGGTCTCCGCCTTCTCGGACGCCGCCTTGGGCGGCCGGCCTACGCGTTTTTTCGGAGCTGTTTCCATTGAGAGCGTTTCCAAGATAAGCGAACGCAATCTAACACAAAAAATCTCTTGTATTGCCGACCCGCTGGGTGTAGCGTTCGTTTTGCGAACACAAACGCACACCTAAACAATACGGAGAACACAATGCAAGAATCGACACTCCATGCCCATGCGGTTCCTGCGATCAGGCTCGATGTGGCGGCAGCTGCCCGAGTGCTGGGGATCAGCAAGAGCACGCTGGACAAGATGCGATGTGAGGGGCGCGGCCCCCGATACCTGCGGGTGGGCAAGCGCTGCTTTTACCGGCCTGCCGACCTGGACGCCTACCTGGAGGCCGCAGTTGTGGAGACGGCGGACAGCCGTGCGCTGCCCCGCTGAAAGAGAAACGGCCCACCCGGTTGCAGCCGGAGTGAGCCGTGAAAGCCATCGGACCCTTGCGAGGAACGACTTGACCATGAGCCACATCGTACACCAACCATCCCTGCCCGCAATCGGGCAAACCCCTGACGCGCATTCAGACTTTTCCGACACCGCGCGCTGGGCCACCGTCGCACTGACCGACAGCCAGAACGCCCCGCGCTACGTGCCGGGCGACGTGCTGGTGATCGACCTGGAGGTAACGGAATTCCGGGGCGATGCCCTGTATGCCGTGGAGATCGACGGCGAGGCACTGATCCGCTACGTGCAGGTGCGCCCTGCCGGCCTGTACGTCTACGCGCTGTCGGGAATCTACGAGGGGCACACGGTCCCGCGCGCTGCGCTGCGGGTCCTGGGCCTTGTCACCTACGCCAACACGCTGCGGAGGGTCGGATGAACGCCGTCATCATCCCCTTCCCTGCACACCGCATCGTGCGGACTCCGCCACTGTCCGCACTGTCTGAGGCTCGCCTACAGGCACTCGCCGAGCGCCTGGCAGCTGCCATCGATCGCGCCCCACCCCGCCGACAGGAGCGCGCGCCATGAGCCGCCGTCCTGCGGTTGAACCCATCGCATGCGACTGCTGCGGCAAGCCGCTGCTGCCGGTGTTCGGCACGTTCCATCGTGTGGAGCGGGAGTTCGGCTGGGCCTCCCTCCCCTACGTGCTGTGCGGTGACTGCGCCCTGCAGCACAGGGGCAACCCGTCTGAGGCCCGGGTGCGCGAATGGATCATGACGCGCGCGGCGCGCGCTGGGGCGGATTGGGGCCGCAGCGTCGGCCAGCTGCTGCAGAGCCCGGCCAAGGCATCCCATGGCTAGGCGCAAGAAGGAGAACCGCTGGGAGGATATCGACGGGGGAATGGCCTTCGTCATCCCCTACACACTGCTTCGGCATCCGAACTACACGCGGCTCAGTCCCTACGCCCACAAGCTGGTGCAGGACCTTGCACGTCAGTACACCGGCTTCAACAACGGATACCTGTGCGCATCCTGGGCACTGATGCAGGACGCGCATTGGAACTCCGAGAACACCGTCAGGAAAGCCGCGGCGGAGCTTGAGCACTATCGGATCATCGAGCGCACCAAGCAGGGGGGCCGGAACGCGGCCACGCTCTATGCATTCACCTGGCGCCGCATCGACTGGAAGAAGGACAGGCCGCTCGACGTGTCGGCCACCGCGAAGCCTTCCGATAGCTGGAAGCACGAGCGCCCGGACTACGTCCGCAGCACTGGCAAGCGCAAGGAACCGCGCGCTGCAAAAACGGAATTGGTACAGCGCCCCGTGCTGCAACGTGAAGGGGCTGAGGCGGCATGAAAAACGCAAACAGTACAGCGCCCCGTGCTGCACCCTACAGCGCCCCATGCTGTAGTCGCGGACCACGTACAGCGCCCCATGAGGTAGGAATCCATGACTACAGCGCCCCGTGCTGTAGTCATGCCCAGTTTGAGGCTGTTCGTACAGCGCCCCGTGCTGTCCTTATAAGTATTACCAGGCGGAGCCCGTTTTCTTTTGTTCGGCTCCACCGCTTTGGCGCTGTTGCTTCCGGCTCTTGCTGTACGTCTTTTCAGGGCCTCAGGCCCGAACGGCGCGAACTGCACGGGGCGCACCCCATGCGCCCGATGCACCCCATGCACCAGGTTCACCACCTGCCATACGGTGATCGACATGGACCGTAGGGGGAGGCGGAAAGTTGAAGCGTCTGCCAGCCCGATACGCGCGCCCCCTTTTCTTCGCGCTTCCGCAGAATTTGAATTTCGGTGCGAGGTCTGTGGCGGACCGCTCCGCGACCAGGTGACCGGCCGACCACGGCGCTACTGCACCGATGCGTGCAGACAGAAGGCACATCGAATTCGGCGCGCGCTGAAGCCCGCGTAACGAAACAGGCATTGCCAAGCAACAACAGCGATAAACTGAGCGCGTCCAAGACAGACTGCCCCACGGGCAAACCTGACACTGGGCCGACACTGCGGCAGAGGCAACGCCAAAGCGCGCTCTGAGACCACTTCACCATGGTCCGGGCGCGCTTGTGCGTTTCTGGACCCCACATAGGGACCACCCAATGCCTCACCACAACGATTTCCAGCAGATGCGCGACCGCCACGCCAACCGCAAAGCCGCATTCTCGGCACGCGCGGAGCTCGGCAAACTCGGCGTCACCATCGAAGAACCGACCACCGACAAGCCGCTGGACCAGTTGCCGCGCGCTGAAGCACTGGCCTATCGCAACAGCTTGCGCCGTGCGTCCAATGCGCTGACGACCCACGCCAGGGAGAAGGACGAAAACCTCACCGACGGCGTGATGGATGCGTTGGAGTACATCAACAACGCGATCAGCTTGATCAGCGCGGGCATGGATCATCAGGAACAGATGGACCTGACCACAGCCAACGCGCTGGGCACCATGAGCGAGGGCGAGCGCCTGCGCGACACCGAAGGCCGCCAGATCGGCACGCTGCTCACCGCATCGGACCTGCAGAACCAGGCAACCATCGCCCGGCGCCTGAATGCGATGCGCCCGGACGGCGGCGGCTTCAACAATGGCGATGACCAGGTGAGCCTGTCGGACTTCATCCGGGGCGTTGCCAACATGCGCACCAGCGACGGCGTGCGCGCTGCGCTCAGCGAGGGCACGAACACCGCAGGCGGCTACACCGTGCCGACCGTGCTGATGCCGGGCATCCTCAACGCCCTGGTGCCCGCCTCGTCCGTTCTCAGCGCAGGCGCCAACGTGGCCGTGCTGGATACCTCGGCCAGCTCCTTCAGCATCGCGGCAGTGGACACCATCCCCACCCCAGCCTGGCGCCAGGAACACGGCCAGGTGGCTGAGAGCGAGCCGGCGTTCCGCGCGGTCAAGGTCACCCCGCGCAGTCTGGCTTTCCGCTTCAAGATTTCCCGCGAGCTGCTGGCCGATTCGCTGGGCGGCCTGGACGCTGCACTGCGCACGGCCATTGCCCAAGCGTTCGCCAAGGAGATCGACCGCGCATCCCTGATGGGCAGCGGCACCGAGCCGGAGATTCGCGGCCTGCGCAACATCCCGGGTATCAACAAGCTGCCGATGGGCACCAACGGGGGGCCGATCACCGACTGGCGCCAGTTCATCCGCGCCCGTCGCCTCATCACCGAGGCCAACGCCCCGGTGCCGGACGTGGCGATCCTGTCGCCGCGCGAGGACGAAACCATGAGCCTGCTTGTGGACACCACCGGCCAGCCGCTGCGACGGCCGGAGGCCCTGAGCAACTGGAAGTTCCTCACCACCAGCCAGATCCCGACCAACGAAGAGGTGGGCACCGCGACCAACGCGGCCGCCATCTACGTGGGCGGCTTCCAGATGTTCACCATCTACATGCGCGAGTCCGTGTCGATCCAGCTGCTGAAGGAGCTGTATGCCGAGACTGGCGAGGTTGGTTTCATCTGCCACACCCGTCTGGACGTGGCATCGGCCTACCCCAAGGCGTTCACCGTCATCGAAGGCGTGACGGACACCGAGTAAAGGGCGGGGCCAGCCGGCGGTGCCCCTGACAACACCGGCAGCCTGGGCGGCACCAGCGCGATGCGCGTCCTCAGCGTCGTGACCAGGCAACGGGAGGGGGGAGGTCGAAACTTGGAAGGCCTCCCCCCTCGACACGCGCGCCCCCTTTTCTTCGCGCTTCCACAGAATTCAAATTTCAGGCCGGGATACCCATGAGCCTCTATACCCTCACCGTCGACCTGCTGATGAAGACGGGTTCGTTTGAAACGGGCATGACCAAGGCCGAGCGGCTGGCCAGCCAGAAAGCCACGCAGATCCACGCCTCCATGACTCGCGTCGCTACCGTGGCGGGCGCGGCGCTTGGCACCGCTGCCGCTGCTGCTGGCACGGCTGTGTTCACCTGGACCAAGCAGGTTGGGCAGTTGGCAGTGGAGTACGACCGGCTGGGCAAGCTCTCCGGCACCACGTCGCAGGAGTTCCAGCGCATGGCCGCAGGTGCCCGCACGGTAGGTATCAGCCAGGAGAAGCTGGCCGATATTTTCAAGGACGTGCAGGAGAAAATCGGCGACTACGCCCAAACGGGCGGCGGGGAGATGAAAGACTTCTTCGACAACATCGCCAAGGGCAGCGGCCTCACCGTCGAGAGCTTCCGCAAGCTGTCTGGCCCCGACGCCCTGGGCCTGTACTTCAAGAGCCTGGAGAAGGCGAACCTCTCACAGTCGGAGCTGACCAGCTACATGGAGGCCATCGCCAGTGATTCGGCGATGCTGATCCCGCTGCTGCGCAACAACAGCGCCGAGTTCAACCGCATGGGCAACGCGGCGGAGGCCGCAGGCAGCATCATCGACGTGCGGCTGACCCAGGCAATGCTGGGCATGCGTGATGTGACGAACCGGGCAGAGCTTTCTCTGCAAGGCATGAAGGTGCAGGTGGTGTCGGGCATCCTGCCTGCCCTGCAGGACTTCACCGACCAGCTCGACGCGGTGGCAGTCAACGGCAACTTCGCCAAGGAAGCGGCCGACGCTCTCTCCGGTGCCATCCGGGGCGTCACCGACGCGGTGCGGGACGGCGGCGCCGTCGTGGACTTCTTCGACCGTATCCGGGGCGGCCTGGTGGGCGTGGAGAAGCAAGGCCACGCAGCGTTCAAGCTGGCGACCGGTCAATACGCGTTCGGCGGTGGCGGCTGGGAGGGCTTCAAGAACGAGTACGCACAAGGCACTGCCTATGCCGACAACGGCTGGAAGGCGATGCAGCCCAAGACCGCCAAGCGGCCGAGCGTCACTGTGCTGGAGGGGTCGGAGCGCATGCCCGAATGGGCGTTGCTGCCGGCCACGCCGGATGCCTACGAGCCACGCAAGCCAAAGAGCAAGGGAAGCGTAGCGAAGACCGGGAACGCGGCGTACGACCGCCTGGCCGAGCAGCTGCGCCGCTACGCCGCCGAGGCAGACATGGCGGCCGCCACGATGGCCGGCCCGCTGGCCGAGGCCGAGCAGAAGCACAAGCAGCGCCTGGCCGAGCTGAACAAGGAACTGGCCGCTGGCAACATCACGCGCGCTGCCTTCAACACGCTGGAGAAGGAATCAGCGGCTCAACTTGCGGCGACCACCGCCGAGCTGGACAAGCGCAAGCGGGCGCCGCAGGCGCTGCTGGACACCATGAGCGGCGAACTGGACATGATGCGCCTCATCGGGCCAGCGCGGGAGCGCGCACGCCGTGAAATGCAGAACCAGCGGGACATGCAGGAGGCCATCAACGAGGCGAACGCGGCCGGCGCAGGCATCACCGCCGACCTCAGCGATTCGCTCATGGCGCAAGCGCGCGCTGCGGCTCAGGCCAGCATCGACGCGGACAAGTACGCCGCCAGCCTGCAGCAGTGGGCGGATGTGGGGACGTACCTGGTCAGCGACACCGCCGACGCTATGGCCAACTTCGTCGCGGGCGGCCTGCGCGATTGGTCCGGCATGTGGGACGACATGAAGGACATTGCCAGGCAGGGGTTGCGCGACATTGCACGCCAGCTGCTGGAGCAAAAGCTGGTGCTCCCGATTCAGACGCGCATCATGGACAGCATCAATGGACTCGGCAGCGGCAACGGGTTGAGCCTCAACAGCATCCTGGGGATCTTCGGCGGCAACGGTACTGCTGCAGGCGGCCAGAACGCCGCCAACATTGCGAGCCTGCTGTCGAAGGGCCAGAGCGCTATCGGGTTCACCCCTGGCGCCGCAGCCGCGGCGGGTGGCTTCGGCCCTAACACCCTAATGGGCTTCGGCAACAACGTGGCTGCACTGACGGGAGGCGGCTCGGCCGCTGCCGGTGGGGCCGGCGCTGCGGGAGCAGCTACGGGCGCGCTGGGAGCCGTCGCGGCCTTTGCACCCTATGCGGCTCTGATCGCGATGGGTATGCAGATGGCCGGCAGCGCCTACAAGGAAGGCTTCGGGCTGGAGAACCAGGACAAGTTCGATCTACTGAAACGCGGCCACTTTGCCTCCGGTGGCCTGCTGACGCCGGTCATGCTCGACAGCATGTCGCTGGACGTGATCGGGCGTGCGCTAGGCATGAACCGCAAGACGGCGGCGATCTTCTCGGGCAGCTCGCTGCTGGGCAAGGCGTTCGGGCGCAGTGCGCCCAAGATCACCGGTCAAGGCATCACGGGCGATTACGGCTTCGGTGGACTGGACGGCCAGAGCTACGCGGACGTGAAGCAAAAGGGCGGCTGGTTCCGCTCTGACAAGAAGTGGACCCAGTATGGCGCGCTGGATCCGGGCATCGATCGCACGTTCGACATGGCGGCTCGGCAGATCCGGGGCGCAACCACTGACCTAGCCAAGCAGCTGGGCGTGGACCTGAGCAAGCAGCTGGCCGGGGTCAAGGTAAGCCTGGGGAAACTGTCGTTGTCGGCGGATTCGGCCGAGGCCCAGCAGCAGCTGGAGGCGTATCTGGCCGGCATGCAGGATCGGCTCTACACGGAGGCCGTGCGGGCGGCGGGCTTCGGTGGGCAGTTGGATGGCTATTTCGACTCGGCAGACGTGTTCGCGGCGCTGGGAGCATCCATCGAGCTGGCGGTGGGCAATGCCGACGAGCTGGGCCGCGCCCTCAACGGCCTGGAGATCGACAAGGTGAACAAGGCCGTGGACTACTTCCAGGACCTGGCCGGCGTTGCCGGTACGGACCTGGCCACGCAGATCAACAAGGCGTCGGGCCTGCTGGGCAACTACTCCACCCTGATGGCCGACGTGTCGACGCAGCTGCTCACTGGCGACCTGACCGCCTACCAGCAGCAGGCACTGAGCATCGAGCGCACCTACCGCCAACAGGTGAAGTCGGCCAACGACTACGCCAAGGCGCTTGGCCTGTCAGGTGCGCGCGCTGAGGACCTGGCCAAGATCGAGGCACTGCGCGCCACCAACATGGGCAAGCTGCAAGCGCAGATCGACAAGGACAGGAAAGCCATTAGCTACGGGCTATCTGTCAGCGACCTGTCGCCTCTGGCCGATCAGGAGAAACTGCAGAAGACCATGCAGGAGCTGGAGCGGGCTGTGTCGGGTGGCGACAGCAGCGCGGCGCAGGCGGCCGCACAGGCGGCGCTGGGCTTCGGTCGGAACCTCTACGCCAGCGGCCAGGACTACAACAGCCTCTACGGGCAGGTGACGGGCCTGATCGACGGCATGAAGGTGGGCGACCTCGACAAGGGCGGCGTCGGCATGGGCGAGCTGGCCGACACCATCGAGGCGCTGCCGGACAACTTCGCGCGCGCTGTGTTCGACCTGGTGGTGGACAACAAGGCGCAGGCGGCGACAACGGCGGCGGTGCAGCAGAGCAATGCCCTGCTGGCTCAGGTGGTGGATCGGTTGGATCGGCTTGAGGCCGTTACGACGCAGGGCGTGCGCGCATCAAGCAGCAGCGCACTACGCAATTCGCTTAATAGATAGCCGCGCATCGTACGGCCGAAAACGCGAATAAACAAGGACTTGCGCGGTTATGTGACCACCATCATGATCTGCCCTCTCTTCAAGTGTGGGCAAAGAAATGACCGTATCCGTGATCGTGATCGAACCCATCAAAAATGACGAAAAACTGGCAGGCTTCGAGCAGGAGCTGGGCAAGGTTTCTCACTTCCACTGCTTCGCTGAAAATGTCTACTTCGCTAGCCATGACGGCAGCTCGCGCGACCTTTTTGATCACTTGCGCAGTGCAGTGCCCGAGGTGACGACTGAGCTCGTGGTCATCGAAGCGAAGGACGTGCAGGACAACAGTTGGCGGGTGAACGGGCGCACCTTTGATTGGCTCAATGAAGCACTCCCCGACCATCCAGTCCCAGCACCAGGATTTCAGAAAGAAGTGAAGTGGTAATTCTGGTGTAATCGTGTCGGAAAAACCGGCGTACTCGCGGCAACAAATGAGCAAAGCGAGGCGCCGGCAATCGGCAAAAACGCCTGTGTATTAAGTGCTTCAGCCATTCTGTGGGATAGCATGAAACGGGAGGGGAACGGATTATGAGTCCCCTGCTCTAACCGTTGAGCTATAGGCCCGGCGCAGCGCCACAGTGTAGTGGAGCCTGCGCTCAACCGGCTACCCGCCGGCGCCAAGACACACTGAAAAACCCTCAGCCATCGCTGCGCAACGCCGCGCGCCCAGGCTTGCGCAACAGCTGGCTCACCCAAACCGCGCGCCCATCTCCCGCACCCGCTCGGCGTTCGCCCCCGCCAATGACCGCATTGCTGGCGACTGGATCCGCCCGTCAACAGCCACGCACTGCCAGAATGCTTCAGCCACCGGTGCCGCCCAGCGCAGATGCTGCAGATCACCACTGCCCAGCGGTGCGACCGGCGACAGCGGCTCGTCCGCGCGCAACACGCCCAGCTTTGACGGCGCCAGCGACATCGGCAGCATGTCGTAGACCGGCGCCAACGGCAGCGGGCCGCGATCAACGAAGTGGAAGGCGATGTTGCCGTGGTGCATGTCGCTGTTGCCGATCAGCCGCCCGAACGCGTGGCGTCGGCCCATCGCCTGCACGGTGTCGGCCGTCAGCCAGCCTTGATCACGCAGTTCGGCGCCTGCAACCGGCCACGCTGGGGTGACCTCGCCGGTGAACGCAGACGATAGCGACAGCAGCGAGACCAGGCCTCGCCGCCCCAGCAGATCGGGCGTGCGGTCGAAGCGCTCGATTTCCAGGAAGGTGTGCGTGGGCGACTGCAGCAGTTCACTGGACGCCGCGGCTTGTCCGGACTGGCGCAGGGCCTCAAGCGCCAGATGTTCGCAGACCAGCAGATCGCTCCAGCGCTGGGCGGCGGCGCCTTCATCGGGCTGCGCGAACTTGACCAGCACCGAGCGGCGCCTGCCGTGGACCTCCACGGTGGCGGTGAACTTGGGTTGCTCGCCACCCGGCGAGAAGCCCACATCCTCTCCGTCCAGCGCAGCACGCGCACGCTCGCGATACTGTGCAAGACGATCGTCGGCCGCAACCCGATCGATCGGCGCCTGCAACGCATCCATCGCCGCCTCCACGGCGGCGATACCGAGCAGCAGATCGCCCGCTTCAGTCCCGCCAGCGGTTACCAGGGACATCAACACATCGTCCGGTTGCCAGCCCTTGAGGTCCTTCGGCAGGCCGAGCGCCTGCCCACGGCCATGGGCGAAGCTGCGACCAAGAAATCCCTGCGGTCGCAGGTCATCCAGGTACCACGGTAAGTCAGGAAAGAAGGCAGCAACGTCACCTTCGGGCGCGCGTCGCAGGTTCGGGCAGTCAGGCCCGGCGTCGACATGGAAGCCGCCTCCTACCAGCGCAATTACCCGCCCCAGCTCCTCCAGCGTCGCATCTTCGCGCAGCCGGTACAGCGGCCATTCGCTGCCTGCCCGGGTGGGCCGCCGCAGCGCATAGGCGGTTGCCCGCGTTCTGCCCATGCGCACCACCTGCGGGCCACTGGCGGCCACCAGCCGGCTGAGCGCCATCCGGTCCACCCCCAGACGCTCGGCCAGCGCCGCGGCTGGTAGCGGCTGGCCGGGGGCCAGCTGAGCGATCAGATCCAATACCTGTGGGCGTTGAGCGCGTGGCATGTGCATTACGTAATACGAAGCTTGTTACGTAATTAGCATCAAAAAAACGGGACTGCAAGCACGACCTTGCATCTATGAGCCTGAAAATAATGGACATATTCACGAAGCGCCAGCTTCGACGCGGATCTTTGTTACATTATTTGTTACGTAATTATATGGCTCTTCCGAGCACTGGCGGGGCGTTACAGGGATGTGGTGGCAAAGAAAAACCCCGCCGAAGCGGGGTTTCTCTCAACACATCAGCCATCGCCGGATATCAATCGATATCCAGGAAGCTGCGCAGCTGCTCCGAGCGGCTCGGGTGACGCAGCTTGCGCAGGGCCTTCGCTTCGATCTGGCGGATGCGCTCGCGGGTCACGTCGAACTGCTTGCCGACCTCTTCCAGCGTGTGGTCGGTGTTCATGTCGATGCCGAAGCGCATGCGCAGCACCTTGGCTTCCCTCGGGGTGAGGCCGGCCAGCACGTCGCGCACGGTTTCAGACAAGTTGATGTTGGTGGTGTTCTCGATCGGGGACTCCACGTTGGTGTCCTCGATGAAGTCGCCCAGATGGGAATCCTCGTCGTCACCGATCGGGGTTTCCATCGAGATCGGCTCCTTGGCGATCTTCATCACCTTGCGGATCTTGTCTTCCGGCATGTCCATTTCCTTGGCCAGCTCCTCCGGCGTGGCCTCGCGGCCATACTGCTGGAGCATCTGGCGGGAAATGCGGTTCAACTTGTTGATCGTCTCGATCATGTGCACCGGGATACGGATGGTGCGCGCCTGGTCGGCGATCGAGCGGGTGATCGCCTGGCGGATCCACCAGGTGGCGTAGGTCGAGAACTTGTAGCCGCGGCGGTATTCGAACTTGTCCACCGCCTTCATCAGGCCGATGTTGCCTTCCTGGATCAGGTCCAGGAACTGCAGGCCGCGGTTGGTGTACTTCTTGGCAATCGAGATCACCAGGCGCAGGTTGGCCTCGACCATTTCCTTCTTGGCCTTGCGCGCCTTGGCTTCACCGTAGGCCATGGCACGGCTGATTTCCTTCAGCTCTTCCAGGTCCAGCTGGGTCAGCTTCTCGATGTCGATCGTCGCCTGCTGTTCGGCAATGATCTGGTCCTTCACTTCGCGCAGGGCCGACGACCATTTCTGCTTGCGCTTCAGTGCGTCTTCCACCCATTCCAGGTTGGTCTGGTTGCCTTCCCAGGAACGGATGAAGTCCTTGCGCGGCATGCGCGCGGTGACGGTGGCCAGGTTCAGCACACGGCGCTCATGCGACTTGATGTCGGCCATGGTGTCGCGCAGCTGCTTGGTCAGCACGTCGGTCAGCGGCAGCGGCAGCTTCAGGGTGACGAACACCGCCGACATCTCTTCGCGCAGGCGCGGCAGGTTCTTCTTGTCGCCCTTGGTCGCGGCCTTCTTGAACGCATTGAAGGCATCGCTCAGCGCCTGCATGCGCGCGGCGACTTCCTCCGGGTCCGGACCGGTCGGTGCGGCTTCTTCCTCGCCACCCTCGACATCATCGTCCTCGTCCTCGTCACCTTCGGCGTCGGCATCGCTGCTGTCATCGGCAGCGACCGCCGGCGGCGCCGGCTCTTCGTCGACCAGATCATTGAACCCGACGATCACTTCGGCCAGGCGCTTCTTGCCTTCCTTGTGGGCTTCGTAGTCGTTCAGCAGCGACTCGACCGACACCGGGAACTGGCCGAGCGCGGCCTGGACCTGGGAGAGGCCTTCCTCGATGCGCTTGGCAATGGCGATTTCGCCTTCGCGGGTCAGCAGCTCGACGGTGCCCATTTCGCGCATGTACATGCGCACCGGGTCGGTGGTACGGCCACCTTCGGTGTCGAGCGCGCTCAGCGCGGCGGCAGCTTCTTCGGCCGCGGTGTCATCGACTTCGCGGTTGCCGGTGTTGCCGTCGTTGAGAAGCAGGGTTTCCACATCCGGCGCAACTTCATGGACATCGATGCCCATGCCGTTGATCATGCCGATGATGTCTTCGATCTGTTCCGGGTCGACCATGTCGTCCGGCAGATGGTCATTGACTTCGGCGTAGGTCAGGTAGCCCTGTTCCAGGCCCTTGCTGATCAGTTGCTTGATTTCGGATTGGGCAGGACGTTCGTTGGCCATGTAGTGCTCGCGCCACCGGCTGGGTAGGAAATAGGGAACGTAGCATTATACCAGCCCGGGGCCCCGCCTGCCGGGCGGTGGTCCCGCAGGCTCAGGGCCGGAGAAGGAAGGTCACAGGACCGTCATTGACCAGGCTGACGACCATATGGGCACCAAACCGGCCTGTTTCCACCCCTGGCGCGTGATTTTCACGGCAGATCTCAACAAATTGATTGAACCCGCGTTCAGCCTCCTCCGGCGCTGCGGCGCTGGTGAAGCTCGGCCGCATGCCCGAACGGGTGTCAGCGGCCAGGGTGAACTGGCTGACCAGCAACAGGCCGCCGCCGGTGTCACGCAGCGACCGGTTCATTTTCCCGGCCTCGTCGGCGAACACCCGGTAGCCCAGCAGGCGCTCGGCCATCCGTCGCAGCTGGGCCTCGGTATCGCCCGGCTCCATGCCCACCAGCGCCAGCAGGCCTGGTCCGATCTGGCCCACGGTTTCATCATCTACATGGACAGCAGCCTGGCTGACACGCTGGATCAGGACGAGCATCTGGGCTTCCAATGAACAGGGCCGGCCACGATAGCAGCGCCCTTGGCTAAACTGGCGCCAATGAATCCGCAACGCAAAGCCCGGCTGGTCCACCGCGCCACCACCCTGTTCGCCCGCCTGCCCTGGCCGCTGCTGCGGGCGTTCGCGCGCACCCTGGCGTGGGCCTGGATCCGTCTCAATGCCCGTGAGAGCCGTGTCACCCGGCGCAACCTCGAACTGGCCTACCCCGACCTGGACAGTGCCGCGCGGGACCGCCTGCACCGCGATCTGCTGCGCTCGACCGCCCTGCAGGCCATCGAGACCCTGCGGCTGTGGAGCCAGAGGCCGGCCGACAACCTGCGCCTGCATCTGAAGCAGCGCCACGGCGAGGCCCTGTACGACGCAGCCCTGGCCAGCGGCAAGGGCGTGATCGTGGCCGCGCCGCACTTCGGCAACTGGGAGCTGCTGAACCAGTGGCTGGCCTCGCGCGGGCAGATCGCCATCGTCTACAAGCCGCCGGAGGACGAGGCCAGCGATGCCTTCCTGCAGCTGGTGCGCGGCGGCCAGAACGTGCAGCAGGTGCGCGCCGAGGGTCCGGCCGTGCGCCAGCTGTTCAAGGTGCTCAAGGACGGCGGTGCCACCGGCATCCTGCCCGACCAGCAGCCCAAGGCCGGCGACGGCGTGTTCGTGCCGTTCTTCGGCGTGCAGGCGCTGACCATGACCCTGGTCAACCGGCTGGCCGAGCGCACCGGCGCCACCGTGCTGTACGGCTGGTGCGAGCGCATCGGGCCGGACATGCAATTCGCCCTGCACATCGAACCGACCGACCCGGCCGTGGCCGACCCGGACCCGCAGGTGGCCGCCACCGCACTCAACGCCGGCATCGAGCGCATCGCCCGCCGCGACCCGGCGCAGTACCAGTGGACCTACAAGCGCTATACGTTGCGGCCGCCGGGCAGCGGCGAGGAAGACCCGTACGCAACTGAGGAACACCCCCACTGACGGCCGCCTGCGACCACTGGCCGCACCACGTTGAATACGACGCCGTCGCCCCCATAGAGACTGCGATGTCCGCCTCCCCCGGTCCTGCCATGCCTGCTGCTTCTTCCCTGTTCGGCGATCCGGCCGCGATCCGCTGTGAGCGCGCGGTGGCCGAACTGCGCGCCGGTCGCCCGGTGCTGCTCCACGATGGCCACGGCCAGCGCCTGGCGGTGATCGCGCTGGACAGCGCCACGGCCAGCAGCTTCGCTGCCTTCGCCAATGCCGCCCGCGAGCGGCATTACCTGTTCCTGACCGCCACCCGCGCCCGCGTGCTCGGCGTGGAGGCCCCGCAAGGCGCACGCCTGCCGCTGGCCGGCGTTGCCTTCGATGCCCTCCCCTCGCTGGGCTACCTGCGCGAGCCGGGCCCGATGCCCGACGGCTGGACGGCGGGCGATGCCTTCGATGCCGGCGCGGTGGAACTGGCCCGCCTGGGCCTGTTGCTGCCGGCGATGGTGGCGGTACGCCTGGACGTTGATGACCGCACCTTCGAGGGTGCCGCCGAGGTGGCCCTGTGCGACCTGGCCGAAGGCGCAGCACATGCAGCCCACGACTACGAACTGGTGGCGCGTTCGCCGGTGCCGCTGCGCGACGTCGGCATGACCACCTTCGCGGTGTTCCGCGGCGGCGTGGCCCAGCGCGACCAGGTCGCGATCATCGTCGGCGAACCGGACCTGTCGGCGGTGGTGCCGGTGCGCGTGCACTCCTCATGCCTGACCGGCGACCTGTTCGGTTCGCTCAAGTGCGACTGTGGTGACCAGCTGCGGCGCGGCCTGCGCAAGCTGAAGGAGCTGGGCGGCGGCGTGTTGCTGTACCTGGACCAGGAAGGCCGTGGCACCGGCATCGCAGCCAAGATGCGTGCCTACGGCTACCAGCACGACGGCCTGGACACCATCGACGCCGATGCGCAGCTCGGCTTCGGCGCCGACGAGCGCCGCTACGGCAGTGCGGTGGCCATGCTGCACGGCCTTGGCATTTCGCGCGTGGCGCTGCTCAGCAACAACCCGACCAAGGCACAGCGCCTGCGCAATGCCGGCATCGAGGTACTGGACTGCATTCCGGTCACCGGCGAGATCACCGCCGAGAACGAGCACTACCTGCGCACCAAGGCCGATCGCGCAGGACATCTGCTGGACGTGGATGCGCTGATCCAGGCTGCCCAGTAACGCAGCCGACCTGCTACCGTCTGCGCGGTGCGGCTACCGCCGCCACCGCTCGCCCTGCCACCTGACGGAGCCCGCGTGACCGACATCTCCCTGACCGCTCCGCCCGCCGACGCGTGGCAGTCGCTGCCGCGCCGCGCCGCGCGGCTGGCGGCATTGGAAGGCGCTTTCGGCGGCCTGTTTGTGCCAGGCCTGCCGCTGGCGGCTGCATGGTGGTTCTTCGATCTACCCGGCGGCGCGTGGGTCGCCGCCCTCGGGCTGCTGGCAGGGGCTGCATGTGGCGCATGGCTCAGCCACCGCCGCCTGGTCCGCACCCGTTGGCGGCTGGACGCACAGGGCCTGGGCCTGCGGCGAGACCTGATGTGGCAGCTGGAAACCCGTATTCCCATTTCGCGCGTACAACACCTGGACCTGCGCAGGGGCCCGCTGGAACGCCGTGCAGGACTTGCCACGCTGATCGTGCATACCGCCGGCACCCGCATGAGCGCGGTAACCGTGAGCGGCCTGGATGAAACCGACGCCGAGCGTCTGCGCGACACCCTTTCGCACCAGCTCGACCAGGACGCTGACGCCCTGTGAGCCTGCCACCGCCTCTGCCTGCAGCACTGCGCGCCGGTGGCGAGGACCACCGCCTGCACCCGTGGTCATGGCTGTTCGTGCTGCTGATGCAGCTGCGCCACTACTTCCTGCCGCTGGTCGCACTGCTGGTATTCGGTCAGCGCGGCGCCCACGATCCGATGTGGGCGCAGTTGATCCCACTGTCGGCGATCGCCGCGCTGGTCCTGGTCTCGGTGCTGCAGTACCTCAGCTACCGTTACCGCATCGGCAGCGATGCGATCACCGTGCGCAGCGGTCTGCTTGCGCGCAACCGGCGCGAGATTCCGTTCGCCCGCATCCACAACGTGGAAGTGCGGCAGAATCCGCTGCACCGGCTGTTCGGCGTGGCCGAGCTGCGCCTGGAGTCGGCCGGCGGCGTGCGCCCCGAAGCGGAAATGCGAGTGCTGAAGCTGGACCAGGCGCTGGCGCTGGAACGTCTCGTGCGCCAGCGCGGGCAGGCACCACAGGCCGCCGACGCTGTCCCCGCGCCTGCGGTCACCGTGGCCGACACCGAACACGTCCTGCTGCGCCTGTCCAGCTGGGACGTGATGCGCATGGGCCTGCTCTCCAATCGGGGCTGGGCACTGGCGGTTGCCGCCTTCGGCGTGCTGTTCCAGACCGTGCCGCGGCCGGTGATGGACGAAGCCATCCAACGTGGTGGCCGCGAGGCTTTCGGTTACGCCAGCCACCTGCACCCCGGCGTAGCAGGCGCTTTCCTGCTGCTGGCCGCCGCACTGCTGCTGGGCTGGCTGGCGCTGCGCGTGCTGTCGGTGGTACTGACCCTGCTGCGCTATCACGGCTTTACCCTCAGCGAGCAGGATCGCCGCCTGACCGTCTCCGCCGGTCTGCTCAGCCGCACCCGCAGCAGTGTCGCGCGTCGCCGCATCCAGGCCTGGACGCTGCGCGAAACCACCCTGCATCGCTGGTTCGGCCTGCGCCAGCTGCGCATCGACAGCGCTGCCGGTGGCCCTGCGCGCGATGAGGACCGCGCCCTGCGCGAGCTGGCACCACTGGCCCAGGCGACGCGCTGCGAGCAGCTGGTGCAGCACCTGTTGCCTCAGCTGCAGTGGCCGCCGACGCAATGGCACTCCATTCCGCAGCGTGGCTGGTGGCGGCTGTGCCTGGGAACGCTGCTGCTGGTACCCCTGCTGGCCGCAGCCGCGTACTGGCGCTGGGGGCCATGGGGCCTGCTGGTGCTGGCGTGGCTGCCGGTGGCGCTGCTGGTCGCTCATCGGCAGATGGCACGCATGGCCTGGCACCTGGACGAGCACTACGTGGCAGTGCGTGGCGGTTGGTGGAAGCGCTGGTGGCGCTGGGCCGAACTGGACAAGGTGCAGGGCCTGCGCCTGCTGCGTTCGCCGCTGGACAAGCTGTTGGGCACCAGCAGCCTGCAGCTGGATACTGCCGGCGCGCATGGCGATGTGGCATTGACCCTGCACCATCTGCCGCAGGCACAGGCGCAGCAGGTGATGGATCAGCTGGCTGCGGCGCTGGCGCGGCGCAAGCTGCGCTGGTAGGTAGTGCCGGCCGCTGGCCGGCAACCGCAGACATCCCCGAGCTTGCCGGCCAGCGGCCGGCATTACCGCGAGCGGGGGCGCGCATCCACGCACGGCATGGATCTACTCTAGAGCCGAGCCAATGCTCGGCTTACCGCTGCGACGGGCCCCAATAGCCCAGGTCCCTGCGGATCTGCAGATCACGCATCCAGCTGCCGAACGGCTTGCGCCGCAGCGCGCCCATTTCACCGGACAGGAAATCCTCGGTGGCCGCGATTACCCGCTCGCTGGACAGGCCGTCGCGGTACGGATGGATGGCATCGGCATAGCGCACGATCTCCGCCTGCAGCGCCGCGTCCGGGTGCAGCGCACGCGTCAGCATCGCCTCCAGCTGCGCAGGATCATTGAAGTCGATCATGTGTGGCTTGGGCACGCGGTTGCGGAAGGTCACCACCGGCTTGTGCTGCACGATGAACTCCGAAACGATCGACGAGGTATCCGACACCAGCACGTCAGCGGCGCGCTGCGCGGCCATCACCTGCTCCGGCTCGATGAAGCGGGCATTGGCACCGGCCAGCGCGCGGTAGCGTTCGAACAGGTCCTGCGGGCACTTCGGGTGCAGGGTGAGAAGCCAGTAATGGTCACCGGCGGCGATATCGGCGGCGATCTGCGGGTGCAGGTGCGGCGCTGCGCTCAGGCGCTCGGTGAAGGTCGAACCGAACAGGATCACCGGGCGTCCTCCAGCGGCGGCGCGCAGCGCGGCGCTCTCGCCACCATCGTCGCGGAACAGCGGATCCAGCTTCGGCCAGCCCGTCTCGGCCACCGCGAAGTGGCCCTGCAGGGCCGCGATCTCACGAAACGGCGCGGTGGTGGCCGGCCCCTGCGTGCAGTACAGGTCGAACATGCCGCGCACCCGGAAGTGGCCGCGCGCGCTGTCCCGCTTCTCCACGTTGAAGCCATGGAACAGCTGCACCTTGGCGCCCGAAAGGAACGTCGGCACCCAGTTGGCCGCGCTGAACACCGCCCGCGGACGCAGGGCCAGGGCCTGCTTCAGGCCCACGTTGGGCACCCCCGGCAGGCTGCTGCCGGCCGCGCCGTCCTCGAACCAGGCCGCTACCTCCTGCCCGGATGCGTGCAAGGCCTGCGCCAACGGGGCGAGAATAGGCAGCGCATAGCGCTCCGTCGCAAACAACAGGTACCCGGCCATCATGTCCTCCACGACCGCTCCCATCGAACGGCCTCGCATCTCGGCGTGCATTATCGCGTTCAACGAGGCCGGGCGCATCGGCGACTGCCTGGCCTCGCTGGCGTTCTGCGATGAGATCGTGGTGGTGGACTCGTACTCCACCGATGCCACCGTCGCCATCGCCGAAGCTGCCGGCGCCCGTGTTCTGCAGCGCCGGTTCGACGGTTTCCGCAGCCAGAAGGCATTCTGCGTCGAGCAGGCCCGCCACGACTGGGTACTGTGCCTGGATGCCGACGAACGGATCAGTCCGGAACTGCGCGCGGCCATCGAACAGGCCCGCGACAGTGGCTTCAGCGGCCATGCCGGCTACCGTTTCGCCCGCCTGTCGGAGTATTTCGGCAGGTTCCTGCGCCATGGCAACGCCTACCCGGACCGAGTGTTGCGCCTGTTCGACCGCCGCCAGGGCGGCTGGCGCGGCAAGCGCGAGATCCACGAGGCTGCCAGCGTCGACGGCAGCGTCGGTACCCTGCGTGGCGACCTGGTCCACTATCCGTACCGCTCATTGCAGCAGCAGCTGGCCAAGACCGAGAAATACGCGCGGATGATGGCCGAGCACGAGTTCGCACGCGGCAAGCGGGCCACGCTGGGCAAGCTGGTGCTGGCGCCGGCCTGGCGGTTCTGGCGCGGCTTCCTGTTCCGTGGCGGCTTCCGCGACGGCTGGCATGGACTGGTCTATGCCTACGTACGCGCCAACTACGTGCGGCAGAAAACCATCATGCTGTGGATGCTGGGCAACGGCCAGGCCGTGGCTGACCCGCCGAACCCCTGATCGCCCGGCCCTGTCCGGGGCGCCGCTGGATCACGCCCCGGTGATTGCCCGGTGGCGCGCGCCCTCGACGATCGACAGGCCGGTCAGCAGGCCGACCAGGGTCACGTAGAAACTGGCTGTCATCTGGTGCGCGAACATCGACTGGGTCAGGCCGCACAGTGCGTAGGTGATCACCAGCATGATGCCGGCTGCGGCCGGCCCCCGGAAGGTCGACCGTCCGCTGCGGCGATGCAGGCGCACGAACAACCAGAGCGGGATGCCATACACCGCCAGCAACAGCAGCAGGCCCGGTACGCCCTGGGTCGCTGCCCATTCGGCAACATCGTTGTGCGCATGCCCCAGGTGGCAACGCAACTCTTCCGGGTTCTCACGGCAGACCGGCACGCGCAGCATCGCGCTGTCGAAATGACCGATGCCAACACCCACCAGCGGGTGGTCGAGGAAGGTCTCCCAGGCCACCTGCAGGCGTTCCACGCGGGCACCGGCGGAAGAATCACTGTCGCCCAACTCCATCCGCTGCACGTCACTGTGCAGCTCGCTCAGGCGGACCTGGTGGCGCAGTTCCGGTACCGACAGCAGCAGGGTCGCACCGATCGCCAGCATGCCTGCCAGCACCGACAGGCGCGCCGCGCCAGTGCGCCAGCGCAGGCTCAACGTCAGCACCACCAGCAGCGCCAGCAAGGCGGCGAACACACCGCGGCTGCCGGTCAGCACGATGGTGCCGCAGCCGGCCGCCATGCCGAGGATCACCAGCGACCAGCGCCGCGACGGGCGACAGAACACCAGCAGCACCATCAAAACCATCACGATGTCGGCCAGCACGATGGCGTTGGTGAACAACTCTGCGCGCGGGGCGCCACCCAGCACCTGCCACAGTGACATCGCGAAGGCGGCGAGCAGGCCGGTCAATGATCCGTACCAGAGCCACCGCACGTCGGGACGCAGCGCGCAGACCCACAGCGCGATCCACGGGATCACCACGAACCGCGACCGGTTGTCGACGTCACGCAGGCCCTGCTCGAACAACACTACCGACATTAGGCCGAGCGCCAGCACCGCCAGCATCAGCCAGGCCAGCACTTTCACCGGCTGGCCGGCCATCCCGCGCGCGCGCCACAGCAGCTCCGGCGCCAGCAGCGTGCTCAGCAGCAGCAGCAGGCCATACGGCAACAGGTTGATGGGCACGGTCAGCACCAGTGCCGGCAGGCAGAACAGGCCCAGTTGGGCCAGCCCATGCGCCACCCGCTGACGTCCGCCGGCGGGAACGCCCAGCGGATCGCCGGCCATGAGGTTCAGGTTGTCCGGTGAAGCTGGCACGTCGGGAAGTATCGCTGCAATCGGCTGGAAAGAACGGGAAGGGGCGGTGCAGGCCATCCCGGCCTGCTGTTTTACTGCCTTTGACCCCGCTTGGGCAGACTGGACAAGCAGGAAGGGGGGGACTAGTCATGTTCCTGCAGACGCCGTTCACGTTCCCGCTCCTCTGCGGTGACCACGCAGGGCACCTTCACCGCCGTCGCCGGCACCAGCCACCAGCGCCGCCGGTTGGCTACGCCGGCCAGTTCAGAGCGGCTGCGGTCGACGCACGACAGCATTGCGTACTCGTGGACCAGCAACCAACGGCGTTCGGGCGCAAGCCGCTGCCAGCGCGTGGCCGCAATCAGCTGCTCGTCCCAGTCCGACTCGAAACCGAAGGTCGCTGCGGGGCGGTCGGCCAGCAGCAGATGCTGCTCCTTCCAGGCCACCAGCCCAAGCTCGGCATCCGGGCCCAGCCGTGTACCAACCGTGCGCATCAGGCCGCGGGCGGAACTGGAATCGTTCAGCAGCGGGTAGCCGACCAGGCTGTACAGCACCCAGACCATCGCCAGGGTCGACACCAGCGCCAGATGCCGGCGACGACCGCAGGCCAGCAGGCTCAATGCGCCCCACACGCCCATCGCCAGGATCGTCCAGGCCAGCGCGTCGACGGCGCCGGGCGCCAGTCCGCGGCTGTGGGTCAGGCGCAGCTCGAAGGCCGGGTCGCCCAGCACCGCCATCGCGCCAGCCAGGACCAGGCCCAGTGACAGCAGGCCGGTGAACACTCCCACCACGGCCTGCACATCGCGCCGCTTCAGCAGCCCCGGCAGCAACGGCGCCAGCGCCAGGCAGAACATCGGCAGCGCCGGCAGGATGTAGACATCGCGCTTGCCGTCGGGGATCGAGAAGAACAGCACCACCATCAACCACCAGGACAGCGGCAGCAGATAGCGCGGATCGCGCCGGCGCAGCCGCCGCAACCAAGCCGGAAGCGCCCACGGCAGCAGCAGGAACGCGGGGATCCACATCGACGGCATGATCGCCAGGAAGTACCACCAGGGCTGGTGGTGGTCCCACGAGTGCGTATAGCGACGCGCCGTCTGCTGGAACAGGATGTCGTCCATGTACGCGCGGTATTCGTCCGAACCGGTGGCAAAACCGGCCAGCAGCATCGGCGCCAGCCACAACGACACCGCCAGCAGGAAGGCCAGCGGCGCCAGCCAGAAGCGGGCATCGCGCGCGTGCAGTGCCACCCGTGGCCATTGCAGTACCGCAGCGGTCACCGCCGGCACGATCATCAGCAGCGCCAGCATGCCCACGCCCTTGGTGATCACGCCGATGCCAGCGAAGAACCAGCCCAGCCACCACCAGCGCCAGCCTGGTCCCAGCAACAGGTGGCGCAGCAGGCCGTAGTTGGCCAGGGTGATGAACAGCAGCAGCAGTGGATCGATCTGCGCCTTCTTCGCCTGGAACGTGAACTGCAGCGCGAACAGCAGCGCCCAGCCGGCGTAAAGCCCCACCCGCCGTGTCCACAGCCGCCGCCCGAGGTCGACCACGCACCACAGCGTACCCAGTGCCGCCAGCAGCGACGGCAGCAGGAAGGCCACGCGCCACTGCCCGACCAAGCCGTACAGCGTAGCCTGCCACCACATCAGCATCGGCGGCTTGTCCGAATACAACTCGGTACCGCGGTGCGGGAACAGCCAGTGGCCGCTGTCGACCATCTGCTTGGCCACCAGCGCAAAGCGCGGCTCGTCCGATGGCCACGGATCACGAAGGCCCAGCCCGGCCCCCAGCAGCAGCAGGGCCATCGCCACGAACAACCACGTCTCGCGCGACGCGCGGGAATTCAGCATGGGACTCGGAACGTCAGCGGGGGTCAGGCTGTTTTTAGCAGACGCGCGTAAAAGAATCCGTCAGCATCGCTGTCACCCGGCAGTCGCTGGCGCGCGATTCCCTCGCAGTCCAGGCCGAATCGGTCATCCAGCGGCTCTGCCACCGCGTCCGGGTGCCATTTCAGGAACGCCCGCACCTGGTCGATGTTCTCCGCACGCAGGATCGAGCAGGTGGCATACAGCAGCACGCCGCCCGGACGCAGCATCGACCAGCAGGCCTCCAGCAGGCGGGCCTGCACACCGACCAGCGCATCGATATCCTCGGCACGTCGGTGGAACATCACATCCGGCTGCCGCCGGATCACGCCGGTGGCCGAGCACGGGGCATCGAGCAGGATCGCGTCGAACGGCACGCCATCCCACCAGGCACCCGGATCACTGGCATCGGCAGCCAGGGTCTGCGCATGCTCGCCCACGCCAGTGCGAACGTAGGTGTCACGTGCACGGGCCAGGCGGCGCGCGTCGATATCCAGCGCCAGCAGGCGCAGGCCGGGGTCGCGCTCCAGCAGGTGCGCCGACTTGCCACCGGGGGCCGCACAGGCGTCCAGCACGCGGGCACCGGCCGCCGGGGCCAGCGCGTCGGCCGCACACTGCGCCGACAGGTCCTGCACCGAGATGGCGCCTTCGGCGAAGCCGGGCAGCTGATTCACGGCAACCGGCGAGGCCAGGCGCAACGCGTCGGCGCTGAGCGGACTGGCTTGCGCGGTAATGCCAGCTTCGGCCAGCGTCGCCAGTGCCTTGTCGCGGCCGCCCTGCTGGCGGTTGGCGCGCAACCACAACGGCGCCGGCTGCAGGCTGGCGGCAAAGATCGCCTCGGCCTGGGCCGGCCAGTCGCGCTCGACGGCATCGGCCAGCCACGCCGGGAAGGCATCGCGCGCAGGCTGTTCCGGGAAACCTTCGCGCTGCGCGCGGCGCAGGATCGCATTGACCAGGCCCGCCTGGCGCTCACGACCCAGGGCACGCGCGGCATCGACCGTGGCCGACAACGCCGCGTGCGCCGGCAACGCCAGCACGTCCAGTTGGGCGAACCCGACCATCAGCAGCGTGCGCAGGTCGGCATCACGCGCCGACAGCGGCTTCTGCATCCACGACTGCAGCGCCGCGTCATAGGTACTGCGGCGGCGCAGGACGGCGAAGCACAGCGCTTCCAGCAGCGCGCGGTCGCGGCTGTCGGCCAGCTTCGGCAGCGCCCAGGCCAGTTCGGCCTTCAGCGACCGGCCACGGGTGAACACCTGTGCCAGCACGCGTGCGGCCAGCATGCGCGTGGCCGCTCCCGGCGCCGCCTTGGCGACGGAGAAATCGTTCTGCTTCGACACCGCTTATGCTCCCACGCGCAGATCGCGGCGGGCGTTGAGGTAGTCGGCCGCAGTAATCGCCTTGCCACCTTCCCGCTGCAGTACACGCAGGCGCAGTGCGCCCTGGCCACAGGCGATGTCGATGCCATCACGGCCGGCGGCCAGCACCGTGCCCGGCGCCTGGCCGTGGTCTGCCTCCAGTGCCACCGCGCCATGGATGCGCACGCGTTCGCCGGCCAGCGTTGCCTCGGCGATCGGCCACGGATTGAACGCGCGCACGGTACGCGCCAGCGCGCCGGCGTCCTGCGCCCAGTCCAGCCTGGCTTCGGCCTTGTCCAGCTTGTGCGCATACGTCACGCCCTGTTCCGGCTGCGGCCGCGCGATCGGCTTGATGCCCGCGCGCAGCAGGCCCAGGCCATCGGACAACACCTGGGCACCAAGCTCGGCCAGCTTGTCATGCAGCTGGCCGCCGGTATCGGTGGCCGCGATCGGCAGTTCCTGGTGCAGCAGCACCGGGCCGGTGTCCAGGCCGGCCTCCATCTGCATGAGGCAGACGCCGGTCTTCGCATCGCCGGCCTGGATCGCACGCTGGATCGGCGCGGCACCGCGCCAGCGCGGCAGCAGCGAGGCATGCACGTTCCAGCAGCCATGGGTCGGAATGGCCAGCACCGCCTTGGGCAGGATCAGGCCATAGGCCACTACCACCATCAGATCCGGCTGCAGGTCGCGCAGCTGCTGCTGGGCGGCCGCGTCCTTCAGCGACTCCGGCTGGTAGACCGGAATGCCACGGGCCACGGCTTCCAGCTTGACCGGCGACGGCGCCAGGCCACGGCCACGGCCGGCCGGACGATCAGGCTGGGTGTAGACGGCCACGACCTCATGATGGCGCGCAGCCGCGCGCAGCGATGACACCGCGAATTCCGGCGTACCGGCAAAGACAATCCTCATGGCTACCCCACTTGCAGGATGGATTCGTGCAGGAAAGAAAACGGCGCCGTCGGCCGGCGCCGTACAGCCCGCGCTTGCCGCGCAGGCGCGGGCCACCCGAAGGGTGGCCCGGATTGGCGATCACGCCACGTGCTTGCGCTGCTTGGCCAGCTTCTTGCGCACCATCTCGCGCTTGAGCGGCGACAGATAGTCGATGAACAGCTTGCCGTCCAGGTGATCCATCTCATGCTGGATGCAGGTGGCCAGCACTTCGCCGGCTTCCATCTGCTGTTCCTGGCCGTTGCGGTCCAGGTATTTCACGGTGATGGTATCGGCACGGGTGACGTCAGCGAAGATGCCCGGAACCGACAGGCAGCCTTCCTGGTACACCCGGCCCCCGTCCTTGGCGACGATCTCCGGGTTGATGAACACCTGCGGTTCATTCTTTTCTTCGCTGACGTCGATGACCATGAAGCGCTTGTGCACGTCCACCTGGGTGGCAGCCAGGCCGATGCCCGGCGCGTCGTACATGGTCTGGAACATGTTGTCGATCAGTTCCTGGAAGGCCGGCGTGGTGACTTCAGCAGCGTCGATCAACGCGGCCTTGGTACGCAGGCGCGGATCGGGGAACTCGAGAATGGGGAGAAGGGCCATGGCTGTTTCCGGGTAATGGGCCGGCACGCCGGCATACGTCGCAGATTCTAGCTCCAACGCTTGCCTTGCGCCCCGGTTTCTGGACTATAGTGCGCGGACCTGTTGGGGAATCAGGGCTTCACACCTATGTTGCTTCGTTTTCGTACGGTCGTCGCCGCGGCGATGCTGACCGTGGCTGCCTATGCTACCGCCGTGGAAGTGAATGGCGGGCACCCGGACACCTATGTGGTCCGAAAAGGGGATACGTTGTGGGATATCGCCGCACGTTTCCTGCAGAAGCCCTGGCTGTGGCCGGAGATCTGGCAGGCCAATCCACAGATCGCCAATCCGCACCTGATCTATCCCGGTGACGTGCTCAGCCTGGCCTACCTGGACCGGGTGACCGTCGCTGCCAAGCCCGGCCCGCGCCAGGAAGCCCCGATCGATGCCATTCCGCTGGCCCAGGTCGAGCCGTTCCTGAAGCAGCTGAGCGTGGTCGACAGCATCGACCAGCTGCCCTACGTGGCCGGCCTGGAAGAAGAGCGCCTGCGCGTCACCAGCGGCAGCGCGGTGTACGTGCGCCTGGCCGACGCCCAGCTGGGCCAGCGCTGGGCCGTGGTCCGCCCGACCGTGCGCTACGCCCAGCCCAAGCCGACCGAGGACCTGACCGCCAACGGCGACGTCACCCCGGGCAGCGGCAACCTGTGGCGGGCCTACAACGCCCCCAACCACCGCCGCGGCGTGCTTGGCTATGAGCTGGCCCAGGTCGCCACCGGCACCATCACCCACGTCGCCGGCGGCAAGGTCGAGGTGTCCACCCTGGTGCTGGACAAGAACGAGGGCGGCCGCGAGGTACGTGCGGGCGACCGCCTGGTCCCGGTCGAGGCCAGGCCCTACGACCTGCAGTTCATCCCCCATGTCCCGGCCGCCGGTGTCGAGGGCGTCGACGTGCGCGTGCTGGCCGTTGCCGACATGTTCACCGCTGGTGGGCCGCGCGACGTGATCGCGATCTCCGCAGGCCGCGCGCAGGGCGTGGACAACGGCACCGTGTTCTCGCTGTGGCGCCCGGGCCGCCACGTGGCGCACCGCATGAAGTACCCGAACTCCTCGCGCATGGATGATTCGCTCAGCACCGGCGCCGGCCGCGTCTCGCTGCCGGACGAATACGCCGCACACGCCATGGTGTTCCGTACCTTCGACAACGTCAGCTACGCACTGGTGATGCAGGGCGTGAAGCCGGTGCGCGTGGGATACAACGCACTGCACCCGGATGCGCGGTAGAGTCGACTGTTAGTCGACTGCTCTTCACCGCCCCCCGAAAGCGCCCGCGCTGCGCGCGGTAGTCGACTGACAGTCGACTCTACAGGGGCGGTCTCCGGCAAAGTCTGACAGCCACATGCGAAGGCGCCCTAGGGCGCCTTTGTTGCATGCGCTCGATAGTGGGGGGATGACCAACCAAGCTGACGAGGCGCTGCTGCGCCTGTTGATGGCAGGCGGCGCGCTGGCACCACGGCGGGCCCTGCTGCAGGCCGCAGGCAGGGCGGAAATCGCGATCGCGCAGGGTGCCGCGAACTGGCGCGCGCACGGTTGCACGCCAGAGCAGTGCGCCGCACTGGACCGCCCCGACGCCCGGGCCTTGGCCGTGGCACGGCGCTGGCTGGAAGACGACAACCAGCACCTGCTGGCCTTCACCGATCCGACCTTCCCCCCGCCCCTGCTGGATGTCCCCAATCCCCCCCTTGCGCTGTTCATCGCCGGCGACCCCAGCCGGGCCTGGCGCCCATCGGTTGCGCTGGTCGGCAGCCGCTCGCCAACGCCGGGCGGACGCGCGCTGGCAGCCCGGTTTGCCGGCTGCTTCGTCGACGCCGGGCTGGCGGTGACCAGCGGCCTGGCGGCGGGCATCGATGCCGCCGCCCACCAGGCCACGCTGGACGCGGGGGGCTGCACCGTGGCGGTGATCGGCACCGGACCGGACCGCGCCTATCCGGACAGCCACGCCCGGCTGCAGGCGCGCATCGCCGCCGAAGGCGTGGTGCTCAGCGAGTACCTGCCCGGCACGCCCGCACGCCCCGGCCACTTTCCTGCCCGCAACCGGCTGGTAGCCGGGCTGGCCCTGGCCACGGTGGTGGTCGAGGCCGCCCAACGCTCGGGTGCCCTGATCACCGCACGCCTGGCCGCCGAGGCCGGCCGCGAGGTCTGCGCCCTGCCCGGCTCGGTGCTCAATCCGCGCGCTGCGGGCTGCCACAGGCTGATCCGCGAGGGTGCCGCACTGGTCGAGCGCCCGGAGGAGGTCCTCGAACTGCTGGCCCCCGCCCTCCGCCAGCAGCTGCCGGGCTTGCAATCACGGCTGGCCACCCCCACTGAACAGGCACCGCCTGCACGCCTGCCGGCGCACTGGGCCGACGACCCTGACTACCAGTGCTTGTGGCGGGCGCTGGAGCACAACCCAAGCAGTATGGATTCACTGATCACACGCTGTGGATTGACGGCGCCCCAGGTGTCCTCCATGCTGCTGGCCATGGAACTGGCGGGAATCGTGGTGTGCGTACACGGCCGCTACTGTCGAACTCCCTAGTTTCTTCACCTCCACAGCGTCGCGCGACGCAGGCCGAGGGGCAATGAAAGAGAGCATCCTGGATGTACTGCTGTACCTGTTTGAACACTATTTCAGCGAAGATGCGGACCTGATCCGTGACCGCGATTCGCTCCAGAACGGCCTGATCCAGGCCGGTTTCAGCCCAACCGAGATCAACAAGGCGTTCGACTGGCTCGATGCCCTGGCCGCGCAGCGGCCGAGCGTGGCCCAGGCTCGGGTCGATGGCCCCGTGCGCGTGTACCACGGCCCCGAGCTGGACAAGCTGGACGTGGAATGCCGCGGGTTCCTGCTGTACCTGGAACAGCACGGCATCCTCGATGCCGACCAGCGCGAGCTGGTGCTGGACCGGGCAATGGCCCTGGACCAGGACGAACTGGACCTGGACGACCTGAAGTGGGTCGTGCTGATGGTGCTGTTCAACCAGCCCGGCTCCGAGGCGGCGTATGCCTGGATGGAGACGCAGATGTTCATGGACGAGCCAGAACCCCTGCACTGACCGTACACTTGGGGGCATAGCGCATTCAGGAGCGTCCCCGTGAGCGAGTGGTTCCATGCAGAAGGCAACCGGCAGCAAGGCCCGCTGCCGGCGGAACAGTTGGTCGAGTTGTTCCGCAACAACCAGATCTCCCTGGACACCCTGGTCTGGCGCGACGGCCTGCCGCAATGGCAGCCGTTGCGCACCGTGGTCGACGAGCTCGGCCTGATCGTGCCGGCGCTGGACGCCGCTGCACCGCCCGTGGAACCCGAACCGGAGCCGGCAGCACCGCCTCCGCCGCAGCCACCGGTGCTGCCACCGTCCACGCCCTACGCCACCAGCGCAGCGGCCAGCGCCCTGCCGACGCCGAAGAAGAAGCTGTCCGGCTGCGCCCTGACCGCCATCATCGGCGGCGGCCTGCTGCTGGTGCTGGTACCGATCGTGGCCATCCTGGCCGCCATCGCGCTGCCCGCCTACAACGACTACACCCTTCGCGCCAAGGTCGCCGGCGCAGTGACCGCACTGCAGCCGCTGAAGGACCAGGTGCAGCATTTCGCCGATGACGAAGGCCGCTGCCCGGGTGGCAACGACGCCGGCTTCCCGGCCCCGGGTGATTTCGCCCATGCAGGGCTGTCAGCGGTGAACATCGGTCGCTTCAACAACGGCCACTGCGGCATCGAAGCCACCCTGGCGCTGCCCGGCAAGAGCCTCGATGGCGATCTGCTGTGGCTGGAATACGATCGCGACAGCGGCCGCTGGGAATGCAGCGGCGAGAGCAACGACAAGTACCTGCCGCCGTCGTGCCGCGGCTGAACCGCGCGCACGCCAGCACCTCCAAGGATGATTCAACAGGGAACATGCAATGACTGAGTGGTACTACGCCGAAGGACAGCAACGCCAGGGCCCGCTGCCGGTCCAGGAGATCCGCCAGCGCTTCCAGCGCGGCCAGCTCAACCTGGACACCCTGGTCTGGCGGGAGGGCATGGCCCAGTGGGCTGCGCTGCGGCAGATGGTCGACGAGCTCGGCCTGCAGACGCTGGCCGATGCCAGCACTGCCAGCAGCAGCGGCGGGTTCGACCTGCGCAGCGACTACGCCGCCATCGACAGCGGCACCGCACCGCTGCCCGGCACCGGCGCGCTCAGCAGCTCGCCTTACAGCGCTCCAGCGGCCACCAGCAGCGGTGGCCACGCGCAGCCGGTGGTTGGCGGTGAAGTGGTCTACGCAGGCTTCTGGAAGCGTGTGGCGGCCTACATGATCGATTACTTCGTGCTGGTCGTCCCCGGCAGCATCATCGGTGCCATTCTTGGTGCGATACTCGGCGCCAGCATGGGCGCGGTGGGCAGCGGCGAATCGGCCATCGAGATCGTTGCCCAGCTGGCCAGTGCCCTGATCAACCTCGGCATCGGCATGGCCTACTACACCTGGTTCCATGCCTCGCAGGGCGGCGCCACGCTGGGCAAGATGGCAGTCGGTATCAAGGTGGTGCGCGGCAACGGCGAACGCCTGACCAAGGCCCGCGCATTTGGTCGCTACTGGGCCATGCTGCTGAGCAGCTTCACGCTCGGCATCGGTTTCCTGATGGCCGCCTTCACCGAACGCAAGCAGGGCCTGCACGACATGGTCTGCGACACCCTCGTGGTCGACCGCTGGGCCTACACCGACCAGCCGCAGCTGCAGCGCCGGGAGCTGGGCACGGTAACCGTACTGGTGCTCGTGCTGACCGGCCTGCTGTCTCTGGTCGGCCTGGCCCTGCTGGTGTTCGCGGTAGGCTTCATCGCCAAGATGGCCTCGTGAACGGCCATCCTCACGCCTGGCTGCTTGACACGGGTCGGCCGGGCGTGATTCCTCTAATAAGGTGAAACCTGAACGCCCGGCACATTACCGGGCGTTCAGTTTATGGATTTGCCCGTGGCCGCTTCACTAATGCGGCCGTTTGCTCCACCCTAGCGGCCCCTTCTCCCGGTCCGCCCACAGACCTCTCCCGACATGCCCAAGCACCTGCTCATCGTCGAATCGCCAGCCAAGGCCAAGACGATCAACAAATACCTCGGCAAGGACTACACCGTCCTGGCCTCGTATGGGCATGTGCGTGACCTAATCCCGAAGGAAGGCGCGGTCGACCCGGACAACGGGTTCGCCATGCACTACGACGTGATCGACAAGAACGAAAAGCATGTCGATGCGATCGCCAAGGCCGCCAAGGGTGCCGACGACATCCTGCTGGCAACCGACCCGGATCGCGAAGGTGAAGCGATCAGCTGGCACATCGCCGAGATCCTGAAGGAACGCGGGCTGGTCAAGGACAAGCCGATGCAGCGCGTGGTGTTCACCGAGATCACCCCGCGCGCCATCAAGGAAGCGATCAGCCAGCCGCGCGCGATCGCCAGCGACCTGGTCGATGCCCAGCAGGCGCGCCGCGCGCTGGACTACCTGGTCGGCTTCAACCTGTCGCCGGTGCTGTGGCGCAAGGTCCAGCGCGGCCTGTCCGCAGGCCGCGTGCAGAGCCCGGCGCTGCGCATGATCGTCGAGCGCGAGGAAGAGATCGAAGCCTTCGTCGCCCGCGAATACTGGTCGATCGCGGCCGAATGCGCGCACCCGTCGCAGCACTTCAACGCCAAGCTGGTCAAGCTGGACGGGCAGAAGTTCGAGCAGTTCACCATCACCGACGGTGACACCGCCGAAGCCGCCCGCCTGCGTATCCAGCAGGCCGCGCAGGGCTCGTTGCATGTCACCGACGTGGCCAGCAAGGAGCGCAAGCGCCGTCCCGCGCCACCGTTCACCACCTCGACCCTGCAGCAGGAAGCCTCGCGCAAGCTCGGCTTCACCACCCGCAAGACCATGCAGGTTGCGCAGAAGCTGTATGAGGGCGTGGCCATCGGCGACGAAGGCACCGTCGGCCTGATTTCGTACATGCGTACCGACTCGGTGAACCTGTCGCAGGACGCGCTGGCGGAAATCCGCGACGTGATCGCCCGCGACTACGGCATCGCCTCGCTGCCGGACAAGCCCAACACCTACCAGACCAAGTCGAAGAACGCCCAGGAAGCGCACGAAGCGGTGCGCCCGACCTCGGCCCTGCGCACCCCGGCCCAGGTCGCACGCTTCCTCACCGACGACGAGCGCCGCCTGTACGAACTGATCTGGAAGCGCGCCGTCGCCTGCCAGATGATCCCGGCCACGCTCAATACCGTCAGCGTCGACCTGTCGGCCGGCAGCGAGCACGTGTTCCGTGCCAGCGGCACCACGGTGGTGGTGCCCGGCTTCCTGGCCGTATACGAGGAAGGCAAGGACAGCAAGAGCGCCGAGGACGAGGACGAAGGCCGCAAGCTGCCGGCGATGAAGCCGGGCGACCGCGTGCCGCTGGAACGCATCCAGGCCGAACAGCATTTCACCCAGCCGCCGCCGCGCTACACCGAAGCGGCGCTGGTGAAGGCGCTGGAAGAGTACGGCATCGGTCGTCCCTCGACCTACGCCTCGATCATCCAGACCCTGCTGTTCCGCAAGTACGTGGAAATGGAAGGCCGCAGCTTCCGCCCGTCCGACGTCGGCCGCGCGGTGTCCAAGTTCCTGTCCAGCCACTTCACCCAGTACGTGGACTACGACTTCACGGCCAAGCTCGAAGACGAGCTTGATGCCGTTTCGCGTGGCGAAGAAGAGTGGATTCCGCTGATGGCTCGCTTCTGGGAGCCGTTCAAGGAACTGGTGGAAGACAAGAAGGAATCGGTCGACCGCGCCGAGGCCAGTGGCGCGCGCGAGCTTGGCACCGATCCGAAGACAGGCAAGCCGGTCAGCGTGCGTCTGGGCCGCTTCGGGCCGTATGCCGCCATCGGCAGCACCGCCGAGGACGCCGAGGAGAAGCCGAAGTTCGCCTCGCTGCGCCCTGGCCAGTCGATGCACACCATCTCCCTGGAAGACGCGCTGGAGCTGTTCCTGATGCCGCGCGCGCTGGGTGAGGACAAGGGCGAGCCGGTCAGCGTCGGGATTGGCCGCTTCGGGCCGTTCGCCAAGCGTGGCAGCACCTACGCCTCGCTGAAGAAGGAAGACGACCCGTACACCATCGACCTGGCCCGTGCCGTGTTCCTGATCGAAGAGAAGGAAGAGATCGCGCGCAACCGGATCATCAAGGAATTCGAGGGCAGCGACATCCAGGTGCTGAACGGCCGCTTCGGCCCGTATATCAGCGACGGCAAGATGAACGGCAAGATCCCCAAGGACCGCGAGCCGGCATCGCTGACCTTGGCCGAAGTGCAGCAGCTGATGGAAGAAACCGGCAAGCCGGTGCGCAAGGGCTTCGGCGCCAAGAAGGCGGCAGCGAAAAAGGCACCGGCCAAGAAGGCGGCAGTGAAGAAGGAAGCGGCGCCGAAGAAGGCTGCTGCCAAGAAGGCGCCGGCAAAGAAGGCGGTGAAGAAGGCCGCCGCAAAGAAGGCCCCGGCGAAGAAAGCCGTCAAGAAGGCCGCTGCGAAGAAGTAGATCCACGCCATGCGTGGATGAGGGGCAAGGTGTGCGGACCAGCGGTCCGCACCTACCGTCCGCGCCGACCACCCCTTCTGCACGCAGCAGGGGGATAATGGAGGCCCACGCCGGGCCGGTCGCCGCCATGAAAGAACTCACCCTGGACTCTGCTGTCGCCACGCTCCGCGCCGGCGGCGTGATCGCCTACCCGACCGAAGCGGTCTGGGGCCTGGGCTGTGATCCCTCGCAGGAAGCGGCAGTGCACATGGTGCTGCGGCTGAAGCAGCGACCGATCGAGAAAGGCATGATCCTGGTCGCGGCCGAGCTGGCGCAGCTGGAAGGCTGGGTGCGCCTGCAGGCGCTGCCCGACGCCCGCCAGCGCGCGGTACTGGCCAGCTGGCCCGGCGCCAACACCTGGATCCTGCCCGCTGGCCCGCGCGCGCAGCCCTGGGTCACCGGCGAACACAGCGGCATTGCGGTGCGCATCAGCGCGCACCCGCTGGTGGCCGAACTCTGCCGCGCCTGGGGCGGCCCGCTGGTCTCCACCAGCGCCAATCTGGCCGGCGAACCACCGGCGCGCAGCCGCGAAGAGCTGGATCCGCGCCTGCTGCGCCTGCTCGACGGCATCCTTGACGGACAGACCGGTGGCCTGGCCCAACCCACCCCCATACGCGACGCGCTCAGCGGCAACGTGCTGCGCTCCTGAGCCGCCGATTGCACTGCCGCGGACAATCACGCACGCTGCCGCCATGAGCCTGCTGCGCGCCACCTTCAGCCTGTGCCTGCTGCTGCCGTGGACGGCGTCCGCAGCCGAAGACGTGCGGGTGTACCGCTGCGTTTCCAGCAACGGGGCCGTGGCCCTGCAGGACACGCCCTGCAACAGCGGCCGCCAGCAGGTTCGCGACCTGCAGCGCCCGCGCGATCCCGCTCCACGGGTGGTGCGCAGTGATGCCCCGCCTGCGCCGCCCGGCGAAACCCCGGTCATCCGCGAGCGCGAAGTCCGCCACGTCTACATCCAGCCGCCGCAGCCGATGTACGAATGCGTGAGCGATGATGGCCGACGCTATACCAGCGACAACAACGAAGGCAATCCGCGCTGGGTGCCGTTGTGGACCAGTGTCTGGCTGCCACACGCCCATCACGGCCCGGCCTACCCCGGACCGCGCCCGGCCACCGGCACGCCGATCGGCGAAGGCGCGGGTTATCGTCCCCCCTCGATCGGCATGGGCGTGCAGGTTCCGGCCGGCAGCGTGCTGGTCCGCGACAGCTGCCATGCGTTGCCGCCGCAGGAAGTCTGTGCGCGACTGCGTGATCGCCGCTGGGAACTGGATCGCCGGTACAACAGTGCGCTGCAGAGTGAACGCACCGCCTTCAGCAACGAACAGCGCGGCATCGATGCGCGCCTGTCGCGCGATTGCGAACGCTGACCGCAGCAAGCCGCCGCAGCCTGTACGCTGTACGCATGAACCGAGTGATCTGGCTGCTCCTGGTGCTGCTGCCTGGAAGCGCATTGGCCGAAGAGGGCGTGATCTACCGCTGTACCTCCAGCAGCAGTGACATCCCTACCCTGCAGCGCACGCCGTGCCCCACTGGCAGCAAGCAGCAGGTGCTGCGCATACCCGGCAAGGGCAACGCGCAGCCGGCCGCCGCTGCCCCTGTGGCCGCTGAACCTGCCCCCACCCCGGTGGAAACACCCGCGCCGCTGCCGGCCAACCCGGGTGTTGCGCCTGCGGCCCCAGCGAAGGCACGACGCGCGGACGAAGGACGCACGATCATGGAAGCAGGCATGGTCGAACACGAAGGAGACGACCAGATCCTTGACAGCGCGACGCTGCGTCGCGATGCCGAGGCCCGTGCTGCTGGAAGTGACGGTTCACCGAAGCCGCCGCTTCCTCCTATCTTCCAGTGCACCGACAGCCAGGGCGGCGGCTACCTGTACGAGTACGAGGCTGCGCCAGGTCGCTGCGAGCTGATGACAGTACAGGGCCTTGGCGGAGTGACGCCGGTGAATGCCGCCAGCTGTGAAGTGGTGCGCGATCAGTGCGAAGCGCTTCCCGAAGCGCAGCGCTGCGGTGCCTGGCAGCAGCGCTTCCGCGATGCCCGCGGCCGGGAGCGCTTCGCCGCGCCCGAGAACCGCGACAGCGCGCGCAAGGACCGCGAGCGGTTGCAGGGTGTGCTGGAGGCCAGCAACTGCCCGGTGCCGGGGTGACCGCCATCCGGTAGTGCCGGCCGCTGGCCGGCAACTGCAATCAACTGAATATCCTGTGGTTGCCGGCCAGCGGCCGGCACTACCCTTCCGAAGATCAGAACCCGTAGCGCAGGAAGCCGCCGTCCACCGCGATGCACTCGCCGGTAACGTAGCTGGCTGCCGGCAGGCACAGGAAGCCCACGGCCGCAGCCACTTCCTCCGGCTCGCCGATACGACGCATCGGCGTGCGATCGATCACTTCCTCGTAGTAGTCCGGGTCCGACAACGGGCCGGACGTGCGCCGGGTACGGATGTACCACGGTGCCACTGCGTTGACGCGGATGCCATCTTCGGCCCACTCGACGGCCAGGTTGCGGGTCATCTGGTGCATCGCCGCCTTGGTCATGCCGTAGACCACGCCACTGCGCACATGGGTCAGGCCGGACACGCTGCCGACGTTGACGATGGACGACGACGCGTGGCGTGCCAGCAGCGGATGTGCGTAGCGCGACAGCTCGAACGCCGAGAACAGGTTGGTCTCGAAGATCTTGCGCCACTCGTCTTCGGAGTACTCGGTGGCCGCCTTGGTGACGTTGCCGCCGGCGTTGTTTACCAGGATATGCAGGCCATCGCTGTGGTCCTCCACCCAGTCCAGGATCTGGCGGCGGTCCTCGTCGTCGGAAACATCGGCGGCCAGCGCATGCACCTGCATCTGCGGATACACATCCAGCAACTCGTCGCGCGCGGTCTCCAGCATGTCGATATCGCGGCCGACGATCATCAGGTCGGCACCGAACCCGGCCAGTTCATGCGCGATGGCCAGGCCGATGCCGGCACTGGCGCCGGTGATCAGGGCAGTCTGGCCGTCCAGCCGCCACCGTTGCTGGGTCATGAGTCCTCCGGGGCCGCGCCCGCTGTGTTTCGATGCAACAAGGATACGCGCTCACGGCCGCCCCCTGCCGAGGATGCGACACTGCCCGCACGCCCATCACGGAGTGCCGCCATGCGCATCCTGGTCCTGTCCACGTCCCTGCTGGCCACCGTGCTGCTGTCCGCCTGCCAGCGCCCGCCAACGCCGAACCCGGAGAAGCCACCGGTGCCCAAGGCGATGGCGCGCGCGATGCAGGGGCCGCTGGACCGCGCCAAGGGCGCGCAGAAATCCGTCGATGACGCCGCTGCGGGCGAGCGCAAGGCCGAGGCCGACGCGACGCAGTGACCTGTGGGGTCAGAACCCTTTGCGGGCAAAGGGATCCGACCCCACCAACGAGAACGCCCGGCCGAAGCCGGGCGTTTACAGTAGATCCACGCCATGCGTGGATGTGCTCCGGTCAGAACCCGCAGAAGCAGTACGCCAGCGCCTTCACCGGTGCGCCATTGCCCTTTTCGCGGGCCGCGTTCTCGACAAAGCGCAGCTGCGTATCCACTTCCGGCATCGTGCGCGCCAGCAGCATCCGCGCCATGCCCGAATCGGACAGCATCCAGGCACCAGCGCGGCTGCCGGCGAAACCGCTGACGAACTGCGCGAACGGCGTGGCCGCCTTCTCGATGTAGCGCACGCGATAAGCGTCGGCCTTGCCCAGCTTGGCACGGCTGGCGGCGTCGGCCACGGCATCCTTCAGCCCACCGAAGGCATCGACCAGGCCACGTTCCTTGGCCTGCGCACCGCTCCACACGCGGCCACGGGCCACTTCGTCGACGGCCTCGACAGGCTTCTTGCGGGCGTCGGCGACGCGACCGGTGAAGTCGGCGTAGCCCTTGTTGATCACCGACTGGATGACCTGGCCCACGGCCGGATCCATCGGCCGGGTGACATCGAACGCACCGGCGAAGCGGGTGGTGCCGACGCCATCGGTGTGCACGCCGATCTTGTCCAGCGCGCGGCTGAAGTTCGGCACCATGCCGAAGATGCCGATCGAACCGGTGATCGTCGACGGATCGGCGTAGATGCGATCGGCGTTCATGCTGATCCAGTAGCCACCGGAGGCGGCCAGGTCGCCCATCGATACGACCACCGGCTTGCCGGCGGCCTGCAGGGCGACCACTTCACGGCGGATCTGCTCGGAAGCGAACACTTCTCCGCCCGGCGAATCCACGCGCAGCACGACCGCCTTGACATCGTCGTCGTCGCGCGCGGCACGCAGCAGCGCCGACGTCGATTCGCCACCGATGCGGCCGGCCGGCAGGTCACCGCCGCTGATCTCGCCGGACGCCACCACCACTGCCACCTGCGGACGGTTGTCGACCGGTTTGCGGCGCGCATCAAGCTGGCCCAGGTAGGTGCCGAAGTCGACGTTGCGGAAGCCACCGTCGGCATCTTCGTCGGCCACGCCGCGCTCGATCATCAGGTCCTCGAACTCTTCGCGGGTCTTCAGCGCGGTCACCAGCTTCTGCTGCAGGGCGAACTTGGCCAGATCACCACCAGCAGCAGCGATGCCTTCCGGCAGCGTGTCGATGCCGGCGGCCAGCTGTGCCGGATCCAGGCGGCGGGCCTTGGCGATGTCGCCCAGGTAACGCTGCCAGACGTCGTTCATCCAGAACAGGTCGGCTTCCTTGGAGGCCGGTGACGCCGCGTCGAGCACGTACGGCTCGGCCGCGGACTTGTACTCGCCCACCTTGAACAGGTGCACGTCCACGCCCAGCTTGTCCTGCAGGCCGGTGCGGAAATACTGGCGGTAGCGGCCGAGGCCCTCGAGCACGACCGAGCCCATCGGGTCCAGGTAGACCTCGTCGGCCTGCGCGGCCAGCAGGTACTGCGACTGGCCCATGCTCTCGCTGTAGGCCACCAGCTGCTTGCCGGACGCACGCAGGTCCTGCAGCGCGGCGGCCACTTCACGCAGCGAGGCGAAGCCGGACGGCTGCAGCTTGTCCAGTTCCAGCACCACGCGCTCGATCTTCTTGTCTTCCTTGGCCGACTCGATCACCCGCAGCAGGTCGCGCAGCTGGATCTCTTCGGCACCGTTGTCACCCACCGCCTTGGCCAGCGCGCGGCTGACCGGATCGGCGCTGAACTGCTCGACCAGGCGGCCTTCCGGCGCGATCACCAGGGTGGTGCGGTCCTGCAGCGACTTGCTGGCACCGGCGCCCATGCCGGCGGCGATGACGAACATCACCAGCAGCAGGAACAGCAGGCCGAAGAACACCAGGTTGAGGATCAACCGGCGGGTGAAGTTCATGACGTCCCACAGCCCGATGAAGAAACTGGCGACGGGATTGCGACGCGCCGGGGGCAGCGGGGGCACGGGGTGATTCATGGAACGCTCCGGATGGCTTCTTGCCGTGGTACCAGCATAGCCGTTGCCGCGTGATGCGGCATCGGACACAAGTCAGGGGATCGCCCGCCATGGGTGGGCAGGCGGGCGGGACGATCAGGACAGCATCGACTGGCCGATGCGCAGGCTGCTGCGGCGCAGGCGCCAGCCCATCAGGATGGCAGCGGCAGTCAGGCCGACGATCAGGCCGATCCACATGCCCTGCGGGCCCATGCCCAGCCCCAGGCCGAGCCCGGCGCCGAGCGGCATGCCCAGGCCCCAGTACGCGAACATGGCGATGAACATCGGCACGCGGGTGTCCTTCAGGCCGCGCAGCGCACCGGCCGACAGTACCTGGATGCCGTCCGGGAACTGGAAGGTGGCCGCGTACAGCAGCAGGGTCGAGGCCAGCCCGGCCACCGCCAGGTCGTTGGTGTACACGCCGACGATGGCGTCGTGGCCGAACAGCAGCACCGCCGCCGACAGCGTCTGCGTGCCCATGATGATCGCGTAACCGGCCCAGGCCGCGCGTCGCACGCCGAAGCCATCGCCACGGCCGACCGCATGGCCGACGCGCACGGTGGTGGCCTCGGCCACGCCCATCGGAATCATGAAGCACAGCTGCGCGACGTTGATCGCGATCTGGTGCGCCGCCGCTTCATTGGCACCCAGGCGACCGATCAGCAACGCGGTGACGATGAACAAGCCACCTTCCATCAGCACGGTGATGCCGATCGGCAGGCCGGTGCGCAGCAGCTCCCAGATCGCCTTCCAGCGCGGCCCTTCGAAATGCGAGAACAGCTGCAGGTGGGCAAAGCGCTTGGTGCGCCACAGATAGAGGGCAAACGCCGTGGCCTGCAGCCACATCATCACCGCCGAAGCGATGCCCAGGCCTTCCGCACCCAGTTCCGGGAAACCGAGCTTGCCATTGGCCAGCACATAGCCCAGCGGCGCCAGCACCAGCAGGCCACCGAAGCCAAGCAGCATGGTGGGCAGTGTCCAGTGCATGCCTTCGCTGAGGTAGCGCATGCAGAAGTACAGGGTCAGCGCCGGGCCGCCCCAGCGCACCGCATGCAGGAACGCAGTCGCCCCCGGCACGATGTCCGGTGCGATGCCGAAGGCCGGCAGCAGCGGCGGCACCACCGTAAGGAAGGTGAACATGATCAGGCCCAAGCCCAACGCCAGCCACAGCGCCTGGCGGAACAGCGGGCCGATCTCGCGCTCGCGGCCAGCGCCGTGCAGCTGCGACACCGAGGCGGTGAGCGAGATCAGGGTGCCGATCGGAATCAGCATCGGCAGCCACAGCAGGGCGGTACCGATGGTGACTGCGGCAAGGGTGGCCGTGGCGTGGTGGCCGGCAATCACGTTGTCGACGAAGGAGATCAGACCGGTGGACACATGGCCCAGCACGAGCGGCAGGGCGAGCAGACCGGTGGCGCCGACTTCCTTGCTGAAGCGCGGCGTGGAGGTTGCAGTAGACATAAGGTGCTTGACGCGAACTGCGGTTGCGCGCGAAGGGCACAGGCACCGGGTTGCGGGCGCCCATCTTACGCGGGCAGCGCGTGCATTCCCATGACATGGCGTGAATGCCGGGTTGCGGCTGCCCCAAGCAAAAAGGGGACGGAGGGGATTAAGTCGTATCAGGCCAGTCAGTGCCGAATGCGACTTAATCCCCTCCGTCCCCTTTTTCTACTGCCCGGCCTGGCGCTTGAGCCAGCTGTCGCGTTCGGCGGCGGGTACCGCGAGGAAGGCGCTGCGTACCGCATCGCGTTCCTGCGGCGGCGTGCGCTGCGCGACCAGGGTCAGCTGGGCCAGCTGCGCCGGGCTGAGTTGGCGCAGCACGGCCAGCGCCGACTCGCGTTGCTCCGGCGGCACGAATCCGAACAGTCCGTGCAGCTTGGGGAACTCCAGGCCCAGCTGCGGGCCCAGCCGCCATCCGTCGCGGAACGCCTGGTCCTGTGCCTGGAACTGCTGCCGCATGCGCTGCTGTTGATCGGCCGGCAGCGCATTGAAGCGCGCGGCGGCCTGGCGGATGCGCTCGCGCTCGGCTTCCGGCAATGCGCGCCAGGCGGCGTAGTCGGCGCGGCGCTGGCGCTGCTGCTGCGGATCGAGCTGGGCAAAGCCAGCCGGTGCCGCGGTCGAAGCCGGCGGCACGGCCGGGGTGGCCGGCGATGGCGGCGGCAATGGCACGTTCAACGATTGCGGCGCCGCAGACAGGGACAGCGGCAAGGCCAGCAACAGGCTGGCGAACACGGACTTATTCATCGGCGGCGGCGGTTTCCAGCGTGGCACTGGCCGGCTCCGGTCGGCTCGGCTTGGCTTGCGATTCGTCCACCGGCAGCGGACCGCCCGCGGCGGTCCATGCGTACAGGTCAGCATCGGCAACCAGCGGGTAGTCGCGATCGGCCAGCATCGCTGCGTCGTCATTGGCTTGGGCATGCGTTGCATCCGGCGTGGCGTCGACCTTGCTCGGTGGCAGGGCTTCCACCGTCACCGGACCGGCCTCGCCCACGACGCCTTCCGGCAGCGGCGCATCGTTGCCGAAGGAACGTCCCTGCAGGTAGCGCCAACCCAGCGCAGCGGCCAGCAGCACCGCCACGGTTACCAGCAGGATCAGCGGACCACGCCAGCGCGGCTTGGCGTCCGTACGACGGCGCTTGCCATGGGCTGCCGCGCGCTCGTCCCGCTGCGGTGCTCGCCAGCTGGAGGTCGGCGCTTCATTGTGGGCGGCGGGTGCCGCCGGCTGCTGAAGCTGCTGCAGGCGCGTGGCCGGCAGTTCACGGATGCGCGCCTGTACCTGTTCGGCCAACTGTCGCCAGGCCGCGGCATCGGGCTGGCCCTGGGCATCGCGCGGGCAGGCATCGGCCAGCAGGTGCTGGTAGCCGGCCTCGTCCTGGTCGAGCACGCGCGTGGCGATGCTCTCGTCCAGGCTGCCGCCTACCCGCAGCAGCAGCGCCAGGCGCGGCAGCGGCGACATCGCAGCCAGCGCGGCCAACGGTGGCGCCCATTGGCCACCCATCGGCTCGCGCAGGGCCTGGCGCTGGCCCAGCAGGGTCCAGAAGCGGGTCGGCCACTGCGCCATCGGCAGGTCGCTGGCAACGGCCGCGAACGCGCGCATCACTGCCACCAGGGTCTGTTCGGCGCGCGCGGCATCGCCGCACTGCAGCTCAGCCACCACCAGGGCGCGGCGCTCGACGCCACGCAGGAACGCCGACAGCGCGCCGGCCGCGGTCGAGGAAACAGGGGCGGGCACAGCCGTCATCGGTCACTCCAAAGGTCTGGGGGAATGATAGCGGCAGGCAATCGACGCCCGTAGGACTTGCGCCCACGGATACTTCGTGCTGCAGGTTGTGCACAGCACCACGCTCCCGGCGCGGGAAACTGCGGCAAGCAGCTGAATTCACTCTGTTTCAGCAATGTTTCACACTTAAGCTGTTGATTTTGAATAGTTTTTAAGTGTGGCTATTTTTTGACCAACCCAAGCGTGAGCTCGTCGCCATCGGCCTCCTGCGTTCCCGTCGACCGGTAACGCACAACGTTATCCACAGAACATGTGGATAAGCCTGAATCTCCAATGGACACCGATATTTAGGTGACATTTATGATTCAACGGGCGCCGCTCCGCCGTCTCCCACCCCGCCATTCGCGCGCGCATGGCCCGGTACACTGGCCCGATGCTTTCACCGTTTCCGACCCTGCAGGTCGCCCTGCCCGTCCCCCTGCCCCGTCTGTTCGACTACCTGTCGCCGGAGGGCGATGGCCCCACGGTTGCGGTCGGCTGCCGCCTGAAGGTGCCGTTCGGCAACCGCGAGCTGGTCGGGGTGGTGGTGGGGCACGGCCAGACCGACGACGGCCGGGGACTGCGCCAGGCGTTGGCCTGGTGCGACCCGCAGCCGCTGCTGCAGGGGGAGCTGTGGCAGAGCCTGCAATGGCTGGCGCGTTACACCCACGCACCGCTGGGCGAGGTACTGAGCACCGCCCTGCCAGGACCGCTGCGTCATGGCGAAGCCCTGCCCGACACCCACCACTGGGGCTGGCAGTTGACCCCCGAAGGCCATGCCCAGCGCGGGAAGCTGCGCGCCGGCAGCCGCCCGCGGCAGTTGGCCGAACTGCTGGCCGGGGCCGTGGTGGATGAGGATGTACTGGGCGAACGCATGGAGGACTGGCGCACCGCCGCGCGCAGCCTGGCCAAGCGTGCGCTGGCCGAGCGCGTGGCGATGACGGTGGCACCGCAGCATGCGCAGCCGCTGCCCGGCCCCACCCTCAACCCGGACCAGGCCGAAGCGGTGGCCGCCATCAATGCCGCCGAAGGCTTCCAGCCCTTCCTGCTGGATGGCGTGACCGGCAGCGGCAAGACCGAGGTGTACCTGCAGGCCATCATCCACTGCCTGGCGCAGGGCAGGCAGGCGCTGGTGCTGGTGCCGGAAATCGGTCTGACCCCGCAGACCCTGGCACGCTTCCGCGGCCGCCTTGGCATCGCCGTGCACGCATTGCATTCGGGGTTGAACGACAACGAGCGCGCGCGCGTCTGGGCTGCGGCTTCGCGCGGCGAGGCACGGGTCATCGTCGGCACCCGCTCGGCGGTGTTCACGCCATTGCCGCAGGCCGGGCTGCTGATCATCGACGAGGAACACGACGGCAGCTACAAGCAGCAGGACGGCATCCGCTATCACGCGCGCGATTTCGCTCTGGTCCGGGCCAAGGCGCTCGGCATTCCGGTGCTGCTCGGCAGTGCCACCCCTTCGCTGGAAACGCTGCATAACGCCTACGCCGGGCGCTACACCCACCTGCGCCTGAAGCAGCGTGCCGGTGATGCGCGGCCACCGCGTGTGCGCATCCTCGATGTGCGCAAGCGGCCGCTGCACGATGGCCTCTCGGCTGATGTGCTGGCCGGCATCGACGAGCACCTGCAGCGCGGCCAACAGGTGCTGGTGTTCAAGAACCGGCGTGGCTACGCGCCGGTACTGCTGTGCCACGACTGCGGCTGGACCGCACCGTGCAACCGCTGCGATGCACCGATGACCGTGCATGGCGGCGGCCGCCGCCTGCAGTGCCATCATTGCGGCGCGCGACAACCGGCACCGCTGGCATGCCCGGCCTGCGGCAGCCTGGCGCTGCAACCGCAGGGCATCGGCACCGAACGCCTGGAAGAGCATCTCACCGCGGCCTTCGCCGACGTCCCTGTGGTGCGCATCGACCGCGGCACCACGTCACGTCGCGATGCACTGGAACAGCAGCTGGCGAGACTGGGCGACCAGCCCGGCATCCTGGTCGGCACGCAGATACTGGCCAAGGGCCACGACCTGCCGAAGCTGACCCTGGTGGTGGTGGTGGGCATCGACGAAGGCCTGTTCTCCGCTGACTTCCGCGCCAGCGAGAAGCTGGCGCAGCAGCTGATCCAGGTGGCGGGCCGTGCGGGTCGTGCACGTGATCCCGGCGAGGTCTGGCTGCAGACCCATCACCCCGGGCATCCACTGCTGGAAACGCTGGTCAGCGGTGGCTACCACCCGTTCGCACAGGCGGAGTTGAATCAGCGGCAAGCCGCAGGATTCCCGCCATTCGCGCACCTGGCGCTGATGCGCGCCGAAGCGCAGCAGGTGGAGCATGCCAATGCGTTCCTGCTGGCCGCACGACAGTTGCTGGGCGAGCAGGACGTGGTCGAGGCCTACGGGCCGATGCCAGCACCGATGCCACGCCGCGCTGGCTACCAGCGTACGCAGCTGCTGCTGTCTGCCATGCAGCGGCCGCCACTGCATGGCGTGCTTTCGCAGCTGGTGCCACAGCTGTACGCGCTGCCGGAAGCACGCAAGGTGCGCTGGTCGCTGGATGTGGATCCAACGGACCTGTATTGATCCCGTAGAGCACTGCCGAGCATGGCTCGGCACTACCGTAGAGCCGAGCCATGCTCGGCTGCGTTTCAGCACCGGGCAGTGCTTACGTCAGCGGCGACATCACGCCGCGCTGGTAGGCCGGCCGCTCGCGCAGGCGGGCGTACCACTCGGCCAGGTGCGGCAGTTCCGGCCGCTGGATCGGCAGCTCGTACCAGGCGTAGATCAGCGAGCCCAGCGGAATATCACCCATCGCGAACTTGTCGCCCGACAGCCACGGCTGTTTGGCCAGCGTGGCATCGGCCATCGCCAGGTAATCGCCGGCGCGCACGATCGCGGCATTGATCCGCGATTCGTCCCGGTCGGCCGGGGCGGTGCGCATGATGCCCCAGATCAGGTCGCTGTACAGCGGCGCCATCCGCGAGGTGCTCCAGTCCATCCACTTCTCGGCCTGGGCACGCTCCATCGGGTCTTCGGCGTACAGCGTGCCCAATGCGTAGCGTGCGCTCAGATAGCGCACGATGGCGTTCGATTCCCACAGCGGCAGGCCATGGTCTTCGATCACCGGCACCAGGCTATTGGGATTCATCGCCTGGTACTCCGGCGTCTGCGTGCCGCCGTGGCTGCCACCGACTTCGATGGATTCATACGGCAGGCCGATCTCCTCGGCGCACCACAGCACCTTGCGGACGTTACTGGAATTGCGGCGGCCCCAGATCTTCAACATTGCGGATTTCCTTGCCTGCAGCAGTGCGCCACGGTGGCGCGGAAACGCTACGATACGCCCATCCACAGGGAGAGACGACGTGACTGCATGGGATGCTTTGAACTACGTTCTGCTGGCAGCAGGGCTGGGGATGCTGGTGTTGGGCTACCGCCGCTCCAATCGCAATCTGCTGCTGTGTGCGGGCCTGTTGCTGCTGGCCTTCAACGGCATTGAGGATTTCGCCACCGGGTTCGCCGACGGCTATGCGAATTCGGAAGCACGGGTGATCTGATTGGTTTGGGTGATGTGCCGGCCAGCGGCCAGCACTACCGGTTTTTCTTCGGCAGCGCGCGCACGTAGGACGACTTGCCGTCCTTCTTCAGTTCGAACAGGCCGATCGCCGCCAACAGGTCACTCAACTTCCCGTAACCATAGTTGCGCGGATCGAACGAGGCCTGGTTGCCGATCTGGCTGCCAACCGGCCCCAGATGCGACCAGCCATCCTCGCCCTCGGCCGAGGACACCGCGCGGCGCAGCATCTTCACCAGCCGGGTGTCGCTGCGCATTTCCGCACCGCTCTTGCGCGGCCGCGCATCGTCGTTGGCCACCGGCTCGTTCGAGGCCTGTTCGCTGGAGGCCTGTTCGGTATCCGGCACGCTGGCGTGGGTCTGGCCCAGCGCTTCCAGGTAGGTGAACTTCGAGCACGCGTTGACGAATGGCTCGGGCGTCTTCTTCTCGCCGAAGCCGTACACCTTCACGCCATCGGTGAGCAGGCGCATCACCATCGGGGTGAAATCGGCATCGCTGGACACGATGGCGAAGCCATCCAGATTGCGTGCGTACAGCAGATCCATGGCGTCGATCACCATCGCCATGTCCGAGGCATTCTTGCCCTTGCTGTAGGCAAACTGCTGGATCGGGCGGATCGCATATTCGTGCAGCACCGCTTCCCAGCCCTTCAACCGCGGGCTCTTCCAGTTGCCGTAGGCACGGCGCACGTTGGCCACGCCGTAGCGGGCGACTTCGGCCAGGACCTCGTCGATCTTCGAGGCCGGCGCATTGTCGGCGTCGATCAACAGGGCGATGCGCTTTTCCGGTTCGCTCATGGGCTCCTCACGGGCGGTTGCCTGAACCCGAGTATCGCCGATCCGGGCAGGCGCTGACGTGACAGGTGGCCATCATGCGAAGATGCCAGGCGCTTCCCCCAATGCCCCCACTGGAGTGAGTCGATGAGTCGCGAGCGCGTTCCCCACCTGGTTGTTGTCGGCGGCGGTTTTGCCGGTCTCTGGGCCACCCGTGCCCTGGCCCGCGAGCGCATACGCATCACCCTGGTCGACCGCCGCAACCATCACCTCTTCCAGCCGCTGCTGTACCAGGTGGCCACCGCCGGCCTGTCCGCGCCAGATATCGCCGCACCGCTGCGCCACATCCTCGGCAACCAGCGCAATGTGGAAGTCCGCCTCGGCGAAGTGGTGGCCATCGACAAGCAGGCCCGGCAGATCCGCATGGCCGATGGCAGCGCGCTGGACTACGACAGCCTGCTGCTGGCCACCGGCGCCACCCACGCCTACTTCGGCAATGACCAGTGGGCCGATGATGCGCCCGGCCTGAAGACGCTGGACGATGCCATCGCGCTGCGCCGCAAGCTGCTGCTGGCGTTCGAGCGTGCCGAGGCCGAACCGGACCCGGCAAAGAAGGCGGCGTGGCTGAGTTTCGCCGTCGTCGGTGGTGGTCCCACTGGCGTCGAACTGGCCGGCACGCTGGCCGAGATCGCGCGCCACACGCTGCGCAACGAGTTCCGCCACATTGATCCGGCAAGTGCGAAAGTGCGGCTGATCGAGGCCGGGCCGCGCGTGCTGTCCTCGTTCCCGGAAGTGCTTTCGCTGAAGGCGCGTCGGCAGCTGGAGAAGCTGGGCGTGGAAGTGCTGACCGGTACCCCGGTGAGCGACATCGGCAGCCAGGGCTTCACGCTCGGTGACCAGTTCGTGCCGGCACGCACCGTGGTCTGGGCCGCCGGCGTGGCCGCTTCACCGCTGGCGCGCACGCTGGACGTGCCGCTGGACCGCGCGGGCCGCGTGCCGGTGCAACCGGACCTGACCCTGCCCGATCACCCAGAGCTGTTCGTGGCCGGCGACCTGGCCGCACTGAGCCAGGCCGACGGCAAGCCGGTACCCGGTGTGGCGCCCGCGGCCAAGCAGATGGGCAAGTACGTGGCCGAGGTCATCCGCGCGCGCCTGCACGGCAAGCCCGAACCCGGTCCGTTCAAGTACGCGGACTACGGCAACCTCGCCACCATCGGCCGCATGGCCGCGATCGTGCACCTGGGCCGACTGCAGCTGTCGGGCGTGCTGGCGTGGTGGTTCTGGCTGGCCGCGCACGTGTTCTTCCTGATCGGCTTCCGCAACCGCATCGTGGTGCTGCTGAACTGGGCGGTCGCGTATTGGAGCTACCAGCGCAGTGCGCGAATCATCTTCGGTGATGACCGCGACGACCGGCAGCCGAAGCGGTAGGGCTGCACGCAGCGGGGTCGGATCCCTTTCCGCAGGAAAGGATTCTGACCCCGTCAACACCCTCCACGCATGGCGTCGGATCTACCGGTTCATCGGGCCACCGGACACCCACCGTTTCGACCCGGTCCGACAGAGGTCCTCCTTCCTCGCGGTGTCGGCAATCTGCGCGGTACTCCAATGCCGGGTGATCCAGATCGTCAATGCGGTACTACTGAGATGCCAGCGCGGCATGCCGCGCTGCGGTTGCCGCCACGGGTGGCGCCGGGCAATCCAGAAGGCCTCACGCTCAACTTCAGGCACCTTCTTCATCACGTCCTTGTCGAAGAACTGGGCGGTGAAGCGCCAGGGGTTCATCGCGTGGTATCCCGCCCGTGGCTCACTGCTGCACGCAGCCACACCACTGGGCACACGGCCGGCCGGCTTCGGCCGACCGCCTGCCAATGCCAGCCCGAGCAGGTACAGCAGGCCAGGCAACAGCGCGATGCCGGCGACCAGCACGACGATGGAGATCCATGCTTTGCCGGCGGCGCGCATCGTTCACGGCGCCTTCGGTTTCGGGTACCACAGCGACGACAATGACCGACAGTCGTGCTGAAAAGCAAAGGTGGACATCCGGGTCTCCAGCGCTTGGCGCGGAGCGATCATCGCATGGCCCGGCAGCCCATCCACGCATGGCGTGAATCTACAGAACCCGGAGCCGAGCGTGGGCTCGGCTCTACAGAAGCGCAGGATCCGGGGCCTGCAGCCAGGCCAGCTTGCGTTCGCGCGGCTGCTGCTTGAGCTGCCATTCGGCCCGTGACGCGGCGGCCCGGTCCGGGTACTCGCGCACGGCCAGCACGCGCAGCGGTGGCCGCGCCCGGGTGTAGCGCGCGCCCTTGCCGGCCTGGTGGGCGGCGAAACGCGCGTCCACGTCGGTGCTGATGCCAGCGTAATAGCTGCCGTCGCGGCATTCGAGCAGGTACAGGAACCAGGGGCGGAGGGACGGAGTCATGCCCGGATTATGCCGTGCTGCACTGCAGCGGATATACTGGCGCCCGAATGCAGGAGAGAGGCGCCGCGCTGGCGCCCGCCGAAGGCGCAGGCTCCCATGATCGCTCAGGCCGGTGGGCTGGAATCCCACCAACCATGCATTCGACTCGCCGAGCTGGAGAGAGGTCACCGGGCACGCCTGGGACGATCCGCCGAAGGGGCACGCGGCCCATGCCGCTGAACTCTCAGGCAAAAGGACAGCGGGAGCGGCACCGGTCATCGTCATCCCGTCATTGCGCAGGCAGTGGCGGTAGTCGCGCATGGCCGGCCCCACCGCGCCCGGAGCCTGTCCCATGCTGCTGTCCGTCATCTACCTGATCGCCATTTCCGCCGAAGCCATGACCGGCGCACTGTCCGCCGGCCGCCGCCGCATGGACCTGTTCGGCGTGGTCATGATCGCCTGCGTCACTGCCCTCGGTGGTGGTTCACTGCGCGACATCCTTCTTGGCCACTATCCGCTGGGCTGGGTCAAACATCCCGAGTACCTCGGCTTCACCGTGTGCGCGGCACTGATCGCCACCTGGGTCGCACGCTGGATGCACCACTTCCGCCGCACCTTCCTGGTGCTCGACGGCCTGGGCCTGATCGCCTTCACCCTGATCGGCTGCTCTATCGCGCGCGAGGCCGGCCATGCCATGCCCATCGTGCTGATCGCCGGCATGCTGACCGGCGCGTTCGGCGGCGTGCTGCGCGACATCCTCTGCAACGAGGTACCACTCATCTTCCAGAAGGAGCTGTACGCGATCATCGCGCTGCTGACCGGCGCGGCCTACCTGTTGCTGCTGCACTGGGGCGTGGCCGATGCCACCGCAATCCTGTGCTGCCTCGGCGGCGGCTTCGCGCTGCGCCTGCTGGCGATCCACTACCGCTGGGAAATGCCGAAGTTCGTGTACCACGACGAAGTGCATTGAAGTTCGCGTTCTCCACGTCGCCCAGCGCTTGTTGCCGTGTTGCGTTGGGACGCTGTCTCCAGCGCCGCGGCGCCCATCTGGTCCCTCAGTGGCGGACCACGAATCCCCCCGAGCGCCCACTGGACGGCGCCCGCAGCTCTTCATCGAATGCATCCTTGATCGCGTTGATCGCCGCGCCGCGGTCCATCCCGCCACTCACGACCAGAGCATCTGCGACATGCTGGGCGACGTCTGCCAGGATGCGTCCCCACGCATGCTCCTCTCGAATGCCAGGACGATCGCCATACAGGCCAACGTTCAGCGAAGCATGCAATCCCCGTTCGGCAATCCACACGCGGATCATCTCGATGGAATCCTCATCGCGCTGTGCGGCTTCTGGAATGATCAGTTCTTTCATGGCTGCGGCCACCAAACAGGAAGTGGCATTGTGACGTGACCTGGAGCGTACGTGGAGCGGATCTTCTACAAAGCCCCGCGCTTCGCGGGCTCGACGCTACATGAAGGCCCCATCCATCGTTCTCACCACCCCGGCGATGTACCTGGCGCTGTCGCTCATGCGCAGCGCCAGGCGCATCGCCGGTGCAGATGGGCCGGTCTCCAACTCCGACCGGCCCTGATCGCGGCCGCACCCCCGCAGGCGCTGGCCGCCATCCACACACGTGCCGCACTCAGGCGGCTTCCATCAGGCGGCTTCGGACACCTTCACTTCACGGCGGGCGCGCACGGCCGCGGCCAGCCGCTCCAGCACCGTCACGGTGGTGTCCCAGTCGATGCAGCCATCGGTGATGCTCTGCCCATAGACCAGCGGTTGGCCTTCCACCAGTTCCTGGCGGCCACCGACCAGATGGCTCTCGATCATCACGCCCACGATGCGCTGTTCGCCGTCTTCCAGCTGAACAGCGATGTCGTCGATCACCTTTGGCTGGTTTTCCGGGTTCTTCAGGCTGTTGGCATGGCTGGCGTCGATCATCAGGCGCGCTGGCAGCTTGGCCTTGGCCAGCACCTGGCAGGCCTCGGCAACACTGCCTGCGTCGTAGTTCGGCTGCTTGCCGCCGCGCAGGATCACATGGCAGTCGGGGTTGCCGGTGGTCGACACGATGGCGGTGCCGCCCTGCTTGGTGACCGACAGGAAGTGATGCGGATTGGACGCAGCACCCACCGCGTCAGCGGCGATCTTCACGTTGCCATCGGTGCCATTCTTGAAGCCGACCGGGCACGACAACCCCGACGCCAGCTCACGATGTACCTGGCTTTCGGTGGTGCGTGCGCCGATCGCGCCCCATGCCACCAGGTCGGCGATGTACTGCGGCGAGATCACATCGAGGAACTCGACACCGGCCGCCAGGCCCAGCTTGTTGATGTCGCGCAGCAGGCCGCGCGCGATGCGCAGGCCCTTGTCGATCCTGAAGCTGCCGTCCAGGTCCGGATCGTTGATCAGGCCCTTCCAGCCCAACGTGGTGCGCGGCTTCTCGAAGTACACGCGCATGACGATTTCCAGTTCACCGGCCAGCGCGTCGCGCAGCGGCTTCAGGCGCTGGGCGTACTCGATGGCGGCCTTCGGGTCGTGGATCGAGCACGGGCCTACCACCACTGCCAGGCGGTCGTCGCGGCCATGCAGGATCTGGTGCAGGGCCGCGCGCGAGGCGCTGACGGTGCCGGAGGCTTCATCGTCACACGGCAGCATCGCCAGCAGCTGGGCAGGCGGTGTCAGCGGTTCGATGGTGCGGATACGCAGGTCGTCGGTGTGCGGGGGCATTGCAGGAGATCTCCGGAACGTTGGGGGTCCCCAGCGCGGCGGCATGAAAAAAGCCGCCAGGTTCGCTGGCGGCTTTCGGGAATGCGTCTGAAGCTTTCTTCAGGGTGAGCGCAGTCCTTCCTCCGCCAGTGGCTTCGGAAAGTAATACCAGTAAAAACGGGTAGCGGCTGCGTTCATGGGATCTATTGATAGCACAGCTTTTGCGCAGTGCAAAATGTTTCATCCGCAACTGGGGCGCGGTTCAACGATGCGCCCGCCCGCGCAGCCCACGCGGTGGTCGCCGTGCAACGTCGCTCATCTGCCATGCACTTCCACGTCCAGCAGCAGGCCTTCGTGGATATCGGCCCAGCGCTCCAGCACCCGATCCAGCTCCTGCCGGGCCTCGTCCAGCTGCTCGGGGTTGAGCAGGGAGCGTGCGGTGTAGAGGTCGGAGACCAATCGACGCAGGGCCGATTCCGGGATGGCCACCGACGGGTTCTCCTGCCCCGGCAACTGCAATGCCGGGCACTCGCCAAGCGGACCGAACAGCGTGACCTCGAGCTTGCTCTGCATGATCAACGTCCCTGCGGATGGACATGGGCAACGCACTGTTTACCGTGTATCGGTGACAGGCGCATGTGCCGCCCATGCCGAGGACCGGGATCTGCCGGCGTCTGCCGCCCCGCTACAAGGCGGCCAGGTCGGCCAAGTGCTGGGCCATGCTGTCCATCGCGCCCACCGCATGGGTGGTGGTGAAGTACTCATGCCAGCCGGTAGCGGCAATGCCAGCCACCAGCGCATCGACCTCCTCGCGGCTCGCGCAGCGCCAGACCGCATAGAACTGTTCATCGCTGCTATGCGGTACGTCCCTGGCAATGCGGCCCATCGCCAGCGGCGTGATGCGGGCTGGATCGAACTGCTGCATGCCGGCGCCAATACGGGCGAAGAAGGCATTCCGCTGCTCGGGCGGCAGTGTGGTCCAGGCCGGCGTGGCGGTATAGAGCTCGATGAAGGTGTGCGACATGGTGGTTCTTCCTTGAGGTTGACGGGGTTGCGGGGTTGTCGGCCAGCATCCGGCACTACCGGAGCGAGCGCAGTGCGCGTTTGCGGATGTAGGCGTTGGCGTCGCTGTGGCGCTCGTGCTGCCAACGCGTGCACAGCACGCGCAGCCACTTCGGCTGAGTCTTGCCGGCATCATTGAGCCAGTTGCCGACCGAATCCTGCACGTAGCGTTCCGGGTCGTCAGCCAGTGCTTCCAGCATCGGCAATGCATGTTCAGGGTGCTGCTTGAACAGCGCGATATGTGTGGCCCAGACACCGCGCGGACGCAGTGCTTCGCAGGCGAAGCGGCGCAGGTACGGCGAAGTTTCCTGTGTCCACGGTTGCAGGTACTCAAGCGCCTGCATCGGCGCGGCAACGATGTCCGTGCGTAGCGCCAGCCACGCCCATTCGCGCACACCGAAGTGTGGATCGTCGGCCAGCGTGCGCATCTGCTGCAGCTTCTCTGCCAACGTCGCGCGGGCATCGCTGCCGATCAGGTAGCAGGCCCAGCCGCGCACGGTGTCGGACGCATGGTCCTGCCATTGCACGGGATCGCCCTGCCCCGCCTCACGCAGCAGTTGCGCAGCCAAGGCCATGCGCAGTGTGATGCCCTTGCCTGAAGCATCCTGCATGCGTTGCAGCGCTTCCGGTGCAAGCGCAGGCGCTACCACCTGCAGCAGCGCGGCGAAATCCACTGCCAGGCATTCGGCCAGATGGGTGGCGGCGACGCTGCCAGTGTTGAGGGCATGCAGCCGTTCCGCCGCAATCGCCGGGCTCATGCTGCAGGCTCTCGTCCGGCATCGGTGTGCTGCCAGACCTTATGCAGCAATCGCGACAGGTGCTGCTGTTCATCGGAGTCCAGACCATTGAACAGGCCACCGATCCACTGCGTGTGCTGGTCGAACAGCGTCTCGGCCAAGCGCTTACCCGGTCCCGTCAGTACGATCTGCAGGCGGCGGCCATCCTCGGCATCGCAGCGACGCTGCAGCAGTCCTTCGCGCTGCAGGCCATCCAACAGGCCACTGATGGTGGCACGGGTCACGCCTGCGCGCTCGGCCAGCACGTGGGGCGGCAACGTGCCGCCGGCCCCATGCAACAGGAACAGCACGATGAAGCGACCCTCACTGAGCCCGTGTGGTGCCAGCCGGGCGGCGCAGTCGCGATCGATTGTCGAGGACAGCGACAGCAACTGGAAGCACAGATGCAGCTGGGCGACATTGGCGTGGCCGCGCCGCCGGGCCTCGTCCAGAAGGGCGCCATGCTTTGCCTCGAGCATCATGATTTCCGTTCTGTTTAGGCGCCTAATCATATTCACGCCACAACAGAGTGCAAGACTGGCCGGGCCAGCCGCCGATCCACGCAGGGCGCGCTCCTGGCACAAGGGGTGGAAGCAGCCGAAGCTGCGGTAGCATCGCGCCACGCCCCACCAGGAGTTCCACGCATGTGCCGTGCCACCCTGATGTTGCTGACGCTGCTCCCGCTGGCGGTACTGGCCGCGCCGCCACCCGTGCCCTCGCCCACTCGCATCGATGCCGAAGCACAGCGGCTGATGCAGGCGGCCCACGCGCGCGGCATGGCGCTGGCGGTGATCGATGGCGGCAAGGTGGTGCATGTGGCCGCCTACGGTGAACGCAACGCCGCAGGCGAGCCGCTGCGCACCGACACCGTGATGTACGCTGCGTCACTGACCAAGATGGCTTTCGGCCATCTGGTCGCACAGCTGGCGCAGGACGCGCGGATCGATCTGGATGCCAGCATCGCTACCGCCCTGGACAAACTGCTGCCGGACTATCCACCGGAACCGAAGAAGTACGCCGACTACAGTGTGCTGGCCGGAGATGCCCGCTGGCGCCAGCTCACCCCACGCCTGCTGCTCAACCATTCCAGTGGCTTTGCCAACTTCGGCTTTCTGGAGCCCGATGGGCGCCTGAAGTTCCACTTCGATCCGGGTAGTCGATATGGGTATTCCGGAGAAGGACTGATCCTGTTGCAGTTCGTGATCGAACGCGGGCGGCTGGGCGAGGATGTGGGTGCGTTGATGCAGCAGCGCGTGTTCGATCGCTTCGGCATGGCGCGCACCAGCATGCTGTGGCGCGCGGATTTCGCCGGCAACCTGGCCGCTGGCTGGACCGCCGAAGGCAATACAGAGCCGCACGATGAACGCAGCCGCGTGCGTGCGGCTGGTTCGATGGATACCACCATCGCCGATATGGCCCGTTTCGCCGCTGGCTACGTGCGCGGCGATGGATTGTCAGCGGCGATGCGCAGGGAGCTGGTGCGGCCGCAGCTGCAGATCACCACCGCCAGCCAGTTCCCCACCCTGCAGCCGGAGCTGCCGAAGGCGCAGCAGCGCAAGGACCTGGCGGCTGGCCTGGGCGTGGTGACGTTTCTCGGCCCGCAGGGCGCAGGCTTCTACAAGGGCGGCCACGACGATACGGTGGGCAATACGCTGGTATGCATGGAGCAGCACCAGCGCTGCGTGGTGATCCTGGGCAACGATGTGCGGGCAGAGGCGGCCTTCCCGGCCTTGGTGGCGTTCGTGCTGGGCGACACCGGCGTGCCGTGGCAGTGGGAGTACGGCGCGGCGAAGGCGTTTGTCAGATGATCGAAGCGTTACCGTTGCACACAGGTCCCGCAGTCGTGCAGCATGCAGACACGGATGCAATGCAGGAGACAGGATGAATCGCCCAGAGATCGATGCCATTGCCGAAGCGGTGTTGAAGCCGGGTGCACGACGTCTGTGCATCGCTGCACGCCATCGCCAGGCGGCACATCGGCAGCGACGTCAGCGGGTGGGAGCTGGCGCCAGTCTGATCGGCATGGCGGCGGGCCTGCTGCTTGCGCCGATCACGGAGCTGCCGTGGGTGCAGGGCATGATCGCGGGAGGCGCGCTGGCCCTGCTGGTGGCCCACCTGTGGCTGCAGCGGCGCGAGGGCCGCGCGTAGATCCCCGCCTGGGAGCGGCATCCACGCATGGCGTGGATCTACTTTGATTCCGACCGGCCACAAAAAAACCCCGCCTTCCGGCGGGGTTTTTCATTGCAGGGTGACAGCGGGGACTTAGAAGTCCATGCCGCCCATGCCACCCATGCCGCCCATGCCACCGGCGCCGCCCATGGCCGGCTCGTCCTTCTTCGGAGCTTCGGCCACCATGGCTTCGGTGGTGATCATCAGGCCGGCGATCGAGGCCGCGTTCTGCAGCGCCGAACGGGTCACCTTGGTCGGGTCCAGGATGCCGAACTGCAGCATGTCGCCGAACTCGCCGGTGGCCGCGTTGTAGCCGAAGCTGCCGGTGCCCTCCTTGACCTTGTTGATGATGACCGACGGCTCGTCGCCAGCGTTGGCCACGATCTCGCGCAGCGGGGCTTCCATCGCACGCAGGGCGATCTGGATGCCGTGGTTCTGGTCTTCGTTGGCACCCTTCAGGCCGGCCAGCGCGGTGATCGCGCGGACCAGGGCAACGCCGCCGCCCGGGACCACGCCTTCTTCAACGGCTGCACGGGTGGCGTGCAGGGCGTCGTCGACGCGGTCCTTCTTTTCCTTCATCTCGATTTCGGTCGAGGCGCCGACCTTGATCACGGCAACACCGCCGGCCAGCTTGGCCACGCGTTCCTGCAGCTTCTCGCGGTCGTAATCGGAGGAGGTGTCCTGGATCTGGGTCTTGATCTGCGCCACGCGTGCATCAACGTTGGCCTTGTCGCCGACGCCGTCGATGATGGTGGTGTTCTCCTTGGAGACCTGCACCTTCTTGGCGCGGCCCAGGTCCTTGATGGTGGCCTTTTCCAGCGACAGGCCGACTTCTTCGGAGATCACGGTGCCGCCGGTCAGCACGGCCATGTCTTCCAGCATCGCCTTGCGACGGTCGCCGAAGCCCGGGGCCTTGACGGCCACGACCTTGACGATGCCACGGATGGTGTTGACCACCAGGGTCGCCAGCGCTTCGCCTTCGACTTCTTCAGCGACGATCAGCAGCGGCTTGCCGGCCTTGGCGACGCCTTCCAGCACCGGCAGCAGGTCACGGACGTTGGAGATCTTCTTGTCGTGCAGCAGGATGAACGGATCATCCAGGTCAGCGGTCTGCGACTGCTGGTTGTTGATGAAGTACGGCGACAGGTAGCCGCGGTCGAACTGCATGCCCTTGACCACGTCCAGCTCGTTGTCCAGGCCCGAGCCTTCTTCAACGGTGATGACGCCTTCCTTGCCGACTTCCTTCATCGCGTCAGCGATGATCTGGCCGATCGACTCGTCCGAGTTGGCCGAGATGGTACCGACCTGGGCAATCGCCTTGTCGTCGGCGGTCGGCTTGGAGATGTTCTTCAGCTCGGCGACGGCAGCCGAAACGGCCTTGTCGATACCGCGCTTGAGGTCCATCGGGTTCATGCCGGCGGCCACGGCCTTGGCGCCTTCGCGGATCAGGGCCTGGGCCAGCACGGTGGCGGTGGTGGTGCCGTCGCCGGCATCGTCGTTGGTGCGCGAAGCAACTTCCTTCACCATCTGCGCGCCCATGTTCTCGAACTTGTCAGCCAGTTCGATTTCCTTGGCGACGGAGACGCCGTCCTTGGTGATGGTCGGGGCGCCGAAGCTCTTTTCCAGCACGACGTTGCGGCCCTTCGGGCCCAGGGTGGCCTTGACGGCATTGGCGAGAACGTTCACGCCGCGCACCATGCGCGAACGGGCATCTTCACCGAAACGGATATCCTTGGCAGCCATGTGCAGTTACCTCATCTGGTAGCGCCGGGCCATGCCCGGCGGCTGGGTGTTGGAATCAGGGGATGGAACAGGTCGCGCCGGGGCTCAGCCGATGACGGCGAGCACGTCGTCTTCGCGCAGGACCTTGTACTCGACGCCTTCGCTCTTGTACGAGCTGCCGGCGTACTGGCCGTAGATGACCTTGTCGCCGACCTTCAGCGACGGCGCGCGCACGTTGCCGTTGTCCAGCGGCTTGCCCGGGCCGACGGCCACGACCTCACCCTTGGTGGACTTTTCCTTGGCCGAGTCGGGGATGACGATGCCACCGGCGGAGATTTCGTCGGCTTCGATCGGCTTGACCACAACGCGGTCGTGCAGCGGCTTGATGCTCATAGGAGACCTCTTAAGTGATTGATTGGTCTAAAAAAGTCCGGCGATGTTAGCACTCGCCCCAGGCGAGTGCCAGAACCGCACGTGAAGAAACCCGACAACGTCGGGAGCAGGGCAGAGATGGAGCCCCGCCGCCCCCTTTCAAGGGCGGAATGAAAAAAATTTTTCCACCCGCGCGCCTCGGCCAGGGCTTCGGTCCAGATCAATTTCGGTGACAAGCGTCGCACTGTCAGACATCTGACGTTCATTTACGACAAAGTGTCACTGGATCGGCCTTAGGCTCGGTCCGGCATTCCCAATCACAAGGAGGAGTCGATGCGATTGCTGTCCCCGCTTGCCGCTGCCTGCCTGCTGGCGCTGGCCGCTGCGCCGGCCCAGGCCGAGGTCTTCATCAACGAACTGCACTACGACGACAGCACCGCCGCCGGTGACGTCGGCGAAGCGATCGAGGTCGTAGCCACTGCCGGTGAGGACCTGTCCGGCTACCGCCTGTACCTCTACAACGGCAGCAATCCGTCCGCCGCCACCGTCTATGCCAACAACCCGGTCCCGGCCGGCACCGCCGCCGGCTGCGGCAGCGCCACCATCGCCGTGGTCAGTTACCCGACCAACGGGATCCAGAACGGCCCGACCGACGGCATCGCCCTGGTCGATGCCAGTGGCAAAGTGGTCCAGTTCCTCAGCTATGAGGGCGCCATCACCGCCTCCGGTGGCCCTGCCGCCGGCATGACCAGCCAGAACATCCCGGTAGCCGAGACCAACAGCACCGCGCCGGGCACCTCGTTGCAGCTGACCGGCAGCGGCAGCCAGTACACCCACTTCACCTGGGCCGAATCGGCCGGCCAGACCTTCGGCAGCTGCAACAACGGCCAGACTTTCAGCGGCGGTGGCACGCCAGGCCCGAACACGCCGCCGTCGGTGTCCACCACCACCCCGGCGCAGGGCAGCAGCACCTTCCCGGCTGCGGCCGATCTGGAAGTGGTGTTCAGCGAAACCGTGAACCTGGCCAGCGGCGCGTTCGCGCTGAGCTGCGGCACCTCCGGCAGCGTGCCGCTGACCTTCCCGGCCAGCGGCCGCAGCGTGAAGCTGTCCACCAACACCGCGCTGGTGGCCGGTGAAGCCTGCCGCTTCGACATCCGCGCCGCGCGCATCACCGACCTGCAGGGCGCACACCCGGCCGCCGACAGCCGCATCGCCTTCACCGTGGCCAGCACCGGCGGCAATCCGGACCCGGGCAACCCGGGCGTGCCGGCCGGCTACTACTCCAGGGTCAACACCAGCAGCCCCAGCCAGCTGCGCTGCTCGCTGCACGCCACCATCAAGGGCCATACCGCCTACCCGTACAGCGGCTCGGGCACCAATACCTGGACCATCCTGGAAATCGCCGACGAGGATCCGAACAACCCGAACCGCATCCTCGATGCCTACCGCAACCGCAGCTACGCCAAGGTCAGTGATCGTGCGGGCACCGGCAGCGGCCTGACCTACAACCGCGAGCACACCTGGCCGAACTCGCTGGGCTTTGCCACCACCACCGGCGACAAGGGCCTGCCGTACGCCCCGTATACCGACACCCACATGCTGTACCTGACCGACGCGCAGTGGAACGCCGATCGTGGCAACAAGCCGTTCGGCAAGTGCGACGCCAGCTGCGGCGAGCGCGCCACCGAGGCCAACAACGGCCAGGGTGGCGGCAGCGGTGGCTATCCGGGCAACTCCAACTGGGTGCGCACGCCGGACGGCAACACCGGCACCTTCGAGGTGTGGGGCAAGCGCAAGGGCGACATGGCGCGTGCGGTGATGTACATGGCGATCCGCTACGAGGGCGGCAAGGATGCGGCGACCGGCCAGTCCGAGCCGGACCTGGAGCTGACCGACGACCGCAGCAAGATCGTCAAGACCAGCAGCTCACCGGCCTACATGGGCCTGCTGTCGACCCTGATCGACTGGCACCTGTCCGACCCGCCGGATGATGCCGAGCGTGCGCGCAATGACGTGGTCTACAGCTTCCAGGGCAACCGCAACCCGTTCATCGACCACCCCGAGTGGGCCACCCCGGCCCTGTTCACCTCGGCCAAGCCGGCCACCTGCCAGCTGGCCAACTGACCGCGCAACGCAGCGGTCCACGGCCGCCGCCGGGCCCTGGCCCGGTGGCGGCCCTATACTCGATGGTCATGTCGACCGTCGATCCCGTCCTGCTGCTGTTGACCACCTGCCCGGACCGGGCCAGTGCCGAGCGCATCGCGCACGCGCTGGTCGGCGAGCGCCTGGCCGCGTGCGTGACCCGCCTCGATGGCGCGCAGTCGACCTACCGCTGGCAGGGCGAGGTGACCACCGACGCCGAGCTGCAGCTGCTGGTGAAAACCACCGCGAGCCGCGTCGATGACGCAATCGCCCGGATCGTCGAACTGCATCCGTATGAACTCCCGGAGTGCATCGCGGTCGAAACCCGGGCCGGCCTGCCGGCGTATCTGGATTGGATCCGGGCACAGACCCGGGAGGACACTGATTGAAGACTCTGTTTGCGCGTGGCGCTGCCTTGTGCGCCCTGTTGTGCCTTTCGCTGCCCGCCTTCGCCCTGGATGAGAAAGACCTGCTGCCGGTGGACCAGGCGTTCGCATTGACCGCCACTGCCCCCGAACGTGGCCAGGTGCAGCTGCAGTTCAAGATCGCGCCAGGCTATTACCTGTATCGCCACCGCACCAGCGTCAAGGCTGATCCGGCGTTCAATGCCGGCGCGCTGCAGATGCCCAAGGGCGACAAGCACCACGACGATTTCTTCGGCGAGGTCGAGACCTATCGCGAGCGCCTGCTGGCCACCCTGCCCGGCACGCCGACCGACGCTGCCGGCACCATCAGCCTGGAAGTGCGTTATCAGGGCTGCGCCGATGCCGGTGTCTGCTACCCGCCGCAGAAGCGCGTGGTGCAGGTCACCCTGCCGGGCGCCGGTGCGGCGGCGGCGGTGCCTGCCGCGCGTGCCGGTGCGGCCAGCCCGTTCAATAACCCGCTGGCCGGTGCCGGCAACAGCGGTGGCCTGCGCCTGCCGGGCGCGGCCAACAACAGCCAGGCCCTGCCGCTGCCGTCGGAACAGGCGTTCGGCTTCGATGCCATCGCCAGCGACGGCAACACGCTGCTGCTGCGCTTCAGCCCAGCGCCCGGCTATTACCTGTATCGCGACCGCACCTCGCTGAAGCTGGAAGGCAGCGCCGGCGTGCTGGCCGGCAAGCCGCGCTGGCCAGCCGCGCAATCGCATCGCGACGAGCACTTCGGCGATGTCTCGGTCTACTTCAACCAGGTGGAAGTACCGCTGCCGCTGCGCCGCGCTGTCACTGATGCCGTCGACAGCACCCTGGTGGTGACCTTCCAGGGCTGCCAGACCGATGGCATCTGCTACCCGCCGATGACCCGCCGGGTGAAGCTGTCGATTCCGGCCGGCAAGGTCAGCGCCAGCGCCGACCAGGCGCCAGCGCGCAATGACGTGATCAACCCGCTGCCTGCTGCCAACGGTGCACCGCGCGAAGCCGCCAACGGCGCCCCGCTGCGCCTGCTGCCAACCGTGCCCAACACGGATGCAGCGGCACCGGCCGCCGCAGGTGGCGCCACCGCCAGCAGTGAATTCGCCACCGATGCACAGGGCGACAATGCGCTGCGCACGCGTCCGCCGGTGACGACGCCGAATCCTGATCGTTCGTTCGTCTGGGTCCTGCTGCTGGCGCTGGCCGGTGGCCTGGTACTGAACCTGATGCCCTGCGTGCTGCCGATCCTCTCGCTGAAGGTGCTGAGCCTGGCGCAGAGCGGCGAAAGCGCGCAGCGCGCGCGCAGCCACGCGCTCTGGTACACGCTGGGCGTGCTGGTCGCGTTCGCCGTGATCGGCGCGTTGATGGTCGGCCTGCGCGCGATCGGCAATGCCGTCGGCATCGGCTTCCAGCTGCAGCACCCGGGTGTGGTGGCGGCGCTGGCCTACATCATGTTCGCGGTAGGCCTGAGCCTGTCCGGCGTGTTCACCCTGGGCGGCGGCATCGGCAATCTGGGCCAGTCGCTGGCCAGCCGCAGCGGCCCGGCCGGTGACTTCTTCACCGGTGCGCTGGCCTGCGTGGTCGGCAGTGCCTGCGTCGGCCCGTTCATGGGTGGCGCGATCGCCTACGCGTTCATTGCCCCGCCGCTGAAGGCGATGACCGTGTTCCTGTTCCTCGGCCTGGGCCTGGCGCTGCCGTTCCTGCTGATCGGGTTCGTGCCGGCGCTCGCACGCCGCCTGCCCAAGCCGGGCCCGTGGATGGAAACGCTCAAGCACGTGCTGGCCTTCCCGATGTATGCCACCGCGCTGTGGCTGCTGTGGGTGCTGGGCAAGCAGCGTGGCGTGGATGGCATGGCGCTGGTGCTGGGTGGCCTGCTGCTGCTGGCGTTCGGCCTGTGGCTGTTCGAGCGCAACCGCTGGACCGGCTCGCGTGCGGTGACACTGCTGGGCGTACTGCTGGCGATCGGCGCGCTGGTGCCGGCCTGGGGTGTGACCCAGCTCGCACCGCCGGCGCGGGCCGCACAGGCCGCCAGCGACAACGTGGTCGAGTATTCACCGCAGTTGCTGGACCGCCTGCGCGCCGACAACCGGGTGGTGTTCGTCAACATGACCGCCGACTGGTGCGTAAGCTGCAAGGCCAACGAGCGCGCCGTGCTGTCGCGGCCGGAATTCAAGGAACTGCTCAAGCGCACCAACGCGGTGTACATGCGCGGCGACTACACCAATGTCGACCCGCAGATCACCACGTTCCTGGAAGAGCACAAGGCCGTCGGCGTGCCACTGTACGTGGTGTACGGCCCCGGCGCGCCGCCGACCGTGCTGCCGACCCTGCTGACCCAGGCGGTGGTGGAGGAAGCGCTGCTGCGCACCGCACGATGAAGTGGCAACGGCCAGCGCTGCTGTGGACAGCGGTGCTGGCCGCCGGCCTTGGCCTGTGGGCCGGCCATCGATTGACACCGGCGCCGGTGGCGCCTGAGGCCGTGCCGGGAGCGCCTGCTGTGGCGGCTGCCGCACCCACCCTGCAGGTCGGCGAAAGCCTGCCCGCACTGTCGCTGCCGGATCTTGAAGGCCGGCCGCTGGACCTGCGCCAGCACGCTGGCGGTCGCCCGCTGTTGATCAATGTCTGGGCCAGCTGGTGCGCGCCCTGCGTTGAAGAAATGCCCGAACTGGCGCGTTTCGCACATGTCCAGGGCGAGCACGGTGTGCAGGTGCTGGGACTGGCGCTGGATACGCCGGAGGACGTGCGCCGTTTCCTGCAGCGGGTACCGGTGGATTACCCGATCGTGATCGAGACCCCGGGGCCGCGCGATGCCAGCGTGCAGCTTGGCAATACACAGGGCCTGCTGCCCTACAGCGTGCTGTTCGATGCACAGGGGCGGCTGGTGAAGGCGAAGCTGGGACCGTTCGCCCACGGCGAGATCGACAGCTGGGTGAAGTGAGGGGGGGTTTTTGCAGGGCTTGCAGCCCTGCACCCTGCTCAATGCAACGGCAACGGCCAGAGCCAAAGCCAAAGCGGGCTTTCCGTGGGATGGCGGGGCGCTGTGGCTGTGCAGGACACGCCGTAAACCCCCCTCCGGGGTCCGGCCCAGCCGCTGGCGGCTGTGCGTTCGGGCGCTTGCGAAGCAGTGCTTCGCAAGCAAAGCGCCCTCACCCATGGGGGCTCGATGGCGCCATCCATGGCGCCAACGGTCCTGCACAGCCACACCGCCCCACCTTCGACAGATTCCGCCGGCTGTTGGTAGGTGTCGACCTTGGTCGACACATCTGTCAGATATCGAATGAAATTCCGGGGTCAGATCCGTTTTCCTACGGAAAACGGATCTGACCCCAAGAGTATTTCCGACAGATCGCGGAAATCTGTCGAAGGCGGGGTGGGTCCGGTTGAGGGGGCGTGAGCCGCATGGGCCCGAGGCATGCCTCGGGCGGGTTGGGCAGGACGCCCAACCCTGGTCTTGCCGTGTGCGCAGGACAGCGCACACGAGCAAGCGGCGACCGAGCTTACATGGACGTACTTGCAGCGTCCCCCTCAACCGGACCCACCCCGCCAACCCACGGAAAGCCGGCTTTTGACGTTGACGTTGCTCCGGCTTGTAGCGGGTGCAGGGCTGCAAAGCCCTGCAACAAGACCCTCCTTGACCGTAGCCCGTCCGCCACGGAGAATTCCGCGATTAATTCTCATTTGCTGTTGCGCAGGATGCGGGCGGCAGCCTTCGGGGCCCCCTCCTTCGATGTTCAAGAACGTCCTGTTCCAACTGCACTGGCTGCTGGGCATCACCGCCGGCGCCGTACTGGCCGTGATGGGCCTCAGCGGCGCCGTGCTGTCCTTCGAGGATGAGCTGCTGCGAGCGGCCAACCCCGGCTTCGCCGAGATCGCTGAACACCATGCTGATGGCCAGCTTCCGCTCGAACTCAGCGAACTGGCAACGCTGCTGCAGGCCGGCGGTGATCGCCCCCTACAGCGCCTGCGCGTGGATGCCACCGGCCAGCGACCGTCGGTGGCGCGCTTTGCTGGCGGCAAGGAACACTGGGTGTACTTCGACCCCTACAGCGGTGAGCGCTTCAGCGCCCTGCGCGGGCAGGCGCTCTTTGACTTCGTCGAGGACCTGCATCGGCATCTTGCCGCCGGTGAGCGCGGCAAATGGATCACCGGCAGCTGCGCCATCGCCCTGGTGTTCTTCACCTTGTCCGGGCTCTACCTGCGCTGGCCACGACGCTGGTGGCACTGGCGCAGCTGGCTGGCAGTGGAGTGGAAGCGCAGTGGACGCGGCTTCCTGTGGAGCCTGCACTCCGTGGCCGGCACCTGGGTGCTGTTGATCTACCTGATGAGTGCGCTGACCGGCCTGTGGTGGTCCTTCGACTGGTACCGCAGCGCCGCCAACACCCTGCTGGGCGTCGCACCGGCCGCCAAACACAAGGTCGCCGCCGACGCCGCCCTGGACCTGGAGCGCATCGAAGCCACGCTGTATGCGCTGCCCGGCGTGCGCACCGGCTACATCGACCTGCGTCTGCCGGAGAAACCGGGGCAGGTACTGAATGTGCGCGTGATGGCCGGTGACCCGTCGCAGCGCGGTGGGCGGCATGACCGCGCGCACGATCTGCTGCAGCTGGATCCGGCCAGCGGGGCCATCCTCGATTCACGCCCCTACGCGCGCCAGGGCACCGGAGGACAGCTGGCCACCAGCGTGTTCGCATTGCACTCGGGCAGTTACTTCGGCATGCCCGGGCGGGTGGTGGTGATGCTCAGCAGCCTGGGCATGAGCCTGTTCTTCATCACTGGCTGGCTGCTGTACCTGGACCGGCGCCGCAGCCAGTGCGCTGCGCGCGGGCTGCGCAAGTCGCTGCCAGCAACACCTGCAGATGGCAATGGCACGCCGTGGCTGGTGGTGCATGCCAGCCAGAGCGGACTGGGCGAACAACTCGCATGGCGCGCTGCCGCGCAGCTGCAAGCATCCGGCCATGCAGTGCAGGTTCTGCCGCTGGCCCGCGTCGATGCCGCGCGGCTGGCACGCACCGCACAGGCATTGTTCGTGCTGAGCACCTTTGGTGATGGCGAACCTCCGGATGCGGCGCGGGGCGCTGCGCGACGGCTGCTGGCACAAGCGCCGGATCTGTCGGGCCTGCAGTTCGGCCTGCTCGCCCTGGGTGACCGCCAGTACCCGCATTACTGCGGCTTTGGCCGCCAATTCGATGGCTGGCTGCTGGGCAACGGGGCACGTGCGCTGTTCGAGCGCATCGATGTCGATGCCGCTGCGATACCGGCGCTGCGCCAGTGGCAGCAACATCTCGGCGCGCTGACCGGCATCGCCACCGATGACAGCGTGTTGCCGACCGCGACGCAGATGCACGAGTGGCGCCTGCTCGGCCGTGACCGCCTCAATCCAGGCAGCGTGGGCGGCGCCATCTGGCACATCCGTCTTGTGCCACCGGCCGATGTGCAGTGGCAGGCGGGCGACATCCTGCACATCGCGCCCCGCCACAACGCGCGGCACGCCGTTGCGGTGCTGAAGGCACATGGGCTGGATCCCCAGCAGCCGCTGCTGATTGACGGCCAGCCGCGCACGCTGTTGGCGCTGGCCAGCGAGCGCGAGCTGCCCGATGCCGATGCTGCGCTGGCGGTGCAGGATGCCTGCCTCTGGCTGGCAGGGCTGCCACTGCTGCCGGGGCGCGAGTACTCCATCGCATCCTGTACGGATGACGGTGCGGTCGAACTGGTGGTACGGCTGGTCCATGACGAAACCGGACGCACCGGCCTGGGTTCGGGCTGGCTGTCGCTGCATGCGCCTGTCGGTGCCAGCATCGTGGCCCGTGTGCACCGCAACCCCGGTTTCCATCGCGTTGGAGGTGCGCCAATGGTGCTGATCGGCAATGGCACCGGCATCGCGGGCCTGCGCAGCCTGCTGCGCGAAGCCGCGCATGCAGGTGAGCACGGGCACTGGCTGCTGTTCGGCGAACGCCAGCGCGCGCACGACTTCCTGTTCGCCGATGAGATCGAAGCGTGGCAGGGCGATGGCCATCTCGCGCGGGTGGACCTGGCGTTCTCGCGCGATGGTAAGGGCGGCTATGTGCAGGATCGCCTGCGTGCAGCAGCCGATGCCCTGCGCGACTGGATGCAGCGCGGTGCGGTCATCCACGTCTGCGGTTCGCTGCTGGGCATGGCCGAAGGTGTGGACCAGGTGCTGCGCGAAGCACTGGGTGATGAAGCAGTGGAAACGCTGCTGGAGACCGGGCGCTACCGCCGCGACGTGTATTGATTCCTGCCAGCGCGCATTGGCCCGAGCCGAGCATGGGCTCGGCTCTACAGTGTGCCTGCAGCCGATGTAGAGCCGAGCCGACGCTCGGCTGATTCCCGGCCAGCCGACAAGGAACCGCAGGCTAGGCCGCCGCAGCGCGCGCCTGTGGCATCGACTGCAGACGGAACGCGCCCACCGCTTCGGCCAGCGCGTGTACCTGCGCCTGCATCTGCGCGGTGGAGGCACCAGCCTCTTCCACCAGGCTGGCGTTGCGCTGGGTGCTGGCTTCCATCTGCACGATGGTCTGCTTCACCTGCGCGATGCCGGAATGCTGGTCCTGCGATGCACTGCGGATACCGGCCAGCAGCTCGGCCAGCTGCTGCACGCTGCCAACGATCTCGCCCATCGTGATGCCCGCCTGCTCGGCCTGCTGGTTGCCCTGGCCAACACGCGCCACCGAATCCTCGATCAGTCCTTTGATCTGCTTGGCCGCTTCGGCACTGCGCTGGGCCAGCAGGCGCACTTCCGCAGCCACCACGGCGAAGCTGCGGCCCTGCTCACCTGCGCGCGCGGCTTCCACCGCGGCATTCAGCGCGAGGATGTTGGTCTGGAAAGCGATGCCATCGATCAGCTGGGTGATGTCGCCGATCCGCCGCGAGGCCTCGCTGATGCCATGCATGGTTGCGACCACCTGGCCGACGGCCTCGCCACCACGCTGGGCCACCGCGGCCGCCCCCTGCACCAAGGCATCGGCGCGGCCCGCGGCATCGGCATTGCGGCCAACGGTGTCGGTCAACTCGTGCATCGACGCTGCCGTCTCTTCCAGGTTGGCCGCCTGCTGTTCGGTACGCTGCGACAGATCATGGTGACCGGCAACGATCTCACCCACACCGGTGTCGAGGCTGGACGTCGCCTGCTGGATGCGGGTGACGATGCGGCCCAGTTGCGCGACCGTGGCGTTGGCATCGTCGCGCATGCGTGCGAACACGCCCTGCAGCTCACCTTCCATGCGCACGCTGAGGTCACCACGGGCCAGCGCCGCCAGAAGCGCCTGCAGATCGCCGAGGTTGGTCTCGAAGGTCGCCAGCAGGCGGTTGATGCTGGTCGACAACGTGCGCACGAAGCCCTGTTTTCCCTCCAGCGCGATGCGGCCGTGCAGGTCGCCATGTGCGGCGGCGTCGACCAGTGCTGCCACTTCGGTTTCCAGCAGCGTTTCCAGCGCGCGGCTGCGCCACTCCACTGCCACGCCGAGGAAATGCCCTTCGTCGGTGATGGCATTGGCGATCAGCTGGTAGCGCACGCCGGCATGGCCGATCTCGCGCTCCTCGCGCTGGCGTACGCCGGCCAGGCTGGCCAACGCCGGATGCAGGCGTACCGCGTCGCTGCCCACCAGCGCTTCGTTCGGCAGTTCAAGCAGCTGCAGCAATGCCGGGTTGGCGTAGGCGACCTGCCCTTCCGCATCGATCACCATCAGGCCGGTCTGCGCGCTGTCCAATGCCTGGCGCACGCGGGTGTTGCCGCGTGCCACCGCGCGCTCGGTCTCGATGCGTGCGCGCAGGCGCTGCTGCATGTCGACCAGGCGCTGGGCCAGTTGGCCGATCTCGTCGTTGGCGTTGTAGACGCGCAGGGTGGTGTCGAGGCGGTCGTCGGCGATGTCGCTGGCGAAGCGCAGGGTGTCCTGGATCGGCCGGCGCACCGCACGCAGCACCAGCACCAGGCTGGTGATCAGCACGCCGGCCACCAGCAGCAGGGTCAGTGCGAACAGCACGCTCATGGTGCGCGCGCCGGCCTGCTGGCGTGCCTGCGCCCTGGCCAGCGCCGCCACCTGCGCCCGCTGGAATGCGGCCAGTGCAGGCGCTACGTCCGCAGCGGCACCCAGCAGCGACTGCGCTTCCACATCCAGGCCGACACGGGCAGCGGCATACCCCAGCAATGCGGCCTGATACGCCTCCATCCCGGTGCGCAGGGTGTCCTGCACATCCGCAGGCAGGCCCGCCAGCGCGAGGTCGAACGGCAGCTTCTCCTCGCTGGCGCGGTCGGCGTGGGTGGAATCACCGTCGAGCAGCAGCAGTGCCTCCTGCCTTCGCATCTTCTGCAGGGACAGCGCCAGCGCGGGCCGTTGCTGCACATCCACCTGCGCCTGCAGAGTGTCGGCGGCCTGCTGCAGCTGCGCAGCGAGGCCGGCATCACCACGGCCCATCTCGTCGCCCCGTTCGAACAGGGCGGCCACACCCTGCGAGAACGCGTCGGCGGCTTCGGTCAGCGCCTGCAGAGCCTTGCGCCGGCCAGCATCCATCGGCATCGCGCGCAGCGCCTGCAGATCGGTCTGCAACGCCTTCTGCGTGGCCAACAGCTGCGCGCGGTCGGCATCATCGAAACTGCGTGCGTACTGGGCCTGCAGGCGACGCGCTTCGGCCACCCGCGTGGACAGACTGGCAGCCAGATCGCTGCCGCGCTGGTAGCTGGCCTGGCTGCGCGCAGCCAGTGCGTTGGCATGGCCAGTCCAGGCGTAGACAGCAGCGATCGCCACCAGGCCCAGGCCGCAGATCCACAGTGTGGCCTTGAGCTTGTTGGCCACGCTGAGCCGATGTGGCTGCAGCCAGCGCAGCAGCCCAGGGGACGCCGAGTGCAACGCAGCAAGGCGCGTGCGCAGGGACCGGAGGTGGGGGACAACGGCCGACATGACAGACTCCAGGTGGAAAGACGCACCTGTATCGGCCGTATGCGAAGAAACTTTAGGTCTAATTTTCTTCTTCGCGGATCCGATCTCGCTTCTTGTACCGGCAACAAGCGACGATGCGATGACAGAGATCACCTCCATTTCTCATCTCCTGAGAATCCCGACTGATAGAACTACGTTTCACACAACTACCTTGGAGCAACTGCAGCCATGCTTAGCAGCACGGTACTGAATCAGATTCAGACGCTTGGCATCCCTGTCGGGATCGGTACTGTCATAGTTGTCCTCGCAACTATCGTGCGCTGGTTCTTCGGACCTCCTATGGACAGTTTCCACCGCTGGAGAGAGTCAAAGCATCGGGATCGCGAGTACTTGCTGAAGATCGCGGATCATTCAGAGGATGATCTGGAAGCAAGCTGGGTAAAGGAGTCCACGTTGCAGGAGGCATTTCGAGGGCGCTATGGCCTCCTGGTCGGGCGCGAGGAGCGCCGGGCCTACTTCAACCTCATGCGCTGCTACTCGCCAAGCGTAAAATGGCGCCATATCAGGGGCATAAGCACACTGGCACGGCGCAGCATGGATGGCGCCGGCATTGAATTTCACATGCCCAAGCGAGAGCGCCGCTGGCGATACGCTGCCGCTGCTACTGGCATGATCTTCTATCTGTTCGGCAGCGTGCTTTGGGTTGAAGGCCTGCTTTCCGCCATGCATGGCTCTTGGGCGGGAATTGTTCTGGGGGTTCCGGTCGCAGTAATGGGCGCTTTCACAACGCGCGTATCCCTGTTCCCTCTGCAGAGCTACGACGCAGTTGGAAAAGTTATCCAGCCTAATGAGCGTAATGAGTTTCTTTTGATTCCGATCCCCGAGGCAAAGAAGCCAGAGCCCTCCTCTCTCAAGCCGGCGCCAATTGACGCTATTCCGCGCCACCGCGCTTGACCTCAACCCCGGTTGGGGGAGCACAGTGGACATCCCTTCCCCGCCCGGTGTCTCCATGACGACGCTCGATGTCCCCCGCTACCTGCAACGCCTGCAGCTGGATGCACCGCCACCGCTGACGCTGGCGGGCCTGACCCTGCTGCAGCAGCGCCACAACGCACTGCTGCCGTTCGAAACCCTCAGCTGCCTGCTGCGCGATGCAGTACCGATCGACCTGGACAGCGTGCAGCGCAAGCTGCTCGACGACCGTCGTGGCGGCTACTGCTTCGAACTCAATGGCGGCCTGCTGGCACTGCTGCAGGCGCTGGGCTTCGATGCACAGCCGTTGAGCGCGCGCGTGCTGCTGGCCGCCCAGGACGGCGAACTGACCGCACGCACCCACCTGCTGCTGCGCGTGCAGGTGGACGGCGATGACTGGCTGGTGGATGCCGGTTTCGGCAGCCTGACCCCGACCGTGCCGCTGCGCCTGCATGATCCGCAGCCACAGGCCACGCCGCACGAGCGCTACCTGCTGCGCCGACTGCCTGGCAACGGTGATTTCGTGCTGTCGGCCGAGTCCCACGATGGCTGGCGGGCGATGTATCGGTTCGACCTGCAGGCGCCGGCACCAATCGACAACGTGGTGGGCAACTGGTACGTATGCACCCATCCCGATTCCAGCTTCCCCGGCCAGCTGCGCGCATCGCTGACCGGGCCGGACTGGCGCCGCACGATCGGCAGCGGCAACTACACCGAGTACTGCCCCGGGCAGGCACCGGACAAGCGTCCGCTGCACGATGTGGGCGACGTGCGCGAGGTACTGCAGCAACGCTTCGGCATGCAGTTGCCCGAAGACCCGCGGCTTGACCCGGCGATCAATGACTGGCTGGAGCGCTCGCGCGCCGCAACCTTGTAGCGCCGAGCCCATGCTCGGCTGAGCTTGGGCTGCTGGGTCAACAGCAGCCGAGCATGGGCTCGGCTCTACGCAACCGCGCGCGCCTGCAGCGCAATACGGTTGCCTTCACTGTCGAAGATCTCGGCCACGCGCCAGTCGCCCGCGTCGGCCGGTCCGAAGCGCAGCGCAGCGCCCGCTTGCAGTGCACGCTCCAGGCTCACCTCCAGGTCATCGACGCCGATGTAGATGCGCGCACCGTGGACGGAGGGCAGATAGTCGGCCCCCCGCACCAGCGCCATGCTGGCACCGGCGGCCTCATCGGAAAACGGCAGGTAGGCCATCCGGCAGTCGTGCTGCAGGATCGGTTCGTCCACCGCCACCTGCAGCCAGTGCTGGTAGAACGTGATGGCCCGGGCCAGGTCAGTGACCGGTATCTCGACGTGCAGGATGGGGTTCATGTCCGCAGCATAACCGGACACTGGTAGCCCCTTGCAGGGCAGCAATGGCATGCTGGGAGCGCCCTCAGCGCGGAGTCCTGCATGTCCCTGTCCGACCATCGACGTACGCTGGCACCGCACGGCTTCCTGCGCGTGGCGATCAACCTGGGCAACCCTGTGCTGGCACAGGGCGATGCGCGCTCACCGCGCGGTCCATCACTGGAACTGGCGACCGCGTTGGCGCAACGGATGGGCGTGCAGGCCCGCTTCACCTGCCACGACGCCGCAGCCTCGGTGGTTGCCGCGGCCGCCGAAGATGCCTGGGATCTGGCCTTCCTGGCGATCGATCCGGCGCGTGCCGACCGCATCGCCTTCAGCGCCCCCTATGTGGAGATCGAAGGCACCTACCTGGTGCGCGAGGACAGCCCTGCGCAGCAGGTGGCCGACCTCGACCGCGAGGGGCTGCGCATCGCGGTGGGCCGCGGTGCAGCCTACGACCTGTTTCTCAGCCGTGAACTGCGCCAGGCGATGATCGAGCGAGCTGAGACGTCGGCGGCGGCCATCACCCTGTTCGATCAGCAGCGCCTGGATGCCGCGGCCGGTGTGCGTCAGCCGCTGGCGGCCTGGGCGAAGGCACATCCCGGCCATCGGGTGCTGGCCGACCGTTTCACCGTGATCCAGCAGGCGGTCGCGGCGCCGGCCTCGCGCCCCGCCGATGCACTGCGGGCGCTGTTCGAGGAAGTGGAAGCGATCAAGGCGGGCCCGTTGCTGGAGGAAGCGTTCGCGCGTGGCGGGCAGGCGGTCACGCTGGTACGGTGACTGCGGGACACATGCAGTCGAGCATGGCTCGACTCTACAAATGCGCGTCTGCCATGTGTCGCACATGCTCAGCAGCCTGCGCGTGCAACCAGTCGCGGAAGGCGAGGAAGCCGCGATGGCTGGCCGAGCGCTGCGGGTACACCAACCAATGCGGCCACGCCGTCTTCAGGCGCTGGCTGGACAGTGCGACCAGCTGGCCGGAGTCGAGCAGCAGCCTCGCCCGCGTCACTCGGCCGAGGGCCACGCCGTCCAGAGCGGCGCGATGGTGCGCCTCCGAATCATCCAGCACCGCCACGAACCGCGCCGGCGCACTCTGCCCACTCAATGCAAACCACGCGCCCCAGGCGCCGTCCGGATCACCCAGCAGCGGCCACTGGTTCAGCGGCACGCGCTCGATCCCTCCCATGCGTTCGATCAGCGCCGGGCTGGCCATCGGCAGCAGCCATTCATCGAACAACGGTTCCACCACCAGGCCCGGCCATTGCCCGCTGCCCAGACGCAGCGCGGCGTCGAACTGGCGCTGCCGCTCGAAATCGACCAGTCGCTCGCTCGACTGCAGGTTGATCTCGATCTGTGGGTGCTCAGCCACGAAATGACCCAGGCGCGGTACCAGCCACGCCGACGCCATCGACGGCACCGCGCTGATCGTCAGCACGTGCTCGGCACGCGCCGCATAGGGCTGGAAGGCTTCGTTGATCGCATCCAGGTGCGGCCCCACCTGGTCGAGCAGGCGCTGTCCCTCCAGGGTGAGCGAGACACCCCGCGGCCGGCGGATCAGCAGCGGCTGCCCGAGCCGCTCTTCCAGTTGCCGCATCTGATGGCTGAGCGCGCTGACGGTCAGGTTCATCGACGCTGCCGCACGCGACAGGTTGCCCAGCCGGGCGGCAGCCACGAAGCCCTGCAGGGCATGGAGCGGAGCACGGGACATCAGGCTTGAAATCCTCTCACGTCACGCTTGCGGAAATGTCGCTTCTTGCCGCTTCATGCTGCCCGTATCGTGCAATCCACTCAAGTGGAGGCGCGCTCATGAACATCTTCGGCGGTTTGTTGTTCCTGCACGGCCACGTGGCCAGCGCCGAGCTGGCACGCCAGCTGGCCGGCCCGTCCACACCGGCTCCGCCGCGCGCGCCGCAACCGGCCACGCCGGTTCAGCGGCCGCGAACCCGTTGAACGCTCTTCAACCTGCATACCAGCGTTGGACGTGTTCAGGCAGCCACGGCATTGGATCGATATCCAATGCCCGACAACCGTCGAGGGTGTCCCGCAGCACACCCTCGCCGGGGCCGCCCGGCATCCGCAGGCCTTCCTCTTCCGGAAGCTGCACCGCCGCCCAGTCGTGCAGCCGGTCCATGCGCAAGCGCAGCGCAGCCCGCAGCCATGCCTTCAGCGGGAAACAGCGATAGCCCTGTTCGCCCAACGCATCAACCGCGAGCAACAACGCCTGGTTGGCACCACGTACCCACTCGGTGTGGCCTCCGGCCTTGTCCTGGACCGTCATCGGCGCCGGTGCGCGGTGCGCCTTGAACGGCGAACGCAGCTGCAGCTCCAGATCCCGCGCATCGCGCTCGCTTTCCGCTTCCACCAGTGCACCGGCGTCGAGGTCGAAGAACTCGAACCAGCGCCGGTGCAATGCGCTGATGCGTCCGAGCGGATCACGTGAAAAGCCGATCTTCGCGTAGTCTTCCCACGCACAGGGGAAGACATAGGCAAAGACACGACCGTCGATGCGGATATCCGATTGCATGTGCGCAGGCTGCCTCGTCAACAGCCCGGGCGCAACCGGGCGGTACCGTGTGCACTGCGGCGCTTGGGCAGTGCGGCTTCATGCAGCCGCTGCGGACTATCCTTGCTGGCTGTCGCTGTCACCACCGCCGCCATGCCCTCTGCTGCACCTGCCCCCCCTACCGGCCTCGTCCATCACTCTGGAAGCTGCCACCTTTGCGGTGATTCACCGGTACAACGCGGACATCGCCAGGCAACCGGCTTCGCTGACCAAGCTGATGACCGCCTATGCGGCTTACGAATGTGTGGAAGAGCGCGGGCGTTCGTGGGACGACGAAGTCCCCATCGCCGCCGACGACGTGCATGCGGTCGCCGACGATGAAACGCGCATGGGCCTGGTGCCCGGCGAGACAATCTCCCTGGCGCGCCTGCTGGAAGGGTTGATGGTGGTTTCCGGCAATGACGCTGCATTGGCGATCGCGCGCCACCTGGACGGATCGCAGGCGGCATTCCTGGAACGCATGAACCGGCACGCACGCCAGCTCGGGCTGGGCAGCACCTGTTTTGCCAGCGTGTCGGGCATCACCACACCGCACCATGCCTCCAGCGCGCGCGACATGGCGGTGCTGGCCGCCCGCCTGTTGAACGATCATCCGCAGATCCTGGCGATCACCGCGCAGCGCGCGTTCGCCCATGGCAGCTTCAACCGCAGCAACCAGAACGCCCTGCTCGGCGAAGACGGCGTGGACGGCTTGAAGACCGGCTACACCCAGGCCGCAGGCTTCTGCCTGGCCGCCACCGCGTGCCGGCCAGTACCCGGGCGGGACCAGCCGGTACGGCTGATCACCGTGGTGCTGGGCTCTGCAAGCCGCGACGCGCGCGACGCACTGGTGCGCGACCGGCTGGCCGCGGGATTCGCCGCTCTGGCCGGCGGCTGACCGCTCGTGCGGCTCAGCGCCGCTTGACCGTCGCCACGATCAGCCGCTGCAGCTCGGCCACGGCACCGGCCTTGTCCAACGCGCCGGCAACAACACCCTCTGAAAGGGCTTCAGCCGCACCGAGGATGGCCCAGCGCCCCGCCAGCGACACCGTGCCGCCGGTTGCGAACGGGCCCAGCCAGACCTGGCAGTTGTCGATGAAATCCTGCTGGTAGCGCCGTCGCACCTCATACAGTTCCGGCGCCCCCACCAGCGCGGCGAGGATGCCTTGCACTTCGCTGCCCTGGCTGAGGACGCAGTCGATGTAGCCGGAGGCGATGGCCGCCGCCCGATCGACCAGTTGCGCCCGGGCGCGGCCGATGCGCTCGTGGAAGACCACGGTCTGGCGTCCGTCATAGTCATCGTAGAGCGCCGCCAGCAAGCCATTGCGGGTCACGAAGTGATCGTAGGCCACAGGCTTGGTCACGCCCGCCGCCTCGGCCAGCCGCCCCAGCGTCAACGCTCCGGTACCTTCTCCGCGAACCAGTGCCCAGGCCACATCCAGCAACTGGCGGGTGCGTTGCTCCCGGGTCATTCGGCGGCGCGTGGGGGTGGCGTTGGCGGGCATCGGCGGAGCACGGCGATCAGCGCATCGGAACACCGATTTTACGGCCGATCGCCAGCGCGGTCTGCAGATGCGCTTCAGCGGCACCGGTATCGGCGTCCAACAGCAGGTCGGACGACAGCACGCGTGCGCCGCAATAGTCGAAGATGCCCATGTCGATCTGCGTCCTCATTGCCGCGTCGTAGCCACGACGTTCGACCATGGCTGCGTCGGCGCCGCCCAGCGCCACCAGATGCACATTCAGGCGCTGCAGCTTCTTCACCAGCCTGCCCTGCGCGTCCTGCGCGTAGGCCCAGTCGTTGGTGAACACACGGTCGATCCAGCCTTTCAGCAGCGCCGGGAACGACCACCAGTACAACGGGAACACCAGCACCAGCGTATCGGTGGCATCCAGCCTCGCGTGCTCGGCAGCGACATCGGCGGGTACCGCGCCTGTGCTGCGGAACAACGCCTGGTCCTGCGGGTTGAAGCGCGGATCGAAGCCTTCGGCCATCAGGTCGGCATAGGCCACGGTGTTGCCGGTGTCGGCCGCGGCAATGGCATCACCGATGCGACGCGCCATCGCGTGGGTCAGTGAACCGGGCTCAGGGTGGGCGATGACAATGAGGCTGTGCATGGGGATCTCCAGACATCAATACCTACCAATGGTAAGTATCGATTCCGGGGAAACCAGCGCCACCGATGGGACGCTGTTTTCGCGTCCAACGTATAGTGCGGCGGTTCCCGCTGAGCTGCCCGACGATGCACCGGTATCTGCTTGCCCTTCTGCTGGCCCTGCCGATGGCAATGGACGTTACGCCCGCGCTGGCCGGTGAACTCAGTCCGGAAGACTCGGCCGCATTGCGCAAGGAGGTGCAGGCGATGATGGGCGCCTTCGCCCGTGGCGATACCGAGCTGATCATCGCGCGTACCCATCCCAGCCTGAAGCAGCTGGCCGGTGGCGACGAGGCCTATGCGCGGGCGACCCGCGACACGGTGAAGGCGCTGCGCAAGGCCGGCGTCACCATCATCAGCGACGAGGCAGGCGTGCCGGGCCGCACCTATGCGGCCGGTGACGAGGAAGTCTGCTTCGTACCGCGCCAGTCACTGCTGCGCGTGCGCGAAGCGCCGATGCGCAGCACGTCATTCATGGTTGCTGTGCGACGCGTCGGTACAACGCAATGGCGCTCTCTGGACGGCGCGGCGATGCTGGACAACCCGGCACTGCTGCGGCAACTGCTGCCGGCACTGGAGCCGGGCGTGACGCTGCCCAGGGGTGGGATGGAAGCGCTGTAGTCGCAGGCGCGCGTCCATCCACGCCCGGGCTGGATCCATTGCAGGCCTGGGTGTGTGTCAGCGGAACAGCGCGTTCAACGCCGCGCCCGAAGCCGCCTGCTGCAGGCCATCGAAGCGTCCGTCCTGCACGATCGGCTGGGTCGCCTGCATCAACCCACCCCACGCAGCTCGCGCCAGCGCACCGCCCAGGCTGACCCGTCGCACGCCGAGTGCGGCGATGTCCTGCAGGCTCAGCGGTGTCGGTCCACCCACCAGCAGGTTCACCGGCTTCGCCCCCGCAGCGGCAACCACCGCGCTGATCTGTGCGCGCGTGCTGATGCCCGGTGCATACAGCACATCGGCGCCGGCCTCGGCATAGGCGCGCAGGCGCTGCAGGGTGTCCTCCAGATCCGGCACGCCGACGAAGAAATTCTCGGCCCGCGCGACCAGCAGCACATCGCCCCCCGCGCGGTCGATGGCCGCACGTGCTGCACACAGTCGCTCGACCGCCTGCCCGATCGGCCGCAGCGGCGCATCGGCCACGCCGCTGGCGTCCTCGATCGACAGCGCCGCGATACCGGTGTCGATGGCCGCCGCCACCGCCTCGCCCACTGCCTGTGGCGTGGCGCCGAAGCCATCACCGAAATCGGCGTTCAACGGCAGCGGTGTCGCGGCCGCCATCAGCCGCAGATGTTCCAGTGTGGCCTGCAGCGAAACCGCCCCATCCGGCCGCCCTTCACTCCAGGCGCAGCCGGCACTGGTCGTGGCCAGTGCCTGGAAGCCCTGCCGCTGCAGGTAGCGGGCGCTGCCCACGTCCCACGGATTGGGCAGCACGAAGCAACCCTGCGCGTGCAGCTTGCGGAAAAACGCGCGCTTTTGCTGTGTGTCGGCATCGGGCGAGATCATGGAAGGTCTCCGGGGCGGCAGACCTGCACCCTAGCCCGCCCAGCGGCCACGCTCAACGACAACGGGGCGCACCTGCATGAGGTGATGCCCCCTGCTTATTGGACGCTGTGGATGCGGGTGCCCGAGCGTGCTTGCCTGCCCACACGATGCCGCCACGGAGCCCTTCATGCACCCGGACCCGCAGACCCTCACCGATGACACCCACTGGGCCGACCTGCTCTCGCCCGCACGCCGACGCCTGATCGCTTCGGCGGGTCTGGCCGCTGGCGGCCTGGCCAGTGCCTCGACCGCCGCCGCAGCACCGCGCGGCAACGACGCGGTGAACACCACCGAGCCTGGCCGCCCCGGCTTCCGCGCCATCGTGCCGCCAGCACCGGAAGGGCGCAGCCTCTGGGGCCAGGCCACGGCCAGCGAGCCTACCCCGCGCCCGGCCAGCGTGCGTCCCGGCGAGGCCACGCTTCCCACGCGCCCGCGCGCCTACACCGACATCAAGAGCTACCACGCTCACATCTACTTCGATGAGGACAGCTTCGAAAAGGCCGCGCTGCTACGGCGCTGGGCCGCCGAGCGATTCCCGGTGGAGCTGGGCAACTGGAACCTTGAGCCGCGTGGGCCGCATGTCACGCCCTCGTTCTATTTCGGCTTTACCAACGACCTGCTCCCCGTGCTGGTGCCCTGGCTGCAGCTCAACAGCCTGGGCCTGACCATCCTGATCCATCCCAACACCGGCGACGGTCGCGCCGATCATCTGCATTACGCGTTGTGGGTGAACCGCGCGCAGCCGGTGAACGCGTACAACTGGCCGGCACCGAAGCCTGGGGAACGGGAGCCGCTGGAAGAGGTGTTCCCGAACGTGGTGCCGACGGTGCCGCTGGAGACCTGACCCGCCCTTCCGGTGGGTGCGTGGCTTGCTGCATATGGAACTTCCTTCATCCACGCATGGCGTGGATCTACTGACCGCCGGCCCCGTCGCCCGCGCTTGGCGCGGATCCCCCGGCGTGGCCCTTGCCGCCATCGTCGGCCTACGTGCATCCATCCACCGCCCGCACGGCATTCAGCGCGCCTTGATCCGCCGCCCCGCATAGGGCCGCAAGCGCTTCCGCAGATTTCAAACGGTCGATTGAAACGCTGCAAACTTCGCCGAACTGGACAGCATCCGCCGGTTCCGCCAGACTGCCGCCCTTTCCCGTCTTCCGGATCCCATGGCGAAGCTGCTGGTCCTGCACGGCCCCAACCTCAACCTGCTCGGCACCCGCGAGCCGGAGGTCTACGGCCACACCACGCTGGCCGACATCGACCAGGCCCTGGTTGCCCAGGCCTCGGCCGCCGGGCACGCCGTAGAGAGCCTGCAGTCCAACGCCGAGCATGTACTGGTGGACCGCGTGCAGGCCGCACGCAACGACGGCACTGCCTTCATCCTGATCAACCCCGCCGCGTTCACCCACACCTCAGTGGCCTTGCGCGATGCGCTGGCGGCGGTGGCGGTGCCGTTCATCGAAATCCACCTGTCCAACCCGCATACCCGCGAACCGTTCCGCCAGCACAGCTACTTCAGCGACAAGGCGGTGGGCGTGGTGTGCGGCTTCGGTGCCGACAGCTACCGCTACGCGATGGACGCGGCGCTGCTGCGGGTATCCGCCACCTGATTGTCGACCCGGGCGCCCACGGCGCTCTCCTCACCTAGAAGAAACCAAAGAGGCCCTCATGGATCTGCGCAAAATCAAGAAGCTGATCGACCTGCTGGAAGAGTCGAACCTGGCTGAGATCGAAATCAAGGAAGGCGAAGAGTCGGTGCGCCTGTCGCGCGCGCCGGTGGCCGGCTACGCCGCCCCGGTCGCCGCCCCGGTGTATGCCGCTCCGGCCGCTCCGGCGGCGCAGGCGATGCCGATGCAGTCGCCGACCGAAGCCTCCACCGGCGGCACCGCCAAGCCGGGCCCGGCACTGCCGGAAGGCCACGTGCTGCGCTCGCCGATGGTCGGCACCTTCTACGCCTCGTCCGCCCCGGACAAGCCGGCCTTCGTTACCGTTGGCCAGCAGGTCAAGGAAGGCGAGACCCTGGCCATCATCGAAGCGATGAAGATGTTCAACCCGATCGAAGCCGACACGTCCGGCACCATCGTCGCCATCCTCGGCGAGAACGGCCAGCCGGTCGAATTCGACCAGCCGCTGTTCGTGATCGGCTGAGGGGCACGCCATGCTCGACAAAGTCGTCATCGCCAACCGAGGGGAGATCGCGCTGCGCATCCTGCGCGCGTGCCACACCCTCGGCATTCGCACGGTGGCCGTGCACTCCACGGTCGACCGCAACCTCAAGCACGTGGCCATGGCCGACGAGTCGGTCTGCATCGGTCCGGCGCCGTCGCCGCAGAGCTACCTCAACATCCCGGCCCTGATCGCCGCCGCTGAAGTCACCGACGCCCAGGCCATTCACCCGGGCTACGGCTTCCTTTCGGAGAACGCCGACTTCGCCGAACGCGTGGAGGAGTCCGGCTTCATCTTCATCGGCCCCAAGGCCGACACCATCCGCATGATGGGTGACAAGGTCGAGGCCATCCGCGCGATGAAGGCCGCCGGCGTGCCGTGCGTTCCCGGCTCGGGCGGCCCGCTGGGTGAGGACATCGTCGCCAACACCAAGATCGCCCGCGAGATCGGTTACCCGGTCATCATCAAGGCGGCCGGCGGTGGCGGTGGTCGCGGCATGCGCGTGGTGCACGCCGAAGCCTCGCTGAAGACCTCGATCGAAACCACCAAGAGCGAGGCCAAGGCCGCGTTCGGCAATGGCGAGGTCTACATGGAGAAGTTCCTGGAGAATCCGCGCCACGTGGAAATCCAGGTGCTGGCCGACGGCCAGGGAAACGCCATCCACCTGGGCGAGCGTGACTGCTCGATGCAGCGCCGTCACCAGAAGGTGGTGGAAGAAGCGCCGGCACCGGGCATCACCGCCGAGCAGCGCGAGCAGATCGGCAAGGTGTGCGTGGAAGCCTGCATCCGCATTGGTTATCGCGGCGCCGGCACCTTCGAGTTCCTGTACGAGGACGGCCGCTTCTACTTCATCGAAATGAACACCCGCATCCAGGTGGAGCATCCGGTCACCGAAATGGTCACCGGCATCGACCTGGTGGCCGAGCAGCTGAAGATCGCCGCCGGCCAGAAGCTGTCGATCAAGCAGAGTGACGTGGTGCTGACCGGCCATGCCATCGAATGCCGTATCAACGCCGAGGATGCAGAAACCTTCGTGCCGAGCCCGGGCACCATCACCGGCTTCCATCCGCCGGGCGGTCCCGGCGTGCGCGTGGACACCCACATCTACAGTGGCTACCGCGTGCCGTCGAACTACGACTCGATGATCGGCAAGCTGATCGTGCACGGCCCGGACCGCGAAACCGCCATTGCCCGCATGCGCGTGGCACTGAGCGAAATGGTGGTCGATGGCATCAAGACCAACGTCGCCCTGCAGCAGCGGATCATGCGCGACAAGGGCTTCCAGGCCGGTGGCCAGAACATCCACTACCTGGAAAAGCGTTTGGCCGAACGCAAGAACAAGCCGATCGCGCTGACCTGATCGGCGCCGCGTGCTGGACATGAAAAGGGCGGGGATATCCCCGCCCTTTTCCATTGCTGCAGCGCCGAGCCCATGCCCGGTGCTACAGCAGGCGCATCAGCGCTTGTCGGCAGCTTCGGCCGGGATCTGCGAGTTCGCCAGCGGACGCACGCCGTTGGGCGAGGTCGGGTCGACGATCACCATGGTCTCGGTCGAACCATCCGGCCACACCACCTGGAAGGTGCTGCCCGCCGGCAGCGACGCAAACGGCATGCCGCTCTGCGCCCGATAGACCGCAGCCACCTGGCTGGCACCGGCACGGCGCACGTCTTCCTGCGCCTTCACAGTAGTCAGTTCCACCTTCGACAGATGCCGGTAGCGATCTTCATAGGTATCGATCATCAACAGGCCAACGGCGCCGGCCGAGTAGGCCACGAACAGGGCCACCCAGAACCAGAACTTGGCCCCGTGCAGGAATCGGCGGTAGTTCATTGCTCGTTCCTCTTTCCAACCAATCGCTTGATCCATTCCTTCATCTTCCCAGCGCCCTGCCGCGATACCGCAGCGTCATACACGAAATCCCGGAAATCCTGCGTACCATCCTGCGAACAGATCCCTCCGTTCGCACAAAAACTGTTGACCAGCACACTGTCTGCCCCACACGGTAGACCGAGTTCGCAGGCCGCGAGCCGCCATGCGAGTTCACTCAGCTGCTCGCCCGCCACCAGCCCGCTGAGCGCGCGGTCACCCGAGGCACGCACGCCCATCCCCGGTGCGATGGCCATGAAGGCCTCCGGGTCACGCGAGGTGCGCACCCGTTCAACCAGGTCACGGCGGTACTCGGGGCTGTCCTGCAGCGGTTCGCCCTCGGCGAACAGCGCAGCCTCGGCAGCCAGGTTGCCCTGTGCAGCCGCCTTGCGCCGTTCGGACAGCACCAGGGCCGTGCCCAGCTTGTCGCCCGGCACGAACCCGCCGCAACGCTGCGCGACGCGTTCGCGCGCCTGCACCATCGCCGGTGCGGCAGTCAGGCCCAATCCGGCCAGCACGTTGTTGTCCAGGCGGTAGCCACCCGGATCGACCGCATACTGCGCGCAATAGTCGTAGACACGGCTGAGCATCCAGCGCGCCTCGTGATTGCCTTCGTCCGCCTGCGCACGCAACCGCTGTGCATAGGCGTAGAGGTCGGTGGCCTCTTCGAGATCAGCGCGGATATCCAGGGGCAGCCCGGACGGCAATGCACCGCCACGCTCGAAGGGTGCCAGCCGGCGCGCGAGCGCCTCCGGCATCACCGGCAGCGGTGCCGCACTGTCAGTGGCCGCCCCTCCAGCCGCCACATCCGCCGAGGCTACCGAAGAAGCCGGAGCATGGCCGCTGGCCCGATAACCGGCCACGCCCAGCACGGCCACGGCCGGCAGCACGAGCAACCAGGTTTTCAGGGTAGGAGCGAAGGCCATCGGCGGCGGCGGGCGATACGGCACACAGGAAAGCACGAAGTTTAGCAAGGCCCGACGGGCCTGTCTGAACGGGCTTCGTTCATCCAGGCACAGCATCTCAGGCAATACGGAGACGCTCCGATGGTCTAGCATGGCCCCCTTTCCCGCGATTGCCCCCACCACCATGCCGTTCCTGGAACTGACCCTGCGCTGCACCGAAGCCACCCAGCCCCGCTATGAAAATGCGCTGGAGGACGTGGGTGCACTGGCCGTGACCCTGCTCGATGCCGAGGCCGATACCAGCAACGAACAGGCCATTCTCGAACCAGGCGTGGGCGAGACCCCGCTGTGGGACACCCTGGTGCTGAGCGCGCTGTTCCCCGCCGACAGCAACGCGCTGTTGCTGCTGGCCGCACTGGAATCCTTCGATCCAGAACTGGACTGGAGCAGCGGCAGCTTCCGCGCGGTCGAGGATGAAGACTGGGAACGCGCCTGGCTGGACCAGTTCCAGCCGATGGATTTCGGCAGCCGTACCTGGATCGTGCCGTGGAATCACGAACTGCCCGACGCCGCACAGGCCGCCGACGCCGCCGTGGTACGGCTGGACCCGGGCCTGGCGTTCGGTTCGGGTACCCACCCGACCACCGCACTGTGCCTGCGCTGGCTGGACCAGTTGGCCGTGGATGGCCTGCTGCAGGGCCAGCGCGTGCTCGACTTCGGTTGCGGCTCGGGCATCCTTGCACTGGCCGCGCTGAAGCTGGGCGCCGCTGAAGCCATCGGCGTGGACAACGATCCGCAGGCGCTGGTCGCCACCGCCGACAATGCCGAGCGCAACGGCGAACAGGCCCGCATGCACGTGTACCTGCCGCAGGACGAACCGGCCGCGACCTATCCGATCGTGGTCGCCAACATCCTCGCCTCGGCGCTGGATGCGCTGGCCGAACTGCTGGCCGCACGCGTCGCCGCCGGCGGCCGCATCGCCCTGTCCGGCATCCTGCATGGCCAGGAAGGCGAACTGCTGCAGCGCTACGCGGCCTGGTTCGATGATCTGCAGGCCACCCAGGACGGCGACTGGATGCGCATCACTGGCGTGCGCCGCGCCTGATCGTGGTTGAATGACCGCTGGATCCGAGCCCGCGCCCTGAGCATGTCCGAGCCGAACCCACCCCGCCGCCCCCTGGCCACCTTCCTGCGCAAGACCCCGGAAGGTGAGGTTGCGCCTGCGTCCGATCCGCGCATGCAGGATCAAACCGGGCAGACAACGCCTGTGGAGCAGGTGCAGGCCGAGCCCAGCAATCTGGCGCAACCACCGGCCACACAAATGCGACACGACGATGACGCTGTCATCGTTGCTGAAGCTGCAGCCATCGAACCGGCGCTGGCCGCGGTGCAGGCAACAGCGGTCGCCAGCGATGCCCCCAGCTTCCTCGGCAGCGCACGCCAGCGCACGCAGCCAGCCCCCCGCTGGCACTGGCTGCTGGTCGCCGGGCTGGCGTTGTTGCTGGTCCTGCAGAGTGTGCTGGCCGACCGTGCGCGGCTGGCTGCCGACGCCGGCAACCGCGCATGGCTGGGTGCACTGTGTGGCGTGCTGCGCTGCATCCTGCCCGCCTGGCACGAGCCCGCTGCGTTCACCATGACCAGCCGCGAGATCCGCCCCTTGCCAGGCCAGGCCGGCGTGCTGCAAGTGCAGGCCAGCATCCGCAATGATGCGCGCTGGGCACAGGCGTGGCCGGACCTGCGGCTGTCATTGTCCGATGCCGATGGCCGGGTGATCGGCAGCGGCGTGTTCACGCCCGCGCAATACCTGGGTGAGAACCCCGGCGCAGCCCTGCTGGAACCGGGCCAGAGCGCGCGCGTCGCGTTCCGGGTACAGGAGCCCGCTGCGTCCACCGTCGCATTCACCTTCGACTTTCTCTGACCGGGGGCAGGCGACCAGCCGTGGCAGGCTGGGCACGCTCGCGCTAGACTGGCCGCCACCACCTCGTCCGGCCGCGCGCTCCGCGCGCACGGGCCAACCGAATCGGGAACCCCCTTGAACGCTGTCCTTTCTCGTCCTGACAACAGTCGTGGCGCTCCCCGGCCACCGCTGCGTGAACACGTCGCCCAGTCCGTGCGCCGCTACCTGCGTGACCTTGATGGCTGCGATGCGGACGATGTCTACGAGATCGTGCTGCGCGAGATGGAGATCCCGCTGTTCGTGGAAGTGCTCAACCACTGCGAAGGCAACCAGAGCCGCGCCGCGGCGATGCTGGGCATCCACCGTGCCACCCTGCGCAAGAAGCTGAAGGAATACGGCATCAGCGCGTAAGCGCGCGCCTGGGTGGCGCCAGCCGCTGGCGGGCAATCCAATGATGCACGATGGCACGATGTTGCAGTTGCCGGCCAGCGGCCGGCACTACCGGTAGATCCACGCGATGCGTGGATGGAAGCCGGCAGAATCAACCGCCGCCGCCCGCCTTCCAGTAATACCGCACCACGTGGAAGAACACCGGCGCGGCAAAGCACACCGAATCCAGCCGGTCGAGCATGCCACCATGGCCCTCGATCATGTGGCCCCAGTCCTTGATGCCACGGTCGCGCTTGATCGCCGACATCACCAGGCCGCCCCAGAACCCCATCAGGTTGATCAGCAGCGACAGGCCGAACGCCTGCAGCGGCGTGAACGGGGTGATCCACCACAGCGCTGCGCCCAGCGCGCTGGCACTCAGCACGCCACCGACGAAGCCCTCCACCGTCTTCGATGGCGACAGCTTCGGCGCAATCAGATGCTTGCCCAGCAGCTTGCCCCAGATGTACTGCAGCACGTCCGAGGACTGCACCACGATCACCAGGAAAGCGAACAGCAATACGTTGCGCGCCGGATCGTAGCCCGGCACGTGCAGGTTCAGCAGCAGCGGCACGTGCGAGATGCAGAACACGCAGATCATCAGGCCCCACTGCACCTTCGCGGTCCGCTCCAGGTAGTGCGTGGTGTCACCGCCGATGGTCGACAGGATCGGCAGGAACAGGAACGCATAGACCGGAATCAGCAGCGTGTACATGCCGTACCAGTCGATCCACACCAGGTAGTACTGCCACGGCAGGACGATGTAGAACGCGGCCAGCAGCGCGTAGTAGTCGCCCGAGCGGGTCGGCGCCAGCGTGATGAACTCGCGCAACGCAAACAGCGAGATGATCGCGAACAGCACGATCACCCCGGCACGTCCGAAGAACAGCGCCAGCCCGACCACGATCGCCATCACCCACCAGGCGCGGATGCGTGACACCAGGTTGGCGATGACTGCACTGGGCTGGCCGCGCTGGCGCCAGCGCAGGGTCTCGGCCACCAGCGTGGCCAGCACCAGCACCGCCCCCACACCGGCAAACAGCAGGCCGGTCTGCTGGCCGACACTCTGCGTTGCCAGATCGCCAGATACATCCAGCACGAAACTCATGCACGACCTCCATTCGGCGCCAGGTCCAGCAGCGCCTGTCGGCTGCGGGCCAGGAAGGCGGCCTTGTCCTCGTCAGCCTGCAGCCGCAGCGGCGTACCGAAGGTGGCCGTGCACAGCAGCGGCAGCGGCAGGAACCGGCCCTTGGGCATCACCCGCTTCAGGTTGTCGATCCACACCGGCACGAACTCCAGTTCCGGTCGTTGCCGTGCCAGGTGGTAGATGCCGCTCTTGAACGGCAGCAGCGGCTCATCGCCCACATTGCGCGTGCCTTCCGGAAACAGGATCAGCGAGCAGTCTTCGTCCACGGCCTCGCGCAGTACCTGCAGCGGATCCTGCTGACGATGCCCGGCCTCGCGCTCGACCAGCACACCGTTGAACACCGCGTCGATCAGGTAGCGACGCAGGCCGTCGCGCTGCCAATATTCGGCCGCGGCCACCGGGCGCACCTGCCGTCGCAATGCCGGTGGCATCGACGACCAGATCAGCACGAAGTCACCATGGCTGGCATGGTTGCCGTAGTACACGCGACGCTCGCTGGACGGCGCACAGCCGATCCACAGCGCGCGGGCGCCGGTCACCACATGGATCGCGCCACTGCAGGCGCTGGCAATCAGTTCGGCAAGCATCGGTCCCTCCCGTTCACGTCTGCGGCCACAACACGGCCACCACCAGCAGTACGAACTGCACTGCGGTCAGCAGGTACTGGCGCAGCAGCAGGCGGCGCATGCCGGCCCAACGCGCATCCCAGCCGCGCAGTTGTGCAGCGGGCGAGGCACGGCGCAGGCCACTGTCGTGCAGCAGCTGATCGGTGCGGCGCGCGGCGGCTTCGTCGTGCAGGCCCTCATCGCGCAGCAGCTGCAGCAGATCGGCATCCAGCCCCACACGCCACGCGTGGTAGGCCTGTGCGATGCCCGCGGCAACACTGAGCAGCAACAGCCCGGCAGCGATCATCGCCAGCCCCGTCTCGATGCCGAGCAGCAGCAACGCCACCAGCAACAGGCCCAGCGACAGGCATGCCGGCCAACGCCCCTGCCGCAGCAGCAGCTGCATGGTCGCCAGATCGGGAACGGTGCTCATGCGCGCGCTCCTGCTGCAGCGGTGATGGCATGCAGATGCGCCGCGCCCAGCACGATGCCGGGGCGTGCCACACGCACGATCGCGACCGCAGCGTCAGCATCGGCCGCACGACCGCTGCGCAGCAGCCAGGTGGCCACGCTGGCCGCACTGCGCGAATAGCCCAGCGCACAGCACACCAGCAACGGTCCGTGCGCATGGAGCCGCTCGATGGCCTCGACTGCCTCGCGCAGCTGCTCCGGCGTGGGCACTACCAGGTCCAGCATCGGCACACTGGCGTACGCCGCGCCTGGCGCGCGGCAGGACAGCTCGGCACAGGCATCCACCACGCCCGACAGTGGCGGCGGCAACGCGCCGTCGGGAATGCGCCCCAGCCACACGCCGTCCATCACCGGCACCGGCTGCGGCACACGCCGCGTCCATAGCCGCGAATTGATCCAGGCTGCACCCAGGTACGGCGCCAGCAGCCAGCGCGCGGCCACGGTCAGGCGACCATCGGCGCGTTTCTGGAACACCGCCGTACCCAGCCCGGCATAGGCCAGCGCCACCAGCAGCAGCGACACCACCGGCCACAGCAGCCAAAGCGCCGTGCCCCCCAGCACCACCACCGGCACCAGCAGCACCCCCGCGCCCAGCAGGTAGAACGAGGCCAGACGCCAGCGCTTTGGATCACGCGCCGTGCGCCAGGCCCGCAGTGGCGGCGTGCCCTGCTCGGGCCACAGCCAGACGCACAGCCAGCCGGCCAGCAGGCCGGTCGGGATATCGATGAAATGGTGCTGGAACGTGGTCAGCACCGAGACGCCGATCAGCAGCGCCCACACATGCAGCACCCAACGCCACACGCCGTGCAGATACTGCGCGAACTTCACCCACAGCACGATCAGCAGCACGATGTGCAGCGATGGCGCCTGGTTGAACGGCTTGTCGAAGCCCAGCAGCACATCGAACAGCCAACCGAACACGCCGCCGATCTCCGGCCGCTCGAAACTGAAGCGCAGCGGCCACAGCAGGAAGCAGGTGACCGCGATCAGCTGTGCACTGAACAGCCGCAGCGCATGCCGGTCCAGTTCGAGGCGCTGACGGCACAGGAAGAACGAGACCGCATAGAACAGGTCGATCGACCAGTACGGCACGATCGTCCACGGCACGAACGGGATGCGCGTCTCCCAGGCGAACGCCATCACCGGCAGCGTAGCGTGGCGGCCGGCCATCCAGTTGGCGAAGCCGTAGCTGGCAAAGAAGAACGGACCCAGCAGCGCCAACCACAGCAGGGCGCGCCGCCAAGGGCGCCCTTCCACGGCCAACGGGGTTGCGGCCAGCGTCGCCATCACGCGGTCCGGCGCGCCAGCGACACGGTGAAGATGCCGAAGTCATCGATGCGCTGCGCCACCTTCTCGAACCCGGCCAGGCGCACCAGCTCATCCATTTCCTGCTGGGTACGGCGGCGCATCACCCACGCGGCGCCGCCTCGATGGCTGGTCAGCGCGCGGGCGATGAATTCCAGCTGCGGGTGCCAGGGCTGGCCGGTGTAGGCCAGGTAGCCGCCCACCGGTACGGTTGCGGCGATGCCCTGCAGCGAGCGCAGCACGGCGTCGTTGTCGGGGAATAGTTCGTACAGGCCCGATACCACCGCCAGCGTAGGCGCCGGGTCCACCGCCGCCAGTTGCGCCGGATCGAACGCATCGCCCTGCTCGAAGTGGGCGATGTCGGCTGCACCGAGGCGCTCGATCAAGGCCTGGCCCTGGGTCACGTTCAGATCGCTGAAATCACGCAGCACGATGCGGTCGGCGCGCTGTTCGCCCTGGCCCAGCGCTTCCAGCACATAGCGGCCATGGCCGGCGGCCACGTCCAGCACGCGCACCGGCGTGCCCTGCCCGCGCAGGCGCTGGGCAGCATCGCGCAGCAGTTCCTGCAGGTGCTGGCCACGGATGCGGATGCCGCGCCAGCCGATTGCGTCCAGGTAATTGCGGTCGACCATGCGGCCCAGCGGGCCCTTGCCGCGCGCTTCGTTGCGATAGATGTAGTCGAGCGTGCTGCCGGAATCGAAACCGGTCTGCAGGCCCAGCGCAATGCCTTCGGACAGCGTGCCACCGAAGCGCAGGCCGCCGCGCACCACGCGCCAGCGCAGGTCGGCCAGGCTGTTGCGTTCGGGTGGCCACGCCAGGATCTCTGATTCCTCGAAGGTCGGTCCATGACGGTGCGCGTCACGCCGCGGCAGTTCGCGCAGCGGCTCGGCAAAACGCGCCTGGATGAAGCTGCGGATGCGCGCCAGTGCTGGTGCCCGATCGCGCTCGCCCAGCGTGTCGTGGAAGAAGCCCGGCAGATGCACCCGCTCCTTGATCGGGCTGGACAGGCGTTCATAGAAGCGATCCTGCGGGCCACGGTGCACCACGAAGTCCGAACCGGACACCAGCAGCTGCACCGGCACGCTGATGGCCTGCGCATCGGCGACGATGCGGTCAGCCGCTTCGTAAAGGCCCAGCAGCACGCGCACCGAGATCGGCCGGGTGATCAGCGGATCGGTACGGTAGCTTTCCACCCGCGCCGGATCATGGGTCAGCCACTGCGGCTTGACATAGCTGTTGACGAAGAAGTTGCCGCGCAGCTTCTGCATCAAGGCCAGGCCCGGGCGCGCGAACGGCACGTACAGCTTCACCTTGAACGCCGGCGAAGCCATCACCAGCGCACGCAGGCGCGGCGCGTAATCGTGCACCCAGGTCGCGGCGACCACCGCGCCCACGCTCTGCGCGATCACCACGATATTTTCCACCGCGATGCCGTGCTCGGCACCGATATGGGCAATGAAGCTATCGAGGTCGCGCACCAGCGCCGGGAAGCCCGGTGCATCGCCACGTGCGCCCGGCGAACGGCCATTGCCGCGCGCATCCCAGGCGAAGAAGGCGGTGTCGGGCAGGTCCAGCTCATCGACCAGGTGGGTGACCCGGCCGGAGTGCTCGTGGCCGCGGTGCAGCAGCACGATGGCCTTGGTGGCCGGGGTTGCGGTGGTGCCCGCCCAGTACCGGTAGAACAGCGGTACCTGGTCGAAGCTGTGGAATTCCCGTTCCTGCGCCTGACGCATGCAATCTCCTGATTGTCTTTTTGTATCTGCTTGATTAATTCGGCGAAACCGCCGCTTCCCGCAGTCCGCGACGGACGCGGTTGATCATCGTCAGCACGCACAACACTGCCATGGCTGCAGCCACGCCGCTGGCCGTCAGTGCACTGCCCCAGCCGAAGGCCAGCAGCAAGCCCAGCGCACCGATCACGAAGGCGCGGTCGCTCTTGCCCATCGGGCCGTCATAGCGGCGGCTGGCACCGACCATCAGCCCCAGCACGCCGGCGTACTCGCTCAGCGCCGCCGTCCAGGCCAGCAGCCACAGCGCCTCCGGGCGCACGCCGGGTACGCTGAGCAGGCTCAGGTACAGCGCCGCATCGGCGATCACATCGCACAATTCGTTCAGATAGGCGCCCAGCCGCGATTGCTGGCCGAATTCGCGCGCCAGCATGCCGTCCACCGCGTTGAGCGCCATGCGCAGCAGCATCCACAACGGCAGCAGCAGGTACAGCAGAGGCTGGGCAGGCGCGCAGCACCACACGGCCGCGGCCACCAGCAGCGAGACCAAGGCAGCGGCCACGGTCACCGTATTGGCAGTGATCCCCATGCGGAACAGACCGCGTACGGCCGGACGCAACAGGTCCTGGAAACGTCCTTTCAATGCGTAGATCGACATGATCCGTACCCGCTGATCCTTGGCAGTGCGGGGCACAGCCTACCCCATCGTTGGCAGATTCCAACAACCCTGCTCCGGTCCGCAGCCCAGCCCCCGGATCGGGCCGGATCGATGTGCCCGACCCGCCTTTACGTCAACTGCCACGGCAAATCTGCCCCTGCGGCGCCCGCCACCGGCCCCCACCGCCTACAATATCGGCCCCGCTCCGCTGCCGATTCCGTCCCATGACTGCTGATCTGTTGCCCGTCCGCCGGGCCCTCCTCTCCGTTTCCGACAAGACCGGTCTGGTCGAGCTGGCCACTGCGCTGGCGGCACGCGGCGTGGAGCTGCTGTCCACCGGCGGCACCGCCAAGGCGATCCGCGAGGCGGGCCTGGCCGTGAAGGACGTGGCCGAGGTCACCGGTTTCCCGGAAATGATGGACGGTCGGGTCAAGACCCTGCACCCGATGGTGCACGGCGGCCTGCTGGGCCGCTCCGGCCTGGATGACGCGGTGATGGCCGAGCACGGCATCGGCGCCATCGACCTGCTGGTGCTGAACCTGTACCCGTTCGAATCGGTCACCGCCAAGGCCGACTGCACCCTGGCCGACGCGGTCGAGAACATCGACATCGGCGGCCCGGCCATGCTGCGTTCGGCGGCCAAGAACTTCGCCCGCGTGGCAGTGGCCACCGACCCGTCGCAGTACCCCGAGCTGCTGGCCTCGCTGGCGGCCAACGACGGCCAGCTGACGGCTGCAACCCGCTTCGCGTTCTCGGTGGCCGCGTTCAACCGCGTCGCCCAGTACGACGCGGCGATCAGCAACTACCTGTCGGCGGTCACCGCCACCGACGCCGCCGTGCCGGTGCGTGCCGAGTACCCGGCACAGATGAACTCGACCTTCGTGAAGGTGATGGACCTGCGCTACGGCGAAAACCCGCACCAGAGCGGCGCGTTCTACCGCGACCTGTACCCGGTGCCGGGCACGCTGGCCACGTTCCAGCAGCTGCAGGGCAAGGAACTGAGCTACAACAACCTGGCCGATGCTGACGCGGCGTGGGAATGCGTGCGCCAGTTCGATGCGCCGGCCTGCGTCATCGTCAAGCACGCCAACCCGTGCGGCGTGGCCGTCGGTGCCGGCAACGGCGATGCCTACGAGCTGGCCTACGCCACCGACCCGACCAGCGCCTTCGGCGGCATCATCGCCTTCAACACGCCGCTGGACGCCGCCACCGCCAAGGTGATCCTGGACCGCCAGTTCGTGGAAGTGCTGATTGCCCCGGACTACGAGCCGGCCGCGCTGGAGTACGCGCAGAAGAAGGCCAACGTGCGCGTGCTGCGCATCCCGCATGGCGATGGCCTGAACAACTTCGACAGCAAGCGCGTCGGCTCGGGCCTGCTGCTGCAGTCGTCGGACAACCGCGGCATGACCCGCGACGAGCTGAAGGTGGTCAGCAAGCTGGCGCCGACCGACAAGCAGTTCACCGACCTGCTGTTCGCCTGGAAGGTAGCCAAGTTCGTCAAGTCCAACGCGATCGTCTATGCCAAGGACAACCGCACCATCGGTGTCGGTGCCGGGCAGATGAGCCGCGTGTACTCGGCCCGCATCGCCGGCATCAAGGCCGCCGATGCGAACCTGGTGGTGGAAGGTTCGGTGATGGCCTCCGATGCGTTCTTCCCGTTCCGCGATGGCATTGATGCCGCCGCTGCCGCCGGCATCAAGGCGGTCATCCAGCCGGGCGGTTCGATGCGCGATGCCGAAGTGATCGCCGCCGCCGACGAACATGGCCTGGCCATGGTGTTCACCGGCGTGCGCCACTTCCGCCACTGATCCGCATCACCAAGCCGGGCCCTGCCCGGCTTTTCTTTTCCGCACCCGAGAACCCTGTCCCATGAAGATCCTCGTCATCGGCTCTGGCGGCCGCGAACACGCCCTGGCATGGAAGCTGGCCCAGTCCTCCCGTGTCACCGAAGTGATCGTGGCGCCCGGCAACGCCGGTACCGCCAGCGAAGACAAGTGCCGCAACGTGGCGGTGAAGGTGACCGATATCGAGGGCCTGCTGGCGCTGGCCCAGGCCGAAGGCGTGGCGTTGACCGTGGTCGGCCCGGAAGTACCGCTGGTGGCCGGCGTGGTCGACCGCTTCCGCGCCGCCGGCCTGCGCATCTTCGGGCCGACCGCCGCCGCCGCGCAGCTGGAAGGCAGCAAGGCCTACGCCAAGGACTTCCTGGCCCGCCACAACATCCCCACCGCGTTCTATGCCGTGCACACCGACGTGGACGCTGCCCTGGCCTACATCCGCGAGAAGGGTGCGCCGATCGTGGTCAAGGCCGATGGCCTCGCCGCCGGCAAGGGCGTGATCGTCGCAATGACGTTGGCCGAGGCCGAAGACGCGGTGCGTGACATGCTCTCCGGCAACGCGTTCGGCGATGCCGGCGCCCGCGTGGTGATCGAGGAATTCCTCGATGGCGAGGAAGCCAGCTTCATTTCGATGGTGGACGGCGTGCATGCGCTGCCGATGGCCACCTCGCAGGACCACAAGCGCGTCGGCGACGGCGACACCGGCCCCAACACGGGTGGCATGGGCGCGTACTCGCCGGCGCCGGTAGTGACGCCGGAGGTGCATGCACGCGTGATGCGCGAAGTGGTGAACCCGACCGTGCAGGGCATGATCGACGACGGCATCCCGTTCACCGGTTTCCTCTACGCCGGCCTGATGATCGATGCCAGCGGCGCGCCGAAGGTAATTGAATTCAACGTGCGCTTCGGCGATCCGGAAACCCAGCCGGTGATGCTGCGCCTGCAGTCGGATCTGGTGGACCTGGTGGAAGCGGCGATTGATGGCCGCCTGGACCAGATCGAGGCACAGTGGGATGCGCGCCCGTCGCTGGGCGTGGTGCTGGCGGCGAAGCCCTACCCGGAAGCGCCGATCACCGGTGACGTGATTTCCGGCCTGGACGACGTGCCGGCCACTGCCAAGGTGTTCCATGCCGGTACCGCATTGGATGCGCAGGGCCAGGTGGTCAGCGCCGGCGGCCGCGTGCTGTGCGTGGCCGCACTGGGCGACAGCGTGCGCGACGCGCAGGCCAATGCCTATGCCGGCGTGGCCAAGGTGACCTGGGCCAACGAATTCCACCGCAACGACATTGGTTGGCGCGCGATCGCACGCGAGGGGTGAGGCTCCCCCGCTCCCATGCATGGCGCGGATTGAATACCACGGTAAAGCAAAGGCCCGGCATTGCCGGGCCTTTGCTTTACAGGACTGCTTCGAGACCCTTCCGATCAATCAGGTTAAGCAATTTCAGTGACGGTCCGCTGGGTTTCTTTTCGCCCTGCTCCCAGCTGCGTACGGTCGAAACGCTGGTATTGAGAACCCCCGCAAAGACCGGCTGACTGAGCTGCAGTGACGTACGCAGGGCACGGATCTGGGCACTGCTGTACTCAGGGACCGGCTCAAGGCAAAGTGCTTCGTAGCTGCTCAACCGACGTTTATCGATGAAGCCATGCGCGTGCAGACTCACAGCAGCATCATGCACCGCTTCAAGAAGCGCACTTTTCGCGCGCCGTCGCTCAGGGGTCTTCGTCATGGCCGATCTCCTGTAGATCCCCGTACTCCACGGCGCGATTCAGCTGCGCCGTACTCATTCTCAGGAACTCCGATGCGTACAACTGCAGCGCATCCCGTTCCGCATTCGTGATCGCAGAACGTTCATTCTTCTCGTAGCCGAAAAGGAAGAACCAATGCCCGCCTCGCTGTGTGGCGACGATGATTCGAACGCTCCCACGCTTTCCTCGCCCCGGCAACGGAACGCGCTTCTTGAAGATTCCGCCGCCAAGATCAGCATCCACCAGACCCGCTTCCATTTCACGTACCGACCGGTACAGCGCAGCGTCAGACAGGGTGGTCCTACGCATACTGCGATTGAAACTTCGTGTGCGGAAGACGCGTGGCATGATCATACCGTGCCACTGGGTGGTACGGCGTGAACATCAGCATCCAGCACATGACCCGGTCGGCACAATCACCGCTCTGGCGTCAGAGTAGAGCCACGCCATGCGTGGCTAAGGCCCACAAACGAAAAAGGCCCGGCAGTGCCGGGCCTTTTCATTGCTTCAACGCCATCCCGCCTTACGCGGTGAACAGCGCCTTCATCTTCTTCAGCGCGTTCGCCTCGACCTGGCGGATGCGCTCGGCGGACACGCCGTACTCGTCGGCCAGCTCCTGCAGCGTCACCTTGCTGTCGGCATCCAGCCAGCGACGACGGATGATGTCACGCGAACGCGCATCCAATTCGGCCAGGCCTTCGCGCAGCAGCTGCATCTGGTTGTCTTCGTTGTCCTCGCGCTCGTAGGCCATCGACGGGTCTTCATCATCGGCAACCAGGAACGCAGCCGGCGACGGCGGTGCGTGTTCGTTGTCCTCGTCGGACGGCGCATCGAAACCGATATCGCGGCCGGACAGGCGCGACTCCATTTCCATGACCTCGCGCTCGGACACGTTCAGATCCTTGGCCACCGCGCTGACTTCCGCCGCGTTCATCCAGCCCAGGCGCGTCTTCGACTTGCGCAGGTTGAAGAACAGCTTGCGCTGCGCCTTGGTGGTGGCGACCTTCACGATGCGCCAGTTCTTCAGGATGAACTCGTGCATTTCGGCACGGATCCAGTGCACGGCGAAGGAGACCAGGCGCACGCCCATGTCCGGGTCGAAGCGCTTGACCGCCTTCATCAGGCCGATGTTGCCTTCCTGGATCAGGTCGCCCAGGGCGAGGCCGTAGCCGTTGTAGCCGCGGGCCACGTGCACCACGAAGCGCAGGTGCGAATGCACCAGCTCGCGGGCGGCGTCCAGATCGTTGCCGTCGCGGAAGCGACGGGCCAGGTCCTGTTCGTCATCGACCGACAGCACCGGAATCTGGTGCACGGCACCGATGTAGGCGTCCAGCGAACCGAGCGCACTGGGAATCGGGAGATTGTTTGCCACAAGGGCAGTAGAGGTGTTCTGGCTCATAGGCACCCATCTTAGCAGTCCGGGATTTGGACTGCTAAAGGAGGAAAAAGTTCCAGCATCCTATTGATGCAACACTGGTCCCAAACAGAACCCTACCGTAGCGCGATTTGATGACAGTGGCGAGCACGCTTTTCGGGATTCACAATCCCTTGGAATTCAAGCAATTACCCACTGAAAACCTGCCGATTCCGGTCAAGCGGAGCTGAACGCGCCGTTCCGGAGGCCCATTCAGGACGGGGAACGTTGCCCGGCGTTCAGGCCCGGCCACTCGCCGGCGCTCAGAGCGCCGAGCGCGGCGGCAGCGACCAGTCGATCGGGGCCTGGCCGCGGCGCTGCAGGTACTCGTTGGCCATGGAGAAATGGCGGCAGCCGAGGAAGCCACGATGGGCCGACAGCGGCGACGGATGCGGGGCCTTCAGCACGCGATGGCGGCGGGTGTCGATGACCTTGCCCTTCTGCTGCGCGTAGGCGCCCCAGAGCATGAACACCAGGCCTTCGCGCTCGCGGTTGAGCACGTCCACCACATGATCGGTGAAGCCTTCCCAACCACGGCCCTGGTGCGCGCCGGCCTTGCCCTCCTCCACCGTCAGCACGGCATTGAGCAGCAGCACGCCCCGTTGCGCCCACGGGATCAGGCAGCCGTGGTCCGGGCGCGGGATACCGAGATCGCTCTCGATCTCCTTGTAGATGTTCAGCAGCGACGGCGGCACCGGCACGCCGGGCGGTACCGAGAAACTCAGGCCGTGGGCCTGGCCGCGCCCGTGGTACGGGTCCTGGCCGAGGATCACCACCTTCACCTGCTCGAACGGCGTGGCGTCAAACGCTGCGAAGATCTGCGGCCCGGGCGGGAACACCGCCGCACCGCTGGCCTTGCGCTGGCGCAGGAAGGCCGACAGCTCGCGCATCTGCGGCTGCAACAGGTACTCACCGACGTGCTGCTTCCAGCTCGGTTCCAGCTGGATCGTCGGGGTGTCGGTTACTTCATCGATCATCGCAACAAAGGTCCATCATTCAATCGAGCCAGGCGCAGCTGGAACAGCACCTTGGTGACCAGCAGCCGCTCTTCGATCGGCTTGAGCACCAGGTCGTTGGCACCGGACTGCAGCAGCCCGGTCTGGTTGTGGGGGTTGCCGTCGCCGGTCATCACCAGCACGGGCAGGCGGCGCTTGCCGTAGCCGAAGTCCACGCGCACGCGCTGCACCACGTCGCGGCCGCTCAGCTCGCCCTTCAGGGTGACGTCGGTCAGCACCAGGTCGATGCGGTGGCGGCTGCGGCCCAGCGACTCGGCGGTGAGCAGGGTGAAGGCCTCTTCGGCGCTGACCACGTGCAGCACGTTCAACTGCTGCCGCTCGAGCATGCGCTTGGTGGCCTCGGCCACTACGCGGCTGTCCTCGATATAGAGGATGGTGGCGCCGGGGATGGTCTGCGGCTGCACATAGCCACGGATGAAGGTCGCCAGCGCTTCATGGCCCAGGGATTTGTCGAAATAGTCGGTGACGTACTCGGTGAAGCGGCGCTGCTCCAGGTGCTGCTGGGCATCGCCGGAAACCACGATCACCGGCACATAGGCCTGTCCGGCCGCTTCGCGGACCATGCGCGCCAGCGCCAGGCCGTCGCCATCACGCAAGGTCAGCGAGGTCGTCACCAGGTCCACCGGGCCCTGCGCCAGCGCCTGCTGCGCGTCTTCGATGCTGTCGCAGCCAATCACCTCCACGCCCGGCAGGTCGCGCTGCAGGACGTCGGCGATCAGCTTGCGGACCAGCTTCGAGCCATCGACCACCATCACCCGCGTCGCGGGCCCTTCAAGGTGCTTCAGCGCTTGCGGTTGCATGCCGGTCTCAGGTATCGGTCGGGCGGGTCTGGCGGAGGAAGTGGCCGGTCACCAGCCAGGCACCCAGCCAGCCCAGCAGCAGCGTGCCGAGCAGGACCAGGCCACCATGCAGCAGGTCCAGGCCATGCAGCACGAACGGGCTGCCGTAGCTGCGCGAGAGTTCGGCCAGCGGCACGCGCAGCGCGGCACCGGCGGCGCCGATCAGGGCCAATGCAACCGCGCCTGCGCCCAGGCCATACCACGCACCCAGATACAGGAACGGGCGGCGGATGAAGCCATCGCTGGCGCCGAGCAGCTGCAGCACGCCGATCTCTTCGCGGCGGGCCTGGATGTCCAGGCGTACCGTGTTGCCGACCACCAGCGCGGCCCCCGCGCCGAGCAGTACCGACAGCACCTGCACCAGCCGCGCGCCGAACGCCAGCCAGGCATCCAGGCGCTGGCGCCACAGCGCATCGTGCTGCACCAGGTCGGCCTCGGGCAGGCTTTCCAGCGCGCGCGCCAGGCGTGCGTCATCCTTGCCCTGGCCGGGGGTGATCACCAGCAGCGAGGGCAGCGGATTGTCGTTGAGTGCGTCGATCGCCTCACCGAGGCCGGCATCGCGCAGTTCCTGCAGGCCCTGCTCCGGCGTGCGCACGTTCACTTCGGCCACGTCGTCGCGGTCGCGCAGCTGGCCCGCCAGGCGCAGCGCGCCGGGACCATCGACGTTGCCCTTCAGGAACACGTTGATGTCGCGCGACTGCTGCACGCTGCCGGCGAACTGCTTGAGGTTGTCCAGCGCGATCGACAGCCCCAGCGGCAACGCCAGCGCCAGCGCCATGACCATCACCGTCAGCAGGGTCGCCCACGGCTTGCGGCAGGCACGGCCCAGGCTGAACACCACGCTGTGCACGTGGTGCTGGAACCAGACGCCCACGCGCGAGGGGGCGGCGGCTTCGCTGTTTTCGTTCTTCGCCATGGTTACTCCGCCAGGTCCTGCGGCGAGATGTCATCCACCAGCCGGCCGTGGTCAAGGATCAGCACGCGCTTGCGCATGCGGCGCAGCAGCGGCAGGTCGTGACTGACCACCAGCACGCTGGTGCCGCGCGCGGGCAGTTCGGCGAACAGGGCCATGATCTCCGCCGCCAGGGTCGGGTCGAGGTTGCCGGTCGGCTCATCGGCCACCAGCAGCTTGGGCTCGCCGACGATGGCGCGGGCGATGCCCACGCGCTGCTGCTCGCCGGCCGACAGCTGCGAGGGCAGCGCCTTCTCGCGATGGCCCAGGCCCATCCGCTCCAGCACCGAGCGCACGCGCTTGCTGATGTCGCCACGGCGGGTGCCGCGCAGGATCAGCGGCAGCGCCACGTTCTCGGCGATGGAGCGGTCCATCAGCAGGCGGTGGTCCTGGTAGACCGCCCCCACCGCGCGTCGGTGGCGCGGCACGTCGCCGCCGCGCACCTTCAGCAGGTTGCGCTCGTCGAACACCACCGCGCCGCGGCTGGGCCGCTCGTCGAGGTGGATCAACTTGAGCAGCGTACTTTTACCCGCACCGGAATGGCCGGTGACGAACAGCATCTCGCCCGGCGCGACCTCGAAGCTGACATCGGTCAGCGCCTCGTGGCCACCGGCGTACTGTTTGCTGACATTGTCGAAGCGCAGGACACTCATGCCCCGATTATGCAGGACCGGCGCGACGTCGTGGAGACGGTGGGTGCCACCGGCCCCGCCTGGTGGGTGCCGACCGTTGGTCGGCACACCTTTCAAAGCCACCCGACCAACGATCGGGTGCTACCCGCTGATCGGCAGCGCCGATCAGCTGCCCGACAGCATCCGGCGGATCTTGCGGCCGATGCGGGTCAGGAACGAGTCACCGGTATCGGCGGCGGTACGCACCGGCTTGGCCACCACCTGCACCGGGGTCACCGGGCTGGCGCCGTTGCCGGCGTTGGCCTGTACACCCTCGGTACCTTCGACCGGACGGCCGTGGCGACGACGACGGCGCTTGCGCGGCTTGTGCTCACCGTCCACCGTAGCTGCCGGTGCGCCTTCGGCACGCGGCGGGCGCGGCGGACGCGGGGCCTGGGCGGCGGCGCCTTCGGCACCGGCAACCGCGGCGGCTGCGCCCTGCTCGCCTTCCACGCGCGGCTTGCGCGGGCCACGCGCACGGCGTTCGCCGCTGCGTTCACCGTCGCGACTACCGCGGCCACCACCACTGCCTGAGCGGCCGCCGCTGCGGCCACCGCCCCGACGCTCTTCCTCGGCGGCGCGGGCTTCGCGCGCTTCGCGGAAGATCTGGCCGACGCTTTCGTTGTCCTCGCCTTCCTCGCCTGCCGCCGGCGCCGGGCGTTCCGGGCGCGGCAGCGGGGTCAGCAGTTCCTTGGTGACCGGTTCGGACGGAATCTTCTGCTCGATATAGGCCTCGATGTCCGGCAGGCCCATGGCGTAGCGTTCGCAGGCGAAGCTGATCGCATCACCCTCCTCACCCAGGCGCGCGGTACGGCCGATGCGGTGCACGTAGTCTTCGGCGTCGAACGGCAGGTCGTAGTTGTAGACGTACTTGATGCCGTCGATGTGCAGGCCGCGCGCAGCCACGTCGGTGGCCACCAGGATTTCCAGCTGGCCCTTCTGGAAGCGGTTGAGCAGGCTCTCGCGCTTCTTCTGCGGCACATCACCGGACAGCACGCCGACACGGTAGCCGGCCTTTTCCAGCGAACGCGCCACGCGCTCGACGAACACCTTGGTGTTGACGAAGACCATGGTGCGCGCGCCTTCGCTGCGCGACAGCAGGCCCAGCAGCAGCGGAATCTTTTCGTCGTCGGCCGGGAAGTAGATGCGCTGGCGCACGCGCGCGGCGGTGATGGTCTCGGCTTCGACCACCAGCTTCTGCGGTTCGTTCATGTGCTCGTAGGCCAGCTCCAGCACGCGATGGCTGAGGGTGGCACTGAACAGCAGGGTCTGGCGGGTGGTGCGCTCGGGCATGCGGCGGAGCAGGAAGCGGATGTCCTTGATGAAGCCCAGGTCGAACATGCGGTCGGCTTCGTCCAGCACGCAGATCTCGCAGGCGTGCAGCGACACCACCTTGTGCTGCTTCACATAGTCGATCAGGCGGCCCGGGGTGGCGATGATCACGTCCACGCCCTGCTGCAGCAGTTCGCGCTGCTTGTCGTAATCCACGCCGCCGTAGACCAGGGCGAAGCGCAGGCCCAGGTCGGAACCGAACTTCACCGCATCCTTGTGGATCTGGATGGCCAGTTCGCGGGTCGGGGCGAGGATCAGCGCGCGCGGATCTTCCGGCTTGCGGTCGGCCAGGGCCGGACGCGTCAGCAGGCGGTTCACGACAGCGACCAGGAAGGCCAGGGTCTTGCCGGTGCCGGTCTGGGCCTGGCCGGCAACATCACCACCGGGCAGCGCGACCGGCAGGGTCAGCGCCTGGATCGGGGTGCAACGGGTGAATCCGGCTCCTTCAAGGCCGGCCTGCAGGGCCGGATGCAGCTCGAAGGAGGAGAAGGTCAAATCGGTCAGCGGTTTGTCGCTCATGAGTCCGTCTTGGTATGGCCGCCGGCCCGTGGGGCGGCTGGCACTTCAGCGTCTGGGGGCACCGTCGCAAACTGCGGCCCCTGCGGCGGGTTGGCAGGCTGGGACCACCTGGTCCGCGCGCCGCACAATGCCCCAGTTTACCGCACTCGGGCAGGCAAACCGGAGTGCGGCGTCTCATGGCATCCAGAGACGCTACCTTCACCCAGCCACACCGGACTTGAACGGCCTGCCCGGGTTCGCTGGTGTCGCCCACTGCCAGCCCCATGTACAGGAAGACAGTGAAATCCGACACATACCGGCCATCGAAGCGATCACGATACGCTGGGTTCCAACCGGCGCCTGTCCCTGCCCTGCGATAGGGGTACACTGCCGGCCGTGAGCGTCCAGGCATCCCGCCGAACGCACCGCGGCAGTGCGCCGCGAGGCAACGACGAGGGTCGCGCCACCGGGCATGGCCCAGTTCACCCACCTCCGGCATGGCCGGGTGCAATCCAAGACGAGAAACCAAGATGAGCGACAAGGTTGTACATGTCGGCGATGCCGACTTTGATAGCGCAGTGCTGAATTCCAAGGAACCGGTGCTGGTCGATTTCTGGGCCGAGTGGTGTGGCCCGTGCAAGATGATCGCCCCGGCGCTGGACGAACTGGCCGATGCCTACCAGGGCCGCGCCAAGATCGCCAAGGTCAACGTTGACCACAACCGTGCGCTGGCCGCCAAATACCACGTGCGTTCGATTCCGTACCTGGTCGTGTTCAAGGACGGCGAGAAGGTCGGCGAGCAGATCGGTGCGGTGGGCAAGGCCCAGCTGGCCGGCCTGCTGGACAAGGCCCTGGCCTGATCCTGCGGTTCTCCGGCAGCCGCCGAACGCGGCTGCCGGCGGCGCCCCTGCGCCCATGATGAATGCTGTTCCCGGCGACCCTTGCATGGCGCCGCAGGCCGATGATAGTGTCGGCATATCCGGCCGCGTTCGCGTGCCGCACCCTCTGGACGCAGTTTCTTCCAGACCCATTCCCAACGTTCGCCGCCCCAGCCGGGCGCTCGCACCTTCAAGCGAGGAATAACGCTCTTGTCCGATAACACTTCCGAAACCGGCAGCGCCGATGCGCCCGCCGAAAAGCGTGTGCGCAAGCCCCGCGTGAGCAAGGCCGCCGCCCCGGCAGCCGCCGAAACCAGCGCCGCTCCGGCGCAGCCGACGCTGCCGTTGGCCTCCGCGCCCGAAGCTCCCGCGCCGGCGCCTGCCGCAGCACCTGCACCGAGCGCGCCCGCCGCCGAGGCCCCTGCCAGCAGTGGCGGTGGCGAAGGCAGCGAAGGCCGCGAATCCGGCCAGCCGCGCCAGCAGCACAACCATCAGGGGGGCGGCCAGAACCAGGGCCAGAACCCATACAACCAGAATGGCCAGCAGGGCCAGGGGCAGGGCAACCGCCGCGACCGCTTCCGCAACCGCCGCGACCGTGACCGCAACAACCGCTTCCGCGACGAGGGCATGCCCAACGACGGCGGCGAGCAGCAGCCGTTCGTGCCGCGCCCGCACGCCAACGTGCCCGAGGGCTTCCCGGTCTATTCGCTGAGCGACCTCAAGCGCATGCCGGCACAGAAGCTGCTGGAAATCGCCGAGCAGCTGCAGATCTCCGAAGGCGTGGCCCGCGCCCGCAAGCAGGATGTGATCTTCGCCCTGCTGAAGGTGCTGACCCGCCACGGCGATGGCGTTGCCGCCGACGGTGTGCTGGAAATCCTGCCGGATGGCTTTGGCTTCCTGCGCGCGGCTGAAGCCAGCTACCTGGCCGGCCCGGACGACACCTACATCTCGCCCAGCCAGATCCGCCGCTTCAACCTGCGCACCGGCGACCACATCTCCGGCCGCATCCGCTTCCCGAAGGACGGCGAGCGCTACTTCGCGCTGAACATCGTCGACACCATCAACGGCGAGCCGATCGAAGCGTCGAAGAACAAGGTGCTGTTCGAGAACCTGACCGCGCTGTTCCCGCGCCGCCGCTTCACCCTGGAGCGTGGCAACGGTTCGTCGGAAGACATCACCGGCCGCATCCTCGACCTGATGGCGCCGCAGGGCAAGGGTCAGCGCTCGCTCATCGTGTCGCAGCCGAAGGCCGGCAAGACCATGATGATGCAGCAGGTCGCCACCGCCATCACCACCAACCACCCGGACGTGCACCTGATCGTGCTGCTGATCGACGAGCGCCCGGAAGAAGTGACCGAAATGCAGCGCACCGTGCGCGGCGAGGTCATCAGCTCGACCTTTGACGAGCCGGCCGCGCGCCACGTGCAGGTGGCCGAAATGGTCATCGAGCGCGCCAAGCGCCTGGTCGAGCACAAGAAGGACGTGGTGATCCTGCTCGACTCGATCACCCGCCTGGCCCGCGCCTACAACAACGTGGTGCCGAGCTCGGGCAAGGTGCTGACCGGTGGTGTGGACGCCAACGCCCTGCACCGCCCGAAGCGCTTCTTCGGTGCCGCGCGCAACGTGGAAGAAGGCGGCAGCCTGACCATCATCGCCACGGCGCTGGTGGACACCGGTTCGAAGATGGACGAGGTGATCTACGAAGAGTTCAAGGGCACCGGCAACAGCGAAGTGCACCTGAGCCGTCGTATTGCTGAAAAGCGCGTGTTCCCGGCCATCGACATCAACCGTTCCGGCACCCGCCGCGAAGACCTGCTGATCGAGCCGGAACTGCTGCAGAAGATCTGGATCCTGCGCAAGCTGCTGCATCCGATGGATGAAATGGCCGCGATGGAATTCCTGCTGGACAAGATGAAGAACACCAAGTCCAACGACGAGTTCTTCGGTTCGATGAAGCGCTGATCCGGCGTTGCATCGGAAGAAGCCTGCCGCTCGCTGCGGCAGGTTTTTTTTTGCCTGCAGGGCGACCTGTTTCACTTTGCCGCCTCCGACTTTTGGCGATAATTCGCCCTATACCCTGCCCGGCCCCAAGGGCGTGGCCACCGATTCCCGCTGTCGCCCCTTCCGGAGAACCGGTCGGGTCCAGCCTCCTGCCGGATCCGTCGACGCATGCGAACGCTGTCTCCCCGCCTCAACCTGGGCAAGCTGATCCTCGCCCTGGCCCTGCTCAGCGCCATCATCGCCCTGGCCAATACCCTGCTGGCCAGCTACCGGGTGCAGCGCGACCAGCTGGTCGGCAATACCCTGGAAGCCAACCGCGTCTATGCCACCAAGCTGGCCGAGACCACCCAGAACTTCCTGCTGGCCGCGCAGCAGGAGTTGGCGTATGCGGCCACCCGGCTGGGCCAGAGCAATCTCGATCCGGCACAGGCGCAGGACGAAGCCAGCCGCCTGCAGTTGCAGACCAACAGCTTCAATTCCTCGCTGGTGGTCGATGCCGATGGCCTGGTGATCGCCACCTCGCCACAGACCCTGCAGTTGCAGGGCGAGATCCTGCACAGCGTCGGCAACAACGCGGCACTGGCCGCGCGCCAGCCGATGATCAGTGACCCGTACCAGTCGGCCACCGGCAAGCTGCTGGTCTCGCTGTCGCACCCGATCTTCGACCGCCAGGGCCGCTATCGCGGCTACGTCAGCGGCACCCTCTACCTGCGCCAGCGCAGTGCGCTGCACACGCTGCTGGGCAAGCACTACTACCGCGACGGCTCGTACCTGTACGTGGTGGACCGCCATGGCCGCCTGCTGTACCACGCCGATGGCAAGCGGGTCGGCGACTACGTGGTCGGCAACCCGGCGGTGAAGGCAGTGGTGCGCGGTGAACGCGGTGCGCAGCAGGTCCGCAACAACCTGGGCGTGTCGATGCTGGCCGGCTATGCGCCGGTACCGGCCACCGGCTGGGGCATCGTCGCCCAGCGGCCGACCGAGGCCACGCTGCAGCCATTGTCGCGGTTGATGACCGCGGTGATCTGGAACGCGATCCCGCTCGGCCTGCTGTCACTGCTGGTCACCTGGTGGTTCGCCCGCCGCATCTCGCTGCCACTGTGGCAGCTCGCACGCAACGTGCAGGGCGGCGAAGACACCGGCAATGCGATCAGCCACGTCAGCGGCATCCGCGCGTGGTACTTCGAGGTCGCCCAACTCAAGCAGGCAGTGCTGCACAGCTTCAATGCCCTGCAGGACCGTATCGGTACGCTCAACCGTGCCAGCCGTACCGACCCGCTGACCGGCCTGCTCAACCGCCGCGGCCTGCAGCAGGCACTGGACGCGCTGCAGGTGCAGGGCATCCCGTTCGCGATCCTGGCGCTGGACATCGACCGCTTCAAGTCGATCAACGACAGCCATGGCCACGACGTCGGCGACGCCGCCATCGTCCACATCGCCGACCAGATGCGCCGCTATTCGCGCGACAGCGACATCCTCTGCCGCGCCGGCGGCGAGGAATTCCTGCTGCTGCTGCCGGGCATCAGTACCGACTCGGCCCGCCAGGCCGGTGAACGCCTGCGCCAGCACATCGCCGATCACCCATTCGAACCGGTCGGCACCATCACCGTGTCGCTGGGCGTGGCTCACTTCCCCAGCTTCCATGTCGACGCCGAGCAGGCATTGCGGCTGGCCGACAAGGCGCTGTACATGGCCAAGGAACAAGGCCGCAACCGGGTGGTGATTTACCCTTACGCCGACTGACGCGGAGCCGGGCTGCCCGGCTCCGCAGCGGGTCTCAGCTCTGTTGCAGCGGGGTCAGCAGGCGCAGGCCGCGCTTGGCGCCGTCCACCATGTAGACGCCGCCTTCCGGCAGCAGATCGCTGCCGGCCTGCTCGACCGGGTCGGCCTCGTGCCACGGCACGCTCTGCCGCGGCCCCGGAATGAAAGCGCGCCAGCGGCCATAGCGTTCCGCCTCTGCATTGGGATCATGGTTCAGGGCGAAGTTCACCGGGATGCGAACCGTCCAGCTGTCCCGGGTGCTGTCCTCCCCGGTGGTCGGTGGCTTGAAGGTCCAGGTGCGGGCGGTGCTGACGCTGGCTCTGGCCAGGATGTCGCGCATCTTGGCCAGGGTCCGCTCGGACGCGACCACAGCCATGTTCACCTGCTCGGCGGCCACGTCGGCCACTGTTCCGTCGCGCGCCACCTTGACCAGCAGCAGCACCTCACCCTGGCCACCGTTTCGGTAGGCCGCCTCCGGGTAGCGCGGCGGTGTCATGTGCAGCGGGGTCACCGAATCAGTGGCCTTCGGATCGTACTCGCTGAAGTCGACACTGGTCATGCTGATTTCATAACCGCCATCGGCCGCAGCCTTGCCACGCAGGCGAACGCGCAAAGGGGCCCTCGTGGCCACCGCCTGGCCATCGCGCAGCGTGGGCTCGAAGCGCCAGCCACCGATGGTGCCTTCGACGAAGGAGGCGATGCCCGGGGCGACCATGGCTTTCTGGTCCAGCACCAGCGAACTGACCGCGCCCTCCGGCGTGACCTCGATATGACCGGACAGCACCATGCTCATTTCCGCAGTCGCACGTACAGCGCGTGCGGTCTGCGCAGTGGCGTCACCTGCAAGCAGGGGGGCGCCGGCACCGACGGCCAGCGCGAGGGCGAGAAACAGTGGAGAACGCATCATTGCCGGATCCTTGGTGATGAACAGCGAGCGTACCTCAGCCCAAGCGCCCAGGACAGCCGGCTCAGGCCAGCCGGTGCGCGCCCGAATAGGGCGGCGTGTCCGGATAGTCACCTCGGCCGAAGCGTTCCTGCAGGCCCTGCCACCAGCCCGGGTCGAACAGGTGCCGGTAGTGCTCGCGCACCGCTGCCAGCTCTGCAGCGGGCAGGCCCATGAACGGGCCGAAGCGCTCGGGAAACACATCGCGCGGACCAACATGGAACCACGGCTCGTCGGACATCGCCTCCTCCGGCGTACGCGGCTGCGGCCAGGCGCGGAACACGCAGTCGCTGACCAGGCACAGCTCGTCATAGTCGTAGAACACCGCCCGGCCGTGCCGTGATACACCGAAGTTCTTCGGCAGCATGTCACCGGGGAAGATGTTGTTGCGCGCCATGTCGGTGATCGCCTGCGCATAGTCGAGCACCGCCGCCCGCACCGCCTCCGCGCCCTGCTCGCGCAGGTACAGATTCAAGGGACGAAAACGACGCTGCACATAGCACAGTGCGACTTCGACCTCATCGCCATCGATGCGTACGCTCTGCGCGCACTGCTGCAGCAGTTCATCCAGCAGGGCCGGCGCGAAGCGCTCGCGCGGGAAGCGCAGATGACGATACGGCTGTGCATCGAGCAGGCGGCCGACACGATCGAGGTTGAACACCAGCGCGTACTTCTCTTCCACCTGCTGTCGCGACATCGCCTTGGGCCACGCGAAGCGGTCGCGGATCAGCTTGAACACCAGCGGGTAACTGGGCAGGGTGAACACCGCCATGACCATGCCCGGCGTGCCTTCGGCATGCACCAGCCGCTCCTGCGGGTGCTCGTTGAAGTGGCGGAAGAAGGTGCGGTAGCGCTCGGTCTTGCCCTGCTTGGCACGTCCCAGCACCGTGTAGATCTCATCGATGGGCTTGCCCGGCAGCAGGCTGCGCAGGAACACCACGGCATCGCCCACCGTACCCAGATCGGCCTGGAAGTAGCTGCGTGACACGCCAAACAGATGGGCAACATCACGGCGCCGGGTCAGCACCGCATCGGCTCGCAGCCCGCGCTCATCGTTGACCAGGGCAATCACGCAGGGTGAGAAGCGGTGCTCGCCGAATACACGTCCAACCAGATAGGCGCGGCGCTCGCGGTAGAACACGGTATCGAGCAGCTCGATGCTGCGCACCGGCGTGTCACCCCAGTGGGCCAGATCATCCTGCAGGCGCACGGCGATGGCCGCCGCGCAACGCAACTGGTGCGCGTAGGGAATGTCGAAGCGGTAGTCGGCCAGCACGCGTTGCAGGGCCTCCACCGGCCGCGTCGGCGACACCGCGTAGGTATGCCGCGCGACGGGATGGGTGATCGCATCGGACGGCTCGACGTCGAAAGCGATGAATTCCAGCGCCGGGTCCACGCCACGGGTGGAGAACAAGCGCCTCGACAGCGTGTTGTAGAACGTCTTGTACAGCTCGGCGTCAATCAGGCCCTGCAGCAGCGCGCTGTACCGCGCGTGCACCTGCAGCCACAGCGCACGCTCGCCGATCGCGTCACCGGCGAGCCGACGCAACGCATCCATCTGCTCGGCGATGCACAGATCGTAGAGGGCGATGCGCTCGACTGCATCCTGTCGCGCACCGGCCCAGTCGCGCTGCTCGAAGCGCTGCCGCGCCCGCGCGGTGATCGCCGCGAAGCGGGCATGGTACTGCTCGAAACCATCGCGGATGGCACCGGCGATACGCGGCGCCAGCTCGGTAGCGATGTCAGGCTTGGACATGCATGGCTCACCCGGGAAGACCGGCTTTACCATACGCTGGCGTGGGGTTGCTTGTGTAGAGCCGAGCCCATGCTCGGCTGATCCAGGCAGAAGCAGCCGAGCATGGCTCGGCTCTACAGTTGCAAAGAGCAGTCGGGCGGGCTCGACTCTACCAAAGCCAATGGCTCAGATCGCCAGTTCGGCCTCCACGTCCTGCACCTTGCGTCGGGCCAGTGCAAGGTTGGACTTGGTCCGGTCCAGCACGATGTAGAAGAACAGTCCCTTCTTCTTCGCGACCGGTCGCATGATGTGGTACGCCTTGCCCAGCGAGATCAGGATATCCTCGATGCTGTCATTGAGGTTCAACGAGGCGGCGGTCTTCATCTTGGCCCGGATCACTTCGGTGTTGCCGGCAGCGGCCACCTCCATGTCCATGCCGGCACCGGCTTCGCCCAGCAGCATGCCGCTTTCGTAGTCGACCAGCGCCACTGCCTGCGCGCCGTCGATGCCCATCAGTGCGTTCAACGATTCATTCAATCCAGCCACGTCGCACCCCTTGTCGATGTTGGTTCGAGCCCCTCGTTCCCCTGCGGCCGGGCTCACGATCCGCCGAGTTCGGCCAGGATCGCCTGGCCACATTCCCTGCTCTGCCACAGCACCTGGCCGATCACGCTGCGCTGGTCGCAGGCCGCCATCAGCAGCAGCGGTGCACGCCCTTCGGCCTGGATTGCCAGCATCAGCACCTTCCCGCCCATCGCTTCCAGCATCAGCGTCTGCAGATCGCCCAGCACCAGTTCGCGCCCGACCGCCGCGGCCAGCGCCAGCATCGCGCTGGTCATTGCCGCCAGCCGTTCGCCGCGCCCTTCGGCACCAGCGCTGACCAGGGCAAAGCCATCGACACTGGCCAGCACTACCGTGCGCACGCCTTCCACCCGCTGCTGCAGGTCCTGCAGCAGCGGCTGCAGGCGCGCACGCTGGCCGGCATCGGGCAGCACCGCCATCTGCCCGTCAGCCATGCGCGGCCACCAGTGCGTGCGCTTCCATTTCGCTCATCAGTACATCCATCAGCAGCAATCCCTGTTCGCGGTCGCGGGCATCCACCGCCAGCAAAGGCAGCGGTTGATCGTCCAGGCTGGCGCGTGCAGCCCAGTCGTCCAGCGCAGCGTGCGGCGCCTGGTCGAGATGGGTGACCGCCACCACCAGCGCCAATGACGCTGCGAACGGCTGCAGCACCTGCAGGTAGTCCTCCAGCTCGCCGGCCAACCCGGCACGGCGCGCGTCCAGCAGCAGCACCGCACCACGTGCCCCCTGCAGCAGGATCGGCCACAGGAAATCAAAGCGCTGCTGGCCGGGTGTCCCGTAAAGCCGCAGGCGTTCGCCGTTGGGCAGGTCGATGTCTGCGTAGTCCAGCGCGACGGTGGTGGAGGCCTTGTCGGCACCGAGGCGATCACTGTTGGCCACATCGGTGTCGATCACCGCGCCGGCCGCGATGCTGCGCACCAGCGTCGACTTGCCGCTGCCCATGCCACCGAGCACGACCACCTTGTGCTCACGCATTGCGCTCACTCCCACGCAGGTGGCGCCACAGGCGCGCAAGCAGGCCGTTGTCGGTGCCATTGCCGCGTAGGGCCGTCATCGGTGCCGCCGGGGCGCTCTGCAACTGCGCGTAACCGCAGAGATAGGCGGCATGGATGAAATCACGCACCGCCGCAGCCGGCAACTCGAGCAGCATCGCGCACTCTTCAACCGTGCACGCGCGCTTGAGCAGCAGCGAACACAGGCGGAAGCCATCGTGGTCGTGACCCAGCACGCGGAAATCCGGCCAGCGCAGCAGCTTCACCGAGGCGCCACGCAGGCGTTCGTCCAGTGCCTGCCAATGTCGGCTGCGCTGTGCCCACTGCCACAGCAGGGGCCGCAGTGGCTGGCGCGGCCGCTCACCGGCCAGGGCCTGCAGGCGAGCCGGCGTGAGCGCATCCAGCTGCAGGCGTTCGAAGGCATCGGCCAGGCGCTCTACCAGCGCGCTCGCGGGCTCCTGCAACAGCACCGCCTGGTCATGCTCGAGGTCCATCAGCAGGACGGGGTCACCCGCGTCACTCAGCAGTGCCTGCCCCTGGCGCAGGGGCAGCCGCTCGCGCAGCAGGCGGGTGATGGCGTGTGCACCATCGGCAAGACGGATCGGTGCGGGTGCGTGCATGGTCAGTGGCTCCACTGCCAACTGCATCCCGCGCAGGGCGCGGCCGATGGCACCGTCATCAAGTATGTCCTGAGGGCCATCGCCGTCGCGCAGCTGGGCCCCCAGATCCTCGATCCAGCACTGCAGTCGCGGGCGTTGCTGGCGCATGCGCAGGGCGGCGTTGCGCAGCGCCGGCGTATCGCGGATGACCAGCAGGTCGCAATCGTCCAGATCCTGGCTGCGGCGGATCTGGCCGTCCGGCAGCGCCGATGCTACGCGTAGCCGCTGCAGCAGGGCCTGCTCGCCCTGGATGTCGGTTCCCACTACCAGCACGCGTGCCATCCGTGTTCCCCGTGCGGCCACCTCCCCGGTGGCCTCGCGTCGCCAAGGCTAGGACATCGCCAGCGGCAGCCGTCGTGATCGACTGCTCAGATCGGGAGCGGTTGCAGACGGTGTCCGATCGGTTCTGCGACGGCCATCGCGGGCAAGTTTCATGCCGCTTTGACGGCATTCCGACGGCCAACGGATGTCACGGTTCTGGACGCGGGTCGAATGGGGCCGCCCAAAAAGAAACCCGCGCCGAAGCGCGGGTTCCGGGGTCACGACCGAACGGCGACGGATCAGCCGCGCAGCTGCTCCAGCGCGGCATTGAAGGTCGCGCTCGGGCGCATCGCCTTGCTGGCCTTGGCCACGTCCGGACGGTAGTAGCCGCCGATGTCCACGGCCTTGCCCTGCACCGCGACCAGCTCTTCGACGATCTTCTGCTCGTTGTCGGTCAGCGCCTTGGCCAGCGGGGCGAAGCGCGCCTTCAGGGCGGCGTCTTCGTCCTGCGCGGCCAGGGCCTGGGCCCAGTACAGCGCGATGTAGAAGTGGCTGCCACGGTTGTCGATGCCACCCAGCTTGCGCGACGGCGACTTGTCGTTGTCCAGGAACTGGCCGTTGGCTTCGTCCAGCGCCTTGGCCAGCACACGGGCAGCGGCGTTGTCGTAGCGGTTGCCCAGGTGTTCCAGCGACGCGGCCAGGGCCAGGAATTCACCCAGCGAATCCCAGCGCAGGTAGTCTTCCTCGACGAACTGCTGCACGTGCTTCGGAGCCGAACCACCGGCACCGGTCTCGAACAGGCCGCCACCGGCCATCAGCGGCACGATCGACAGCATCTTGGCGCTGGTGCCCAGCTCCATGATCGGGAACAGGTCGGTCAGGTAGTCACGCAGCACGTTGCCGGTCACCGAGATGGTGTCCTCGCCCTTGCGGATGCGGTCCAGCGAGAACGCGGTCGCTTCCACCGGCGGCAGGATGCGGATGTCCAGACCGGCAGTATCGTGGTCCTTGAGGTACTGCTCGACCTTGGCGATGACCTGCGCGTCGTGGGCACGGGCGGCATCCAGCCAGAACACGGCCGGGGTGCTGCTCAGGCGGGCGCGCTCGACGGCCAGCTTCACCCAGTCCTGGATCGGCGCGTCCTTGGTCTGGCACATGCGCCAGATGTCACCGGCTTCGACGGCATGCTCGAACACCACGGTGCCAGCATCGTCGGTGACCTTGACCACGCCATCGGCAGCGATCTGGAAGGTCTTGTCGTGCGAGCCGTACTCCTCGGCCTTCTGCGCCATCAGGCCGACGTTCGGCACCGAACCCATGGTGGCCGGATCGAAGGCACCGTGCGCCTTGCAGTCGTCGATGACGGCCTGGTACACGCCGGCGTAGCAGCGGTCCGGAATGACGGCCTTGGTGTCCTGCAGCTTGCCTTCGGCATTCCACATCTTGCCGGAGTCGCGGATCATCGCCGGCATCGAGGCGTCGACGATCACGTCGCTCGGCACGTGCAGGTTGGTGATGCCCTTGTCCGAGTTGACCATGGCCACGCCCGGGCGCTGTGCGTACTCGGCAGCCAGGTCGGCTTCGATCGCGGCACGGGTGGCTTCCGGCAGCGACGGCAGGCGCGCAGCCAGGTCACCGATGCCGTTGTTGGCATCGAAACCGGCCTGCTTCAGCACGTCGGCGTGCTTGGCCAGCACGTCCTTGTAGAACTCGTTCACCGCCACGCCGAACATGATCGGGTCGGAGACCTTCATCATGGTCGCCTTCAGGTGCAGCGAGAACAGCACGCCCTGGGCCTTGGCATCGGCAATCTGCTCGCCGATGAACGCGGCCAGTGCCTTGCGGCTCATCACGGCGGCATCGACGATCTCGCCGGCCTTGACCGCGGTCTTTTCCTTCAGCACAGCGGTGCTGCCGTCATTGCCGTGGAAGGTGATCTTCAGCGAACCGACATTGGCCAGGGTGGCCGACTTCTCGCTGCCGTAGAAATCACCGGCGGCCATGTGCGCGACATGCGACTTCGAATCCGGCGCCCAGGCGCCCATGCGGTGTGGGTGCTTGCGCGCGTAGTTCTTCACCGACAGCGGTGCACGGCGGTCGGAGTTGCCTTCGCGCAGCACCGGGTTCACCGCGCTGCCCTTGACCTTGTCGTAGCGCGCCTTGTAGTCGCGCTGCTGGTCGTCGGCCGGGGTTTCCGGGTAATCCGGCAGCGGATAGCCCTGGTCCTGCAGTTCCTTGATGGCCGCCTTCAGCTGCGGCACCGAGGCGGAAATGTTCGGCAGCTTGATGATGTTGGCGTCCGGGGTGGTCGCCAGCTGGCCCAGCTCGGCCAGGTCGTCGCTGACCTTCTGCGCGTCACTGAGCAGTTCCGGGAACTGCGACAGGATGCGGCCGGACAGCGAGATGTCACGGGTTTCCACCACGATGCCGGCTGTACCGGTGTAGGCGTCAACGATCGGCAGCAGCGACTGGGTGGCCAGGAACGGGGCTTCGTCGGTCAGCGTGTAGAGAATCTTGGACATGGGGGACTTGGACTCTGTAGCAGTGCTCAGGGGAAGGCCGGCGCCAGCGCCGGGCCACGTGCAACCGTGTCGCGCGCGGGGCGGAGCCCCACGCTTTCCCCGTCGCCGTCAGGGTGGGCGCGCGGCGGGGAAACCCCTGCATTGTCGCGTTTTCAGCCGCGCGGGGCAAAGCCACGCCATACGCGACGGTACTGCATGCCGGCAACGCTGTGATCCATCCACGCCTGGATGAAGCCCGCCCACAGCATCAGTGGATCCACGCCATGCGTGGATGAAGCCGACCATCGCACAACAAAAAAGGACGCAGCCTCGCGGCTGCGTCCATCGTGAGCCCTGCCGGGAGAGAGTCGGCTGGACTTACTTGACCTCGAACTCCTGCGGCGTTCCGGCCGCCTTGCCATCGACGGTGACTTCGGCGCGGTACTTGCCGGCCGGCCAGCCCTTTGCATTCTTGAACGTGACGTTGGTGGTTTCCGCACCACTGGTGTTCAGGGTGGCGGTCTGTTCGCCGGCCACCTGGCCGTCCTGATAGGTCAGCTTCGCGCCAACGTTGACATTGTTTGCCGCACCGTCGGTCTTGACCGAGACGATGATGTCGTCCTTCGGTGCGAACAGAGCCGTCGTCGCAACCGACTTGTCGGCGGCGGCGGTCTTTCCGACCGTGACCGACGAGACGCTGACAGCAGCGGCTTCGGCCATCGGCGGCGGCGCGCCGGTCATCGGGGCCGGTGCTGCCGGTTCGGCCGGAGCGGTCGCTGCCGGAGCGGCATTGTTGTCGGTCGACTCTTCTTTCTTCTTGCAACCGACCAGGGCGACGCTGCCCAGCAGGGCGGCGATCAGGGCGGTCTGGAGCGGGGTGGTCTTGATCATTCGGGGTTCCTCCCAGGGATTGTCGGACGGCGTTCTGGCCGGCTTACTTCGGCGGCAGTTTTAGGGTCTGGCCCGGGAAGATCTTGTCCGGGTCATCAAGCACATCGCGGTTGGCTTCGAAGATCTTCTTCCAGGCATTGGCGTCGCCCAGATGCTGCTTGGCGATCTTCGACAGCGAGTCACCCTTCTGCACGGTATAGGTGCCGCCGCTGACAACGTCTGCGGTGCTGTCCACCGAAGCGCTGACACCGGAGAAGTCCGCCTTCGGCACCTGCTCGGCGGTACTGTCGACACTGCCACTGACGCCGGAGAAATCGGCTTTCTTCTCGGTACTCATCCACAACTCCCGTCTGCATGACTACGTGATTGGCACGGTGCCATGGCGGTTGTTAAATGGGGATGGTGCAGATGTGAAGCCGCCCCCGGGGGCGGCTGAACAATCGGGGGAATGGACACTCGATAGTGCCGGCCGCTGGCCGGCTGTGCCACGGGATCCGGCCTTGGCCGATTGCCGGCCAGCGGCCGGCACTACCGGTAACCGCCTGCGGCGGTTACTGCCGCAGCTCGCGGTAGGTCGCGGCCGGGGCGACGATACCCGGGCTGGCACGCCAGGGGTTGATGTCCAGGCCACCACGGCGGGTGTAGCGGGCCTCAACCTCCAGCCAGTGCGGCTGGCAGCGCGCGGACACCTCGCTGAAGATCCGCTCAACACACTGCTCGTGGAACTCGGCATGCTCGCGGTAGCTGACCAAGTAGCGCAGCAGGCCGGCGCGGTCGATCTTCGACCCACGGTAACGCAGGCTGACCGTGGCCCAGTCCGGCTGGCCGGTAACCGGGCAGTTGGACTTCAGCAGCGCCGAGACCAGAGTCTCCTCCACCACCTCGCCCGCATCGGCGGCGAGGAAGTCCGCCTGCGGCGGGCCGTAGCAGTCGATCTCCACGTCCAGCCCGTCGATGGATTCGCCAAGCGGCGTCTCTCGCAGCTCCGGCAGGCCGAACTCCACCTGGACCGGCGCACCGGCGCAGGCCGACAGATCCGCCACGATGCGCGCGCGCAATGCCTCGGCGCTGTCGATACGGGTGCTGTTGAGGGAGTTGAGGTACAGCTTGAACGACTTCGATTCGATCAACCGCGGCGAGGTGCAGGGCACCTGGACGGTGGCCACGGCCACCTGCGGCTTGCCGCGCGGGTCGAGCCAGCTCAGTTCGAACGCATGCCAGCGGTCGTGGCCGACGAACGGCAGCGCGGCATCATCGAGGCCGATCTCGGCACGGGCGCCACTGCGCGGGATGGGAAACAGCAGGCCGGGATCGTACTGCGACGGGTAACTGACCTCGCGACCGAGGCTGGAATCCTGTGGGGTGTTCATGGGGGGCATTGTATCGCGCGGAGGGCGGGCCTTCGGCCGGGCCGGCCAACGGCGAAGCCCCTCCGTGGTGGTTGTATTGGGATGATCGCGAAAGGCGGTCTATCGGCTTGGCCGGGTGGGGAGGCGGGTGGGGGGACGCCGTAAACCCGTCCATGGAGGCCTGGCCGCGGCATCCATGCCGCAGACACCCCCGCCCCGCCTGCCCACCCGGCCCCTGACAGTTCCTTGCACGCGGCCACCACCACGGGAAAGATCAGAAAATCAAGATCAAAAGCCGATTCTTCAGACGTTCACGACGCCTGCCGTGTCGACCAAGGTCGACACCCACCAGAAGCAGAGTGTCGTTCCGACAGCCCGCGGGAAACTGTCGAAGGCGGGGCGGGTCCGGTGGCAGGGGCGTGAGCCGCATGGGCCCGAGGCATGCCTCGGGCGGGTTGGGCAGGACGCCCAACCCCGGTCTTGCCGTGTGCGCAGGACGGCGCACACGAGCAAGCGGCGACCGAGCTTACATGGACGTACTTGCAGCGTCCCCTGCCACCGGACCCACCCCGCCATCCCTCAGGAAACCAGCTTTTGCCGTTGACTTGGCTTTGGTCTCGGCGGGTGCAGGGCTGCAAGCCCTGCCAACACCCCTCACCCCGCAGGCGTACCGGTACCGTGCAGGTAATCCAGGCTCACCTGCAGCAGCGCACGCAGACCCACATCCAGCGCCTTCTCATCCAGCAGGAACTTCGGCGAATGATTGGCCGGCGCCGTCGCCGGGTCGATGCCCACGCTGGTGGAACCGACGAAGAAGAACATGCCAGGCACTTCCTTCGCGTACAGCGAGAAATCCTCCGCGCCCATCTGCAACGGTGGCTCGTATACGTTGTCCTTGCCCACCACCGCCTGCAGGCTCGGCAGCATCTTCGCGGTCAGCGCCGGGTCGTTCACCGTGGCCGGGTTGCCCTCCGATTCGTAGATGTCGGTCACCGCCTTGGCACCGTGCGCGGCGGCCGTGTGCTCGGCCACGTTGCGCAGGTCGGCGAAGATCTGCTGGCGCATCCCTTCGTCGAAGGTGCGGATGGTGCCGACCATCTCCACTTCATCGGGAATGATGTTGTAGCGGATGCCGCCGTTGATTGCGCCGAAGGTCAGCACCGCCGGTTGCTTGGACAGGTTGGCACGGCGGCTGACGATGGTCTGCGCGGTGCCGACCAGATCGGCGGTGGCGACGATCGGGTCAACACCGTTCCACGGTGCCGAGCCATGCGTCTGGCGCCCGATCACTTTGATGCCGAAACGGTCCGAGGCGGCCATCAACGGGCCACCACGCACCGCGATCTGGCCGGCCTGCACGCTGGAGAACACATGCAGGCCAAACACCGCCTCCGGCTTGAAATCGGCGAACAGCCCTTCCTTCAGCATGAGTGCGGCACCGCCCTCTTCCGGCGGCGGCGCGCCCTCCTCGGCCGGCTGGAAGATCAGCATCACCTGGCCCGGCAGGTCCTTCTTCATCGACACCAGTGCTTCGGCCACGCCGAGCAGCGTCGCGGTGTGCGCGTCGTGGCCACAGGCATGCATCACGCCCACGGTCTGCCCGCGGTACTGGTCAGTGACCCTGGAAGCGAACGGCAGGCCGGTCTGCTCGGTCACCGGCAGCGCGTCCATGTCCGCGCGCAATGCGATCTTCGGGCCCGGCTTGCCGCCTTCGATGATCGCCACCACGCCGTGGTGGGCGATGCCGGTCTTCGGCTTCAGGCCCATCGCCCGCAGGCGCTTGGCGACTTCGGCCGAGGTACGCACTTCGCGGTTGGACAGCTCCGGGTGCTGGTGGAAATCACGACGCCAATCGATCACCTTGGACTGCAGCCGCTGCGCGGCGGCGGTCACTTCCGGGCGCTGCCCGTCCTGGGCGTGGGCAAGGGCCGGCAGGGCCAGCAGCAGGGCGGACAGCAGCAGCGAACGGCGCATCACAATCTCCACGGCAGGGGGTTCCAGCTGAATGTAGGGCAACACTGCCGCCACGGGAACCTCCGGCGCGGCATCCGGTCTTAGCGCCCGTCCCATCCGTCATGCAGGAAACGTGATGTGGCACAGGTATGCTTTGCGCATTGCCCGCCGGGCTCCGCCCGGTCCAGCCCTCTTGGAGTCCTCGTAATGTCACGTGTTTGGAAGATCGTGCTGCTGGTCGTGGCAGTGCTGGTGCTGGCCGTGGTCGGCCTGCGCGTCATCGGCGGCGGCAAGGACAAGGCTGGAAAACCCGCTGCGGGCGCGCGCCAGGGCGGCGAAGACCCGGATGCCGGCCCGGTGCCGGTGACCGTGGTCGATGCCACGCGCCAGGACGTGCCGGTGTATGCCAGCGCGCTGGGCACGGTGACTGCGATGAACACCGTGACCGTCAGCCCGCAGGTCGGCGGCCAGCTGATGAGCCTGAATTTCCGCGAAGGCCAGGAAGTGAAGCAGGGCGACGTGCTGGCGGTGATCGACCCGCGCACCGCCCAGGCCAGCTACGACCAGGCCGCTGCGGCCAAGCGCCAGAACGAGGCGCTGCTGGCCACCGCGCGCTCCAACTACCAGCGCTCGAACGCACCGGAGTATCGCCAGTACGTCGCCAAGACCGATCTGGATACACAACGAAACCAAGTGGCACAGTACGAAAGCGCGGTGGCGGCCAACGAGGCCAGCATGCGCTCGGCGCAGGTGCAGCTGCAGTACACCAAGGTCACCGCACCGATCTCCGGCATCGCCGGCATCCGCGCGGTCGACGCGGGCAACGTGGTCAACGCCGGCACCGCGCTGGTCACGCTGACCCAGATCCATCCGATCCACGTGCTGTTCAACCTGCCCGAGCGCCAGCTGGGTGATGTGCGCCAGGCACAGGCCGCCGGCACGGTGCCGGTGGCCGCGCTGGACCGCGCCGACTCGCATGTTCTGTCCGGCGACGGCAAGCTGGACGTGGTCGACAACCTGATCAGTGCGGACAGCGGCACGTTCAAGGCACGTGCGGTCTTCGACAACACCGACAATGGCCTGTGGCCGGGCCAGTTCGTCAACGTCCGCATGCAGCTGCGCACGATTGCCGGTGGCGTGGTCATCCCGACCCAGGCCGTCCTGCGTGGGCCGGATGGCGAATACGTCTATGTCGTGCAGGGCGACAACACGGTGAAGATGCAGACCGTGCGCAGCGGCGTGGAAGTGGGCGACAGCCAGGTGCAGATTGCCGAAGGCCTGAAGGGCGGCGAGCGGGTGGTCAGTGAAGGCCAGTTCCGCCTGAAGCCGGGCAGCAAGGTCACCGCACTGAAGCCGGGCCAGACCCCGGCCGCACCGACCGAGGCCGAGCTGAAGGCGGCCGAACAGAAGAACGGTGGCGGCGGTGGCCGTCGCGGTGGTGGCCCGCGCTGAGCGCAGGCGACTGTTCTCCCTCGCGCCGGCATGCTCGTCGGCGCCGACATTGAAGTGCCAGCAAGGATCAGTCCGTGGGCTTTTCGACGATCTTCATCCGCCGCCCGATCGCCACCTCGCTGTTGATGGCGGGCCTGTTGCTGCTGGGCATCCTCGGCTACCGCAAGCTGCCGGTGTCGGCGCTGCCGGAAATCGATGCGCCCAGCCTGGTGGTCACCACCCAGTACCCCGGCGCCAACGCCACCACCATGGCCTCGCTGGTCACCACGCCGCTGGAGCGCCAGTTCGGGCAGATCTCCGGGCTGGAGCTGATGACCTCCGACTCGTCGGCCGGGTTGTCCACGATCATCCTGCAGTTCTCGATGGATCGGAACATCGACATCGCCGCGCAGGACGTACAGGCGGCGATACGCCAGGCCACCCTGCCCTCGTCGCTGCCCTACCAGCCGGTCTACAACCGGGTGAACCCGGCTGACGCGGCCATCGTTACCTTGAAACTGACGTCTGACACGCGTCCGCTGCGCGATGTCAACAACTACGCTGACTCCATCCTGGCCCAGCGCCTGTCGCAGGTGCAGGGCGTCGGCCTGGTCTCGATTGCCGGCAACGTGCGCCCGGCCGTGCGCATCCAGGTCAATCCGGCGCAGCTGTCGAACATGGGCCTGACCCTGGAACAGCTGCGCAGCGCGCTCACCCAGGCCAACGTCAATGCGCCCAAGGGCTCGTTGAACGGCAAGACCCAGTCCTACAGCATCGGCACCAACGACCAGCTGACCAGCGCCGCCGAGTACCGCGACACCATCATCAGCTACAAGAACGGCCGCCCGGTGCGGCTGTCGGACGTGGCCGAGGTGGTCGATGGCGTGGAGAACGACCAGCTCGCCGCCTGGGCCGATGGCAAGCCGGCGGTGCTGCTGGAAGTGCGGCGCCAGCCCGGTGCCAACATCGTGCAGACGGTCGAGCGCATCCGCGCGATCCTGCCGCAGTTGCAGGGCGTGCTGCCAGCCGACGTGCACCTGGAGATCTTCAACGACCGTACCGAGACCATCCGCGCCTCGGTGCACGAAGTGCAGTTCACCCTGATCCTCACCATCGGCCTGGTGGTGGCGGTGATCTTCGTGTTCCTGCGCCGGTTGTGGGCCACGATCATTCCCTCGGTGGCGGTACCGCTCTCGCTGGCCGGCACTTTCGCGGTGATGGCCTTTGCCGGCATGTCGCTGGACAACCTCTCGCTGATGGCGCTGGTGGTGGCCACCGGTTTCGTGGTCGACGATGCGATCGTGATGATCGAGAACATCGTGCGGTATATCGAACAGGGCAAGAGCGGCAAGGAAGCGGCCGAGATCGGTGCACGCCAGATCGGCTTCACCGTGCTGTCGCTGACCATCTCGCTGGTGGCGGTGTTCCTGCCGCTGCTGCTGATGCCCGGTGTGACCGGCCGCCTGTTCCATGAGTTCGCCTGGGTGCTGAGCATCGCGGTGGTGCTGTCGATGCTGATCTCGCTGACGCTCACCCCGATGATGTGTGCCTACCTGCTCAAGCCCGATGCCCTGCCCGAGGGCGAGGACGCGCATGAGCGCGCGGCGGCGGCCGGCAAGCAGAACCTGTGGACGCGCACCGTCGGCCTGTACGAGCACAGCCTGGACTGGGTGCTGGGCCACCAGCGCCTGACCCTGGCCGTGGCCGGCGGCGCACTGGTGCTGACCGTGCTGCTGTACGTGCTGATCCCCAAGGGCCTGCTGCCCGAACAGGACACCGGCCTGATCACCGGCGTGGTGCAGGCCGACCAGAACATCGCCTTCCCGCAGATGGAGCAGCGCACCAGGCAGGTGGCCGAAGCGCTGCGCCAGGATCCGGACGTGACCGGCGTGTCGGCCTTCATCGGCGCCGGCAGCATGAACCCCACGCTCAACCAGGGCCAGCTGTCGATCGTGCTGAAGGAACGCGGCGAGCGCGATGGCCTGGAGGAGATCCTGCCGCGCCTGCAGAAGGCAGTGGCCGGCATTCCGGGGGTGGCGCTCTACCTGAAGCCGGTGCAGGACGTAACCCTGGATACCCGTGTGGCCGCCACCGAGTACCAGTACTCGCTGTCGGACGTGGATTCGGCGACGGTGGCGACCCAGGCCACGCGCCTGACCGAAGCGCTGCGCAAGCGCCCGGAACTGGCCGACGTCGACAACAACCTGTCCAGCCAGGGCCGCGCCCTGGAGCTGAACATCGACCGCGACAAGGCCAGCGTGCTGGGCGTGCCGATGCAGACCATCGACGACACGCTCTACGATGCGTTCGGCCAGCGCCAGATCTCGACCATCTTCACCGAGCTCAACCAGTATCGCGTGGTGCTGGAAGTGGCACCGGAGTTCCGCACCAGCACCGCGCTGATGGAACAGCTGGCGGTCGCCTCCAACGGCGCCGGCGCATTGACCGGCACCAATGCCACCAGCTTCGGCCAGGTCACCTCCTCCAACTCGTCCACCGCCACCGGCATCGGCGCGCAGAACACCGGCATCACGGTCGGCGCCGGCAACATCATTCCGCTGTCGGCGCTGGCCGAAGGCAAGGTGAGCAGCGCACCGCTGGTGGTCAGCCACCAGCAGCAGCTGCCGGCGGTGACGGTGTCGTTCAACGTGGCGCCGGGCTATTCGCTGTCCGAAGCGGTGCGAGCGATCCAGGAGACCAAGGACAGCCTGGACATGCCGGCACACCTGCATGCCGAATTCATCGGCAAGGCCGCTGAATTCACCGGCAGCCAGACCGATGTGGTGTGGCTGCTGCTGGCCTCGCTGGTGGTGATCTACATCGTGCTGGGCGTGCTCTACGAGAGCTACATCCACCCGATCACGATCATCTCCACCCTGCCGCCGGCCGGTGTCGGCGCGCTGCTGGCGCTGATGCTGTGCGGGCTGAGCCTGTCGGTGGATGGCATCGTCGGCATCGTGCTGCTGATCGGCATCGTCAAGAAGAACGGCATCATGATGGTCGACTTCGCGATCGAGGCGCGCCGCGCCGGTGCCAACGCGCATGAAGCGATCCGTCGCGCCTGCCTGCTGCGCTTCCGCCCGATCATGATGACCACCGCTGCGGCAATGCTCGGCGCACTGCCGCTGGCGCTGGGCACCGGCATCGGTTCGGAGCTGCGCCGCCCGCTGGGTATCGCCATCGTCGGCGGCCTGCTGCTGTCGCAGCTGGTCACGCTGTACACCACGCCGGTGATCTACCTGTACATGGAGCGCTTCTCCGAGTGGCTGGCGCGCCGCCGCGAACAGCGCGCGCTGCGCAATGGTTCGCTGCAGGAGCCGCAGGCATGATCCACGCCCCGCTGCTGCGGGAGGCCGCACGATGAACCTGTCCGGCCCTTTCATCCGCCGCCCGATCGGCACCGCGCTGCTGGCCATCGGCTTGTTCATGGTCGGCCTGATCTGCTACCTGCGCCTGGGCGTGTCGGCGCTGCCGAACATCGAGATCCCCGTGATCTTCGTGCACGCCAGCCAGTCCGGCGCCGATGCGGCAACCATGGCGTCCACGGTCACCGCACCGCTGGAACGCCACCTCGGCCAGCTGCCGGGCATCGACCGCATGCGCTCGTCGAGCTCGGAAGGCAGCTCGCTGGTGTTCATGATCTTCCAGAGCGGCCACGACATCGATTCGGCCGCGCTGGACGTGCAGACCGCGATCAACTCGGCGCAGGCCGACCTGCCCTCGGGCATGGGCTCGCCGATGTACCAGAAGGCAAACCCGAACGACGACCCGGTCATCGCCATTGCGCTGACCTCGCAGACGCAGTCGGCCGACGAGCTCTACAACGTCGCCGATTCGCTGCTGGCACAGCGCATCCGCCAGATCAGCGGCGTGGCCTCGGTGGACATCGCCGGTGCCTCGACGCCGGCCGTGCGCGTGGACGTCAACCTGCGCCTGATGAACGCGCTGGGCCTGACTGCCGATGATCTGCGCAACGCCGTACGCGCAGCCAATGTCACCTCGCCCACCGGCTTCCTCAGCGATGGAAATACCACCACCGCGATCATCGCCAACGATTCGGTCGCGCGTGCAGCCGACTTCGCCGACCTGGTGGTGAAGACCCAGGGCGATGGCCGGGTGATCCGCCTGAAGGACATCGCCAACGTCTATGACGGCCAGCAGGATGCCTACCAGGCCGCCTGGTTCGACCACAAGCCGGCGGTGGTGATGTACGTGTTCACACGCGCCGGGGCCAACATCGTGGAGACCGTGGACCGGGTCAAGGCGCAGATTCCCGCGCTGCGCGACTACCTGCAGCCCGGCACCACGATGACGCCGTACTTCGACCGTACGCCGACCATCCGCTCGTCGCTGCATGAAGTGCAGATTACCCTGCTGATCAGCCTGGCGATGGTGGTGCTGACCATGGCGCTGTTCCTGCGCCGGCTGGCGCCGACGCTGATCGCCGCCGTAACCGTGCCGCTGTCGCTGGCCGGTGCGGCGCTGGTGATGTACGTGATGGGCTTCACCCTGAACAACCTGAGCCTGCTGGCGCTGGTGATCGCGATCGGCTTCGTGGTGGACGATGCGATCGTGGTGATCGAGAACATCATGCGCCATCTCGACGAGGGCATGCCGCGGATGCAGGCGGCACTGACCGGCGCGCGCGAGATCGGCTTCACCATCGTCTCGATCACTGCCTCGCTGGTGGCGGTGTTCATTCCGCTGCTGTTCGCCAGCGGCATGATGGGCGCGTTCTTCCGCGAGTTCACCGTCACCCTGGTGGCGGCCATCGTGGTCTCGATGATCGTCTCGCTGACGCTGACCCCGGCGCTGTGCAGCCGCTTCCTCAGTGCGCACGACCACAGCGCGCCGCCGTCGCGTTTCGGCCGCTGGCTCGATGCCGGCCACGAGCGGATGCTGCGCATCTACACCGTGTTCCTCGACTTCTCGCTGCGCCACGCGCTGCTGCTGTCGTTGACGCCGTTGCTGCTGATCGCCGCCACCATCTTCCTGTTCGGTGCAGTGAAGAAGGGTGCGTTCCCGCCGCAGGACACCGGCCTGATCTGGGGCCGGGCCAATTCCAGCGCCACCGTTTCCTTCGAGGACATGGTCAGCCGCCAGCGTCGCATCACCGACATGCTGATGGCCGACCCGGCAGTGAAGACCGTGGGCGTTCGCCTGGGCAGCGGCCGCCAGGGGTCGAGTGCGCAGTTCAACATCGAGCTGAAATCGCGCAGGGAAGGCCGTCGCGAAACCACCGCGCACGCCCTGGCGCGGCTGAGCGCCAAGGCCGACCGCTACCCCGACCTGCAACTGCGCCTGCGCGCTATCCAGGATCTGCCCAGCAATGACGGCGGCGGCTCAAGCCAGGGCGCGCAGTACCGCATCTCGCTGCAGGGCAACGACCTGGCATCACTTCAGGAGTGGCTGCCCAAGCTGCAGGCGGAGCTGAAGAAGAACCCGAAGCTGCGCGACGTCGGCACCGATGTGGACAACGCCGGCCTGCGCCAGAACATCCAGATCGACCGGGCCAAGGCTGCGCGCCTGGGCATCACGGTCGGCGCCATCGACGGCGCGCTGTACGGCGCCTTCGGCCAACGCCAGATCTCCACCATCTACTCCGACATCAACCAGTACAGCGTGGTGGTCAATGCCCTGCCCTCGCAGACCGCCACGCCGGCGGCGCTGGATGAGGTTTACGTGCGTGCGGGCAACGGCGACATGGTACCGATCACCGCGGTGGCCACCCAGGTGCCCGGCCTGGCACCGTCGCAGATCACCCATGAAAACCAGTACACGACGATGGACCTCAGCTACAACCTTGCTCCGAACGTGAGCATGGGCGAAGCCAAGGCGATCATCGACGCCACCGTAGCCGGCATGCGCATGCCCGGTGACATCCGCCTGGCCGACGACGCGGGCTTCGGCTTCAATTCAGATCCCAGCGACATGCTGATCCTGGTGTTTGCCGCGATCCTGACCGTCTACCTGGTGCTGGGCATGCTCTACGAGAGCCTGATCCACCCGGTCACCATCCTGTCCACGCTGCCGGCGGCGGGCGTCGGTGCGCTGCTGGCGTTGTTCGGCACCAACACCGAACTGTCGGTGATCTCGATGATCGCGCTGGTGCTGCTGATCGGCATCGTCAAGAAGAACGCGATCATGATGATCGACTTCGCGCTGGTGGCGCAGCGCGAGCATGGGCTGGCGCCGCGCGAGGCGGCACGCGAGGCCAGCATCGTGCGCTTCCGTCCGATCATGATGACCACGATGGTGGCGATCCTGGCAGCGGTTCCGCTGGCGATCGGCCTGGGCGAAGGGTCCGAACTGCGTCGTCCGCTGGGTATCGCGATGATCGGCGGCCTGCTGTTCTCGCAGAGCCTGACCCTGCTCAGCACGCCGGCGCTGTACGTGATCTTCTCGTGCCTGGCCGAACGCTGGCGGGCCCGTCGCGCGCGCAGGCGCGAAGCGAAGCTGCTCAAGCGCGCGCAGCGGGCGTAGAGCGGCCCATCCACGCATGGCGTGGATCTACGGGGGTAGAGCCGGCCACTGGCCGGCTTTCTCCGTACGGCGAATCTGCCGGCCAGCGGCCGGCACTACCGTGGATGCGAATGGTGGGTACGGACCGTGGGCGCGGACCGTTGGTCCGCACGCCTCCAGGTTTGACGTGCCGTAACGAAAAGAGAACAATTCTCATCCAGCCACGGTCCTGCGCCCCGTTGCGGCGCCCCGCTGCCTTCCCCGGCCAGCCTGCGTGATCCCAGCCACTGCCCCTTCCCCCACCCGTGGGCGGATGGCCTGTGGCCGTCCGTCGAGGACCACCATCGATGCTGCCTTCCCGTCTCCCCCGCCTGGCCCTGCTGGCCTCCGCCCTGTCCGCCGCCTGCGCTGCCCATGCCGAAGCGCCGGCCGTCAGCCGCAAAGCCACCGATCTGGATGCGGTGAATGTCACCGCCGAACGCCCCCATACCGACGCCGGCGCACTGGGCGACCGCGTCCTGCGCGACACTCCGTTTGCGATCACCGCTGTTGGCCGCGAGCAGATCGAGCAGCGCCAGGTGGTCTCGCTGGGCGAAGCCTTCCTGCTCGACCCTTCGGTCACCACCCAGGTCAGCGCCTACGCCAGCGGCTGGAGCTCACCCATCCGCAATCGCGGTATCGAACTGAATTTTGACAGCTATCGCGTCAATGGCCTGCAGGTCTCTTCCTGGGGTACCGAATGGCCGCTGGAAGTGATGGAACAGGTCGATCTGCTGAAAGGCCCGGGCGGCTTCCTGTACGGGTTCGGTGCACCCGGCGGCATCGTCAACTACATCACCAAGAAGCCGACGGACACGCCCACCTTCTCCGCCCAGCTGGGTTGGCGTGAACAGGGCATCGTCAGCGGCGGCATCGACGTTGGCGGACGTTTCGGCAACGAGCAGATGTTCGGCTACCGTTTCAACGCCTTCCAGGAAAAGGGCGAGACCTTCAATGGTGGGCACGTCGATCGCAAGGTTGGCGCACTCTCGCTGGATGCCCGTCTGAGCGATGTACTGACCTGGACCTTCGACGGCGTATTCCAGTCACGCGATCTGCGCGAAGAATCGCCGCAGTACTACTTCCGTGGCCTGACATCGCTGCCGCGACCGATTGCCGGGGATACCCACAACAGCGTGCCCGGCACCTACTACGACACCCGATCCAGCCTGCTGTCGACCGGCTTGAACTGGCAGATCAACAGCGACTGGAAAGCCAGCCTGAGTTACGGCGTCACCACCTCGTGGAACGACGTCAACAAGATCTTCGCCTACATCGACAATCCCAACGGCGACTATGACGTCAACGTCTACGAACTGGGCGGCAAGAGCGAGTGGAAGCTGGCCCAGGCGATGCTGCAGGGCAGCTTCCGCACCGGCCCGCTGCAGCATCAGGTGGTGGCGGGCATCAGCCACCAGACCGGGCTGGGCTGGGACCGCCCCTACGAATGGAACCTGATCGGCCGCGGCAACCTGTACCAGCGCCACGCCATCCGCCACGATGCCGTCGGTTCACGAGTGATGACCCGTGGCGACGAAGCCGTGCAGCAAGCGGTGTTCGCAAGCGATACCGTCGATCTCGGCAGTGGCTGGTCGGTATTGGCAGGCTGGCGTTACAACGACTACGAGACCAGGGGCCGCTACCACACCTACCCGGTCACACCGACCTACGCGGTGATGCTCAAGCCCCGCGAGGCCGTCACCCTCTACGCCAGCTACATCGAATCGCTGGAAGCGGGCAGCCGCGTGGGCAACAGCTACGTCAACGCCGGCGACGTGCTCGACCCGACCATCAGCACGCAGTACGAGATCGGCGCGAAGGTCGAGGGGGCACGCTGGAATGCGAACCTGGCGGCGTTCCGGCTGGAGCGTGGCGCCAACATCGATGAGCTCACGCCTGCCGGCAAGCGCCTGGTGCAGGACGGCATCACGCTGTACGAAGGCATCGAAGCCAGTGCCGACCTGCACCTCAACGATGCCCTGGAGGTCGGCGGTGGCGTCACCTGGCTGGACCCGACCTACGACAGGCTGTCGCCGGCCAGCGCCGCACAGGAAGGCAACCGTACCGCCGGTGCCGCGCGCTGGAGCGGCGTCATGCATGCCACCTACCAGCTGCCGTGGGTGGACGGCCTGGAAACGTATGCGGCCGTGCGCTACTACGGCGATGTCTGGTACGACGCCGACAACACCCTGAAGCTGCCCGACTACACGCTGGTGAATGCCGGCGTCGGCTACCGGCTGCTTGCCTCGGGCCACCCGGTGACCCTGCGTGCCAGCGTCGAGAACCTGGCCAACCGGAAGTACTGGTCCAACGCTGGCGCCGGCCTGCCGCGTACGTTCGCGGTGAGCGTTCGGTTCGACATGTAGGGTCCGGCAGCACCGTGGGTGCGGACCGTTGGTCCGCACTCCATATTTCACGCGCAGCCCGCAATAATGGTGGAAGACCCTTCCACCGAGCCTGCATGTCCGCCCGCCAATCCCGCCTCAGCCGCCTGTGGGCCCACGAGAAGGCCAGCTATGGCCTGCGGGTGTTCATCGCCCTGGCCGCAGCGCTTGCCGTGTGCTGGCAGCTGGACGCGCTCACCGCCCTGCCCGGCGTGTTTCTCGGCATCATCGCCAGCGCCATCGCCGAGACCGACGACAACTGGTGGGGCCGCACCAAGGCGGTACTGCTGTCGCTGCTGTGTTTCTGCCTTGCCGCAGCATCGGTGATCTGGCTGTTCCCGTGGCCGTGGATCTTCATTGGCGCGCTGGCGCTGTCCACCTTCGGCCTGACCCTGCTCGGTGCGCTCGGCGAGCGCTATGCGTCGATCGCCCAGGCGACGGTGACGCTGGCGATCTACACCATGATCGGCCTGGAGCAGCATGGCGCCGGCGACCTGCACAGCGCGCTGGACGCGGTCAGCCACCTGCTGGCCGGTGCGGTCTGGTACGGCCTGCTGTCGATCCTGTGGACCGCGCTGTTCGCCAACCGTCCGGTGCGCGAACGCGTAGCGCGGCTGTATCAGGAACTGGGCCGCTACCTGCAGCTGAAGGCCGCGCTGTTCGAGCCGGTGAGGGAAGCAGACCTGCAACGTCGCCAACTCGACCTGGCCGAACAGAACCGGCGTGTGGTCGGTGCGTTGAACGAGGCCAAGACAGCGATCCTGGCCCGCTTCGGCCGTTCCGGGCGGCCGGGCGTGAACTCCGGTCTGTACCTGCGTCTCTATTACATGGCACAGGATTTCCACGAGCGCGCTAGTTCCTCGCACTACCCCTATGGCGCGCTGGTCGACGCCTTCTTCCACAGCGATGTGCTGTACCGCTGCCAGCGCCTGCTCGACCTGCAGGGCCAGGCCTGCGCGCGCCTGGGCGAAGCGATCCGCCTGCGCCGTCCGTTCGTGTATGGCGAAAGCAACCAGCAGGCCGGACGCGATCTGGCCGATGCGCTGGCCTACCTGCGTGACCAGCAGCGCCCGCAGTGGCAGCGCCTGCTTGGTTCTCTGGACCTGCTGGTGCACAACCTGCGCAGCATCGAGCGCCGCCTGCTGGACGCGGAGCGCTCCGAGGCCAGTCTGGACAACGTCGACACCCGCCTGCGCGACAGCAACCCGCACACGTTGCGCGAGATGGGCGTGCGCATCCGCCAGCAGCTCACGCCCGGCTCGGTGCTATTCCGCCATGGCCTGCGCATGGCGCTGGCGCTGATCGCCGGCTTTGCCGCGATACGCCTGTTCAATGCACAGAACGGCTCGTGGGTGCTGCTGACCATCGTGTTCGTGTGCCGCCCCAACTTCGGTGCCACCCGCCAGCGCCTGGCGCAACGCATCGTCGGCACCGTGGCCGGCCTGGTACTGACCTGGGCGCTGTTGCAGCTGTTCCCACAGCTGCACGTGCAGCTGCTGATCGCACTGCTGTCGGCGCTGCTGTTCTTCTTCACCCGTACCGATCGCTACCTGGTGGCATCGGCGGCGATCACGGTGATGGCGCTGACCTGCTTCAACCTTATCGGCGACGGCTTCGTGCTGATCGTGCCGCGCATGGTCGATACGCTGCTGGGCTGCGCGATCGCCGCCGTCGCCGCATTCCTGATCCTGCCCGACTGGCAGGGCCGGCAGCTGCATCTCGTCCTGGCACGCGTGCTGGACACTGCGGCTCGCTACCTGGATTCGGTGCTGGGCCAGTACCGCAGCGGCATGCGCGATGACCTGGCCTACCGCATCGCCCGCCGCGACATGCACAACGCCGACGCCGCGCTGTCCACCGCATTGTCGAACATGCTGCGCGAACCCGGCCATGTGCGCCGCAATCTGGATGCCGGCTTCCGCTTCCTGGCGCTGTCCAACACGCTGCTGGGGCATCTGTCGGCGCTGGGTGCGCACCGCGACCAGGTGGACAGCTATGCTGGCGATCCACTGGCGCTGGCCGCGGGCGATCGCGTGCGCAAGGCACTTCAGCAGCTGGCGACGGCGCTGACCGCGCGGCAACCCGTTGCGGAAGATGACAACGACTCAGACCGCGCGGTGGCCGCCGAGCTGGAGCAGATCGACGAGGCGATGCCGCCGAAACTGCAGCTGATCCGTACCCAGATGGCGCTGGTGCTGCGGATGCTGCCGAAGCTGCGTGCAGCGGCCAATGAGGCAGTGACCAACCTGACCTGATTCCTTGTCGCTGGTCGGACATCCCATCCGCGCGTGGCGTGGATCTACTGCACCGTGTGCAACCGTGTGTTGCGCCTTGCGATGCATCCCGATCACGTTCCCGCGCGGATACTGGGTGATCCCCTGGTACTGGAATCCCCCATGAAGATCGAACTCGCCGGCCGCACCGCGCTGGTCACCGCCTCCACCGCCGGCATCGGCCTGGCGATCGCCCAGGGTCTTGCCGCGGCGGGTGCGCGGGTCATTCTCAACGGCCGCAGCACCGACAGTGTCGAACGCGCCCGCCAGCGCCTGCTCGCTACCGTTCCGGGTGCCGAGGTGATCGGCGTGGCCGCCGATCTCTCCGATGCGGCCGGCGTCGATACGCTGCTGGCCGGCCTGCCCAAGGTCGACATCCTGGTCAACAACGCCGGCGTCTTCGGCCCCGAGGACTTCTTCGAGACCGAAGATGCCACCTGGGAGCGTTACTGGCAGACCAACGTGATGTCCGGTGTGCGCCTGTCGCGGGCACTGCTGCCGGCGATGGTCGATGCCGGCTGGGGTCGCGTGCTGTTCATCTCCTCCGAATCGGCACGCAACATTCCCGCCGACATGATCCACTACGGGGTCAGCAAGACCGCGCAGCTGTCGCTGTCGCGCGGCCTGGCCAAGCGCGTGGCCGGCAGTGGCGTCACCGTCAACGCGGTGCTGCCCGGCCCGACCCTGTCCGATGGCTTCGCGGCGATGTTCGAGGATGAACGCCAGCGCAGCGGCAAGCCGCTGGAGCAGATCGGCCGCGAGTTCGTGATGGCACACAGGCCATCCTCGGTGATCCAGCGCACTGCCACGGTCGAGGAAGTGGCCAACATGGTGGTGTACCTGGCCTCGCCGCAGGCTTCCGCCACCTCCGGCGCGGCGCTGCGCGTGGACGGCGGCGTGGTCGACGATATCGTCTGAGGGTGCTGGCAGGTGTGCGGACCAACGGGTCCGCACCCACAGGTCCGTACCCACAGCAGATGGGCAGGAATGCTAGGCTGCGCCGGTCAAGGAGGCTCCATGTCCGGTCACAACCAGTTCGCCCTGCTGCGCCAGCGCCGTTTCCTGCCGTTCTTCGTGGTCCAGGCACTCGGCGCGTTCAACGACAACGTGTACCGGCAGGCGATCATCAGCATGTTGCTGTTCATGGCCGTGCCGGAGGAGGAGCTGGGGCTGTACGCCACGCTGGCACCGGCCATCTTCATCCTGCCCTACTTCCTGTTCTCGGCACTGGCCGGGCAGATCGCCGACAAACTTGAGAAATCGCGACTGATCGTGATCACCACCACCATGGAGATCGTGATCATGTCGCTGGCGGCCGTCGGCTTCCTGACCCAGAGCCTGCCGGTGCTGCTGGTGGCCCTGTTCTGCACCGGCATGCAGTCGACCCTGTTCGGCCCGGTGAAGTACTCGGTGCTGCCGTCGGTGCTCAAGCCCGAGGAACTGACCGGCGGCAACGGCCTGGTCGAGATGGGCACCTCGATGTCGATCCTGTCCGGCATGATCGTCGGCGGCCTGGTGTTCACCGTGGCCGGCAGCCACGGCACCGTGGTGGCGGCCTGCGCGATCATCGCGCTGGCGATCTGTGGCAACATCGCCGCGCGCCTGATTCCCAAGGTCGATGCCGGCGACCCGAACCTGAAGATCAACTGGAACCCGCTGCCGGAATCACTGGCGGTGCTGCGCATGGCGCGCCAGCAGAAAGCCGTGCGCAATTCGATCCTGGGCGTGTCCTGGTTCTGGTTCGTCGGCACCGTGCTGACCTCGCAGCTACCGGCCTATGCGGTGACCAACCTGGGCGGTGAGCCAACCCTGTACATCTTTGCGCTGGCCCTGTTCTCGGTTGGCACCGGCATCGGCTCGCTGCTGTGCGAGAAGCTGTCGGCGCGCACGGTGGAAATCGGCCTGGTGCCGCTGGGCGCGTTCGGCATGACCGCGTTCCTGCTCGACCTGTACTTCGCCCGCAGCGGCGAGGCGACCGTGCAGGGGCTGGCCATCGGGCCGTTCCTGCAGCAGCCGGGCAGCAGCCGCATCGTCATCGACCTGGTCGGCATCGGCCTGTTCACCGGCATCTTCGTGGTGCCGCTGTTCGCGCTGATCCAGAGCCGCACGCCGAAGGCGCAGATGTCGCGCGTGTTCGCGGCGCTGAACATCCAGAATTCCGGCTTCATCGTCGCTGCGGCCCTGCTGTCGCTGGCCGCGCACACGCTGCTGCACTGGACCATCCCGCAGCAGTTCCTGGCGCTGGCCATCGCCAACGCGCTGGTGGCGATCTACATCTTCACCATCGTCCCCGAATTCCTGATGCGCTTCCTCAGCTGGCTGATGGTGCGCACGCTGTACCGGCTGCGCCCGCACGGCATCGAGGCCAACGTGCCCGACGAAGGCGCCGCGCTGCTGGTCTGCAACCATGTCAGCTACATGGACGCGCTGATCCTGTCGGCGACGATTCCACGCCCGGTGCGCTTCGTCATGTACTACCGGATCTTCAACATCCCGGTGATGCGCTGGATCTTCCGCACCGCCAAGGCGATCCCGATCGCCGGCGCGCGCGAAGACCCGGCGCTGATGCAGCGCGCGTTCGACGAGATTGACGCCGCGTTGGCCGAAGGTGAGCTGGTCTGCATCTTCCCGGAAGGTGCGCTGACCAGGGATGGTGCGATGGCCCCGTTCAAGTCGGGCGTTGAGAAGATCCTCCAACGGCGGCCGGTGCCGGTGGTGCCGATGGCCCTGCGCGGCATGTGGTCGAGCATGTGGAGCCGGCGCGACAGCCGCCTGGGCCGCATGCGGGTGCCGCGCCGTTTCCGTGCCACCGTCGAAGTGGTCGCGGCGCCGGCCGTGGATGGCCACAGCACCAGCGCCCCGGTGCTGGAGGCCCAGGTGCGGGCACTGCGCGGCGATCACGCCTGACGGACCCGGCCCGCCAAGCGGGCCCGGCAGCCTCCCCCGCATAGGCCACCGTCCGGTGACGTACGCGACATGTCGTGACTGTAAACGCATACATGCAACGTCGGTTGCGGTAGATTACGCACCCACAGGGGGGAGGTCCGGCCGATACATCACGGCTGGCCACCAAGGAATGGAGTCTTGCTTTGAATCAACCACCACCGCTCAGCCGTCCGGTCTACATCCCCAACCATCTGGTCTGGGCGATCCTGACGACGCTGTTCTGCTGCCTCCCGTTGGGCGTGGTGTCGATCGTCTATGCCTCCCAGGTCGATGGCCGCCGCGCGGCCGGCGACCTGCCGGGGGCCTACAGTGCGTCGCGCAAGGCGGGCTGGTGGGCGGTGGCTTCGGCCGTGGCCCTGCCGGTCCTGTTGCTGTTGTGGTTCGGGCTGTTCGGCGGCTTGGCCGTGCTGGGCGCTCTTTCCGACCAATGATCTACCACCACCACCCATCAAGGAGCTTGAACCCATGAATACCGCCACTCCGCAGGTCCCGAACAACCTGGTCTGGGCGATCCTGACCACCCTGTTCTGCTGCCTGCCGGCCGGCATCGTGTCGATCGTCTATGCCGCCCAGGTCAACGGCAAGCTGGCCGCTGGCGACATTGCCGGCGCCCAGGACTCCGCCGCCAAGGCCAAGAAGTGGGCCATCTGGTCGGCCATCGCCTGGGCCGTCGTGGTCGTGCTGTACGTGCTGTTCTTCGTTGTGCTCGGCGGCATGGGCGCGATGAGCAACAGCGGCTACTGATACGCCTGGACGGATCCGGCGCCTGCGCCGGATCCGTTGTTGCATGTCCGCGCTTCCTGCTCGTTCCCGGTTCGCCCGCTGGGCGCCGCTGCTGGTTTCCGCCGGCCTGGCCGCGGGCGCCACGGTGCTCCTGCGCAACGTCAATCCGTATGTCGCCGGCAATCCCTTGCCGAGCTGCCCGCTGTACGCGCTGACGGGCCTGTACTGCCCGGGATGTGGCAGCACGCGCTGCCTGTATTCGCTGGTCCACTTCGACCTGCCCGGCGCGATGGCGATGAACCCGCTGCTGGTCATCAGCCTGCCGTTCCTGTTGCTGATGCTGCTGAACATCGCCGGCATCCGCCCACGCCTGCTCGACCCGCTCATGCGGGTGCTGGCCAATCCTGTGTTCTGGCTCTGGGTGCTGCCTGGGTATGCGCTGCTGCGCAACCTGCCGTGGGCACCGTTTACCGCGCTGGCGCCGATCTAGGTTTCCAGCCAACGGCGCAGCCCCTCGTGGTGGGCGGCGTTCGTCGATCATGGGGTTGGCCGGGCGGGATGGGTTTGCGGGGGACGCCGTGAATCCGTCCGTGGAGGCTTGGCCGCGGCTTGCTCGTGTGCGCTGTCCTGCGCGCACGGCAAGACCAGGGTTGGGCGTCCTGCCCAACCCGCCCGAGGCATGCCTCGGACCCATGCCGCGGACACCCCCTCAAACCCATCCCGCCCGGCCACGGACAGTTTCCGTGCGCGTCCGCCACGGAAAAGAAAGAGAAGATCAAAAGCGGATAGCTTCGCTGCGCTCGCTCGGAGCCGAGCATGGCTCGGCTCTACAGAACGTCAGTGCACGGAAAACTGTCGAAGGCGGGGTGGGTCGGATGGCGGGGGTGTGAGCCGCATGGATGCGGCGACCAAGCCTCCATGGACGGATTCACGGCGTCCCCCGCCATCCGACCCACCCCGCCAACCCGCAGCAATCCTGCCGTTGCTGTTGCTGTTGCTGTCGCCTCTGCAGGTGCAGGGCTGCAAGCCCTGCCAGAACACCTACGTCACCCAGCCTGCAATCACCAGCAACGCGAGGATCGCCAGCCACAGCAGCAGCATCCGCCACACCAGGCTCATCGCATCACGCAGGTCCGGCAGCCGCTGCCACACCGGCAACAGCCCGGCCTCGGTGTAATCGTGCGCATCTTCGCGCAGCTCGGCGTTGACGCTGGCCCGCGCCACCGCGCCCAGGAACCCGATGGTGCCGGCCAGCCGCTCGCCATGCGCCTGGCGCCACGCCTTCCACGCCGTATCGAAGTTGCCCACCAGCGCCATCGAAAACGCCATCAGCTGCGCCACCGGCCACTCGATCCAGCCCAGCAGGCGCTGCGCCAGCGCCAGCGGCTCCACCGGCACGCGGGCACGCATCGGGCTTTCCGCCATCAGCGCCAGCAGCCGGTACCCCAGCGCACCGGCCGGGCCCAGCAGCAGGAACCAGAACAGCACCGCGAACCAGCGCCGCAGCGCGTTGAGCACGGTGGCCTCGACCAGCGACGGCACGTCTTCGCGCAGGCTGCCACCGGCCGCCTGCAGGTTGCGCACGGCGGCCTGACGCGTTGCGGCGTCGTCCGCATCGATGATCGCTTCGATATCACGATCCAGATCACGCGGCCCCCAGCACCAGGCCAGCACCGCCACGCCCAGCATCAGCGACGGCAGCCCGAACAGCACCCCGCGCAGCAGCCATGCCAGCAGCGCCATCAGCAGCAGCGGCGGCAGCAGTGCCAATGCAACACCGGCCGGTCCCTGCCACGCCTTTCCGCCATGCGCGTCCAGCCAGCCCAGCCAGCGCCGGAAGCCGTCGAAACGGCGCAGCGAGGCGGCAGCGGCCGGGGCAACATGGCCCAGGGCCAGTGCCACCAGCACGGCGGCCAGAGTGGTGAACATGGCAGGTCTCCCTACGAAACGGAACGCTCGGCGCCGTTACCTTACCTGTCGCAGCGGCGCCCCTCAGCGGTGAACCGGACTGTAACCCGGGCCGTGTTCAGGTGGCGGCAATACAGCGGCCACAACCGGCCCGGCCGCAGGCCGGTTCAGCCCTGCTGCTCGCGGTACCAGTGTTCGATCAGGCCGCGCGAAATCGAGATCGGCGGCGACAGGCGGATGCCTTGGCCATCGTCGTCCACATCGCGTGCCAATGCTGCGCCAACCTCATCGGCAGTGAACCAGCGCGCGTCTTCCAGTTCGCCATCCACAGTCGGCAGGTCATCCTGCGCCTGTGCACGGAAACCGATCATCAGCGCGCCGGGGAACGGCCACGGCTGCGAACCGAGGTACTGGCAGGCGGTCACCCGCACCTTGCTCTCCTCGTGCACTTCACGCACCACGGTCTGCTCGAACGTCTCGCCGGGTTCGACGAAGCCGGCCAGCACCGAGTAACGACGCGGGGCCCAGTTCGACTGCCGGCCCAGCAGCAGCCGGCCCTGGTTCTCCACGGCGACGATCACGGCGGGATCGACACGCGGGTAGTGCTCGGTGGAACACTGCGCGCAACGGCCGACGAAGCCGCCTCGGGCAAACGCCACGGCGCCGCCGCACACACCGCAGAAGCGGGTGCGCGAGTGCCAGTAAGACATGCCGCGGGCATAGCTGAAGGCGGTCGCATCGGCCATCGACCACAGCAGCGCGGCCTGGCGCAGGTCGAGGCGACGTGGTGCGGTGACGGTGACGCTGGCGGCTTCAACCGAGAACCATGCTTGTTCCCCGCGCAGGCCGAGGAAGATCGCGGAGCCGGGCCCCCCCCCGATGTCGGCGCCGGCCAGCGCCAGCGGCTGGTCGTCATCGCCGGTAAAGGCGCTGCCGTCCTGATCGAGCACGAGAATGCGCGCGCCCGGCCACAGGCGCGCCAGTGCATCGGCATCGTCGCGCAGGGCATCGGCGCGCTCCAGCGGTTCGCCAACGAACGCGAAACCGGAAAGCGGCGAAGAAGTATTGGGCATCCGGCAAGCGTGCCGCCAATCGATGCGGGTGGCAAGGTCGGCGCTGTGCGCAATCTGCTGTTGTGTGCATGGAGGCACAGAGCATCCACGCACGGCGTGGATCTACTGATCCGCTCTGGTGGGTGCCAACCGTGGTTGGCACATCCTGGCCACAGGGCTCTTACATGCTGAAGCTGCTGCCGCAGCCGCAGGTGGTCTTTGCGTTCGGGTTGCGGATCACGAACTGGGCACCGGTCAGGCTCTCGGTGTAATCCACCTCGGCGCCCATCAGGTACTGCAGGCTCAGCGGATCGACCAGCAGGGTCACCCCGCTGGTCTGTACCGCCAGGTCATCCTCGGCACGGTTCTCGTCGAACTCGAACCCGTACTGGAAGCCCGAACAGCCGCCGCCCTCGATGTACACACGCAGGGCCAGGTCGGGGTTGCCCTCTTCCTGGATAAGGGATTTGACCTTGGCGGCCGCCGACTCGGTGAAGTTCAGCGGGCGCTCCAGCGATTGGTAATCGGGCGCGGCAACCGGAGTGGCGCCGGGCAGGGAGACTAGCGTGCTCATGATGCCAGCATGGGGGTGCCGGGGATGGCTTTCAAGCCATCGCCTCGGCCAGCTTGCGGCGTGCAGCAGTGTCGCCCTTGCCGCCATTGGCCTCATCGCCTTCCGGCGCCGGCAGGGCCGCCATCGGGGCGCTGGCATGGATCAGGCGGCCGTTCAGCTGGGCGCCCGCATTCATCTCCACCACCTGGTAATGGACGTTGCCATTGACCCGTGCGCTCGGGGTCAGTTCGACCTTCTCGGTGGCGTGTACATCGCCGTCCAGGCGGCCGCTGATGACCACCACCTGCGCGCGGATCTCGCCCTCGATCACGCCATGCTCGGCGACCGTCAGGGTCGCGCCACTGGCGCCTTCGGCGGCGATCACCTTGCCATGGATGCGGCCTTCCACGTACAGGCCACCACTGAATTCCACATCACCGCGGATCACCACCTGGTTGCCGATCAGGGCATCCACCACCAGCTGGCCTTCACGGTTGGATTTGCTGCTTCCGAACATCTGCCTACTCCCCTTTGACGGCCGGCGCACCGGCCTGTTTCCAGTCGAATACCTGGGTGGTACCCCCCGTACCACTCCCCAATGTCACCCGCACGCGTTGCGGGGTGAAGTCAGCCGGCAGCATCACGCTGCCGGTGAGCTGCTGGAAGTACCGGAACGAGTAATCCTGTCCCGGTACCTTGCTGCGCTGGTGCAGATCATCCCAGCTGATCGTGGCCAGCTTGCCGTTCCTGACGCCTTCCACGGTGAAGCGCATCTGCCCCTGGCTGATGGCGCCGCGGTTGAGGTTCTGGGTCAGCACGGCGGTGTACTGCCAGGTGCCGGCCGCTTCCGGGCTGAACTCGATCGAATGGGTGTTCAGGCCCTTGCGCTGGCTGGTCGAACCCACCAGGCGCTCATAGAAGGCAACGTCGGCACGCAGGCCGGCGATTTCCTCATCGCGCTCGGCCAGCGAGGACTGCACCTCGGTGTTGGCAGCGCGGCTGATGCGGTCGGAGGCTTCCAGCGTGGCCTGCTTCTGGCGCAGTTCGGTCAGCTGCGCCTGCAGCGTCTCGGCACGCTTCTCGGCGGCCTGCAGGCGCTGGCCCTGGGCATCGCGCGGGGTGGCCATCCAGCAGCCACCGAGCACGGCCAGCACCAGGCTGAGCAGCCAGATGCCGCCGATCACCAGCAGGCGGCGACGGTCGGCAGGCGGTTGCGGCGCGCCGGGCAGGCGGACCTGCACGCGCATGGGAGGACGGTTGGTCATGGGTGGTTTCCGGGGTATCGCAAGGGCGACACCGGTACGGCCCCTGTGGCAAACGACGGGCTAGTGTATGACAGGACGGGTGGGTTTCCTGCGCAGCAGCGAGCCACGGTCTGTGGCGTTCAGGCATGCCATCGTCGATAGTGTGGTCCCCTGCACAGTTCCGTCGCCGGAGCATCGCCATGACCGAAGCCCACCTGTTCGTGATCGGCATCCTGCTGGCCTGGCTGGCCGGCATCCGCGTCTACCTCACCGTGTTCGGTGTCGGCCTGGCCGGCCTGCTCGGCTGGGTCGACCTGCCACCGGCCCTGCAGGCTACTGAATCGTGGTGGGTGCTGGGCACTTCGGCGGCGCTGGCGGTGACCGAATTCTTCGCCGACAAGATTCCCGGCGTGGACTCGGCGTGGGACCTGGTGCAGACCCTGGCACGTGTACCCGCAGGTGCCTTCCTTGCCGCAGCCACGCTGTCGCCGGATGGGCAGCTGGGTACCGGCGCACTTGCTGCCGGTGCCGGTGTCGCGCTGGCCAGCCATGGACTGAAAGCCGGCACCCGTGCCCTGCTCAATACCTCGCCCGAGCCTGCCAGCAACTGGGTGGCCTCCGCCGCCGAGGACACCGTGGTGGTCGGGGGCCTGGCCCTGGCCCTGGCGCACCCGTGGATCGCGCTGATCGTGGTGCTGGCCTGCAGCCTGGCGGGCGCGCTGCTGGTGTGGCTGGTCTGGCGCACCTTGTGGAAGGGCGTGCGCTGGCTGGCACGCAGTGCGTCGCCGGACGGTCCGCGCCAGCCGGGTACCGGTTGAACCTCGGGCTTGTCGCATAATGGACGCGAACACCAGGAGCACCGATGGCCGCAAACGAATCCCCCGCGGGCGCCCGCCCGGGACGCGCTGAATCCCCTCCGGCCGATCATTGGCAACGCTGGGCCGCGGAGCCGGCGAGCGCGGTCGCCGCAGTACCCGCAGTGGTTCCGCCGTTGGCCAGCTCCGACATGCCCGCATCGATCGGCAGCGCGCCACCGCCTCTGCCGGGCCCGGCCTTCCTGGCCGAGGCTGGCAACAACGACCAGGCGCCGTTGGCCTCCGATTCGCCCTACCGCGTGCTGATCGTCGAGGACGACCGCGCCCAGGCCCTGTTCGCGCAGAGCGTGCTGCACGGCGCCGGCATGCAGGCAATCGTGCACAGCGACGCCGATGGCGCGCTGCAGGCGATCAAGGAACACCGTCCCGACCTGATCCTGATGGATCTGCACCTGCCCGGACTGGATGGCATGCGACTGACCGCACTGATCCGCCAGCAGCCCGGCCTGCAGCTGCTGCCGATCGTGTTCCTCAGCGGCGATCCGGATCCAGAGCGCCAGTTCGAAGTGCTCGACAGCGGCGCCGACGATTACCTGAGCAAGCCGATCCGCCCGCGCCACCTGATCGCCGCCGTGGCCAACCGCATCCGCCGCGCACGTGCGCAGGCCGCGACCCTGCCCGGTGCCAGCGGCGTACCGGCCACCAGCAATCCGGAAACCGGTCTGCCGACGCGCCATCACGTGCTGCAGCAGCTCAACACCGCACTCGCCCACCGCGACCGGGGCGGTGTGTTCTTCATCGAAGTGGCCAGCGCGCTGGGGCTGCGCGAACGCTATGGTTATGCCGCCTTCGAGCGCCTGATGGTACAGGCCGGGCAGCGCCTGGCCGAGGCCGGCCATCCACACCTGCTGGCACGCCTGAACGACAACAGTTTCCTGCTGCTGGCCCGCAACGCCGACGAAGATGCCCTGGAAGGCATCGCCGCTTCCCTGCGCGAGCAGCTGTCGGCGCGTGCCTTCGTGATCCGCGACGACGAATCGGTGCACCTGCGCGGCGTGGTGGGTTATGCGCCGCTGTCGCCGGGCTTCGACGATGCCAACGCTGCACTGGAAGCGATCGAGCGCACCACCCTGCAGGCACGCCTGCTCAGCGCCGGTGTGGCGGGCCATGTGCACCGCCAGGCCGTCACCGAACAGGAGCACCTGGCACTGCTGGAAGGCCAGCTGGAGCTGGCCTATCAGCCGATCGTCGCCGTCGCCGGTGGCAACACCGCGCAGTACCAGCTGCTGCTGCGCCTGCGCCAGGCCGATGGCACGGTGCTGGCGGCCGGCCAGGTTATTCCGGCCGCCGAAGCGGCAGGCCGTATCGCCGACCTCGACCAGCAGGTGATGGAGCACGCGCTGGGCCTGCTGGATCTCTACCGGCACGCCACGCCGCCGCTGAACCTGTTCGTCTCGCAGTCGCTGCGCACCCTGCAGCGCGACGCCTTCGCCGACTGGCTGCTGGAATCGCTGCAGCAGCGTGACCTGCCGGGCAGTGCGCTGGTGATCGACGTGCGCCTGCCCGACGCACTGATCCACACCGTGCCGCTGCAACAGTTCTGCCAGCGCATGGCCGGCCCCGGGGTGCGATTCTGCCTGAGCCAGTTCGAGCCCAGCGGCGAAGCCGACGCCCTGCTGACCCAGCTGCCGCTGTCGTTCGTGCGCATGGCCGCGCGCTTCTCCAGCAGCCATGCCAACCCGGCCACGCGCGAGGAACTGCGCAAGGCGATCGAACAGGCACATGCGGCCGGGCTGCAGATCATCGGGCAGCAGATCGAGGACCCACAGGCCGCCGCGGCGATGTGGGTCGGCGGCGTCGACTACATCCAGGGCAACATGGTGCAGTCGGCCGGCAGCGACCTGAACTTCGACTTCCACAACGCGGTGCTCTGACGTGCCGCTGTGGGGCGTGCTGCTGGTTGCCCTTGCCGCGGCCGCCGTGGCGCTGCTGTTGGGCCTGCGCCTGCGCGCACGCAGCCGTGCACTGGCCCGGCTGCAACGCGCACACGATGCGCTCGCCGTCGAACGCGACCAGCTGCGCCGTACCACCGAACGCCAGGGCCAGCTGGAACAGCAGCTGCTGCAGGCCAAGCAGGCCGCCGAAGCAGCGGTGCTGGCCAAGGGCGAGTTCCTGGCCACCATGAGCCACGAGATCCGCACCCCGCTCAACGGCATCCTGCCGATGCTGGAGCTGATCGCGCACGGGCCGCTGGGCGAGGACCAGCGGCAGATGCTGGCCACCGCTTCGGCCAGTTCACAGCAGCTGCTGCGCATCGTCGATGACATCCTCGACTACTCACGGCTGGAAGCACAGGCGCTGGAACTGGAAATCACCAGCTTCAACCTGCGCGATCTGCTGGATGGCGTGGTGCAGCTGATGCAGCGCGCCGCCGACGCCAAGGGCCTGTCCCTGACCCTGCAGCTTGACCCGTCGGTGCGCCTGCCGGTGCGCGGCGACCCGGTACGCCTGCGCCAGGTGCTGAGCAATCTTCTGGCCAATGCCATCAAGTTCACCGCGCGCGGCCAGGTACAGCTGCGCGTGCAGCGGCTGGGCGAAGGCGCGGCCCAGCACCAGCTGCGCTTCGAGATCATCGACACCGGCATCGGCATCGATGAGGCACTGCAGGCACGCCTGTTCCAGTCCTTCAGCCAGGCCGATGCCTCGACCACGCGCATCTACGGCGGCACCGGCCTGGGCCTGGCCATCTGCAGGCGCATCATCGACCTGATGCACGGGCAGATCGGCGTGCAGTCCACGCCCGGCCAGGGTGCTACGTTCTGGTTCGAGATTCCGCTGCTGAAGGTGCCCGGCGACCTGCCGGCGATGGCCCGCGCGCCGACAGCGCTGCTGCTGTTCAGTGCCGATGCAATGCTGCAGAAACGCATCGAGCGCATCGCCGCCCACCATGGGCTGCAGGTGCAGATGCTGAGCCAGCTGGACGCCGTGGTCGAACAGCTGCGCACCGCGCCGCAACCCGGGCAACCGGCACCGGCGTGGCTGCTGGTCGATGCACGCGCGCGGCGCAGCGGCGAGGCGATGCTGCAGCAGGCACTGGCCGAGCGCGGTGACGACGACGCACTGCAGGTGCTCTGGCTGCAGGATGATGCACCAGCGCAACGACCGCGCCAGCGCCAGCTGCCCACGCACTTCGACGATGCCGCACTGCATGCACTCCTGGCCGCACCTGTCACGCCTGCCCGTCCTGCCGCCCTGCTTTCCAGTGCCGGAGATGGGGTACCCGCGCCGGTGCTGCCGCCACTGCACCTGCGCGTGCTGCTGGTGGAAGACAATACGGTCAACCGGATGGTGGCCGAGCAGCTGCTGCGCGTATTCCAGTGCGAGGTGCGCAACGCCGTCGATGGCGAGCAGGCATTGGCCGCACTTCGCGAAGGCGGCGTGGACATCGTGCTGATGGATTGCCAGATGCCGGTGCTGGACGGCTACGCCGCCACGCGCCACTGGCGTGCGGAAGAAGCGGAAACCGGGCGAGCGCGCCTGCCGATCATCGCGATGACCGCCAATGCCATGGCCGGCGACCGCGAGCGCTGCCTGCAGGCTGGCATGGACGATTACCTGTCCAAGCCGATCGCCCGCGCCACGCTGCATGCGCTGTTGAAGCGCTGGGGTGGCGGTAAAGCCGCATCACCTGCACGGCCTTCTGCAGAGCCGAGCATGGCTCGGCTGACGGCCAACAGCAGTGGGGCTCCATCAGCCGAGCATGGCTCGGCTCTGCAGGACGATGACAGCCGAGTGGGCTCCAAGCCACAACCGGTACTCGACCGCGATGTGCTGGACGAACTGCACGCGGTGATCGGCGACGCCGCCATCCAGATCGTGTCGGTCTTTCTTGACGATGCGCCAGCGATGGTGCAGCAGCTGCAGCAGGCCGCGCAGAGCGGCGACGAGCCCCGCCTGCAGGCGGTCGCGCACAGCCTGAAATCGTCGAGTGCGAACGTGGGAGCCCTGTCGCTGTCGGCGGTCGCGCAGCGCATCGAACGCGAGGCCCGTGGTGGCAGCCTGCAGCGCCCCGCGGTGGCGGTCGCGCTGCTGGTTGCCGAATTCGCCCGGGCACGTGTGGCCCTGACGGGCTACCTGGCGCAGCATCGTGCGGGCCAGGACAGCTGACTCACTCTTCCAGCTTGCTCAGCAGGTACTTGGGCTCGCCGATGCGCTCGATCAGGTCGAGCTGGGTTTCCAGCCAGTCGATGTGTTCTTCTTCCGAATCGAGAATCTTCACGAACAGCTGGCGACTGACATAGTCGCCGACCGAATCGGCATAGGCGACGGCCTCGCGCAGGGTGACCACGCCGTCGCGCTCCAGCGACAGGTCGCACTGCAGGATCTCGGTCGGGTTCTCGCCGATGCGCAGCTTGCCCAGCGCCTGGAAGTTCGGCAGGCCTTCGAGGAACAGGATGCGGTCGGCGAGCATGTCGGCATGCTTCATCTCGTCGATCGATTCCTTGTACTCGTGCTCGGCCAGTTCCTTGATGCCCCAGTTCTTCAGCATCTTGGCGTGCAGGAAGTACTGGTTGATCGCGGTCAACTCGTTGTAGAGGACCTTGTTGAGGAATTCGATGACCTTGGTGTCGCCCTTCATGGGATGCTCCTGCACGCTGAAAACGCAGGCACTTTAACGCCTTGTCTGCGGCCGTGAAGGAACGCGAATCGTGCGCATTGGCCTGTGCGGCCGCGCGTGAAGGATGCGAAAGCGCGGCGTCAATGCGCCGCGAAGAAACGATCAGGCAACCTGGGCCAGGCCCAATACCGGCAGCGGCAGATCGTGGGTCGCACGCGCCTTGGCCAAGAGGTCCGCGGCCATGTCCAGGCAGGAACCGCAGGTCGCACCACAGCCGGTCCGCATGGTCAGTTCGGCCACCGTGCTGACACCATGGCTGGCGGCTTCGCGGATCTGGTGGTCGGTGACTCCGTTGCAGATGCAGACGTACACAGGCGGGAACCGGGCTGACAGGCCAGGAGCGGCCTGATGGCTATTCCAATGGAAACGAGAATGGTTGTCAATCAGAGACCTGAACCATTCTCGATACCGTTCAGCCCGTCAGCTGGCTGGGCCATCACCCGTGGCCTTCTTCGGCCAGTAGCCGCGCGTCCGCGGGCGCTTGCGCGGGCGGTCGTGGCCGGCCGTGTGGCCGGGCATCCAAGCCTCGGCGGCGCTCTTGGGCATGGCGGTTACGCCCTGCCCGGCGACCCCGCGCGCCAAAGGCGCCAGATGACGCAGTGCGCGCGCATAGACGCCGCGCTTGAACACCACCACATGCTCCACCGGGTACCAGAAATCGACCCAGCGCCAATGATCGAACTCGGGCGAGTCAGTGTGGTCCAGCTTCACATGGGATTCGTCGCCGGTCAGGCGCAGCAGGAACCAGACCTGCTTCTGGCCGATGCAGACCTGCCGCTCGTTGCGGCGGATGGCCCGCGCCGGCAGCTTGTAGCGCAGCCAACCGGGCGTGGCCCCGAGCACTTCCACATGCTCAGGCAGCAGGCCGGTTTCTTCCTGCAGTTCACGATACATGGCCTCGACGGGCGTCTCATCGGTGTTCATGCCCCCTTGCGGGAACTGCCAACCATCCCGGCGCACGCGTCGTGCCCAGAACACCTGGCCGTCCTGCCGCATCAGCACAATGCCGACGTTCGGTCGATAGCCGTCCGGATCGATCACGATGCGGACTCCTAAGAAAATCTACTGCCCGGGACTATCCCACGCCCTCTGTCGGCCCACAAGCACGGCACAAAAGTGTTGACAGGGACGGTACACATCCGCAGAATAGCGGGCTCACCAAGGCTATGTAGCTCAGCCGGTTAGAGCACAGCACTCATAATGCTGGGGTCGGTGGTTCGAGTCCACCCATAGCCACCACACTGAAAATGAAGTTGTTTTTCAGCGTGATAAGTGAGAAAATCGTTGTACGTTTTGCCCCGTCGCCAAGCGGTAAGGCACCTGACTCTGACTCAGGCATTCGGTGGTTCGAATCCATCCGGGGCAGCCAAATTAAAAGCAAAAGGCCAGATCGAAAGATCTGGCCTTTTGCTTTTAATTTGGTCACGCATTCCACCTTATCCCCGCGCCTGTCGGCGCACCCCCTTGAACAACAAGGGGGCTCTTCTCCAGAGAGAGGCCCGGGGTCGGACATGCAAAAAGACGGGTAGTGCCGGCCGCTGGCCGGCAACCACGAAATGCCTGACTCCAAAACGACAAAAGCCCGGCCGAAGCCGGGCTTTTGCTTTTCCATCCAGCGGGCCCCCGAAGGAGCCCAACCAGGCGCAGCAGATCAGCGCTTGGAGAACTGGGTGGCGCGGCGGGCCTTGTGCAGACCGACCTTCTTACGCTCGACTTCGCGGGCGTCGCGGGTCATGAAGCCAGCCTTGCGCAGCTCGGACTTCAGGCTTTCGTCGTACTCGACCAGCGCACGGGCGATACCCAGACGGATCGCACCGGCCTGGCCGGTGGTGCCGCCGCCAGCGGCGGTGACCAGGATGTCGAAGCTTTCGGTGTTCTTGGTCAGCTCGAGCGGCTGGCGCACGATCATGCGCGCGGTCTCACGACCGAAGAACTCGTCCAGCGGACGACCATTGACGGTGATGTTGCCCGAACCCTTGCGCAGGAACACGCGAGCGGTGGAGGACTTGCGGCGGCCAGTGCCGTAGTTTTGAGTGATAGCCATGATTAGATATCCAGAACCTGCGGCTGCTGTGCGGCGTGCGGATGCTCAGTGCCGGCGTAGACCTTGAGCTTGCGGTACATCTGGCGACCCAGCGGGCCCTTCGGCAGCATGCCCTTGACGGCGATCTCGATCACGCGCTCCGGGTGGCGCTCCAGCGCCTGGGCCAGGGACTCGGTCTTCAGGTTGCCGATGTAACCGGTGAAACGGTGATACATCTTGTCCTGCAGCTTCTTGCCGGTGACGGCAATCTTTTCTGCATTGATGACGACCAGGTAGTCGCCGGTATCAACGTGCGGGGTGTAGACCGGCTTGTGCTTGCCACGCAGACGGCGGGCCAGCTCGGTGGCGAGACGGCCCAGGGTCTTGCCCTCGGCGTCGACGAGGTACCAGTCGCGCTGGACGGTCTCGTTCTTGGCAGTGAAAGTGCTCATGAAGAACTCTAGGTTAGGTCGGGCTCATTGCGGCGAAAGGCTCGCCGGAACTCTGCCACGCGTTGTGAAAAGGTGAAGCGCAAGAGGCGGGATTGTACTGGCCTTGCCAGCCACTTGCAAGTGGACCGTCAGGCCGGGTTGGCACGGACGCAGGGCCGGGCGAGAATCGGGGGGACTTCCGCCCCACCGCGTACTGCCATGACCGTGCTCCGCCAGACCACCCCGCTGGACCACCTGCTGACCGAGGCGCAGCGCGCCCTGGACACGGTGTTCGGCAACCCACCGGCGGCCCGCCCCTACCCGGCTGCGGAGACCGACGAGCCCGGCATGGGCAGCGCCGAGCGCCGCCATGCAGCCGGCCTGATGCGGATCAACCACGTCGGCGAAGTCTGCGCGCAGGGCCTGTATTTCGGCCAGGCCGCCGTGGCCCGCGACCCGGCCACGCGTGAACACCTGCTGGAAGCGGCCCAGGAAGAGACCGACCATCTGGCCTGGTGTGCCACCCGGCTGGCCGAACTGGACAGCCGTCCCAGCCTGTTCAACCCCCTGTGGTACGCCGGCAGCTACACGATCGGCACCCTGGCCGGGCTGCGCGGCGACGGCTGGAACCTGGGCTTCGTGGTCGAGACCGAGCGCCAGGTGGAAGCCCATCTGGACGAGCACCTGGTCAATCTGCCGCCCGGCGATCTGCGCAGCCGCGCGGTCATCCAGGTGATGAAGGAGGACGAGGCCCGCCATGCCGAGCACGCCGAGCAGGCCGGCGCACGCCGCCTTCCGTTCCCGATTCCGGGCGCGATGGCACTGGCCTCCAGGGTGATGAAGACCATCGCTTACCGCATTTGAACGGCCGCCCGCACCAACCGTGCGGGCCTACCAGGAGGTGCGGGGGGGGGCCGACGGTGGGGGCCGACGGTGGGGCCCGACCGTTGGTCGGGCCATCAATCAGTTCGGCGAGACCAGCTTCAGGCCGATCACGCCGGCCACGATCAGGCCCACGCAGGCCAGGCGCGCCGGCGATGCGCTGTCGTTGAACAGGTAGATGCCCAGCACCGCCACACCCATGGCACCGATGCCGGTCCAGATCGCATAGGCCGTGCCGACCGGGATGCTCTTCATCGACTGGCTCATCAGGTACAGGCTGATCAGGGCGGAGACCACCGTAGCAACGGTGGGCAAGGGTTTGCTGAAGCCTTCCGAGTACTTCATTCCGAGGGCGAAACCGATCTCGAACAGGCCGGCCAGCAGCAGGTAGATCCAGGGCATGGGTGGGGGCTCCTTACCTTTTTGGGAAAAAACGAAACGGCCCGGTGTTTTCACACCGGGCCGTGGGTCGGTACATCACCATGGAGCAAATCGCGCGTGCGACGCCAGTTCCACGGGGCGGGTCGTCCCGCCTGGGTGGCGATGCCTGCGGGCATCGCACATGGGGCTTACTCGGACAGGTTCCGGCCGTGGAACAACTCTTCGATCTCGCGCTTGAGCAGCGCCTCGATCTTCATGCGCTCCTTGAACGACAGGTTCCTGGCCTTTTCCTCGAACAGGTACTGGTCCAGGTCGAAGTCCTTCAGGTGCATCTTCGTGTGGAAGATGTTTTCCTGGTAGACGTTGACGTCGAACATCTCGTAACGCGACTTGATGTTCTTGGCCAGGAAGTTCTGGATCGAGTTGATCTTGTGGTCGATGAAGTGCTTCTTGCCCTTCACATCACGGGTGAAGCCACGGACGCGGTAGTCCATGATCACGATGTCCGATTCCAGGCTCTCGATCAGGTAGTTCAGGGCCTTCAGCGGGGAAATGACGCCACAGGTGGCCACGTCGATGTCCGCGCGGAACGTCGCGATACCTTCCTGCGGATGGGTCTCCGGGTAGGTATGGACCGTGATGTGGCTCTTGTCCATGTGCGCGACCACGGCGTCGGAGATCAGCTCCTTGCCGGCCAGCTTCTTGTCGATCACCGGTTCTTCGGAGATCAGGATGGTCACCGAGGCACCCTGCGGGTCGTAGTCCTGGCGGGCCACGTTCAGGATGTTGGCGCCGATGATCTCGGCGACATCGGTCAAGATCTGAGTCAGCCTGTCGGCGTTGTACTCTTCATCGATGTATTCAATGTAACGCTGACGCTCCTCTTCGGTGCGCGCGTAACACACGTCATAGATGTTGAAGCTCAGCGCCTTGGTGAGGTTGTTGAAACCCTGCAGCCTCAGGCGAGGCAACGGCTTGACCACGGCGGTCGATTCCTGTGTAAGAAGGGAAAGGGGGAATTATGGGGCAAACTGCCCCCGGGGGGAACGTGAAGAGCGCTCACATCTGGCACACTGTTTGCCCTTAACAATTGCGCTGGTTAAGCTCCGCTATCGACCCCGTGAATCCGTTCATGCGCAGAGGGAGCGCTCCTATCGTGTCAACCGTGCGCCTAGCTAGCAGTCCACTGGCCCTGGATATCGCCACAATCGATCGTTTCCTGGCGCACAGCCACAGGCGGCGATACCCCACCCGTACCGACGTCTTCCGGCCCGGGGACCCGGCGGGAACCCTGTATTACGTCATCAGCGGCTCGGTTTCGATCATGGCCGAGGAAGATGACGATCGCGAGCTGGTGCTGGGCTACTTTGGTGCCGGCGAATTCGTCGGCGAGATGGGCCTGTTCGTCGAATCGGACCGCCGCGAGGTGATCCTGCGGACCCGCACCGCCTGCGAGCTGGCTGAAATCAGCTACGAGCGCCTGCATCAGCTGTTCCTCGGCCCGCTGTCGGCCGATGCCCCGCGCCTGCTGTATGCGCTGGGCCAGCAGATTTCCAAGCGCCTGCTCGACACCAGCCGCAAGGCCAGCCGCCTGGCGTTCCTGGACGTGACCGACCGGATCGTGCGCACCCTGCACGACCTGGCGCAGGAACCGGAGGCGATGAGCCATCCGCAAGGCAGCCAGCTGCGTGTATCGCGCCAGGAGCTGGCGCGCCTGGTCGGCTGCTCGCGCGAGATGGCCGGCCGCGTGCTGAAGAAACTGCAGACCGACGGCCTGCTGCATGCCCGCGGCAAGACCGTGGTGCTGTACGGCACCCGTTGACCGTTGAGCACCCGGTGGGTGCGGACCTTGGTCCGCACTCCCTGGCGCGCTAGGCTCGGTGCATGGAGCTGAGCAGCGAATTCTGGTGGTTCATCCTCATCGGCCTGGGCGCACAGCTGGTCGACGGCGCGCTGGGCATGGCGTTCGGCCTGGTGTCCTCGTCGGTGATGCTGAGCATGGGCCTGCCGCCGGCGCAGGTCAGCGCCAGCATCCACACCGCTGAAGTGTTCACCACGGGCGCCTCGGGGGTGTCGCACCTCGCAGCCGGAAATGTCGATAAACGCCTGTTCCTGCGCCTGGCCCTGCCCGGCGCAGTGGGCGGCGCCCTGGGCGCGTACGTGCTCACGCAGCTCCCGGGCGAGATCATCCGGCCACTGATCTACCTGTACCTGCTGGTGCTGGCGATCATCATCCTGGCCCGCGCCGCTGGGCGCTGGATGCCCAAGGGCGAGATCCGCCGGGTGCCGGTGCTGGGCTTCTTCGCCGGCCTGCTCGACGCCAGCGGCGGCGGTGGCTGGGGGCCCATCGCCACGTCCACCCTGCTCGCCCGGGGCGGCCAGGCGCGCACCACCATCGGAACAGTCAACGCGGCCGAGTTCGTGGTCACGTTGACGGTGTCAGCGACCTTCCTGTTGTCGATGGGCGTGCAGCACCTGCAGATCGTCGCCGGCCTGCTGATCGGCGGCATGATGGCCGCGCCGGTGGCGGCGATCCTGGTCAAGCGGGTGAAGGAGCGCTGGGTGCTGGTGGCCGTGGGCGTGCTGGTGCTGGGCATCAGCCTGTTCCAGATCGGCCACGCGGTGTACGGGCACCTGGGGCGCTGAGCGCTTGCCGGCCAGCGGCCGGCACTACCGGACGGAGAAGCGCCGGCACAACCGCGACGGAGAAGGGTAGTGCCGGCCGCTGGCCGGCAGATCCGTCATCGTGCGATGGGGTCGGAGGCCCTACGGGGATCTGACCCCGGGCTACGCCTTGTCACCGCCGCGGTCAGCGCAGCCCCAGTTGAGGATGCGGGTGCCGGCGGGCAGCACGCGGCGGAAGAACGCCACCCGGCCCGGCTTCGGGTTCACCACCACCGGTGCCTTGGCCGCCAGCAGCAGCGGCAGGTCGGCGGTGCTGTCGGAGTAGGCGATATCGATATCGCCGTAGCCGCGCTCGCGCAGCATGCGCATTTTCTCTTCGTTGTGGCAGTGACGGGTTGGACCGACGCCGCCCAGCCGTGGGCCGACCTCGGTACCGATCACCGGCACATCCTGATGGGCCACGAAGGCCAGGATCGCGCGTGCAAGCTCCGGCGGCGCACCTGTGGCAACCACCACGCGGTCGCCCTTGGCCCGGTGCGCGGCGAACACCTCCAGCGCCTGCGGCAGCAGCTTGGCGCGCATCTGCGCCTCGTTGCGCAGCACATAGGCGTCGATCACCTTGTTGAAATCGCGCGCACGGTGCAGGCCGAAACTGCCGATCCACACGTAGACCGAAATGCCGGCACGACGGGTCGGCAGCAGCGCCACCATCGGCCCGGCGATCGGCGTGACCAGCAGCGCCGCCAGCATGCGCAACGGGTTGCGCCTGATCAGCGAGGCGAACAGATGGGTGCCCGAATCGCCGTCGTAGAGGGTGTGGTCGAAGTCGAAGACCACCAGCGGCGCATCCTCGCGCGGCGTCGGATAGTGCGTTTTCATGCCGCGAAGAATAGCTGACGCAGGCCCTCGCCCGGCTCTTCCACGCGCATGAAGGCCTCGCCCACCAGGAACGCGTGGATGCCGGCATCACGCATCAGCGCCACGTCCTGCGGCCCCAGGATGCCACTCTCGGTGACCAGCAGGCGGTCGCGCGGCACGGCCTGCTGCATGTCCAGCGTGGTCTGCAGCGACACCTCGAAGGTGCGCAGGTTGCGGTTGTTGATGCCGATCATCGGTGCCGGCACCTGCAGCGCACGCTCCAGTTCGTCGATGTCGTGCACTTCCACCAGCACGTCCATGCCCAGCGACAGCGCCAGTTCGGACAAGGTGGCCAGCTGGGTGTCGTCCAGCGCGGCCACGATCAGCAGGATGCAGTCGGCGCCCAGCACGCGCGCTTCGTACACCTGGTAAGCGTCGATCACGAAGTCCTTGCGCAGCACCGGCAGCGTGCAGGCCTCGCGGGCCTGCTGCAGGTAGGCGTCGGCACCCTGGAAGAAGTCCACGTCGGTCAGCACCGACAGGCAGCTGGCACCGCCGAATTCGTAGCTGACGGCGATGTCGGCCGGGCGGAAGTCCGGGCGGATCACACCCTTGGATGGGCTGGCCTTCTTCACCTCGGCGATCACCGCCGGGTCGCCATTGGCCACCGCCGCCTGCAGCGCGCGCACGAAGCCGCGTACCGGCGGGGCGCTGGCCGCGGCGGCCTGCAGCTCCTCAAGCGGGCGCTGGGCGCGGCGCTGGGCCACTTCTTCGGCCTTGCGGGCCAGGATCGTCTGCAGGATGTCGCTCATCGTCTTCGGGTCGGTGCGGGGGCGGTGAGGACGGCCATTATCGGGCCATCGACGGGGTCAGGCTGAACCGCGCGCTCAGGCAACCAGCGCGCGGGTGGTTTCAATGTACTGCTGCAGGCGCTGGCGGGCGCTGCCATTGGCGATGGCGGCACGGGCACGGGCCAGGCCATCGCCGATATCGCTGGCCACGCCGGCAACGTACAGGGCGGCACCGGCATTGAGCGCCACGATGTCCAGCGCCGGGCCCGGCTCGTTGTCCAGCACCGCGCGCAGCATCTGGATGGACTGTTCCGGGCCGTCCACGCGCAGGTTGCGGCTGGCCGACATGGCGATGCCGAAGTCTTCCGGGTGGATCTCGTACTCGCGGACCTTGCCGTCGCGCAGCTCGCCCACCAGGGTGCCCGCCCCCAGCGAGATCTCGTCCATGTTGTCGCGGCCCCAGACCACCATCGCGCGCTCGGTGCCCAGTTCGCGCAGCACGCGGGCCTGGATGCCCACCAGATCGGGATGGAACACGCCCATCAGCACAGACGGCGCGCTGGCCGGATTGGTCAGCGGGCCGAGGATGTTGAAGATGGTGCGCACGCCCATCTCGCGGCGTACCGGCGCGACCACCTTCATCGACGGATGATGGATCGGCGCGAACATGAAGCCGATGCCGGTCCGCTCGATGGCCGCGGCCACCTGATCCGGCTGCAGTTCGATCACCGCGCCCAGCGCTTCCAGCGCATCGGCACTGCCGGACTTGGACGACACGCTGCGATTGCCATGCTTGGCCACGCGCGCGCCGGCGGCGGCCGCGACGAACATCGAGCAGGTGGAGATGTTGAAGGTGTGCGAGCCATCGCCACCGGTACCGACGATATCAACCAGGTTGGAGGTATCGGCCACCGGCACTGGCCGGGCGAATTCACGCATCACGGTGGCCGCCGCGGCGATTTCGTCCACGGTCTCCTTCTTCACGCGCAGGCCGGTGAGGATCGCGGCGGTCATCATCGGAGACACATCGCCGCGCATGATCTGCCGCATCAGGTCGACCATTTCGTCGAAGAAGATTTCGCGGTGCTCGATGGTGCGATGCAGGGCTTCCTGGGGGGAGAAGCTCATGGGTATGCTCCTTGGATCAGGCCGCCGGGCGCTGGAGGAAATTGCGCAGCAGCGCGTGGCCGTGTTCGGTGAGGATGGATTCGGGATGGAACTGGACGCCTTCCACCGGGAACTGGCGGTGGCGCAGGCCCATGATCTCTTCGATCGAGCCGTCCTCGTTCTCGGTCCAGGCGGTCACTTCCAGGCAGTCGGGCAGACTGTTCTTGTCCACCACCAGCGAGTGGTAGCGGGTGGCCTGGTAGCGGTCCGGCAGGCCGGCGAACACGCCCTTGCCTTCATGTCGGATCGGCGAGGTCTTGCCGTGCATGATGTTGCCGGCGCGGATGACGGTGCCGCCGTAGACCTGGCCGATGCCCTGGTGGCCCAGGCACACGCCGAGGATCGGCGTGGTCGGGCCCAGGCGTTCGATCAGCTCCAGCGAAACGCCCGCTTCGTTGGGGGTGCACGGGCCGGGCGAAATGACGATGCGCTCGGGCTTCTGCGCGGCGATCTCGTCCACGCTCATCACATCGTTGCGCACCACCTTCACTTCGGCGCCCAGCGTCTGCAGGTACTGCACGAGGTTGTAGGTGAAGCTGTCGTAGTTGTCGATCATCCACAACATGGTCAGGTTCCGTCGCTTATCAGGAAAATGGCGTACACGTTTTCGGTGTAGGTGATGGGGCCGGCTTCAATGGATTCGGGCTCAGCGGGCGCGGGCGCGGAGGCGGGCGCGTAGCTGCCGGTCACCGAGATCCTGTCGAGGTCCCCGCCGTCCTCGCCCTGCTGGGGCCATTGCCCGGCCCGGATGCCGTAGGCGAAGTCCGGCGCCACATCGGAGATGCTGTACAGGCCACGCACTCTTGTTCCATAGGCCTTGGCCAGGCCCTGCGCGGACTCGCGGGTCTGGGCCGCTGCCTCGCCCTTGAGTTCGCGGCGCAGCGCCACTTCGCCCGAATAGGTCGGCGCCAGGCTGCTCACCTGTACGTTCTCGTTGGCCTTCAACGCCCCCAGCACATCCTGCATCGCCTTCACGCTGGCGAAGCTGGCACGCAGCTGGCGCGATACGCGGGTACCGATGAAGACCTGCCGGTTCTGCTCATAGCGCGTGGCCGGGCCGATCCGCAGGTTGTCCGCACGCACGCTGCCGTCCACCGCCTTGTGCTGCTTGAACAGTGCCAGCACGCGGGCAACGTTGTCCTGCACGCGGCGGCGCGCGGCGTCGGCGTCCATGTCGGTCTCTTCGATGTTCAACTGCAGGCCGAACCGGTCCGGCATCACCGTGCGGCTGCCCTGCCCCTTCACCAGCAGGTGCGGCTGCGAGGGAATCGTGTTGGCCTGCGCCCACGCAGACGGGGCCATCGTGGCCAGCAGTGACGACCACAGCAATGCGCTCAGCAGCTTCATCATCTACTCCTCACTGGAAACGGGTTCAGGCAGGCCGGCAGCAACCAGGTCGGCGGCATGCCGCTTGGCCAGCCGCTGGCCCAGGAAGCGCGCGTAGCCTAGGGACAGGTGATGCTGGTCGTAGAAGGCCGGCTCGCCGTTGGCCTCCATCACGCAGCCCTCCATAGCATTGCCGCCGCACAGCAGTTCGTACTTGCTGATGTAGAGGTACGGCAGCGACTTCACCTGCGGAATGGTCGACTTGGCGCGCTCATCCGGGTTGAAGTAATTCACCAGGTCCGGGCGTTTGCATGCATCGAAGCTTCCGTAGCGGTTGTACAGCGACGCGCAGTCGGAGGTGGTTTGCAGGAAGGAGCCGATCGCGATGATCTTCAACCGCGGGTTGCGCGTCTTCAAGATCTCGAGGATCCGCCACAGGTCAGCGGCAACAGGGTCAAATCCCTGGTGCGTGTTGTAGACAATCACGTCCAGCGCCTGCACCAAGCGTTCGTCGTCCAGCGCCGCGAAGCGGGCATCGCATGCCAGCTCCGGCGTGGGCGATGCAATGCGGCCCCGCTCCAGCACCACCTTGCAGTCGTTGACGGTACCGAAATTGACCAGGTTCACGCGGCGGTCTCGCCCGTAGATCTGCGCGAAGGCGTTGAAGCCGTCGGGCTCATGCGAGTTGCCGAACAGCAGCACCTGCACCGGCCGATCCATGGGGCAGCGCGCTGGATCCCGCAGCGACTGCACATTGCAGGCTGCGGCGAGGCCTTCGAATCGGCGCCCCTTGCCGGCCTCGATGTCGGCGGCCCCCAGCGGCTGGAACACCGGCACTTCGGCGCGTGCCGCTGCATGCTGGACGGGGGCGCTGGCCGCCGTGCCCGGCCCGACCATGCCAGGGGTAAAGTACTGGTAGCGCCAAACCATGCCGTTGGATGCCAGCACCGCCACGCCCAGCGCACAGCAGAACAGCGAGGCGGCCAGCGTGCGGCCCACCAGCGCCCCCTTGGGCGCGGCCGGATCGACATAGCGGAATCGCACTTCCACCCAATGATGCAGCGCCACGGCCGTCACCAGGGACATCACCACCATCAGACTGAACTGTACCGCCCACGACCAGTGCGGCATGAACTGGGTGACGAATACCACTACCGGCCAATGGGTCAGGTACAGCGAGTAGCTGATCTTGCCGAACCAGACCGCCAGGGGATTGGCCAGCAGCAACGTGGTCGCGCGGGAGCGGCTCGATGCGATGACCAGCAGCGCGCCCACGCACGGCGCAATGGCGTTGGTGTACGGGAATACGTCGCCTTCCACCAGGGTGGCGATCGAATACACGATCAGGGCAGCGCCGACGGCAAACATGCCTTCGTGGAGCCAGCGCGATGCCGGCAGCCGCGCGGCGATGAAGCAGCCGGCTGCGCCGATGGCGAACTCGAACACACGGAAGTGCGGCAGGAAGAAGAGATCCGAAGCAAAACCCACGCTCTGCCTGGCCACCACCAGGTGGTTGGCAAGGAAACTGGCTGCTGCAGCGGCGACGATGCCCCAGGCGATACCGCGGCGGCCGCCGAACCGGTAGCAGAGGAACAGGAACGCAGGCCACACCAGGTAGAACTGCTCCTCCACGCTCAGCGACCAGGTGTGCAGCAGGGGCTTAGTCTGCGAGGCCGCATCGAAGTAGCCGCTTTCCGACCAGAACAGCAGGTTGGATACCGACAGCGCCGAGGCCAACAAAGACTTGCCGTACGCGACCAGATCGGCTGGCGTAAGGCTGAGCACGGCCAGGACCGTGGTAGCCAGCAGGGTGGCGATCAGTGCGGGCAGGATGCGCCGGACCCGACGCGTGTAGAAGTTGGCGAAGCGGAAACCACCGGTCTCCACCAGCTCACCTCGGATGATGGAGGTGATCAGAAAGCCGCTGATCACGAAGAAGATGTCGACGCCGACATAGCCACCGCCGAGCCCAGGCACCCCGAAGTGGAAGAGCAGGACCGCGAGCACCGCGACGCAGCGCAGTCCATCAATGTGCGGCATATACCGGGAGGTGGCGCTTTTCATGATCTGCAAGAACCCATTCAAGTGGGCGCGGCGCATCCCTTGCACCGCGCGACGGACAGCCTTCGACAATGGGGAAGGTTACAGGCCCTTGGCGGCCTGGGCGACGGCGCGGAACAGCGCGCGGCCCTTGTTCATCGTCTCATCCCATTCCTTGTCCGGGTCCGAGTCGTAGACGATGCCGGCGCCGGCCTGCACGTACAGGCGGCCGTCCTTGATCACCGCGGTGCGGATCGCGATCGCGGTATCGGCATCGCCGTGCCAGCCGATGTAGCCGATGCTGCCGGCGTAGACATTGCGCTTGATCGGTTCCAGCTCGCGGATCACTTCCAGCGCGCGGATCTTCGGCGCGCCGCTGACCGTGCCGGCCGGGAAGGTGGCACGCAGCACGTCGGCATAGCTCAGGCCCGGCTGCAGCTGCCCGGTCACTTCGCTGACGATGTGCATCACGTGGCTGTAGCGTTCGATCACGAACTGCTCGCCCACCTCCACGGTACCTGCCTTCGAGACGCGGCCGGCATCGTTGCGGCCCAGGTCGATCAGCATCAGGTGCTCGGCGCGTTCCTTCGGATCGGCCAGCAGCTCGGCTTCCAGCGCCAGGTCCAGCTCGGGCGTGGCGCCACGCGGGCGGGTGCCGGCGATCGGGCGCACGGTGACTTCGCCGTCCTGAAGGCGTACCAGGATTTCCGGCGATGAACCGACCACCTGCAGGTCGCCGACATCCAGGAAGTACATGTACGGCGACGGGTTCAGTGCACGCAGCGCGCGGTACACATCCACCGGGCGCGCCTTGAACGGCACGCTCAGGCGCTGGCTGAGCACCACCTGGAAGATGTCACCGGCGCGGATGTATTCCTTGCTGCGCTGGACCGCATCGACGAAGCCTTCGCGGGTGAAGCCGGAGACGAAGTCGGACTCGTCCAGCACGTCGCTGTTGAGCGGTGCGGGATAACCGGCGCCGGGCGCGCGCAGCTTGGCAGTCAGCGCATCCAGGCGTGCCTGGGCCTGCTCGAAGGCGCCCTCGACCCGTGGGTCGGCGTGCACGATCAGGTACAGCCGGCCCTTGAGATTGTCGAACACGGCCAGCTCGTTGGAATCCAGCAGCAGGATGTCGGGCGTGCCCAGCTCATCGCGGCCGGCCGGCGGGGCCAGGCGTGGTTCGATGTAGCCGATGCACTCGAAGCCGAACCAGCCGACCAGGCCACCGGTGAAGCCCGGCAGGCCTTCCAGCTTCGGCACCGAGTGGGCGCTGCGCAGCGCCTCGACTTCGGCGAACGGGTCGGCCACCTCGCGGGTGTCCACCACCTGGCCGTCTTCGCGCACAGTCAGCGTGTGGCCATGGAAGGCGTACACGCGACGCGCCGGCAGGCCGATGATCGAGTAACGACCAAAGCGCTCGCCGCCTTCGACGGATTCAAACAGGTAGGTATTGGGGCCGTCGGCGAGCTTCAGATAGACCGAAAGCGGCGTGTCCAGGTCGGACAGCACTTCACGGACGACGGGAATGTGGGTGTGGCCTTCAGCGGCCTGCTGCTGAAACTGAGCGTGCGAGTTCAAGACGACTTTCCTTCCGGGACACAGCGTTATGGGGGCGGACGACGGCAACGGGCCACCATCGCCACCAACGGCGTGCGGAAGAAAGGGTATGCGGGGTCGTCAGGCTGGACACCCCCTGACTGTATCGCAGCCGGGGCGGGAGGGGAACCCTGGGAAACTGAACCACGGGAAAGCACAGGGCTCATGGCGGGGACCGGTGGGGGACCGGCGCGGGAACCGGTAGAGTCGACTGTTAGTCGACTTGCGCGCGTAGCGCGGGATTTTACGCCGTCGGAACGAAAAGCAGTCGACTAACAGTCGACTCTACCCCGCCTACCCAGCCAGCAACGGGCAACCGACCGGCAGGTGCATGCGCACCCTGCCCGGCACGCACGCGATGCGGAACTGGCGGGCCTGGACTGGTTCGCCGTCCAGGTTGAGGGTCAACGGGCGCTCGGACTCCACCTGCAGCCACGGCAGCCGCGCACGCGTGGCCAGCTGTTCCAGCGCCGCCTGGGTGCCCGACTTCAGCATCTGGCCGAGCGTGGCGGTGACCTCACCCTCCAGTTCCGGAAGCACGGTGACATCCAGCAGCCCATCGTCGATCACGGCCTGCGGGCACAACTGCTGGCCACCGCCGGCCTGGCGACCATTGCCGATGCCCAGGGCGATGAAGTCGCCTTCCCAGGCGAAATCCGGGCCGGACAGGCGCGCGGTGATCGGCTCGATGCGGCCCAGCTTGGCGATGCCGGTGATCACATAGGCCAGCCCGCCCAGCATCTTCTTCAGGCCGGCATCGGTCTCCACCGTCACCTGGGTGCCGAAGCCACCGCTGGCGAGATTGGCGCACCACCATTGCGTGCCATCGGCGTCCACGCGCAACAGGTCAATGGCGTGCGGCGTCGCCTGCCCGATCAAGGCGAAGGCCTCCTTCGGCTCAGTGGGAATGCCGGCAGCAGTCGCGAAATCGTTGGCGGTCCCCATCGGAATCAGCGCCAGCGAGGGCAGCGCATCTGCCGGCTCCTCACGATGTGCCAGTGTCTCGGCCACCGCACTGAGCGTGCCATCGCCACCGGCGGCCACGATCACGTCCACGCCATGATCGATCGCCTCGGCCACGTAGCGTTCGGCGTCACCGTCTTCCCAGGTCACCCGCACTTCCAGCTGCACGCCCTGTCCGCGCCAATGGCCGACGGCGTCGCGCAACTCATCGTTGCCGGCGGATTTGCCGTTGAGGATCAGGCGCCAGCGCGGGGTGGTCATGCAGAGCTTCCAGGGATGCGGTGGCACAGGCTAGCAATGCGCTGTTTTCCCGCGGTGAATGTCACGCAGATGTCATTCAGCTACCGGAGAATGGGAGTCCATAGCAGGGACGACGGATGGAGGCAGGATCAGCCTCCCACGCATGCAGCGAGGCCACGCCAGTGATTGGCGTGGCCTTTTTTTTGCCGGCCGTAGATCCACGCCATGCGTGGATGCATTTCACGTCAACCGTTGGCGAAATCGTGCAGCGCCTGGCCCTGCAGCCGGTACACGGTCCACTCGTCCTGCGGCTTTGCGCCGGCGGCGGTGTAGAACTCGATGGCCGGGGTGTTCCAGTCCAGCACCGACCATTCGAAACGACCGCAGCCTTCGGCCACGGCCTGGCGGGCGATGTACTTCAGCAGTGCCTTGCCGGCGCCGCCGCCGCGCTTCTCCGGGCTGATGTAGAGGTCTTCCAGGTAGATGCCCTTGCGGCCCAGCCAGGTGGAGTAGTTGTAGAAATACACCGCATAGCCGATGGCCTCACCGTCGGCTTCGCAGATCAACGCGCGGGCAGTCGCATCGGCACCGAACAGGCTTTCGGCAATACCGATCTCATCGGTCTGCACCGAATGCTCGGCCTTCTCGTAGATGGCCAGTTCGCGGATGAAGCGCAGGATCAGGCCAGCGTCGGCCACGGTGGCCGGGCGGATGTTCAACACGGCCACCGTACCCATGGCTCAGCCCCTTGCCGCAGCAACGTTCGCGCGCATCTGCGCGATCACGTCCTGGTAGCTGGTCCTGGCGTTGAAGATGGCCGAACCGGCAACGAAGGTGTCAGCGCCGGCGGCGGCGATCTCACCGATGTTGTCGGCTTTCACGCCACCGTCGATCTCCAGGCGGATGTCCTTGCCGCTGGCATCGATCATCTTGCGCACCACGCGCAGCTTGTCCAGCGCCGAGGGGATGAAGGCCTGGCCGCCGAAGCCCGGGTTGACCGACATCAGCAGCACCAGGTCCAGGTCATCCAGCACCCAGTCGAGGATGTCCACCGGGGTGGCCGGATTGAGCACGATGCCCGGCTTGCAGCCCAGCGAGCGGATCAGCTGGATGGTGCGGTGCACGTGGCGGCTCGCCTCCGGATGGAAGCTGATGTAGGTGGCACCGGCCTCGGCGAAGTCCGGGATGATGCGGTCCACCGGCTCGACCATCAGGTGCACGTCGATCGGCGCGGTCACGCCGTGCTTGCGCAGCGCCTGGCAGACCATCGGGCCGATGGTCAGGTTCGGCACGTAGTGGTTGTCCATCACGTCGAAGTGGACCCAGTCCGCGCCAGCGGCGAGGACGTTGTCGACTTCCTCGCCGAGACGGGCGAAGTTGGCAGAGAGAATGGACGGGGCGATGAGGCAGTTGGACATGGCCGGGGCCTTCGGAACGGGGAAAGGATTCTCCCGCCCGCAGGCGGGACTGTCGGATCAGCGCTTGCGCAGGGTCTTGATGCGGTCGTAGGCGGCGTTGATGCGCCGCGACTTCTGCTCGGCCTGCTGCTGCAGCTCGGGGGCGGCGCCGCCAAGCTTGTCGGGGTGGTACTGCGAGATCAGCTTTCGGTAGGCGCGCTCGATCTCGGCATCGGTGGCCTCGGAGGTCAGCCCCAGCTCCCGGTACGGGTTCTCCTTGTTCAGGCGGAACCAGTCCGAATCAAAGGCATGGCCGATCAACAGGCCGACTACCGCGCCGAACAGCGGATTGGGCCGGAACAGCAGGGCCCCGGCGATGAAACCGAGCAGTTTTCCGTACCAGCGCATGGCGCCCCAGGGTCGACCGGCGAAATGGATGCTCATTTTACGTCACAGCGGGCCCGGACCGCTTTACACTAGGCCGCCCGCTGGTCAGCGGGCCCGCCGGGTCCGCTGGGCAGCCGTATCGACAACGCCCCAGGAGTGCCCGTGCCAACCACGCTGTTGCAATCCGATCTCCCCGGCCTGCCCTTGCGCCATCGCGGCAAGGTGCGTGATGTGTTCGATATCCCGCGCGAGCGGCTGCCTGCAGGGACCCCGCCGGGCGACTACCTGCTGATGGTGGCCACCGATCGCCTGTCGGCGTTCGACGTGGTCCTGCCCGACCCGATCCCGGGCAAGGGCGAGATGCTCTGCCAGGTCTCCAACTTCTGGTTCGCCAAGACCGCGCACCTGATGCCCAACCACCTGACCGGCATCGACGTGGCCAGCGTGCTGCCCGAAGGCGTGGACCCGGCCCTGTATGCCAAGCGCGCGGTGGTCACCCGCAAGCTGAAGCCGGTGCCGGTGGAAGCGATCACCCGCGGCTACCTGATCGGCAGCGGCTGGAAGGATTACCAGCGCACCGGCAAGGTCAGCGGCATCGATCTGCCCGACGGCCTGCGCCAGGCCGAGCAGCTGCCCGAGCCGATCTTCACCCCCTCGACCAAGGCCGCCGTCGGCGACCACGACGAGAACATCGATTTCGACGCGATGGTGAAGCAGGTCGGTGCGGACCTGGCCGAGCGCGTGCGCGACGCCACCCTGCGCATCTACAAGTTCGCCGCCGATTACGCCCGCGAACGCGGCATCCTCCTGGCCGATACCAAGTTCGAGTTCGGTACCGACGCCGATGGCCGCCTGTACATCATGGACGAGATGCTGACGCCGGATTCCTCGCGTTACTGGCCGGCCGACGAGTACGAAGTGGGTACCAGCCCGCCGAGCTACGACAAGCAGTTCGTGCGCGATTACCTGGAGACGCTGGACTGGGGCAAGACCGCCCCGGGCCCGACCATCCCGGCCGAGATCATCGAGCGCACCCGCGCCAAGTACGCCGAGGCGCTGCAGCGCCTGGCCGGGATCAGCGTCGACTGATCCGCCTGCGCCCCCGGCCGGAAAGGCGGGGGCACTCTGAAGGGGTAGTGCCGGCCGCTGGCCGGCTACCTCGGCGAATCCGCAGCCAGGCATGGCCTGGCTCTGGTAGTGCCGGCCGCCGGCCGGCAACCTCATGAACTCGGCTATGCTCTGGAGTGCCGGCCAGCGGCCGGCACTACCGTTGTCCGAGGAAGCAACGCAGCATGCAGACATCCACCGAGCTTGCGCGGCCGATCGACCGCTATTTCGCCAGCTACTCCGACGACCACCGCAATGTGATCAACCAGCGCATCCACGTGGTGGCGGTTCCGGCGATCCTGTGGTCGGTGGTGGCCCTGCTGTGGTGCCTGCCGCCGCTGATCACCTGGTTCCAGTACGGCATCTGGTCGGCGTTCGCGATGTTCAGCGCCTGGTGCTTCTACAACAAGCTGTCGCGCCCGCTGGGCATCGGCATGCTCATCCAGTTCTTCGTGTTCGGCTGCCTGTGCCGCCTGCTGGAAGCCGAAATCGGCCTGCAGGCCCTGCGCTGGCTGGCGGTGGGCGTGTTCGTGGTGGCCTGGATCGCGCAGTTCATCGGCCACAAATTCGAGGGCCGCAAGCCCAGCTTCCTGACCGACCTGACCTACCTGCTGATCGGCCCGGCCTGGGTGATGGCCAAGTTCTACCGCAAGCTGGACTGGCGCTACTGACCTGGCGGCGGCCGACAGCGGCCGTCGTTTCCTGAACGGGCAGATTCCGTCACCCGTAGTCCACGGGAGCCCTGCCAGCCTGCGACGGTGATCCGCTCCCCATTGCCCGCCCGTCGACGTCAGCCCCTGTGCGACAGGGCCTGCGGTCTCCCTGCGGGGGCGTAGGGCGTCCCCAGAGGGCAAGCGAGGAGAACACGCAGGAACGCGATGTTGCGTCGCAGAAAATATGAATCACCGGACGTTACATGCAATTGATCGCTGTTCGATGGGTTTCAGCGACATTTCGCAGCCTGTTATCCTCCCTGACCTGCTCGTGAATCATGGATTCCCTGCATGCTCCCCAGCCTGCCCCTGCTGCTGGCCCTGCCGTTCCTGATGGCAGCGGCTGTTGCGGCCTTCCCCCGTAGTTCGCGCTCGACTGCTGCCTGGCTGGCGGCGCTGGCGCCGTTGGGCGGGCTGGCCATACTCGGCTGGCTCACGCCGTCCGTGCTCGATGGCCAGGTGGTCCGCACCCTGGTGCCCTGGCTGCCGCAGATCGGGCTGGACTTCACCCTGCGCCTGGACGGGCTGGCCTGGATGTTCGCCGGGCTGGTGCTGGGCATCGGTGCGCTGGTGGTGCTGTATGCACGCTACTACCTGAGCCAGCAGGACAACGCGCACCGCTTCTACTGCTACCTGCTGCTGTTCATGGGCGCCATGCTGGGCATGGTGCTGTCGGGCAACCTGCTGTTGCTGATGATCTTCTGGGAAATGACCAGCATCAGCTCGTTCCTGCTGATCGGTTTCTGGTCACATCGCCAGGACGCCCGCGAGGGCGCGCGCATGGCGCTGGTGATCACCGGCGGCGGCGGCCTGGCCCTGCTCGGTGGCGTGCTGCTGATCGGCCGCATCGTCGGCAGCTTCGACCTGGACGTGGTGCTGGCCGCTGGCGAGCAGATCCGCGCCAGCGCGCTGTACCCGTACGCGCTGTTCCTGGTGCTGGCGGGCATCTTCACCAAGAGCGCGCAGTTCCCGTTCCATTTCTGGCTGCCGCACGCGATGGCCGCGCCCACTCCGGTCTCTGCCTACCTGCACTCGGCCACCATGGTGAAGGCCGGTGTGTTCCTGCTGGCGCGCCTGCATCCAGCGCTGGCCGGCAGCGACCTGTTCTTCTACACGGTCAGCGGCATCGGTGCGATCACCCTGTTGATCGGCGCCTGGAACGCGATCTTCCAGCACGATCTGAAAGGCCTGCTGGCTTACTCGACCATTTCCCATCTGGGCCTGATCACCCTGCTGTTCGGCCTGTCCACGCCGATGGCGGTGGTGGCCGGTGTGTTCCACATCCTCAACCACGCCACCTTCAAGGCCTCGCTGTTCATGGCCGCCGGCATCATCGACCATGAGACCGGCACCCGCGACATGCGCAAGCTGGGCGGCCTGCGCAGGCTGATGCCGTTCACCAGCGCGCTGGCGATCATTGCCTCGCTGGCGATGGCCGGCATCCCGCTGCTCAACGGTTTCCTGTCCAAGGAAATGCTGTTTGCCGAGGCGATCACGGCCGGAGGCCCGGGGATCATGCGCACGGCGGTGTCGATCGCCGCATTGCTGGCTGGCGTGTTCGGCGTGGCCTACAGCCTGCGCTTCGTGCACGACACCTTCTTTGGCCCCGGCCCGCAAGACCTGGATCGCGTGCCGCATGAGCCGCCGCGCTGGATGAAGGTACCGGTGGAACTGCTGGTGGTGATCTGCGTGGCAGTAGGCATCGCCCCGGCACTGACCGTGGCGCCGGTGCTGCATGCCGCTGCGGCGTCGATCCTCGGCAGTGCCATGCCCGAGTACAGCCTGGCGGTATGGCACGGCTTCAACCTGCCGCTGGCGATGAGCGCGATCGGCGTGATCGGCGGCGTGGCGCTGTACTTCGGCCTGCGCAAGCTGATCAACCTGCACGCCGTGACCAACATCAGCACTGGCCGCAATGTGTTCCATGCGCAGCTGGACGCGATCTCCGCGCTGGCCATGCGCCTGACCAACGGCATCGCCAATGGCAGCCTGCAGCGCATGCTGCTGGGCCTGGTGCTGGTGGCCATCACCGTGGCCGCCGCGCCCTACATCGTCAACCCGGCCTCGCCGAACTGGACCAAACCGCAGCCGATCCCGCTGCTGGGCTGGGCGCTGTGGCTGGTGATGATGGCCTGCGCCGTTGCCACCCTGCGCATCTACAAGCAGCGCCTGCTGGCGGTGCTGCTGGTCGGCGGCGTCGGCCTGATGGTGGCGCTGACCTTCGTGTTCCTGTCCGCACCCGACCTGGCCCTGACCCAGCTGCTGGTGGAGATGGTCACCCTGGTGCTGATGCTGCTGGGCATGAACTACCTGCCGGCGCAGTCCGGGCCGGAACGTCCGCGCTGGCGCAAGCGCCGCGATGCGGTGATCGCGATCATCGCCGGCGCCGGCCTGGGTGCGCTGGCCTATTCGGCGATGACCCTGCCGCCGAACACCATGGCCGGCGAACTGCTCGCCCGTGCCCTGCCCGAGGCCTATGGCCAGAACGTGGTCAACGTGATCCTGGTCGACTTCCGCGGCTTCGATACCTTCGGCGAGATCACCGTGTTCGGCATCGCCGCGCTGGTGGTGCATGCCCTGCTGCGGCGCACGCGGATGGCACCGGAGCAGATCATGCCCGGCCCTCCGATCAAGCTGCCGGTACCAGCCGACCTGGCCCAGATCATGTTCCCGCTGACCCTGACCGTATCGATCTTCCTGTTCCTGCGCGGCCACAACGCGCCGGGCGGTGGCTTCATCGCCGGCCTGGTGCTGGCGGTGCCGCTGCTGATTCAGTACGTGATCCAGGGCACCGCATCGGTGGAGTCGCGCTTCGGCTTCGACTACATCCGCTGCATCGGCATGGGCCTGCTGATCGCCCTGCTCAGCGGCAGTGCCTCGATGCTGTTCGGCGTGCCGTTCCTCACCAGCGGCCACCTCGATCTGCACCTGCCGCTGATCGGCGACGTGCCGCTGGCCAGTGCGATCGGTTTCGACATCGGCGTCTACCTGGTGGTGTTCGGCGGCGCGATGCTGATGCTGTCGATGATGGGCACGATCAAGCCGTCGCGTACCCGCACCGCCCGCAAGGGCGAGATCGACCTGCAACGCCGTTCGGCCCGCACCGGGGAGATGCACTGATGGAACTGGCCCTTGCGACCGCGATCGGCGTGCTGACCGCCATCGGCATCTACCTGCTGCTGCGCGCGCGCAGCTTCGATGTGATTCTCGGCATGACCTTCCTGTCCTACGCCACCAACCTGCTGATCTTCGCCGGTGGCCGCGTGGTGCTGGGCAAGGCGCCGGTGCTGCAGGAGGGCGTGGACAGCCACCTCGGCAACTACACCGATCCGCTGCCACAGGCGCTGGTGCTGACCGCGATCGTGATCGCCTTCGCGATGACCGCAGTGAGCATCGTGCTGGCCATGCGCAGCCGCAGCGACAACCACAGCGACCATGTGGACGCCCACGAGCCCGACGATGACCTGCAGGATGAGCGCGTGCCGCCGCGCCAGGGCGAGGACCGCGCATGAACCACCTGGTGATCCTGCCGATCCTGATTCCCCTGCTGGGTGCTGCACTGTCGCTGTTCGTCGAACACCGTCGCTACGGCCCCAGGGTGCAGCGCGCCGTCGCGTGGACCGCGCTGTCGGCGCTGGCGCTGGCGGTGGGCCTGCTGTTCGCGTCGACCGCGGGCGGTGACATCAATGTCTACCTGCTGGGCGACTGGCCGTCGCGGCTGGGCATCGCGCTGGTGGCCGACCGGCTGTCGGCGTGGATGCTGCTGACCACCCTGCTGCTGGCCATTCCCTGCCTGCTGCACGCCTGCTCGGGCTGGGACCGCCGCGCACCGCACTTCCATGCGCTGTTCCAGTTCCAGCTGGTCGGCCTCAACGGTGCGTTCCTGACCGGCGACATCTTCAACTTGTTCGTGTTCTTCGAGGTGATGCTGATCGCCTCCTACGGCCTGCTGCTCAGCGGTGGCCGCGGCCTGCGCATGCGCATCGGCCTGCACTACGTGGTGTTCAACGTCACCGCCTCGACCCTGTTCCTGATCGCGCTGGGCCTGCTGTACGCCACGCTGGGTTCGCTGAACATGGCCGAGCTGTCGCAGCGCATCGCGCAGGTGCCGCCGGCACAGCTGACCCTGGTGAAGGCGACGATGGGCCTGTTGCTGCTGGTGTTCTGCGCCAAGGCCGCGCTGATGCCGCTGTACCTGTGGCTGCCGGAAGCCTATTCGCGTGCGCCAGCAGCGGTGGCTGCGCTGTTCGCGATCATGACCAAGGTCGGCCTGTACTCGGTGCTGCGCATCCAGATGCTGTGGTTCGGCGATGACGCAGGCGCGATGGCCGGCTATGGCCGCGACTGGCTGCTGTGGGCCGGCGTGGCGACGCTGGTGCTCGGTGGCCTGGGTGCACTGGCCGCGACCCGCCTGCGCGTCCTGATCTCCTACCTGGTGATCGTGTCGGCGGCCACGCTGTTCATCGCCTTCTCGGTGGGCACGCCGCAGGTACTCTCAGCGGGCCTGTACTACCTGCCGCACAGCAGCTTCGTCGCCGCCGCGCTGTTCCTGATCGCCGACCTGATCCGCCGCCGCCGTGGTGGCGCCAGCGATCGCAAGGAAGTGGTGGCACCGATGCCGGGCAAGGAAACCCCAGCGGTGCTGTTCCTGATCGGGGCAGTGTCGGTGGCCGGCCTGCCGCCACTGTCCGGCTTCCTGGCCAAGGCCGCGCTGCTGGCCGGCATGCCGGCGCAGTACACCGGGCCGGTCTGGACCGCCGTGCTGGTCAGCAGCCTGCTGGTGATCATGGGCCTGACCCGCGGCGGCATCCGCCTGTTCTGGCGCGTGCCGCCGGTCGATCCAGAAGCACCGAAGCCGCGCAAGGCTCCCCTGCGCCGGGTAGAGCTCTACGCCGCCTGCCTGCTGCTGGCCTACGGCATCGGCATGACCCTGGCCGCTGCACCGTTGATGCGCTACACCGACGCCACCGCCGCACAGCTGCTGCATCCCAGCGAGTACGTGCAGCAGCTGCGCGCGACCACGCCGGAGATCCGCCAGCCATGACTGCCCAGCACTCCCTGTTCCGTCGCCTGATTCCCTCGCCGATGCTCAGCATCATGGTGGTGGCGTTCTGGCTGCTGATGTCCGACAGCTTCACCCTCGGCCAGATCGTGCTGGGGCTTGTGCTGGGCGTGGTGGTGCCGCTGTTCGCCGCGCGCCTGGACCGCGAGTTCGCGCGCATCGGCACCCTGCGGCCGCTGCCCAGACTGGTGTGCGTGACCCTGTGGGACATCCTGATGTCCAACATCCGCGTCGCCCTGCAGGTGCTGGGCCCGGAAAAGAACATCCACCCGGGCTTCATCTGGCTGCCGCTGGACATCGCCAACATCCACGGCATCGCCGCGCTGACCAGCATGATCACCCTGACCCCGGGCACGGTCTCGGCCGCGCTCAGCGACGACCGCAAGTTCCTGCTGGTGCATGTGCTGCACCTGGAGGATCCACAGGACCTGATCGATACGATCAAGCGCCGTTACGAGGCGCCGTTGATGGAGATCTTCCCATGACCGGTTTTGAAGTCATCCAGACCACCCTGGTGGTGTGCATGCACGTGGTCGGCCTGGCCATGCTGCTGGCCACCTGGCGCCTGCTGCGCGGGCCGACCGTGCCCGACCGCATCCTCGCACTGGACACCCTGTCGGTGACCGCGATCGCCGAGCTGATGCTGTTCGGCATGTACCTCAATTCACCGATCTACTTCGAGGCGGCGTTGATCATCGCCATGCTCGGCTTCGGCAGCACCGTGGTGCTGAGCAAGTTCGTGCTGCGCCGGGACATCGTCGAATGATCACTGCCATCCAGATCGGCCTGTCGATCCTGCTGCTGTTCGGCTGCTTCTTCATCCTGGTGGGCGCACTGGGCCTGGTGAAGCTGTCGACCTTCTTCAAGCGCCTGCACGCGCCGACCAAGGCCAGCACGCTGGGCGTGGGCTGCGTGTTGGTGTGCTCGGTCTGCTACCACATCTTCCTCGGCCAGGACCCGCAGCCGCGCGAGCTGCTGATCACCGTGTTCCTGTTCATCACCGCACCGATCAGCGCGCACATGATGGCCAAGGCCGCGCTGTCGCTGCTGATGGAGACCCGCCCCACCCTGCCGGGCAACGAACGTGCCGCCGAGGAGCAGCTGCCACCGCCGGAGCCGGTGCGGGAAGAAGAAACCACGCAGAACCGGTAGAACCGGCCGCTGGCCGGCAATGTGACGCCCCGTAGGTGCCGACCGCTGGTCGGCACGAACAGCAGCCAAGCATGGGCTCGGCTCTACAGCGCCGGTGCGCCGACCAGCAGCAGTTCCAGCACGAACCAGCCGACAAACGCGACCAGCAGGATCACACCTTCGCCGCGGCTGATCTTCAGGTCGCCACGCAGCATCGGGTACAGCACCAGCGCGAACGCCAGCAGCGCCGGCAGTTCCAGGCGCACGAACGAGGCCGGCAGCGCCAGCGGCTGCAGCACGGCCATCGCACCGATCACCAGGAGCAGGTTGACCACGCTGGAACCCAGCACGTGGCCCAGCACCATGTCGCCATGCCCGCGACGCGCGGCGGCGATGGCGGTGGCCACTTCCGGCAGTGCGGTACCGATCGCCACCGGCAGCAGGCCGACCAGCAGCGGCGTCCAACCCAGGGCGACGCCAAAGTCGGCGGCGGCGCCCACCACCAGGCGCGCGCCCCAGTACAGCGTCAACGCGGCAATCAGCACGCGCAGCACGTTCAACGGCAGGCTGGTGCGGCTCAGTGCGGACTCGGCGATGGCCACCTGCACCTCCGCGCTCTCGCTGCGACCACGGCGCAGCAGCAGCACCTGCACCACGATGAAGCCGGCCAGCAGTATGCCGCCCTCCCAACGTGCCAGGCCGCCATCAAGCCCGAACAGGATCAGCAGCACACCTGCCGCCAGCAGCGACCACCACAGCACCGTCTGCAGGCGCGCGCGCAGCAGCAGGGGCGCAGCCATGGCCGCCACGGCCAGGGTCAGGCCCAGGTTGGTGATGCTGCTGCCGACCGCATTGCCCAGCGCCAGTTCTGGCTGGCCCACCGCCAGCGCGCGCGCGTTGACTGCCAGCTCCGGCAACGAGGTGGCCACCCCGAGCAGCAGCAGCCCGGCAGTGAATGGGCTGGCCCCGAAACGCTGGGCCAGGCCGGACACGGCCTTGACGATGGAGTCCCCGCCCAGCGCCAGCAGCAGCAGGCCGAGCAGGAACCAGGCAATGGCAATGGCGATCATCGAGCACTCCCCCAGCAATGGTGGCGCGATTCTACGCGTGGCCCGAGCGCATGGCTGGGCGGTGGATCAAGGATCAGCCACAGCCTTCGGCGTAATCGACCTGTGGGGTCTTGCCGACGCGCCAGGCACTGACCCGACCATCAGCGCCGAGCGCGAAGTCGATCACCGCCCCCCCCTCCTGCGCCGGGCGCACGCGCAGGTGCTGGGCCTTCTCGTCGTACTTGTCAGGGCCGACATCGGCCCGCTCCGGGTACAGCACCTGCAGCTCACCCAGGGTCATGCCGACCTTGCCGCCGCCTGGTGCGGTGATGGCGGCGCTGCGCACGTCGTAGCGCACCAGCTTGCGGCCTTCGATCATCAGGCGCGGCTCTTCGGCATCCTGCGGGCGCAGGAAGTAGCAGCCGTCGTTGCTGTCGTCAGCCGGCAGCGGCTTGCCGGCCGCATCGGTGCCCAGACCCTGCAGCGGCGTGCCGAAGCCACTGCGGACCTCGGCGATGCCGGCGCCCAGCGCGGCGCCGCCGAAGCCATCCAGGCGCGCGGGACTGTCCTCGCGACGGTCGTTGGCGGGGCGGGTTGCCAGATCAGGATCGGCCGACTGCGCAGGCCCGGTCGCCGAGGCGGTTTCCGCCGGGGTGTCGCTGCCGCTACCGGCCGCCCCCTGCTTGTCGGGGCCCGCACTGCAGGCGGCGAGCGAAAGGAGCAACAGACCAGCAATCGGGAGGTGCTTCATCGGTGCGGTTCCCTGGCACGAAGATGGCTGCACGCTAACCCATCCGGTGTGCAGGCGCTGCATTGTCATCGCGGTTTCATCGCCCTCGTTCAGGCTCGGCGAGCACCGATCTGGCCGTCCCTTCCATGCAACCGCGCAAGACCGATCTCGCCCGAACCGCGCTGCAGGCCCACCGCGCGCCGCTGGACATGCGCCAGCGCCGGCTGCTGATCCTGTGCGACGGCCAGCGTACCGTCGCCGACCTGACCGGTCTGCTTGGACAGGATGCGCCGGCGATGGTCATCCAGCTGGTGCAGGCGGGCTATCTGGCGACCGGCACGGCAACGGCGGCGGCACCCCCTCACGCCGCTGCCGAACCGGTCAATGCGGCGCTGGTGAAGGTGCCAACGAACGCCAGCGCCACGCCGGTCGAACGTCGCCGTTCGCTGGTGGCAGCGCGCATCTACCTGCTGGGTATCCTGGAAATGCAGCGGCATCCGCAGGCAGCGGCGCTGTTCCGCGATCTGCAGCAGGCGCGTGCGGAGGATGAGGTGCTGCAGCGGCTGCAGTCGGCGATGCAGCTGCTGCCCGCGTTGACTTCGGATGGCTATTGCCAGCGCGTGCGCCAGCGCCTGCTGGAGGCGTTGCCGCTGGAGCATTGCGACGCCTTCGCCGAGGTGGCGTAAGCGCAGGTTCCGGCGCATCGTGCCGACCAACGGTCGGCACCCACCACGCTAGCGGGACGACCGGAAGTTGTTGCGCAGGCCGTTCCAGCACTGCTGGTAGTCGCCCTGGCGGTGGCCGGCGGCCAGTGCCTGTGCGGTCGGGTGGATCACCGCGCGGGTCTCGAACATGAAGGCCATCGTGTCCTTGATGACATCGGCCTTGGAAAGGTCGGCATTGGACGCCTTGTCGAAGGTCGGTGCATCCGGGCCGTGGCCGCTCATGCAGTTGTGCAGCGATGCGCCACCCGGCACGAAGCCTTCGGCCTTGGCGTCGTAGGCGCCATGCACCAGGCCCATGAACTCGCTGGCGATGTTGCGGTGGAACCACGGCGGACGGAAGGTGTTCTGCGCCACCAGCCAGCGCGGCGGGAAGATCGCGAAGTCCATGTTGCTGGTGCCCGGGGTGTCGCTGGGCGAATGCAGCACCAGGAAGATCGACGGATCCGGGTGGTCGTAGCTGACCGAACCGATGGTGTTGAAGCGACGCAGGTCGTAGCGGTACGGCGCGTAATTGCCGTGCCAGGCCACCACGTCCAGCGGTGAATGGTCGATCGGTGCACGCCACAGGCGGCCTTCGAACTTGGCGATCAGTTCGAAGTCGCCATCCACATCCTCGAACGCCGCATGCGGGGTCTCGAAGTCGCGCGGATTGGCCAGGCCGTTGGAACCGATCGGGCCGAGGTCGGGCAGCTTCAGCAGCGCACCGTAGTTCTCGCAGATGTAGCCACGGCTCGGGCCATCGGGCAGTTCAACGCGGAAGCGCACGCCGCGCGGGATCACCGCGATCTGCTGCGGCTCGATCTCGATCACGCCCAGCTCGGTCAGCAGGCGCAGCGCGCCCAGCTGCGGCACGATCAGCAGCTCGCCGTCGGCGTCGTAGAAGTAGCGGCCGACCATGTCGCGGTTGGCAGCGTACAGGTGGATGCCCACGCCGGCATGCGCATCGGGCGAGCCGTTGCCACCCATCGTGTACAGGCCTTCGACGAAGTCCGTCGGCAGCTCCGGCAGCGGCAGCGGGCTCCAGCGCAGCTGGTTTGGCGAGGCCGGCTGAGCGCCGAAATCACACTGCAGCTGCGACTGCGCGAAGGGGGTGAACTCGCCATGGGCCACCGCCGGGCGGATCCGGTACAGCCAGCTGCGGCGGTTGCTGCCGCGCGGCGCAGTGAAGGCGGTGCCGGTCAACTGTTCGGCGTACAGGCCGTGGGCCACCTTCTGCGGTGAGTTCTGTCCGACCGGCAGCGCGCCGGCGACGGCCTCGGTGGCGAATTCGTTGCCGAAGCCGGACTGGTAGCCGCGGGCGGTGATGGCGGGGGACATGGGAACTCCAGAGATTGCCGGCCAGCGGCCGGAACTACCATTCGGACAGGCAATGTCGACCGGAAGCCGACATTGCCTGCAGACCTTACAGCACGCCGCGTCGGATCTGGTCGCGCTCGATGCTCTCGAACAGCGCGGTGAAGTTGCCTTCGCCGAAGCCTTCGTTGCCCTTGCGCTGGATGATCTCGAAGAAGATCGGGCCGATGCAGTTCTGGGTGAAGATCTGCAGCAGCTTGCGCTGGTGGGTTTCCGGATCGGCATCGATCAGGATCTTGTTCTTGGCCAGGCGCGGCACGTCTTCACCGTGGTTCGGCACGCGCTGGTCGATCACCTCGAAGTAGGTCTCCGGCGTATCCAGGAAGTCCACGCCCTGCGCGCGCATTGCTTCGACGGTCTCGTAGATGTTCTCGGTGAAGCAGGCGATGTGCTGGATGCCCTCGCCCTTGTACGCGTCCAGGTACTCGTTGATCTGGCTCTTCGGGTCCGAAGATTCGTTCAGCGGAATGCGCACGATGCCATCGGGCGCGGTCATCGCCTTGGACACCAGGCCGGTCTTCAGGCCCTTGATGTCGAAGTAGCGGATCTCGCGGAAGTTGAACAGGCGCTCGTAGTAATCCGACCACTGCTGCATGTTGCCGAAGTACAGGTTGTGGGTCAGGTGGTCGATGAAGGTCAGGCCGAAGCCCACCGGGTGCAGGTCGGCGCCGGCGATCGGCTCGTAGTCGCCGTCGTAGATGCTGCCGGCCGCGCCGTAGCGGTCGACCAGGTACAGCATGCAATCGCCGATGCCCTTGATGACCGGGGCGCTGACCGCCTTGCTGTCCGCCTTGAAGGCGATGGCTTCGGCACCGTTGCCCAGCGCGGTCTGGTAGACCTCCTGGCCCGGCTTCTTGAAGCGGATGGCGAAGCCGCACGCGCACGGACCGTGCTTCTCGGCGAAGTCGGCGGCGAACGAATCGGGGTCTTCATTGACCAGGAAGTTGACGTCGCCCTGGCGATAGACGGTAATCGGACGCTGCTTGTGCTTGAGCACCGCGCTGAAGCCCATCTTCCGGAAGTACTCGTGCAGCTCCTGGCCACGGCCGGCCGGGGCGGCGAATTCGACGAACTCGAAGCCGTCGATGCCCATCGGGTTCTCGAAGGTGGTGACCTGCATGCCGGGGTTGGGGTGCGAGGCGGTCGGGACTGCGGTATTCATGGCGTGGCTCCGAATCGGTACCGCATCGGTACAAACCAGGTGCGGGCAGGTAGGGACCCGGCGAGAATGCAGGGTCTGGACCCACCCCTTATAGTTACACTTGAAACCACCAGCAAGGTGCACCGCAACATGAGCCCCGATCCCGCCTCGACCCGCCTGCGTGCCTCGCACGTCCTGCTCGACCTGGAACAGTTCCTGCCGTACCGGCTGAGCGTGCTGTCCAACCGGGTCAGCGGCAACATCGCCAAGCTATACGGCGATCGTTACGGTCTGGCGATCCCCGAGTGGCGGGTCATCACTATCCTGGCGCTGTACCCGGGTTCCTCGGCCAGCGAGGTCTCCGACCGCACGGCGATGGACAAGGTGGCGGTCAGCCGCGCCGTGGCCCGCCTGCTGGAGCGCGGCTTCATCAAGCGCGAGACCCACGGCGATGACCGCCGCCGCTCGGTGCTGGCGCTGTCCGCGGCCGGTTTCGAGGTGTACGAGACCATCGCGCCGATGGTGATCGAGATCACCCGCAAGCTGATGTCGGTGCTGAGCGAGGAGGAGGAACAGCTGCTGGAAAAGCTGATCCTGCGCCTGGCCGGTGACGGCCTGGAGCGGATGGGCGAAGGCGTCTGAAAGAAAAAGGGGACGGAGGGGATTAAGTCGTAATGAGTACAGGTGTGCCTGAAACGACTTAATCCCCTCCGTCCCCTTTTTTCAGCTCAGGTGCTTGCGCCGCGCGTGGATCCACGGCACCGCCAGCGCCGCGATGGCACCACCGGCGAAGCCAAGTGATGCAGCAACCGTGGCCGCCTCGACCGCACCGGGCAGCGCCAGCGCCGCCGCCACCAGCAGCAGCGACGGCAGGCCGACGAAGGTGCCCAGGAAGAAATGCCAACGCGGTGACCAGGTGTTGAGCTGCAGCAGGCTGACCGGTTGCCAGGCTTCGGATGCGGCCTCTTCGGCGATCTTCGCCACGGCCTTGCCCAGATCCACTTCCGGCAGCGCGCGCCCCTGCCGTGCGGTTGCCAACAGCTCGGCCACGGCCTCCACAGGCGGGAAACTGGACGGCCACGCGACCGGCGCCGGCACGCCATACGCGGTCAGCAGCGGCACGCTCAGCCACGGCGCCACCAGCGGGCGCATGCGACGGCGACCATGCACGCACCAGATCTGCGACTGGCCGTGCGCGGTGACGCTGTACAGCGCCAGTTCGTTGGCCGGCGGGTAGCCGAGCATGGTCACCCGTGCCGCCAGGCTGTCCTGGCCCATCGCGCGCAGGAAACCGGGGCGGCTACGCCCCTCCTGCATCCACGCCAGGCCGAGTGCACCCACCAGATAGGCCTCGGCCACGTCCTTGCTGCCGGCGGTGGCGCGTTCGTCGCTAGCCAGGTACCAGGCCAACGATTTCGGTTCGGCGACATCGTCCAGGCCCCAGCGGCTGTCGTCACCCAGCACATGGCGCACCGGCAGGCGCGCCGGCGCGGTTTCGCCACGTTCGCCGGGTTGCAGGAACGGCAGCACGCCTTGGATGAAGGTGGACAGTTCAATCGCGCGCACGCCATGGCCCTGCCACTCCGGTGGCAGCAGCCCGGCCAGCTGGCCATCGGCGGCCAGTGCATCGAGCCGCGATTTCTGCTCGACCAGTTTCTGCACCGCACCCTTCAGCACCACGTTATCGGGCAGCGCGATCTGCGGCAGGCGATGGCGCGGCGGTGCCAGATCGACGGTGGCCTCGCCGGTACCGGCGTCATCCAGCAGCGCCTCCTGCGGCGGCAGGGTCACGCCCTCGCCTGCTCCACCCTCGGCCAGCTCACTGGCGGGTCCGGGCAATCGTTCGGCGTGGTCGCTGTGCATGGGCGTTCCGGAAGGTTGCATCGACGGGATGTCGACTGAGGTCCTTGCCGGTAACGGCGAGCGCGTTGCGATATTGAGATGCCGATTCCGGGAATGTGACCGCAACCACAGTAGATCCACGCCATGCGTGGATGCACTTCTGTGCCGACCAACGGTCGGCCCCCACCGGGGATGGCGGTCAGCGGTCGGCATCCGCCGGGGTTGGCGGTCAGCGGTTGGCACCCACCCCCCCCCCCCTGCCGGCCAGCGGCCGGCACTCCCCTATTCCGGTTTGTCGGGTGCCCACTGCTTGAGGAACGCGCTCACCCGCGCAGGCTGGAACGCCTCGCCCCTGCGCAGCTCAGCGGTCGCCTGCGACACCAGCAGGCCACCATCGGCGTCCAGCACCAGCAGATGCGGATAGTCGCGTTCCATCACCGGGAACTGGGCAAGGAACGCGGTGTTGGGCTGCTCGTCGCTGGCGTTGACCTTCACCCACACGTAGTGGGCATCGCGGAAGCGACGCAGGTCGCCGTTGCCTTCCACCACATCGTCCAGCGCCCGGCAGCGCTCACAGGCGGCGTTGCCGATCTCCAGCAGGATGCGCTTCTTGCCCCGCTGGGCTTCCACCTTGGCGGTGGCCAGGTCATCGGCGGGGTTGCGGGCCGGGTCGAACTGCGCACCGAGCCCGGCGATGGCGGCGATGTCCGCCGCCACCGGGGTGTTGCCCGAGGCCACCGGTTCGCTGGGGTCAGCGACCGGTGGCTCGGTGGGTCGGGTATCCAGGGGCTGCGTGGGCTCGGCGGTCGCAGGTGGTTGCGGTTGGGAACAGGCGCCTATCAGCGCCGCACAGACCACCACTACCGCAGTACCGAGCTTGCTACGCATGCCTTCTACCCTCTCATCATCATTTGACGCCGTGCATCAGCTTGTTGATCAGCGGGGCGATCAGGAACAGCACCACGCCGGAGCCGATCAGGGCCCAGAACCCGAAGGTATACCCCTTCAGGGCCGACTCGACCGTCATGCCGCCTTCACCACTGACCACGCCAGCGAAGATGCCCGACAGGTTGTTGCCGATGCCGGTGGACAGGAACCAGCCACCCATGCCGAAGCCGACCAGGCGCACCGGGGCCAGCTTGGTCACCATCGACAGGCCGATCGGCGACAGGCACAGCTCACCCACCGACTGGATGACGTAGACCATGAACAGGGTCCAGAACGGGATCTTGCCGTCCACCACCATCTGCGACAGGGCGAACATCAGCAGCGCGAAGGCGGCGCCGTTGAACAGCAGGCCCAGGCCGAACTTGCGCGGGATGGACGGATTGGCGCGGCCCATCGCCACCCAGATCCAGGCGATGACCGGGGCCAGGGTGATGATCGCCACCGAGTTGACCGACTGGAACCACGCGGTCGGGAAGGTCCAGCTGCCGAACTGGCGGTTGACGATGTTCTCGGCCAGGAAGGTGAACGAGCTGCCGGCCTGCTCGAAGAACATCCAGAACATCACGTTGAAGGCGAAGATGATCAGCATGGCGATCACGCGGTCGCGCTGCACCTTGCCTTCGCGGATGCCCTCGACCAGCAGCAGGATGGCCAGCGCGGTGAACATCGCGCCGAGGATCCAGGCCAGCGCGGTGGCGCCGGTGGCCAGCAGGAAGTACGCGACCGGGATGGCGACCACGGCACCGGCCAGCACCATGATGATGCGGCCGAAACCTTCCGCGCCGGCCGGCGGTGCGCCGATGCCCTTCAGGCCGGCACGACCGATGTAGAACCACACCAGCGAGATCAGCATGCCCACGCCCGAGGCGATGAACACGACCTTGTAGGACGGCATCGCATCGGTACCGAACACCTTGCGGGCCAGGTACTCGGTCAGCACCGGGGCGATCATCGCGCCGATGTTGATGCCCATGTAGAAGATGGTGAAGCCCGAATCGCGGCGCTCGTCCTTCAGGCCGTACAGCTTGCCGACCATGGTCGAGATGTTGGGCTTGAACAGACCGTTGCCGACGATGATCGTGGCCAGGCCGAGCTTGAAGATGTGCTCCTGCGGAAGCGAGATCATGAACAGGCCGGCGGCCATGATGATCGCGCCGGTCAGGATCGAGCGCTGGTAGCCCAGTACCCGGTCGGCCACGTAGCCGCCGAAGATGGCCGCGGCGTACACCAGGGCCAGGTAGGCGCCATAGATGCGGCTGGCGTCGCCTTCACCGGCAGCGCTGCCGTTGTAGAACTGGGCAACGATGTAGAGCACCAACGCCCAGCGGATGCCGTAGAACGCAAAGCGTTCCCAGAACTCGGTCATGAACAGCATCCACAACGGGCGCGGGTGGCCCAGCGTGGTCTTGAAGTCCGGCAGTGCCGGCTCTGGGGTGTTCGCAGTGGCGTTTACGCTCATGCGGATTTCCTGGTTCGGTGGATGACGAGCACGTCCGCTGTGCAGTTGGAGCAACGCGCGAGGATCACCGACTTCTGGCGTTCACGTCAAATACACGCCGTTTGAGGCAGGTGGCAGCCTGCTCCCTGAACTTGCATCTGAAACGATCCAGCCGCGGGCGGGGAACCAAGCTGAATGGGGATCAGCCCAGCGCTGCCGGGGGCGCGGCCTGCAGGCTGGTGCGCACCTGGAACAGCTCGGGGAAGAAGGTCAGTTCCAGCGCCTTGGCCAGGAAGCCCACGCCGGACGAACCGCCGGTGCCACGCTTGAAGCCGATCACCCGCATCACGGTGCGCATGTGTCGGAATCGCCACAGCTGGAAAGCCGTCTCCAGGTCCACCAGGTCCTCGCACAGCGCATACTCGCGCCAGTAGCGGTCGGTGTCCTGGTAGATGCGCTCGAAGACCGGCTGCAATGCGTCGTCGGCCACGTGCGGCTGGGTCCAGTCGTGGGCCTCGTAGACCGCCGGCACGGCATGGCCGAAGCGGGCCAGGTACTTCAGGAATTCCTCGTACAGGCTGGGCGCCTCCAGCACGGTGCGCAGCTGCGCCTGCCCGGCCGGGTCATGCTCGAACACCTGCAGCATCTGCGCGTTCTTGTTGCCCAGCAGGAACTCGATGTAGCGGTACTGCAGCGACTGGAAGCCCGACGACGGGCCCAGCACGTCGCGGAAGCCCATGTACTCGGACGGGGTCAGCGTTTCCAGCACCGACCATTGCTCGGTCAGCTGGCGCAGCACCTGCTTGCTGCGCGCCAGCACCTTGCGGCACTGCCAGACTTCATCGCGCTGCAGGAAGCCGATTGCGGCACGCAGCTCATGGCCCAGCAGCTTCAGCCACAGCTCCGAGGTCTGGTGCTGGATGATGAAGAGCATCTCGTCATGGTGCGGCGGGCTGGACAGCGGCTGCTGCGCGCTGAGCAGCTGGTCCAGCCGCAGGTAGCCGCCGTAGGTCAGGCGTCCCTGCAGGTCGGTGTGGATGCCGGCTTCGAGATCGCGTTGGTTGTTGTCGACGGACATGGGCGGGACCAGATCGGGGGCGGCAAGGGTAGCGCGTTGCCGCCGCGCTGGCAGCCGCCCGGTCCATACCGGGGCGTGCGGCTGGCCGTGGAGCATCGGCCGACCACCGGCCTGCGCGTGGAACCGTCCGCGCCGTTGTACCGGCAGTCAGCCAGAGGCGTATTCTGATGCTTTGCAGCAACGACTGAATACGTTGTTGTTATTGGCCCCCCACCCGCCGGCAGGGGTAAAACGGGGAATCTCCGTGTTGCGGCGCAGGAAGGCTATTCCGTACGCGTTCCTTAACATGGCGATTCATATCATTTGTAACTTCTCTGTCGAAGGTGCAGTACGCAATGACGGTTGCCGCTGAATTCAAGATCGAATACCTGCAGTACCTGGACACGGACGGCACGCTCGTCCGTGACGACCTGCCCGTGTCGCTGCGCGACCCCAAGGTCCTGGTACCGCTGTTCAAGCAGATGCTGTTCGTACGCACGTTCGACAGCAAATCCATCGCGCTGCAGCGCACCGGCAAGCTCGGCACCTATGCCGCCTGCCTGGGCCATGAAGCCGCGCACGTGGGTATCGGCGCGGCGATGCAGAAGGACGACGTGTTCGCGCCTTCGTACCGCGAGTATGGCGCGATGTTCATGCGTGGCGTGCGCCCGCACGACGTGCTGATGTACTGGGGCGGCGACGAACGCGGCAACGATTACGGCGGCAACGCGGCCAGGGACTTCCCGTTCTGCGTGCCGATTTCCACCCAGTGCCTGCATGCGGCAGGTGCCGCGCTGAAGTTCAAGCTCAACAAGGAACCGCAGATCGCCGTGGCCGTGTGCGGCGACGGTGGCAGCTCCAAGACCGACTTCTACGCGGCACTGAACTCGGCCGGCGCCTACAAGCTGCCGCTGATCCTGTGCATCGTCAACAACGGCTGGGCCATCTCGGTGCCGCGTTCGGCCCAGACCGGTGCCGAAACGCTGGCGCAGAAGGGCCTGGCGGGCGGCCTGCACTGCCTGCAGGTGGACGGCAACGACCTGATCGCGGTGCTGGCGGCAATGGAACAGGCGCGCGAACGTGCGCTGGCCGGCGACGGTGGCACCGTGCTGGAACTGATGACCTACCGCCTGTCCGACCACACCACCGCTGATGACGCGCGCCGCTACCGCGACGATGCCGAAGTGAAGGATGCCTGGCAGCGCGAGCCGATGCTGCGCCTGCGCAAGTACCTGATCAACGCCGGGGTGTGGAGCGAGGAAGAAGAAGCCGCCTGGACCGCCGAGTGCGGCGCGCGCGTGGACGAGGAAGTGAACCTGTACCTCAACACGCCGGTGCAGCCGGTCGAGGCGATGTTCGACTTCCTGTATGCCGATCCGCCGCCGGACCTGCTGGCCCAGCGTGCCCAGGCGATCGCCCTGGAGAAGCGCCATGGATGAGATCAAGAACGGCGCGCCCGGCGCGCACACCAACGCCGCCGACAGCGCTGCAGTCGCGCGCGGAGATGACAGCATGACCACCACCCCGATCACCCTCATCGAAGCCATCACCCAGGCGCTGGCCTGGGAGCTGGAACACGATCCGTCGGTGCTGGTGCTGGGCGAGGACGTGGGCGTCAACGGCGGCGTGTTCCGTGCCACTGCCGGTCTGCAGCAGCGCTTCGGCTCGGACCGCATCCTCGACACCCCGCTGGATGAAACCACCATCGCCGGCCTGACGATTGGTCTTGCCGCGCAGGGCATGAAGCCGGTGGCAGAAGCCCAGTTCGATGGCTTCATGTACCCGATGGTCGACCATATCGTCTGCCACGCCGCACGCCTGCGTTACCGTACCCGTGGCCGCCTGCACTGCCCGATGGTGCTGCGCGTGCCGTGGGGCGGTGGCATCCGCGCGCCGGAACACCACAGCGAAGCCAACGAGGCGATCTTCACCAACGTGCCGGGCCTGCGCGTGGTGCTGCCGTCGTCGCCGCAGCGTGCGTACGGCCTCCTGCTGGCCGCGATCCGCGAGCCGGATCCGGTGATCTACATGGAGCCCAAGCGCATCTACCGCCAGTACAAGGAAGTGGTCGTCAACGACGGCGAAGCCTTGCCGCTGGACGTCTGCTTCGTGCTGCGCGACGGCACCGACGTGACCCTGGTGACCTGGGGTGCGCAGGTGAAGGAAGCGCTGGAAGCGGCCGACAAGCTGGCCGGCGAAGGCATCAGTGCCGAAGTCATCGACGTGGCCACGCTGCGTCCGCTGGACTTCGCCACCATCGCCGAATCGGTGGCCAAGACTGGCCGCTGCGTGATCGTGCAGGAGGCCCCGAAAACCGCGGGCTTCGGCGCCGAGATCGCCGCGCGCCTGGCCGAGGAATCGATCTACGACCTGCTGGCCCCGGTCGAGCGCGTTACTGGCTACGACACCCACATTCCGCTGTTCCGCCTGGAAATGAAGTACCTGCCGAGCGTTGAGCGGATCGTGGCTGCGGCCAAGCGCGCGGTGGCGGCCGGCTGACATGCGGGCCCGCCTTCTGGGGGCTTACCGCAGCCAGTATCCCAACCCGCTCCGGTTCCACACCGGCCAGATCGTCGAAGTAGGTGTGCGTGACGAGGAATGGCCGGCGTTTGCTTGGGTACGCACCAACGATGGGCGCGCTGGCTGGGCGCCCATCGCCTGGTTGCAGCTGCTGGACGAGGGTCGCGCCGAAGCGCTGTGCGACTACGACGCCCGCGAGCTGGATGTGGAAAGCGGCGAGATGGTGAAGCTTCATCACGAACACGGTGGGTGGTGGTGGTCCGAGCGCGCCAATGGCGCGACGGGCTGGCTGCCGGCCCGCGAACTGGAACTGCTGGAAGAGAACTGCAAATGAGCCAGACCAAGAACTTCAACCTGCCCGACCTGGGCGAAGGCCTGCCGGACGCGACCATCGTCGAGTGGTTCGTCAAGGAAGGCGATGTGATCAAGCTGGACGAGCCGCTGGTGTCGATGGAGACCGCCAAGGCCGTGGTGGAAGTGCCCTCGCCGTTCTCCGGCAAGGTGCTGAAGCTGTCCGGCGGCGCCGGCGACATCATCCCGACCGGCTCGGTGCTGGCCAGCTTCGAACTGGACCCGAACCTGCCGCAGCGCGCCGATGGCCAGGACACCGGCCACAGCCATGGCCACGCCGCACCGGCCGCGCCGGCGGCCGCACCGACCCCGCCGCCGCTGCCGGCTGCGCCGGTCGCCGCGGAACAAGCCAAGCCCGCCGCAGCCGAGCGCGATGACGCCGGTACCGTGGTCGGCGCCATGCAGAGCTCCAATGCTGTGCATGCCGAACAGGCGCTGGCCGTCGGTGGCGTCAAGGCCGTGCCGGCCGTGCGTGCGATGGCGCGCAAGCTGGGCGTGGACCTGAGCCGCGTGGCCGCTACCGGCACCGATGGCGCGGTCACCATGGCCGACGTCAAGCAGGCCGCCGCCAACGGCACCGCCAAGCTCGGCGCCGCTCCGGCACCGGTCGCTGCCGCCGCGTATGCCGCGCCGGCCCCGGCGCAGGTGTCTGCCCCGGTGCAGAGCGAAGCCCGCACCCCGCTGTCCGCCGCCGGCAAGCCGATGCGTACCCAGCCGCCGGGCGTGGTCGCCAAGGGCCAGCCGGAACCGCTGAAGGGCGTGCGCCGCAACATGGCCCGCGTCATGGCCGACGCGCACAGCAAGGTCGTGCCGACCACGCTGAACGACGACGCCGACATCCACGCCTGGCTGCCGGGCAACGACGTCACCGCCCGCCTGGTTCGCGCCATCGTCGTTGCCGCACAGAAGGTGCCGGCCATGAACGCCTGGTTCGACGGTGAAGCGCTGACCCGCACCCTGCACGCCCAGGTGGACATCGGCATCGCCGTGGACACCGACGACGGCCTGTTCGTGCCGGCCCTGCGCAATGCCGACATGCTCGATGCACGCGGCATCCGCGAAGGCGTCAACCGCCTGCGCGAGCAGGTGGAATCGCGTTCGATCGCGGCGTCGGAACTGAGTGGTTACACCATCTCGCTATCCAACTTCGGTATGTTCGCCGGTCGTTACGCAACCCCGGTCGTGGTGCCGCCGTGCGTGGCCATCGTCGGTGCCGGCCGTGCCCGCCACCAGATGACCCCGGTGATGGGCGGCGTGGAAGCGCACAAGGTGATCCCGCTGTCGGTCACCTTCGACCACCGCGCAGCCACCGGCGGTGAAGCCGCCCGCTTCCTGCGCGCGATGATGGACGACCTGGCACTGGCCAGCTGATCGGCCACCTGACCGGTGGGTGCCAACCGTTGGTTGGCACCTGACTTGGAAAGAACGCCGGGCATTGCCCGGCGTTTTTTGTGCCTGCTCCGTCGCGCTCCATCCACGCATGGCGTGGATCTACACAATGCGGGCGATCAATCGCGCGCGACCAAGCCCTCGGCACGGCTGTAGACCCGCAGGCGGTGGCCATCAGGATCTGCCCCGACAAAGGTATGGCCGAATTCCAGCGTCACCGGCGCCTGCAGGATCTGCACGCCGAGGGCGCGCCACGCATCGTGCATCTGCTGCACGGCGTCGGGGTTGGCGACCACCATCGCCAGTTCGGCGGCACCGGCCTGCGCGGACACCGGCGGTTGCACATCGTCGCGCTGCCACAGGCCCAGTGCAGCGCCATCGCCGAGCAGGAACAGGGCAAAGCCGGGCGACTGCTCGACCGGCGGCTTGCCGAGGATGCCGCTGTAGAAGGCGGCGCTGGCGGCGACGTCGCGCACGTACTGCAGCAGGGTGCTGGGCTTGAACATGGGGAAGCTCCGTTGTTGGGAGCGATCATGGTGGTACGGCCCTGCTGACAGATTCTGTCAGTAGAGTCGACTGCCGGTAGAGTCGACCGTCGGTAGAGTCGACTGTTAGTCGACTGCTCTTCCTTCAACGCGCTTGAAACCCCGCGCTGCGCGCGATAGTCGACTAACAGTCGACTCTACCCCGCCGCCCGCTCCCCGCTGTTGCTGTGGCTACGAACGGTCCAGCCAGTCCGGCGCGATGCCCTGCGCCTTCTGCCAGCGCCGCAGCAGGGTGGCGCGCGGCACGAGGTAGCGGTCCTCCAGCACACGCACCTGACGGATGCGATCCAGCCGGAAGTGGCGGAAATCCTCGCGGTGCTCGCACCACGCCGCCAGCATCGGCACCTCATCGAAGTAGCCCAGCGCGAACGGCCAGACGACGCGCACGCTGCGCTGGCCGTGCGCATCCTCGTAAGCGAACTTCAGGCGCTGCTGCGATCCCACGGCTTCGCGCACGGCCTGCAGGCGTGCAGCCGGCACCTTGGCCGCAGCACGCGACGGGCCAACGCGCAGGCCGCTGTCACGCAGGGCCTCGCGGCGCGCCACGGGCAATACGTGCGCGATGCGCGCCAGGGCGTCACGTGCAGCCTCGGCCAGCGCCGGCTCGGTGCGCGCGGCGACCCAGCGCAGGCCGAGCACCAGCGCATCGATCTCGGCCGGTGGCAGGGTCATCGGCGGCAGGGTATCGCTCGGCGCCAGCTGGTAGCCGACGCCGGCCTCGCCACGCAGGTCGGCGCCCTGCTCGCGCAGGGTCTCGATATCGCGGTACAGCGTGCGCAGACTGATGCCCAGCGCGTCGGCCAGCGTCTGCCCGGCCACGGGTCGCCGATGGCGGCGCAGCAGCTGCAGCAGCTGGGTCAGGCGCAGCGCACGCGACATCAGCCGACCAGCGCGCGCGATGCCACCACGTGCTCGCCCGGTTGCGGGGCCAGCGCGGCCTCGACCAGTGCCTTGGCGATCTCGCTGGCCGGGTTGATCCGCCACGCCCGCGGCAGTACCGGCCCCAACGCGCCGAGTACCGTCAGTGCGAAACGCTCGCCGCGACGCACCTCGTTGCGCTCGCCACCGATCAGCCCTGGGCGGACCAGGGTCAACGAGTTGAAGCCCAGCGCGCGCAGATCGCGCTCCAATGCACCCTTCACCCGGCTGTAGAAGATCGACGACTGTGGGTTGGCGCCGGCTGCGGAGTTCAGCACAAAGGTCCGCGCCCCCTCTGCCTGTGCCAGGCGGGCGAACGCCAGCGGATAGTCGTGGTCGATGCGATGGAAGGCCTCGCGGCTGCCGGCCTGGGCGATGGTGCTGCCCAGTGCGCAGATGACCGCGTCCACGCGCGCCCATTCTGGCGAAGTGGGCAGCGCGTCGAAGGCCAGCACCGGGTTCTCGAGCTTCCCGTGAGTTACACCCAACGGACGGCGAGTGGGCGCCACCACGGCGCTGCAGCGCGGGTCGTCCAGCAGCCTGGGCAGGGTCAGCCCACCGACCAGGCCGGTCGCCCCCAGCAACATCACGCGCATCAGCACCTCCACTGCGGCATCCTGTCGCCCATCCTAGCCGTTCAAGCCGTCGGCGGCCGCGCCGATATGCTGGAACCAGTCCCTGCCAGCCCCAGGATTCGCTCCATGACGGACCAGCCCGACCACCGCCCTGCCTCCGGTACCGCCCTTGGGCCGCCGGCACGCGTGCGCGCGGTGGTGGACGATGGGCTGGGTGACCGCGTGGTGCTGCAGGGCGGCGGTGGCGTGGCCCTGCAGCAGCTGTTCTCAGGCGCCGACGCGCCGGAACCGCTGCTGGCGGCGTTCGCCAACGGCATGGCCACCCTGCCGGGCGAGCTGGGCGACATGGGCGACCGCCTGCAGTCGGCACAGGCCAGCGCCGATTGGCCGCGCTATGGGCGCGCGATGCGGCAGCTGATCGACAAGTACATCCGCACCATCGAACAGCATTCCCCAGACGGGCAGCCGGAAAGCCTGCGCTTGTCCGAGCAGCTGCGGCTGCTGCTGGGCGGTGCGGTGGTGGCCCTGCTGCAGCACGACCCGGACCTGCGCGAACAGGCGCAGGCCCTGGCCACGCGCCTCCGCCAGTGGCAGCCGGGTACCGCACTGGAGCCGATCGAACAAGGAGTGCGCGAACTCGGCCACCAGGTCGGTGTGCGTGCCGAGAGCTGGCAGGAGCAGCAGGCGCTGCTGCTGGAGCTGTTCGCGCTGCTGCTGGAGAACGTCAGCGAGCTGCTGGATGACCGCAGCTGGCTGCAGGGCCAGATCGCGGCAGTACGCCAGCTGCTGGACGGGCCGTTGGAAGCGGAAGCGGTCGAGCGCACCCGCGCCGAGTTGCGCGAAGTGATCTACAAGCAGGGCCTGCTGCGCCAGGGCATCGACGATTCGAAGGCGGCGATGCGCGGGTTGATGGGCGAGTTCATCGAGCGCATGGATGGCATGGCCACCAGCACCGGCGAATACCACGACCGCATCGGCAGCTACGCACTGCAGCTGCGCGAGGCGCGTAGCATCGCCGACCTCAACCAGTTGCTACAAGACGTGATGCGCGACACCGGCAAGGTGCAGCAGCAGGCCGCGCAGGCCCGCGATCACCTGGCCAGCGCGCGGCAGGAAGTGGAACGCGCAGAGCAGCGCATTGCCGAGCTGGAGCAGGAACTGCGTGCTGCCGGTGACCTGGCGCGTATCGATCCGCTGACCCAGGCACTGAATCGCCGCGGCCTGGACGAACTGCTGGAGCGCGAGCTGGCCCGCGCCGCACGCAACAACTCACCCCTGGGCGTGGCCGTGGTCGACCTGGATGATTTCCACCAGACCAACGACGCGCATGGGCATGCCGGTGGCGATGCGTTGCTGCAGCACCTGGTGGCCGTGTGCAAGCTGCTGCTGCGCGCCACCGACGGCATCGCACGGTTGGGCGGCGACGAGTTCGTTCTGGTACTGCCGGAAACCCAGGGCGCCGACAGCATGGCCACCGTGCAGCGCCTGCAACGTTCACTGGCGCACCGCGTGCTGACCGTGCAGGACCGGCGCGTGCCGGTGCATTTCAGCGCCGGGCTGGCGCAATGGCAGCCCGGTGACGATACCGAGACCCTGCTGCGCCGCGCCGATGACGCGCTGTATGCGGCCAAGCGGCAAGGCAAGAACCGGGTGCAGGCGGGCTGATGATCCAGCGTGCAGACGCTGTAGCGCCCGAGCCCATGCTCGGGCGGCGGCGCGCAGCGCCGTAGAGCAGCCGAGCGTGGGCTCGGTTCTACAGATCATTTCCCGCGCAGCTTCTGGAACCCGGTCACCGCCGCCAGCACGATGGCGCCGGCGATGATGCCGACCACCATGTTGGCCGCAGCACTGATCAGCCAGCCCCACTGCCCTTCACCGCCCAGCGCCTGCACCGCGTGGTGCAGCGCCGGCACGTTGTGCACCAGGATGCCGCCGCCGACCAGGAACATGGCGATGGTGCCAGCCACCGACAGGAACTTCATCAGCCACGGCGCCGAGGCCACCAGGCCGCGACCGAAGGCGGCCAAAGCCCCACCCTTGCGCGACAGGTACAGGCCGACGTCATCAAGCTTCACGATGCCCGCCACCAGCCCATAGACGAAGACCGTCATTGCCAGTGCAACCACGGCCAGCGTGACCAGCTGGTTGGTGAACGGTGCGGTGGCGACCACCCCCAGCGTCAGCACGATGATCTCGGCCGAAAGGATGAAGTCGGTGCGGATCGCGCCCTTCACCTTGTCCTTCTCCCACGCCACCATGTCCACCTGCGTATCGGCCAGCGCCTTGCGCCGTTCGGCCTGATGCTCGGCGTCGTCCTCAGCTGAGTGCAGGAAGCGGTGCGCCAGCTTCTCCACGCCTTCAAAACAGAGGAAGGCACCACCGATCATCATCAGCGGCACGATCAGCGGCACGTTCCAGCCGCGGCTGCGCAGCCAGGCCTCCAGGGCGCTGATCGCCAGTGCTGCCGGTACCAGGATCACCTTGTTGACCAGCGAGCCCTTGGCCACCGCCCACACCACCGGCAGTTCACGGTTGGCGTTGACTCCGGTCACCTGCTGCGCGTTCAGCGCCAGGTCGTCGCCCAGCACGCCGGCGGTTTTCTTCGCCGCGACCTTGGTCAGGACCGAGACATCGTCGAGGAGGGTGGCGATATCGTCGAGCAGGGCGAACAGGCTGGCACCGGCCATGGGAAGTCCAGAGAGGGAATGAGCGGATTCTGACCGATCCGGTGTGGACTGCGGAAGACGTCGGATTCACCGCGTGCCCACCGCCCCCCGGCGACACTGCGGAATCCGGACATCGCCGGCCCGTGGCCGGCGCTACCTGTCTTCGTCGCATGGGAGTTCCGCTTGAGCAATCCGCCCACCGCCAATGGCAATCCTCCGCTGGTCAAAGGCATGAACCGGCGCAGCCAGATCCTGCGCCTGCTGATGCGCTATCGCCATTCAGGGGTGTTCTCGGGCATGAACCTGGATGCCGCGGGCAATCCGGCCGACGTACCGGCAGATGGCAACCCGGAACAGTTCGTCAGCGATCTGGAAGCGCTGGGCCCGACCTTCGTCAAGCTGGGCCAGATGCTGTCCACGCGCCCGGACATGGTGCCGGTAGAGTTCGCCACGGCGCTGGAGCGCATGCAGGAAAAGGTAGCGCCGATTCCCGTCGAGCGCATCCACGCCATCATCGAGCAGGAGCTGGGCGTAGGGGTGAACAAGCTGTTTGCCGCGTTCGACCCCGAGCCGCTGGGCTGCGCATCGATCGCGCAGGTGCATCGGGCCGTGCTGCACGACGGACGCCAGGTGGCGGTGAAGGTGCAGAAGCCTGAAGTGGCCGCACAACTTCGCTCGGACCTGGAGGCGCTGCGCAGCTTCGCGCTGGCCGCCGACCACCTGACCCAGGTGGGCCGCCGCGTGCGTCTGCGCGACTGGCTCAACGAATTCGCCAAGACCCTGATGCAGGAGCTGGACTACCACGCCGAGGCCGAGAACCTGGCCCGTTTCGGCCGACACCTGAAGCCGTTCCGCCGCCTGTGGGTACCGCAGCCGCTGTGGGACTACAGCAGCCAGCGCGTGCTGACCATGGAACTGGCCACCGGCGTGCGCGTGGATGCGATTCCCGATGTGCGCCGTACCGAACAATCGATGGACCCGCTGGCGGCGGCGCTGATCCGCGGCTACCTGGACCAGATCTTCGTGCACGGCGAGATCCACGCCGACCCGCACCCCGGCAACCTGCGGGTGATGCCCGATGGACGGCTGGCGATCTTCGACCTGGGCATGGTTGCGCACATGCCGCCGCGCCTGCGCGAGCGCTTGCTGAAGATCCTGTTCGCAGCGGTCGATGGCCGTGGCGAGGAAGTGGCTGACGACCTGATCAGCATCAGCACGCGGCTGGAGGCGTTCGACGAGGAACGTTATCTGCGCGAGACCGGCCAGTTGATCGCGCGTTACGCCGCCAGCGGCACGTTCTCCGAAGGCCGCGTGGTGCTGGACATGGTGCGCATCGCCACCGCCTGCGGACTGCGCACGCCGCCGGAACTGAGCCTGCTGGGCAAGGCACTGCTCAACCTGGAAACCGTATGCCGCTTGCTGGCACCCGAACTGGATACCCGCCGCATCGTCGAGCGCCAGCTGCAGCATGTGATGCGTGCGCGCCTGAAAAAATCACTGTCCGCAGCCAACATCGCCAGCGAGGCGATGGAGCTGCAGCAGCTGCTGCGTGATGGGCCGCGCAAGCTGTCGGACATCATGGCGCTGCTGGCCGAGAACCGCCTGCAGATGAAGGTCACCGGCCTGGAAGAATCGCGGCTGATGGAGAACCTGCAGAAGATCGCCAACCGCGTGGCGGCCGGCATCATCAGCGCGGCATTGATCATGGCCGCCGCGATGATGATGAAGATCGACACCGGCTGGCACCTGTTCGGCTATCCGCTCATCGCCCTGATTCTGTTGTTCATCGGCGTGGTGCTCGGCCTTGGCATCGTAACCAGTGCATTGCTGTTCGACCGTCGTGCGCGGGCACGCGAAGAACGCGGGCATCGCTAGCGAATCGGGGAAAAACACGTATTCATGCGGTTTTTAATGTAATCCAACGAAGCCTTTCACGCTTGTTTTACCTTCTGAGCGCGATTGCGCGCGCGTCATTTCAACAAACATTTCAGTCAGGTTCGTGCATGCACTATCGGGTCATCGGCCTGTCACATGCATGTGCTTGCGGCAGCGCCGGTCGGATGGACACGCGTCGGTACGACGTCCATCACCACCACCCCGTCACTGCCGAAGCTGCCTATGCTCTGGATACTGCTGCTGTCGTTGTTGCTGCTGTGCTGGTTGTTCCTCGCGTCCGAGAAATGGATGTGGTGGAAGGCCAGTGCGTTCTCGCTGCTGCTGCTCATGCTCAGCGCATGGTGGCTGATCGACAAGCTGTCCGGTGATGGGCTCAACGCTGCCACCCTTTACCACCTCGGCGCCGACATGGAAGGCGCCGGTGTCTCCGACTTCAAGGGCTACATCGCCGGCTTCATCGTGCTGGCGCTGGTCTCGCTGCTGCCGCTGTTCGCCACGCGGGTGAAGCGCTGGCGCCGGCCCGGCCACGGTGGCGCGCTGTTCGCGGGCTTCGCGGCCGTGTGGGTGGCCACGATCATGATCAGCCCGCTGGCCCGCGACGGCCAACGCCTGTACCAGCAGCTGCGCCCGGTCGACTTCTCCCGCATCGCCCCCGAGTATCAAGTGCCGACGCAGCCCTTGCAGCGCCCACGCAACATCGTCTGGATCTACGGCGAGAGCCTGGAGCGCACCTACCTGGACGAGAACGTGTTCCCGGGCCTGATGCCCAATCTCAACCGCCTGGCCACGAAGTCGCTGGACGTGCGCGGCCTTGCCTCGGCCGAAGGCAGCGGCTGGACCATCGCCGGTCTGGTGTCGTCGATGTGCGGCGTGCCGCTGACCACCTCGCAGGGCGATGAAAACAGCATGGACCGGATGGGTAGCTTCCTGCCCAAGGCAGTGTGCCTGGGCGACTACCTGAAGCAGCAGGGCTATACCAACCATTACCTGGGCGGAGCCAACGGCCAGTTCGCCGGCAAGGGCCAGTTCCTGGCCAGCCACGGTTTTGACGAAGTGCATGACCTCGCCTGGTTCAAGCAGCAGAAAAAGATCGGTCGCATCCACTACTCGGCCTGGGGCGTGCACGACGACGTGCTGCTGGATACCGCCTACCAGCGCTTCGAACAGCTCTCGCGCGCCGGCTCGCCGTTCATGCTCACCACGCTCACCATGGACACCCACCACCCGGCGGGCCACCTGCCGGTGTCGTGCAAGGGCGAGCGCTACCAGAGCCAGTACGGCAACATCAACATGCTCAACGCGCTCAAATGCAGTGACCGGCTGATCTCGCAGCTGGTCGAACGCATCCAGGCCAGCCCGTACGGCAAGGACACGCTGATCGTGATCGCCTCCGACCACCTGGCGATGCCCAACGATCTGACCCACATCCTGACCCGGCAGAAGCGCGAGAACCTGCTGCTGTTCCTGGGCGATGGCATTGCGCCGCAGCAGCTCAGCGCCGACGCCGGCACCACGCTGGATTCGGGTGCGACTCTGCTCAGCCTGCTGGACCCGAACCTGAAGGCGATGGGCTTCGGCCGTTCACTGATCGACCCGCAACGCGCGCCCAGCGCCAGTGTGGCCGCGCGACGCGACCAGGGTCGCGACTACCCGCAGTATCTGGCGTTCGCCCGTTCGCTGTGGCTGGGTGAACCTACGCGTGAACTGAAGATCGACGGCGACGACCAGGTGGTGGTCGGCCTGCAGCACGTGCAGCCACCGGTGCTGCTCGAGTACGACAAGGACTGGGGTTTGAAGTCGGTCTACCTGGAGAACACCTCGCGCCAGTTCGATGACGCGGATCCGGACAACACGCTGGCCTATGTTGATCGCTGCACCGCGTTCGAGGACGGCTCGGCCGACGGTGACTGGTGCGCGCTGCTGGTCAACCGCGACAACGGCATCAAGCTGTACCGCGACAACGACCTGCGTGCCGGCATCGCCGTGGATGCGCCGCTGGATGCGTTCCAGGGACCGCGACCGAGCGTGCGCCAGGCGCACATGATCACCCAGAAGGGCCGCCGTACCCGTGCCGGCCAGTACATGCTGCAGCTGGTGGCGAGCACGCGCCCGGATCGCGGTTTCTGGATCGAAGCAGTGTCGTCGCAGCGCAAGGTGGTGCTGGCCCAGCAGTGGGTGCAGCCCGATGCCGACGGCAAGATCAACGTGACGTTCGGGCTGGACCACGAAGTGGATGATCTGGAGATCCGCGCGTGGTTGAACCATGCCGAGAAGTTGGCGGTGGATACGTTCGCACTGGTGCCGTCGCGCAGCCGACCGCGAGGGTAGGGTTCTTTGCAGGGCTGCGCCCTGCACCCGCTACAAACCGGGGCAACGGCAACAGCAACAGCGTGCATTCCGTGGGATGGCGGGCGGTGTCGGAGTGCGGGGACGCCGTAAATCCGTCCCTGGAGGCTTGGCAGCCGCATCCATGCGGCTGACACCCCGCACTCCGACACCGCCCCACCTCTGACAGATTCCTGCGGCTGTCGGTAGGTGTCGACCTTGGTCGACACAATCTGTCAGATATCGAAAATCAAAATGGGGTCAGATCCGTTTTCCTACGGAAAACGGATCTGACCCCAATAGTATTTCCAACAGATCGCGGAAAACTGTCGAAGGCGGGGTGGGTCCGGTTGCGGGGGCGTGAGCCGCATGGATGCGGCGACCGAGCTTACATGGACGTACTTGCAGCGTCCCCCGCAACCGGACCCACCCCGCCATCCCTCAGGAAACCAGCCTTTGCTGTTGCTGTTGAAGTTGCCGGCCAGCGGCCGGCACTACCGCGGGTGCAGGGCGCAGCCCTGCAGAACACCCCCTACTCCTGCGGGTCGCGGGTGATGTGGATGTCGGTCGGGGTCGACAGCGGGATGTTCCGCTCCGCCAGGATCTGCAGCAGGCTGAAGTACAGATCGCTGCGGGTGGCATAGACCTGACGCGGGCTGGCCACGTACGCGAAACTGTTGATGGTGATCTGGCCACCGCCAATGCTGTCGATGTAGACCGTCGGTGCCGGCTGCTGCAACACGTTGACGTGCGCGGTATACGCATCCAGCAGCGCCTGGCGCAGGGAGCCGACGTCGGTACTGGGCGGCACCGCGAACTGGATCTGGATGCGGCCCTGGTTGTTGCCCATCGTCATGTTGCGCACGGTCTTGGTGACCAGCTCGGAGTTGGGCACGATCAACGTCGACTTGTCGCCCACCTGAATCTCGGTCGATCGCAGGCTGATGCGGCGGATGTCGCCCTCCTGGTCACCCAGCTTCACCCAGTCGCCGATCTTCACCGGCCGCTCGGCCAGCAGGATCAGGCCGGAGACGAAGTTCTGGGTGATCACCTGCAGGCCGAAACCGATACCCACCGACAGCGCGCTGACCAGCAATGCCAGCTTGCTCAGCTGCAGGCCCATCGCCGACAGCGCCCAGATCACCGCGATGATGATGCCCACATAGCGGGCTACCGTACTGACCGAATTGCGTGCGCCCAGGTCCAGTTCGGTCTTGGGCAGATAGGTGTCGGTCAGCCAGCGCTGTACCAGCTGGGTAACGGCCAGGCCAGCCAGCAGCACCAGCACCGCCAGCACGATGCGCACCGGCTCCAGCTTGGTTCCGCCAATGTCGAATCCAGAGGTGAACAGCGAGGAGAAGCGCTCCACCACCGCGCCGATGTTGCCGAACGGTGCCACCAGCGCCAGCAGCGCGATCAGTACGACGATGGTGCGCAACGCCGCCGACAGCAGCACGCCCGCCTGTTCCAGCCGCGATACGCTCAGGCCGGTGCTGAGCAGGATGGTCTGGCCGACCTTGCTGTCGGCGTTTAGCATCCAGGTGCTCAGGTCATCGACGAACTTGAACAGCAGGGTCGCCGCCAGCACCACGATGCTGCCGCCAATCAGCTGCTGGTTCACGAACTTGGCGAAATTCAGGTAGCCCATCAACGTCGCGGCGATGGCGGCCACCACCGCGACGTTGCCCGCTACGCGTGCCAGTACCAGCCAGCTGCTGCGGCGCACCGGCGTTGCCGCACCCACGCCATCGGCCTGTGCCTCCAGCTTGGCCTCGGCTTCGGCGGTCTGCCGCCGATGCAGGCGCGCCAGGGTCACCAGCATGGCCATGATCAGGCCGAGGTAGGTCAGGGCAATCAGGCCGTCCAACGCCACCGTGGTGACGTCGCTGGTGCGCGTAGCCTGGTCGAGGGCCACCAGCACCGTGCTCAGCCAGGCCAGCGCCGCCGCGCCCCAGGCGTATTTGCGCAGCTTCAGCGCGGCGGTGTCGTCCAGGTTCAACAGCCGCCATGACGGGCGCTTGGGCACCAGCAGGCAGGCGCTGAGCGCGGCAATGAAGGCGGCGCGGAACGTGGCCGTCTCCAGGCCGTCGGCCACCACCTGCAGGCGCGGCGCGATGGCATCGATGGCATCCAGCGCCGCCATCAGTACCACCACGGCATAACCGGGCAGCAGCGTGCCCACCAGCAGCAGCCACATCGCCAGTCCGGATCGACGCAGGCGACCGTCCGGCGCGCGCTCGGACGCGGCGAACTGCCGCCCCAGCCTACGCAGCCACAACCGCAGCGGGAACATCATCACCAGCGCGGCCAGCAGGCCCAGCAGCGGCGTACCCCAGCCATTGGTGCGGATGCCGGCGACCAGCGCGTCACGCCCCTGCTCGGCCAACGGCGCAACGCGCGCGATATCGATCGGCAGGCGCTCGGCCACCTTGCTCCACAACGCAGGCGACAGCGGCGAGGCGACCTTCTGGCCCAGTTCTTCCGTACGTTGTGCGGTGCGCTGCTGCTCGATGTCCGCCGCCAGCTGCTGTGCACGCACGGCACTGGCCTTGGCCTGCGCCACCGATGCGGCCAGCCCATCGCGCTGCTTGTTGAGGGTGCGCCGTTGCGCCGCCAGTTCGGGCGGCTCGGTGGCGCCCTCGGCAGGCGTGCCCAACTGCGCCAGCTGTTCGTCGAGGCGGTCCAGCTGCGGCTGCAGCGACTTCTCCAGCGCCTCGGCGTCACGCCGGGCCTTCGAAGCATCCTCGGACAGCATGGCCAATGTTTCGATGGCCGCGGCATCACCACGCTTGCGGTCGACTTCCTTCAGCTTCGCATCGATATCCGCCAGCTGCTGCTTCGGCGTGGGGTCCTCATCCTGTGCCAGCACCGGTGCGGACAGCAGGAAGGCAGTGCACAGCAGCAGGACCAGCCAGGGCCCCCGTGCACGGATCGATCGCAGGAAAGAAGACACGCCAGACATACCAGTTCGCGCGGACCACCGCGCCTGCGCGCGACTATACGGCACAGGCGGTCAACAGCGGATGGGCGGCCCCGTCAGCGTCGCGCGTCAGTACTTCAGGCGCAACTCTTCCACCGTCGGCTGTTGCAGGGCATACCAGTCCTGGAACTCTTCCTCGGTAATCTCATCGGGCGCATACACCGCCACCGGGTACCAGTCGTGGTCGGTCGGCAGCGGCTGGCGCGGGCCGGCACGCAGGCTGTAGCTGACGCCCTCGTAGTCGACCAGGTCATCGACCTGCGGCCACTGTTCGCGTGCGAACGCGGATTCACTCTTCAACAGGATCACCTGGTACATCGGCACCTCCACTTCGGTTGGATCAGGAAAACACGGCGCTGGCGGCAGCATACCGCCGCACCGGCGACAACGGGCACGCCGCAGCGGCGACGGAACGTTCTGGACACGGCCATCGCCCCGGCTTCACCCGCCCATGGCGAGCCCATCGGCATCGTGGAGACCCACCCCTGCCACCACTGCCGATGACCGACCACCCACCGCTGAAGACCGTCGCCGACCTCAAGCTGCCCCGTTACCTGGGCACCTGGTACGAGATCGCCCGTCTGCCGATGCGCCACGAGCCGGAAGGCTGCACCGACGTGTCGGCGCACTACACCCTGCTCGACAACGGCAACGTCGGTGTCACCAACCGCTGCCGCATGGACGGCGAGATCGAAGAGGCCACCGGCGAGGCCTGCGCGATCGACAACGACAGCGCGCGCCTGGAGGTCAGTTTCCTGCCCAAGGGCCTGCGCTGGCTGCCGTTCGCCAAGGGCGACTACTGGGTGATCCAGATCGCCCCGGACTACAGCGTTTCGCTGGTGGGCAGCCCGGATCGCAAGTACCTGTGGCTGCTGGCACGCGAGCCGCAGCTGGACGCCACCGTGCAGGAACATTATCTGGCCGCAGCGCGCCTGCAGGGCTTCGATCTGTCCGAACTGATCCAGACCCCGCATACCGGCCACCCGACCGCCTGAGCAGCACACTCCATGGACCTGAAAAGTGGCTACCCGTGGTGGGCCATACGCAACGGACTGATCCAGGCGTTCCCGCCGCTGGAAAAGGACCTGCGCTGCGACGTGCTGGTGGTCGGTGGCGGCATCACCGGTTCACTCATCGCCGACGAGCTGTCCCGGCATGGCCATGACGTGGCCTTGATCGAGCAGCGCGACATCGGCTGGGGCAGCACGGCCGCGAGCACCGCGCTGCTGCAGTACGAGATCGACACCCACCTGCTGGAGCTGGCCCAGCGCTATGGCAACGATGCGGCCGCCCTGGCCTACCGTGCCTGTGCCGATGCGATCCCGGCATTGGGCGAAGTGGCACGTGGGCTGAAGGACGTGGATTTCCGGCAGATGGACAGCCTGTATCTGGCCAGCCGGCGGCGCGACGTGCCGCGCTTGATGGCCGAAGGTGCTGCGCGCCGCGGCATTGGACTGGACGCCCGCTGGCTGGACCGCGAAGCCCTTCGCGAACGCTTCGACGTGGACGCCGGTGGCGCCCTGCTGACCCGCCAGGCGGCCCGGGTTGACCCCTACTGCCTTACCTACGGCCTGCTCAAACGGGTGCGCCGGCGCGGTGGCCATGTGCACGACCGCACGGTGCTGCACACGCTCAAGCCCGGCGCGCAGGGCGTAACCGCAATGACCGAGGCCGGCGCCACGGTCCGCGCCCGCCATGTGGTCCTGGCGATGGGCTACGCCAGCCAGCGCTGGCTCGAGCAGCGGGTCGCACGCAACCGCAGCAGCTATGCCTTCATCACTGATCCCATTGATGCGGGCGCGCTCGGCCGGCTGCGTAACACCATGGTGTGGGAGAGCGCACGCCCGTACCTGTACCTGCGCGCCACCGGCGACCGCCGCCTGCTGGTGGGCGGGCTGGATGACGCCATCGACATTCCGGCTCGCCGCGACCGGCGCGTGCAGCACAAGGCCGACAAGCTGATGGATCAGCTGCTGCACTGGTTCCCGCGTCTGGATCCGGTACCAGCGTTCTCCTGGGCCGGCACCTTCGCTGAAACCGCCGACGGCCTGCCGTTCTTTGGCCCGCACGACCAGTGGGGGGCGCGGGTGCATTTCGCCATGGCCTACGGCGGCAACGGCATCACCTATTCGATGATCGGCGCGCAGCTGCTGCGGGCCCGGATCGAGCGGCGCAGGCATGCGCTGGAGGGATTGTTCGGATTCGGGCGGTTGTGACCTGCGGCCAGGCACGGCCTGGCTCTACCCCAATCCGGTGCCGACAGGCATCATTCAAGCAACCCCTGCTAGCGTCGGCCTGTACCGCCGCGTGTTGCGTGGCCACCTGTCCGCTGGAGCGCCGTCATGATCCGCCCCCTGACCCTGCTGCTGTGCCTGGCCCTGCCGGGAACCGTGCTGGCCCAGTCCGCCGCTGGCGCCACTGCGCCGCAGGCCGCTGGCCTGGACCTGACGCTGCCGCAGGCGCCAATGCGCTACCTCAACGACCCGGCCCTGCAGCAGGACCCGCCCGGCACTTATTACGGTGACACGAGCGGCCCGCGCGTGCACGACGACGCGAAGATCGCCGACGTCACCGACGACAAGGTCAAGGTGTCCGGCAGCTTCACCACCGGTATCGGCTATTCGAAGAACGGTGGCAACAGCCACTACAACGCGGCCACGCTGAACCTGAGCAAGAACTACACCACCGATGAGGGCAAGACCCACGGGGTCAACGTCAACATCCACGTGAGCGAAGGCAAGGGCCCGGGATTCTTCGGTCCGTATGGCGGCTACTACGGCCGCGGCCCGGGCTATTGGGACTACCCGCCGCCGTACGGCTGGTAAGCCAGCTCCTGTAGAGCCGAGCCCATGCTCGGCTACGGTTGGCCGCAAAGCCGAGCATGGGCTCGGCTCTACATGGGCAAACGTCAATCCAGCCAGCCATCGCGCTCGCTGTGCAGGATGCGGCCGTCATAACCGCTCAGGCGCACATCCACCTTCTGGTTGCGTGCATTGCGGGCCTCCAGCGACCAGGTCGCACCATCGCGTTCCAGCGAATGGATCTCGCGCAGGCCATGCGCCTGTGCCCGTGCCAGCACCTGCTCGGTGGTCAGCAGCGCGCGGCCGCTGTGCTCGTCGAAGATCTCGCCGGTCTTCGGGTCCACATAGACCTCGCTGAAGCGGCCATCAGCGCGGCTCACGTCGGCCTCCCACAGGCCGTCATCGCGCTCGATCTCGTGGATCTGGGTGTAGCCGGCCTTGCGCAGGGTCTGTTCAACCTGGGCCATGCCCAGCGGCGCGGCCTGTACGGCCGGCGCGACGGTCAGCAGGGCAACAGTGGCGAGGGTGAGCGACTTCAACATGGGGGTTCTCCTGTTCGTGTTCGTGACCGGACCATCCCGGCAACGCCACAATGCACCCCGTGGTTAACAGCGCCTTAGCCGGCACTGTTAGCCAGCTGTTAGTCACCCCCGGCACACTCACGCCTGTTCCTACAGCCCTCCCTGCGCCCCGATGCTCTCCACCCTGCCCCTGCTGCTGGCCCTGGCCAACGCCCCGACCGCCGCCGCGCCCGTCCAGGACCCGGCGCAGCAGGTCGCGCGCCGTGCCGTGCAGCAGGGCCGCTACGTGCCATTGGAAAGCGTGGTGCGCGATGCACTCAAGCGCTACCCGGGCCAGCTGCTGGAAGTGGAGCTGGACGATGGTGTCTACGAAGTGGAGATCCTGCGCGGCGACGGCGTGGTGGTGGAGCTGGACTATGATGCGCGCAGCGGAAAGCTGCTGAAGACGGAGCTCGACGACTGATGCGCATCCTGTTGGCCGAAGACGATGCCGCACTGGCACAGCGCCTGGTGCCCCTGCTGGAACAGGCCGGCTATGTGGTGGAGTTGGTTGCCGATGGTCGCCAGGCCGAGGAGATCGGCCAGATCGAAGACCTGCAGGCCGCCATCGTCGACCTCGGCCTGCCCGGGCTGGACGGACTGAGCGTGATCGAGCGCTGGCGCGGCAATGGCCGCAGCTTTCCGGTGCTGGTACTGACAGCGCGCGGGCGCTGGCACGACAAACTGGCCGGCTTCGACGCCGGTGCCGACGACTACCTGACCAAACCGTTCCAGGCCGACGAACTGGTGCTGCGCATGCGCGCCCTGATCCGCCGCAGCCATGGCCATGCCAGCCCGCGCCTGCACTGCGGGCCGCTGCAGCTGGACGTCAACGCCGGCCGCTTCGAACTGGACGGACAGCCGCTGGCGCTGAGCCCGCAGGAGTTCCGCCTGCTCAGTTACTTCATCCACCACAGCGGCCAGGTGATCGGCCGTGATCGTCTGGGCGAGCAGGTGTTCGAAGGCGGCCACGACCCGGACTCCAACGCGCTGGACATGCTGCTGGGTCGGGTCCGCCGCAAGCTCGGCATCGAACTGATCCAGACCGTGCGCGGCCAGGGCTGGCGGCTGGCGGCGCCGTGAGCCGGCAATCCTCGCTGCGGCGGCGCCTGCTGCTGGCTGGCGGCGTCGGCCTGCTGCTGGTTTCGCTGCTGGCCAGCGCGCTGCTGGGCGAACTGTTCAAGCGCAGCGCGCGCGACCGCCTCGATCACGAACTGCAGCAGGACATGCTGACGCTGGTCGCGCAGATGGAAGTTGCTTCCGACGGCCAGCTGCAGCTGCGCCAGGAACCCAACGACGCGCGTTTCCAGCGCGTGTTCTCCGGTGCCTACTGGCAGATAGCCGGTGCCGATGGCCGCGTTCTGCTGCAGTCGCGCTCGCTGTGGGATGAAACCCTGCCAACCACGACCACAGGTGCGGCCACCCGCAATCTGGCCGGCCCCCTGCAGCAATCGCTGCGCGCACGCGTGCAGCAGGTGCGCCTGCCGCGCGCCAGCGAACCGTTCGTGGCGGTGGTTGCCGCCGATCGCAGTGCGCTGGATGCGGATGTTGCCGCGTTCCGCAAGCGCAGCGCCATCGCCCTGGGCGTACTGGTTGCGGCGTGGCTGGCGGTGCTGGCAAGCCAGGTGCACTTCGGCTTGCGCCCGCTGCATCGCCTCGGTGCACAGCTGGAACGGGTACGTCGCGGCGATGCGCAGCGCATCGACACGCAGGGGCTGGGCGCGGAAGTCGCACCACTGGGTGAAGAACTCAACGCGCTGCTGGACCACCAGCAACGCATGGTCGCGCGTGCGCGCACCAGTGCACAGGATCTGGCGCACGCGCTGAAGACTCCACTTAGCGTATTGGCCACCGAGGCCGACGGCGACGGTACGCGCTGGCGTGCCACCGTGCGCGAGCAGAGTGCGCGCATGCAGGCCAGTGTCGACCGTTACCTGGCTGCAGGGTTGGCCGCCGACCATCGCCAGCGCAGCGACGTTGCGACTGTCGCGCAGGCGCTATGCCGGTTGATGGCACGCGTGCATGGCGAACGCGGCATTGCGTTCACGGCCGCAGGTATCGATCCAGCGTTGCAGTTCGCCGGTGCCAGTGCGGATCTGGAGGAGATGCTGGGCAACCTGCTGGACAACGCCGGGCGGTGGGCACAACGGCAGGTCCAGGTCAGCGCGGAAGCCGACGACGGCCAGTTGCGCATTGAGGTCCGCGACGACGGCCCCGGCCTGGCGGCAGACGCGCTGGAACGGGTCACCCAGCGTGGCGTGCGGCTGGATGAGCGCGTGGGCAGCAGTGGATTGGGGCTGGCGATCGTGGGCGATATCGCCGCCAGTTATGGCGGGCGCGTGGTGCTGGAGAATGCGCAGCCCGGCCTGCGTGCGACGGTGTGGTTGCCGCTGGGGTGAAACGACCAACCTGACGGTGGGTAGTGCCGGCCGCTGGCCGGCAACCACGTGGTCACCAGGAACACCCTGCGGAAGCCGGCCAGCGGCCGGCTCTACCAAGCGCCAATCCGTCCGCCATCGTGCGCCCGGTAGGTGTCGACCTTGGTCGACACGCAGCAAACATCAACGGTGGTGCATCCACCAGCAATCAATTGCGTCCAGCACGATGTGGATGATCAGACCGATGCCGAACAACCGCGTTTTCTTCGGCACGCACAGCCCGGCATAGACCGCGATGGCCGGTGCGGTGTGCAGCGGGTGGAACCCGATGCTGCAGCGGTTTGGTGCATAGATCGGGTCGGCCAGCAGATGGTCCAGGTCGATGATCCAGCCCAGCAGCATCAGCAGCCACGCCGAGGCAAAGCGCTTGCGCCAGAACAGCCATGCCAGCAGGGCTGGCACGGCGGCATGCAGGAACAGGTGGAAGGTCGCGCGCGCGCTCATCGGCAACGGTGGCACCGGGCGGGCCCGGCGCCGTCCATCACACCAGCGGTTCGTCGGACAGGTAGGTATAACCGGTCAGGCCGGCTTCCAGCGCGTCCGACAGTTCCTGCGCGCGTTCCGGCGACAGCTGGGCCTCAGCCACGCGCTGCGCATAGGCCGCACGCAGTTCGTCCAGGCGGTAACCCACGTAGTCCAGCATCACGTCGGTGGTGTCGCCGCGGCGCTGCTGGGTAATGGCATAGCCATCGGCATCGGCCAGCACTTCCACCGCGTCGGTATCGCCGAACAGGTTGTGGATGTCGCCCAGGATTTCCTGGTACGCGCCGACCATGAAGAAGCCGATGCGGTAGCTCTCGCCCGGCTTCATCTTGTGCAGCGGCAGCGAGCTGTCCAGGCTCTCGTTCTCGACGTAGGTTTCCACCATGCCATCCGAGTCGCAGGTCATGTCGGCGATGATGCCGCGGCGGTCCGGGGTTTCGTCCAGGCGCTCGATCGGCACGATCGGGAACACCTGGTCGATCGCCCACACATCCGGGATCGATTCGAACACGCTGAAGTTGACGAAGTACTTGTCGACCAGGCGCTCGTTCAGTTCGTCCAGCACCGGGCGGTGGCTCTTCTCGTCGTAGCTCAGGCGCGCACGCACGCCGTGGGCGATGGCGTAGAACAGGTCGTCGATGCGCGCACGCTGCGGCAGGTCGATCTGGCCCAGCGCGTAGCTGGCCAGGCCTTCGGCATGGAAATGCTGGGCTTCCTGGAACAGTTCCACCGCCGGGCGCACGTCCAGTTCGTCGTGGATCTCGCGCAGGTGGCGGATCGCCGCCGGCTCGTCGTCGTGCTGGTCCGGCACGCGGCCTTCCTGCGCCTCTTCCACTTCCGAGACGTTGGCGATCAGCACCGCGTGGTGCGCGGTCATCGCGCGGCCGCACTCGGTAACGATGCGCGGCGGGGTCAGGCCGAACTCTTCGCAGGCATTGGCCAGCGGCTGCACGATGTTGCTGGCGTAGGAATGCAGGCCGTAGTTGATCGAGCAGAAGCTGCGCGAACGGGTGCCTTCATAATCCACGCCCAGGCCACCGCCCACATCGACGTGGGTGATCTTCGCGCCCAGGCGCGACAGCTCCACGAAGTAGCGGGTGGCTTCGCGCATGCCGTTGGCGATGTCGCGCACGTTGGAGATCTGCGAGCCCATGTGGAAGTGCAGCAGGTTCAGGCAGTCGGCGTACTCGGTGTCACGCAGCGACTTCCACAGGTCCAGCAACTGGCGTGGCGACAGGCCGAACTTGGCCTTGTCGCCACCGCTGTTCTGCCATTTGCCGGCGCCCAGCGAGGCCAGGCGCATGCGCACGCCCAGGCCCGGCTTCACGTCCAGCGCCTTGGACTCTTCCAGCACCAGCTTCAGCTCGGACGGCTTCTCGATGACGATGAAGGTCTGCAGGCCCAGCTTGCGGCCGATCAGGGCCAGGCGGATGTACTCGCGGTCCTTGTAGCCGTTGCAGACGATCAGGCCACCCGGGCGCGACAGCGCCAGCACGGCCATCAGTTCGGGCTTGCTGCCCGCTTCCAGGCCGAAGCCTTCGCCGTGGTGGCTGGCCAGGGTGCCGGCCACGCCGCGGGTCTGGTTGACCTTGATCGGGTACACGGCGGTGTAGCCGCCGCTGTACTCCCAGTCCTGCTGGGCCTGGGCGAAGGCCGCCTGCAGCTTGCCCAGGCGCTGGCCGAGGATGTCCGGGAAGCGCACCAGCAGCGGCAGCTTGGCACCGGCCGCGCGCGCCGCATCGACCACCTTGGGCAGCGACACCACCGGGCCGTCCGCCCCGGTCGGTCTCACCACCATGTGCCCGGCCTGATCCACGTCGAAGTAACCGTCCGCCCAATGCGGGATCGAGTAGGTCTTGCGGGCTTGGTCGAGGGACCAATCGGTCATTTCAGTCGGCCTTGTTGGCAATAAAAGGGGGGGCATGATAACGCCTATGTGCCCACAGGTTCGTTATCATGCGCGCCCGCGCCCGTGACAGGTTCCAACCTGAACGGGCCGATCCGTCCGGATGTGGCATCTGTGCCACGCGGCCCCGCCCGCCAGCCCGGCTCCACCCCTCCGAACAGGACTGTTTTCCAATGACTGACAGCAACAACTGGTACATCGAACACTTCGAGCGCACCGGCTCGGCCATCGGCTACCGCATCACCGGCAAGCTGGACGAGGTCCAGTCGCCGTTCCAGAAGATCGAGATCTTCCAGACCACCGACTGGGGCAACCTGATGACCATCGACGGGGCCATCATGCTGACCAGCAAGGACAACTTCTTCTACCACGAGATGATCAGCCACCCGGTGCTGTTCACCCACGCCGCGCCCAAGCGCGTGGTGATCATCGGTGGCGGCGACTGCGGCACCCTGCGCGAAGTGCTCAAGCACACCGGCGTGGAGAGCGTGACCCAGTGCGATATCGACGAGCAGGTCACGGTGATGGCGCGCAAGCACTTCCCGGAACTGTGCGACTCCAACGACGACCCGCGCGCCGAGCTGCTGTTCGACGACGGCGTGGCCTACATGGCCAACTGCCCGGCGGGCAGCGTGGACGTGGTGATCGTCGATTCGACCGACCCGGTCGGCCCGGGCGAAGGCCTGTTCAACAAAGCCTTCTACGAGAGCTGCTTCAAGGCCCTGAAGGACGACGGCATTCTGGTGCAGCAGTCCGAGTCGCCGCTGATGCAGCTGGAGCTGATCAACGAAATGCGCACCGAGATGGGCAAGGCCGGCTTCGGTTCGTTCAAGACCCTGCCGTTCCCGCAGCCGTGCTACCCCACCGGCTGGTGGAGCGTGACCATGGCGCGCAAGGGCGACAGCAGCTTCGACTTCCGCCAGGCCGACTCGGCCGCCAAGACCTTCAACACCCTGTACTACACCGCCGCGCTGCACACCGGCGTGCTGGTGACCCCGCCGTTCGTGCAGGCGGCATTGAAGGGTTGATCCAAACAAAAACCCGCGCTGGCGACAGCGCGGGTTTTTGCTTTCTGTAGAGCCGAGCCATGCTCGGCTGCTCTTCGGACAGGTTGCGATAAATCAAGCCGAGCATAGGCTCGGCTCTACAGTCACAGCGCCCAGATACCCGCGATCACCGCCACCACCAGGCCCCACTTGATCAGCTGGTAGGCCACCACGCTGCGCTCGCGCAGCGCCTTGGCCTTCAGGCGCACCTTGTAGACGCTGCCGAATGCCTTGTTGACGCCACCGGTCGGGTCACCCGGCAGGTTCGGCGAGGCGCCGCCGGCCAGCAGCGTGGCCGCCACCGCGCGGTTGAACAGCCCCGGCAGGCCGAAGCGCAGCGGGCGGGCGATGTCGCAGAACAGGATCACGCGGTCCTGCTGCGTCTCGTTGTGTGCATGGTGGATGTAGGTCTCGTCGAACATCATCCACTCGCCGTCGCGCCAGCTCTTCTTGATGCCGTCCACCTCGATGTAGCAGGCATCGTCGTTAGGCGTGCTCAGGCCCAGGTGCAGGCGCAGCGAGCCGGCGAACGGGTCGCGGTGCGGGCGCAGCTCGCTGCCCGGCGGCAGCTGCGCGAACATCGCCGCACGCACATCCGGGATCGACTCGATCAGCGCCGTGGTCTTCGGGCACAGCGTCTTCGCCGACGGGTGAGACGGGCCGTACCACTTCAGGTAGAAGCGCTTCCAGCCTCGGCGGAAGAACGAATTGAAGCCGGCATCGTTGAACGTGCTGGAGGCGGCGATCTTCTGCGCGTCGCGCAGCGCCAGCGCCTCGTCGCGGATCATCTGCCAGTTCTGGCGCAGCGGCTCCAGCTGCGGGAACTCCTTGCCCGGGTCCAGGAACGGCGTGGTCGGCACCTTCGAGAACATGTACATGACCACGTTGATCGGGGCCATGAAACTGGAGTGGTCCAGCAGCTGGCGCGACCAGCGCGCGCGGACCTTGCCACGGAAGTGGATGTACAGCACGCAGGCCACGAACAGCGCTGCAATGACGATTTTGATGATCAAAGCACTTTCCTCCAGCCGCGGCCGGAACGGGAAACGGGGCGATGCACGGCCAGGCGGCCAGCACCGGTGGGGAACGCGGCAGGGGACGGGGACGTGCCGGAGGGGGCGGCCGCCGATGTCGCGGATTAACAGCTTATGGTCGGCAGGGCGTGCGCCGGGGTCAAGTTGCCCGTGCGCCGTGTTCATCCGGTTGCGAAGAAGGCGCAGCGCTGGGCGCGCAAGCTGTTGATGCTAAAGGCCAACTGGAATAAATGAGACAGAATTGTCCGATTCTGCGCGACGAACTGTTCCAGCCACGACCCCGACATTTCTCCGACAAATCGTGGAATAGCGAACTGGCGAGTACTAAAATTAACGAAAACTTAGTAACTCCCTGTAACACCGGTTCGCTTGACGCATTGCGCCACCCACCGGGTCGTCCGAGACCCCGACATGCATTTTCCTGCCCTGCCATCCTCCTCCTGCGGCGATGACGCCGCCTCCCCGCTGCTGCTCAAGCGCGGCGAGCGTTTCCTGGCCCCGGATGTCTACCGCACCTGCCTGGACGGGCGCGAGGCGGTCATCAAGGACTATTCCCGCTACCGCGGCACCCCCGTTTCGCTGATCGCGCGGCTGATGGTGCGCCGTGAAGCACGCATGCTGCAGCGCCTCGGCGGCTGGAAGCATGCCCCCGCACTGCTCGGCACCCTGGGCGGCCTGGCGCTGGGCATGGAGTTCATCCCGGGCCAGACGCTCAGCACCGCGCAGGCGGTGGGCAATGAAGTGTTCGAGCAGCTGCAGCACGCGCTCAGCCGTTTGCACGCCGCCGGCATCACCCACAACGACCTGCATGGCACCAACGTGGTGGTCAGCGGCGGCGTGCCGGTGCTGCTGGACTTCACCTCGGCCTGGCGCGCCCCGCGCTGGCTGCGCCGCAACCCGCTGAGCCGGCAGATGCGCCGCAGCGACATGAAGAACCTGCTGAAGATCCGCCAGCGCGTGACCGGCCAGGCGCCGAGTGCCGCGCAGGCCGCGCTGGTCGCCGACCCGGGCTGGGTGGCTGCAGTGCGGCAGGGCTGGAAGCGGTTCTACAAGTGGGCGAAGCGGCGGTAAGCGCTGTTCGCCCTGCATTGCTTGCGCGACTGCGGTTTGCCCCTGCATTTGCCCCGGGCCACACGCCCGATGTGCTCTGCGATACTCGTCGGCACGCCACTCGCAAGGATGCTGGGGATGCCGACACCTGAACACACCCGCCTGCTGACTGCAGCCGCAAGATCCATACTGCGCCCCTTGGGCTGCGTGCAGAAAGGCCGTTCGCGCACCTGGCTTGACGACCAGGGCTGGTGGGTCGGGGTGGTCGAGTTCCAGCCTTCGGCATGGGACAGGGGCAGCTATCTCAATGTCGGCGCCTGCTGGCTCTGGGAAGAAAAGGACTACCTGTCCTTCGACGTGGGCGGCCGCGTTGCCGGATTCCAACCCTTCACCGAGACCGCCGAGTTTGCCTCGGCCGCACAGACACTGGCCGAGCAGGCCGCAGCCGAGGTAATGGCCCTGCGTGACCGCTTTCCCACCCCGGGGCACGTGCGTACATTGATGAGTCATCACCCCAAACCGGGCATCCGCGAACACATCCATGCGGGCATCACTGCCGGGCTGGCGGGCGCTTACGACGAGGGTCGCAGGCACTTGGCACTGGCCGCTACGGAGACCCACCCAGCGCCATGGGTCGATGTGCTGAAGCAACGCTGTGCCGAACTCACGCCGCTGCTGCAACCTGATGGCGGCTTCGAGGCAGAGATCGGCGCCATCGTGACGCGCACCCGCCGCGCGCTCGGTCTGCCGGAGTGGCGGTCGTCACCCCTCATTCCGCCCGGTTGATCACACCGGGAGGGCACTTCGTCGCACACGGGTATTCGCGCCTCCCGATCCCGGCTAGGGTCATCGCCTTCCACGCACAGGACTGCACCGAACCATGCGCCGCTGGCTCCTTCTCGCCTGGGCTACCCTGCCCTTCTCCGCCGACGCCATTGTCATCCGCAGCGATGTGGATGACAGCGCCTACCGCGTACCGGCATCCGCGTTCCCGGCCTTGGCCGACCTGCCCGGGGAGGGCCACGGCGTCCTGATCGCGCCGCGCTGGGTGGTGACCGCCGCACACGCCGCGCCCATGGAAGGCATGGACACCGAGGTGCAGATTAGCGGTCGCCCGTACCGTGTCGAGCGCGTGTTCGTGCATCCCGGTTACCGGCGCATGCCCGAAGCGCTTGGCCAGGCAGCGCTGGCGTCAGGGAACCCAGGCCCCATCCACGCCTTCCTCGCCGCCTCCGATGACATCGCCCTGATTCAGCTGGCCGCACCGGTCAGCGACGTTGCGCCGGTTCGCCTCTATCGCGGGCAGGCCGAAGCGGGAAAGATCGCTACTCTGGTCGGCAAGGGGGCCACGGGCACCGGCATGACCGGGCTGGCGCCGGGTGGATCGCACCGCGGCGTACTGCGCCGCGCCGAAAACGCAGTGACAGGTGGCAATGGCCGCTATCTCTGGTATCGATTCGACGGGCCCGACGGCGGCCTGCCACTGGAGGGCGTGCTCGGCAGCGGTGACAGCGGCGGCCCATTGATGATCCACGGCGCTCATGGTTGGGAGCTGATCGGCCTGGGCTCGTGGATTACCGCAGTGCCGGAGCATGCGCTTGAAGCCGGCTACTACGGGCAGGTGGTGCACAACGTGCGCATCTCGCGCTATGCCGACTGGATCGACACCATGATACGCACCGCGCCGTAGAGTCGAGCCTGCTCGACTCAAGCAACCCGCCGGCCAAGCGACAGAGCCGTATAGCCTGGTGGCATTGAATGCCTGACGGGGTACAGCCGACTGCTAGTCGACTGCTCTTCCCGTCCGTGACCGAAATGCCCGCGCTGTGCGCGATAGTCGACTAACAGTCGACTCTACCCAGAAGTGTTCCCGGGACCAGTCGCGTTCGCGCATCCTGCGTTGCACTTACAACGCGTCCGCGTCCAGTTCACCGGTACGGATACGCACCACGCTGCCCAGGTCGTACACGAACACCTTGCCGTCACCGATCTTGCCGGTGCCGGCGGCCTTCACGATGGCCTCAACCACCGCCTCCACCTGGTCATCGGTCACCGCCACTTCCAGCTTCACCTTCGGCAGGAAATCGACCACATACTCCGCGCCGCGGTACAGCTCGGTATGGCCCTTCTGGCGACCAAAGCCCTTCACTTCCGTCACCGTGATCCCGGTAACCCCACGCTCGGCCAGCGCTTCGCGCACGTCGTCGAGCTTGAACGGCTTGATCACCGCCATGACCATCTTCATCGTCTATCTCCTGTCTTCCGGCGTGGAGGATAGCGCCTGAACGTGGTCCGTGCGAAGCCGCTGCGGCCTGTCCGGGCAGTGGGTGCCAGCAGTATCCTTGTGCCCGAATGGCCTGCCCGCGCCGGATGCACGGGCCCACCCCCACGGAGCACCCCATGATCGACCTGAACCAAATCGATGACCTCGCCCGTCGCCTCAGCGACCTGGTGCCGCCGGGCCTGCGCGAATCGCGCGAGGAACTGCAGGCCACCTTCAAGAGCGCGCTGCAGGCCGGCCTGGCCAAGCTGGACCTGGTCACCCGCGAGGAGTTCGAAGTGCAGCGCGCCGTGCTGCTGAAGACCCGCCAGAAGCTGGATGCGCTGGAAACGGCCGTGCGCGAGCTGGAAGGGCGCTCGACATCAGATTGAGTTGACGCCACTTTCGCCAGACAGCGGGGCGAAAAGCAGACTACCGCTCATCGTCAAACGCGAAGTGCCTCACGTCCTCGAGATCGAACACGGCACGGTCCTGCGTCAGCCGAATCCGCCCGGACACCTGCACGCTGGCAGAGATATTGCACAGGCCAGGACTGTTACGCTCCAGGCATATACGCTTCTGTTCGGCGTAAAAACGTGCGACCGAACTGGCGGCCCCATGCTTGCCGATATCGAGGATTCGTGCGCCATCGCTGCAGCGGGAGTTGCGCAGAACCTCTTCGTGGCGATTATCCGTTACATATCGAGCTGACAACACGACCTCGTCCCGATCATATTCGCCGGGATTCTTAGCGATGGCACACAGCACTTCATCATGAGGATCGTCGTTCATGGTTGTCGCCCCCCCACTGGCACATGCAGATAGCAGCAGGCTCAGCATGGGCACTAATGACGCTGATTTCATAGTCATTTGTCCTTCTCGGTCTTGGGCTGACGCGCTTCCCAGTTTGCAACAGAACCCTCCACCCCCTTGGCCTGTTCACTCTTGCTGATGTTGATCCCAAGGCCTTTGGCAACAACCGCCTCCGTGCCGTAAGCACTCCGCTCTGTGGCACGAACCTCATCACTGGTGGCCGCGGGGCGTCCACGCTCCGCCGTATCAATATCGTGCTGATCTTCATGGGCTATCACCTGCGCGCCCGTCTTCGGGCTGTCGACCTTGCTGAGATCGACAGTGACTGTCCCCTTCTGATTGGTATTGGCGATTGTCTTGCCGTCCAGCTCACCGGACACATAATGCGGTCCAGCGGAACCTTCGGTTCCTATGCTGCGCAGTATCTTGTCGACGATGCGCTGCTCCCGGCGATCCGTGAGGTTAGCCCGTGACTCCCTGAGTTGTCCAACATAAGCCTTGATAGGCGCGCACATCGCGGCTTCACAGGTGTAACGGCCATCAGGATCAACGAATCGATAAGGATTACTGCTCGCATACCAGTATCGATTGAATGCATTCGTAGGACTGGCATGAGCCGTAACTGGATCGACAGAGAGGAAGCGTCCGACGACCGGATCATAGTAGCGCTGCTGCATGTACGAGATGCCATTCTGGCTGTCACTTACATGGCCTGAAAATCCGACTTCGTCTCTCAGCCCACGATTCAACAACTCGCCGTAGGGATCATAAAAACTCCGTTCAATCACACCTCCGGAGGCATCGGTGGCTGCAATGGGTGAACCCAGAACATCTGCGTGCGCATATTTCGGGTGAACTACCCCGTCAGCCCCAGCCTCCAGGGTTGCAACCAGCATCGACCCCATATAGACGTACTCCCGAACCTTCCCATCACGTTCACTCTGCTGCCTGCGGAGCTTTCCCTCACTGTCGTACATGGAAAGAATCGAGCCACTGCCCTGCAACCACGCCAGAACGCGACGCCCATGGCCGTCATAGCGATAATTCTCTGGTCCTGGCGCAGAGCGCAGCCGATTTCCGAAGTCGAATACGAATGGCTGGCCATTGCGCATCGAAAGGTTCCCTTGCACGTCGTACGCCAAACCCGTCGTCGTCGCGCCGTCGCTTGACATGATGTTGGTCAACCGATTACGTGCATCGTACGCATAGGTATGATCTTTGCGTCCAGACAACTTGGCGCTCAGCGTGTTGTCGAGAACGTCATACGCGTAGCGAATCACTCCATCCCCACCGAAGGCAGCCGACGTAGCTTGCGTCAGACGTCCGATGCCGTCGTAGATCATCTGCCGGTCACGGCCTGCATCCATTGAATCGAGGATGGCGCTGACATTTCCGCTGGCGTCGTATGCATAGGTCAGGTCAACCACGCTGGGTGACGCAGTGATCCGGGAAGGCAGGTTCCGTACATTCAACTCCTGCACGAACTGAACGCCGTTACCGTAAGCAAATCGCCGTGGGCTTCCGTTGGAATGGTACTCAGCGCCACTCACATAGCTACCGACGCGACTCGGCTGGCCCAGGGCATTCGGATCCAGAGCAATGAACATGCCGCTCGGGTACTGGATACCCGATCGCGAGGCGTTGGCGTCGTAGGAGTAGCCCAGCCCCCACGTGAACCAACCGGGCTGTGACGTGGATTCGCCCGTCATCAGCCTCCGCTTGTTGTAGCTGTAGGCATTGGTCGTCTGGCTCGCTCCACCATCGTTGAGCGTGACTATCTGTGTTGGAAGCCCATCTGCGGCGTAGAACCAAGTCTGGTTTCCGTTTCCATCGGGGAACGTCAGCGTCGAAATCCTGTTGCGCGCATCGTACGCCCGGTCAATACGTCGCCCGGATCCTTGGGCCGCCGCCAGATCACAGTTGGCGGCATCCGGAAGGTTCAAACCACTGGCAGTCCAGAGAGTGTTGCCAGCGCCATCCTGGGCGATGACAGTAGCCCCAGACTCTGGCTCTATGGTCTTGCACAATTCCCCGCCAGCGCCGTACACAAGCGTGCGTTGCAAGCGCACGCTGCCGTCTGCATTGCGACGTACGATCGCCGCCGGCCGCCCATAGCGATCCCGGGGAATATCGGTAAATCCCCCTTCGGGCGCGCTGATGGAAATTGCATCAGACTGCGCCGGTGTACCGAACGCAAGGTACTGCACCCGGGTGGTATAGCCTCGCGGATCCACCGTGGTGCGTCGATTGCCCGCCTCGTAGTTGATGACGCTGGTTGCCACTCCGGACTCGGTATCCTGGGAAACCGATGTGGGGCGTCCCAGTGCATCGTACTCGGTCCAGGTACCCTTCAGAGGCGGAAGCGTTACGCGGGTATTGGTATTGGCTGTGGCATCTCCAAATCGGCCCACACCTTCCTGATTCATCCGCCACTGCAACGGGTATTGCCCGGCTGCGGAAGGTGCGGTGATCGTGAATAGAAATTCAACGATGCCATTGGGGGGCACATCATGCGGCAGGGGAATGCGTGCGGCGCTCCACACGGTGTTGTCGGCAGGATTCTCGGTTGCCAGTGCGTAGCCCGCTCCGTTGCTCCACGTCGTCTCGCCTGTGTTGCGGAAGCGCAGCCGCATCTGCATCGAGCTACCCGTCTCCATACTGATCGGGAAGCCGCCGCCCTCCTCGGTTCGCGCGTTGTTCACAGGCGCGGTTACGTTGACCGCCACATTCGGCGTGGCGGGCCCGAACCAGCCCTTTCCATCAGCCCACATCTGCCGCTGAAAGTTGTAGACACCTGGACTTGTCGGTGCTTGCATCGGCACTGGAATATCAACTGTCTCCCCAGGCGCCACCGCACGAGGGAGCGCAATGCGCGCACTGCCCCAAAGTGTTGAATCGGTGGGATTCTGGGCGCCTAGCCAATGGCTGCCAGGTTGCCACGTGGTGTCTCCAGTGTTCTTCATCCTTACTACGGCGGATTGGCTTCCCGCTGTCTTCATTTCACTGGCTACGGACTGACTGTGGTACTCAGCGCCGTTGACCGGTTGCCATATGAAGAAGCCGATCTGGCCTGTAGCAAGCCCAAACCAGTTCCCATTCCTGTGCATCTGGAATGACACGCCATACCAGCCTCCATTGGCCGCGCCCGTGTTGGGAACCAGAGTGATGTTGAAGGTCGCGATTGCCCCCGGCGGCACCGGCCCTGGGACGGGTAGGCTGGATGATTGCCAGTACGCCGGATTGTTGTTAGGCATGCTGAGTGCATATCCGCCTTCCGGCGTCCATGTGGTTTCCCCGGTATTCCTCATCGTGACCGTCGCCACGAACGGCTGGCCGGCCACCACACGATTGGTTGACAGCGAGGCAGACACCAACTCGCCTGAATTGACGGGCTCTGGTGGTGCATTGACAGTGATGACCACTGGTCCGCTCTGCAGCGACCGGACGATCTCCTCTCCGTTGAGGTTGCGGATACCCTGCGCCGTCAGCATGTACTGATACGTTCCTGGAGGCAGACCATGCACCGTGTAAGCGCCATACGCGAAATTGGTAACCAGCGCGCCGTTCTGCGTCAGCCGGACATTGTCGATGTACTCCGACTTTGGGCCCCCATTGGTACTTCCGAACTCAACCGTCATGGTCACAGTTGCTGGAGCTGTGTAGACGGTCTGCGCAGGGCCAGTCAGTCTGACCCACGCCTGGGCGTGCACTGCTGGACTAAGCGCAAGCGCCATGATCATCAGCAGCAATGCGCTGAGCCAGCGCGACTGAACGCCACATTCCATCATTGTCGGAACTCGCATCAGGGCCCCTCCACGCGATAGCGACCGGGATAGGACTGGAAGATCGTCCTGCCGGCGTGGTCATAGGATGTGATGACCTGCCGCAACGTTGAACTGCGGGTGGCCGCGTCGTATTCCTCGGTGAGTACCGGGCGCATCAACGCGTCATGCCAAGTGATACGCCGGGCATTTCCGGTTGATTCCGTGCGACGCCAGTGTCCCGCTGCCAACCCTCGTTCAGACCCGGTCGTCCGCTGATAGCTGATGATCGAATCATTCCACGCCACGCTATCGCCGCCGGGATACTGGATGAGCGCCAAGCGGCCGGCCGCGTCGTAGCCGTAGCTAGTGGTCGCCGCGGTTTCGTCGGTTCTGCTCAACAGCCAGCCGTTGTCGTCCACCGTGGCGGAGATGCTGGTGCCATCGGCGTACAGGATGCGCCGAGGCGTGCCCCGCTTGTAATCCTGCAGTTGTGTTGTGTTGCCGTTGCCATCAACCACCTGCGTGAGGTTCCCCAGTGAGTCATAGGCCCGCGTTTGCTTCAGCTTGCCGAACACCCATATGGAATGCGGGAGGGACTGTGCATTGAACTCCGTGCGATTTCGCTCGACACCAGTGTCGGCATCTTCCACGCGTTCTTTCTGGCCTAAGGTCCAGCTGGCGAGATTGTCATGGAATACAACCCTGTCCTTGGCCACGGCCAGGTCGCTTCCACTGTAGGTCTGGACCGGCCTCGCAAAGAGGTCGAATCGGTCCACCCGCTCGGTATACGCCGTGGCCTCACGCGTGGTGACGACCTGCTTCTGCGGCTCGATGAGTCCTTCGGTTGGGGTCATGATGCTCAGCGATTGCCCCACAAGAGGAATGAACTGACCAGCAGCCTCTTCCTTGCTCAGATACTGGTATTTCACGCCTTGAAGCGTCACACCTGCAGCATTGGCGGTTCGGGTCTCCAGCACCTTGCCTTCATCGACACGCGGCCGCACGCCGAACAGATAGCTGGTGACGCTTCCGTCAGGCTCGGTCACCGTCGTCCATCGCCCCCCGGCTGAAAAGCCATCCTGGAAGCCGTAGGTGGTTGTCATTGATGGCAGGCCCGGCCCACTGATGGTCCGCTGCTGCAGGTTCCAGACACCGACATAGGGCGTCTGCTCAGGCGACGAGCACGGGCTGATGTCGGCAGCGCGGTAGAAGTAGCGATAGGCCAGTGAGTAGGTAGACACCGCACCCGCCGGATGACCCACCGCGTAGCTGTAGGGGCCGTAGACGGTTCCCATACGGGGATCGCACTCGGAGCCCTCCTGTGTAGGTCCAAAATTGGGTGGGCGCAGGGTGCCGCTCACGGTGTAGGTCCACCGCGTGCCGTCGGGAAGCACGACGGCAGCCAGTCCACCATCAATACGTGAACCCAGTACGCCGGGTTCGCGGTACTGGTAGGTCCATGTTCGGCCGTTGGCCGAGGCACGTGTAATGCGGTCGCCGGAGTACTCAAGGGTGATGGCACGTCCGTCACTGCTGGTGATGGACGTCAGCTTGTCGCCGTTGTATCCGTAATTGACCCAGTTGCCGAAACGATCCTCCACGCGCGTCGCCATGAAAAAGACATGGGTTCGCGGCAGCGACCGGGTGGGTGCCAGCGGATTATCCCTGTAGTTCATACGGGTCATTTCGCGCGTCACGACCCAGTTGAGGTAGTACTTCGTCCCATCCGGCGTGACCGCCAGGAACGCCTCACCAGGCACTCCGTTCTGGGTCTGCGGCAAGCACCGGACGCGCACGTTGCCGGTTGTCACCCAAGGGTAGCTCTGCCCATCGGCGGGCATAGGGACATTGGCCGATGCCACCAGCAGCTGCGAGCCCCCGTCGCCCGGCAGGTTCAGACCGTAGCCGTTCCAGAACACGGTTTCCGGGTAATAGGAAATGCCGCCATCGCCGATGTAGGGCCGCTTCTGTTGTGAGCAGCGCTGGAAGCGGTTCGCATCGTTGTCAGGCCCGACCACCCATCCGCGGGCACTGAAGACGCCCTCAAGATGGGGCACATCAATATCCCAATCGTAGAAGCCTGCAAGGTCGCCCGGCTTACTATCCTGATACAGGTAGCGCTCACTGATGCTGCGCTTTCGACTCAGCGCCACAGGCGGCCCCGCGTTGCCCGGGATGGCGATGTCTGTGACCGAAAAGCTCAACTGCCCGTTGAACAGAGAAATGCTCTCGCCGAAGGCACCTGCATCAAGCTTCCCAAGCTGCTGGGCCTTGCCAATGCGATTGGCGTACTCGGACTCGGCCTCCACGAATTCCTGCGCCGAAGCCGATGTTGCAGCGAAGCACAGCAACACTGGAGCGAGCCGCCACCCATTGCATCCCATGATGTCCCCCTGGCGAGAATGAACAACCTGTTCATACAGCGCTGCCGATTCTGCACGGTCCAACGGCCTCACACTCGTAGGAAAAACCCGCATTGACCTGTAGGCCTTTTCCTAACGAGCCCGGCCAGCCACCGCGTTTGTGCTCGAAAAGTGCGACGGAATGGTCTGAGGAGGCCATCACAAGGTTTCGCGCATGGTTTAACTCGGCGGGCTGAAGATCGAACCGGCTGTTACCCCACGGCTCCCTCCCCATGATCGACCTGGACCAGATCGATGACCTCGCCCGTCGCCTCAGCGACCTGGTGCCGCCAGGCCTGCGCGAATCGCGCGAGGAACTGCAGGCCACCTTCAAGAGCCAACTGCAGGCCGGCCTGGCCAAGCTCGACCTGGTCACCCGCGAGGAGTTCGAAGTGCAGCGCGCCGTGCTGCTGAAGACCCGCCAGAAGCTGGACGCGCTGGAAACCGCCGTGCGCGAGCTGGAAGGGCGCGGCGCCGCAGAATGAAAAAAGGAGGCGCACCGCGCCTCCCGTTTACAGATTATTTCCCGGATGGGGCCTTGCAGCAAGGCCCACCGGGCGCCCTAGACTCGCCGGCCTGTCGATCCGGCAGGACACGCAGGGGCAGTGCCGATGGCGCAGGACACCGAATGGACACCCGTTTCGCATGACACCTGCGACCAGGTGGCTGGGCCGTTCTATCACGGCACCCGCGCTGACCTGGCGGTGGGCGAGTTGCTGAGCGCGGGCTTCCGCTCCAACTATCGCGACAGCGTGGTGATGAACCACATCTACTTCACCACCATTGCCAAGGGCGCCGGGCTGGCTGCGGAGATGGCCCGAGGTGAGGGGCGGCCGCGCGTGTATGTGGTGGAGCCGACCGGGCCGTTCGAGGACGACCCGAACGTGACCAACAAGAAGTTTCCCGGGAACCCGACGCGGTCGTATCGGAGTGCGCAGCCGTTGCGGGTGGTGGGGGAGATTGTGGAGTGGGAGCTCTACGGCGCGGAGTTCGTTCGGCAGTTGAAGGCGTTTGTTGCTTCGGGGAGTGGGGAGATCATCAACTGACACTGATAAGGAGGAAGATCAGCGCTTCCCTGCGGCCGCTATTTGCAGGGTGTGCTACCCGGTAGCTCGCCCTTCAGCCGTCGCATCGTGGAGTCGAGCGCTCCAAGGAACGACGCATCGTCGTCTGTCACAAGCGCGCGCGCCCGCACCAGCATCACCTCAGCCCGGCGGCAATTCTCCCTCCCCCCCAACGAAATGAGATGGGAAGCGAGGCGCTGCATCGCCGCAGGATCTCCTCTCGAAACCCCCTCCTCCATCCATTGCCTATAGAGGGCTGCATTGCCTATCTCGCGGTAGTGATTCTCCACCAACGCCTGAGCGTGCCCATCGCCAGAGCGGGCCCTGGCTTCCATCTGTGCTGCGGATTCGGGGCCGTAGCTTTCGCTTCTGCTCCCTGCGATCACATCGCCTGTGGCTTTCTCGGAAGAGGCTCCTCCGGAATTGCCACATGCCGAAAAAAGCAACATCAGCCAAGCTGGCAACGAAGCCTTAAGGCTTGTCATTTTGGTTTTCCGATGGTCTGAGTAAGAGGAAGCCTACTTCCAGTCTGTGATCCAGCAAATGTTATGGTCGTCGAGCCGTTTGCATTGAATCGAATCGTCTTGATGGCTGGGCCTGAACTTCCAGTACCGCCTGGAGTCAATCGATTCCAGACACCTGGCGCGCCCTTGCCGTCCTGCTGCATGTTAACACGCAGGGTAACAGGGCCACCTGAGTAGTTTGTGGGATACATGACAAAACCACTCGGCGCATAGACGGTGGAATCGTTCAGATCGGCCCATAGCTGGCCAATTGACTTGTTCAATCCTGTTGGGGCCACGCCTAAATGACACGCAGCCATGAATACGGTTTGCCCACGTTTCAAGCCGACGTCACTTCGAGCGCGATCAAGGGACTCCGACGATTTGAAGTCCGTGTAGCGCGTTGAGTTGCGCTGGTCCTGTACCAGATCTGGATTTGCGTGAGCGGTGAGCGTAAACATTGAGCGTGAATCTACCGCGTCTCCAGCCCTCCTTAATCCCGCCGGATCGTGGTCGCCGAACAGATTCATGCTGGAACGGCCATCAGGATCAATATATCTGTACGGATTGTTGTCGGCGTACCAGTAACGATTGAACGATCCCGCTGGCGTTCTATGGGGTGACGTCCTTCGAAATCCGCTGCAAGGGCGTTCTGGTGCTGGACGTGGAGAACGCGCCCTCGCGCGTGCTGATCCGCATGCCTGCCGATGCACGGTGGCGGGCGCCGGACATCGAGCGTCTGCGCATCAGCTTCGAGCGGTGGCTGGATCTGCATCAGAGCCAGGGGCGGTTGCTGGTGGAGAGAGTGCGGGGCCTTCGTGGGTTGAGGCGCGGTTTGGGCGCTTCAATGGGGCGATGCCTGATGAGCAGCGGTGTCTACCTGGGGCGCCGCACCGCGATTGACGAGAATCCCCCCGACCGGCCATCCATAACACGAAGGCACCGAAAGCTCTCTCGACAGCAAAGGCGACTCCTGGTCCCGCGCCACAGGCGGTGCCCCTGCCATCCTGCCGCAGCCCCGAGGCTCTTCACTCGAACTTCGTTCGTCAGGCCAGCCGCGAGATGGGCATCGACACGTTCACGCCAATCCTTGGAATCAGCGGTTGTCGCTTCCAGAAGTTTGCGAAGCAGGAGCAACAGAAAGAAGGAGCGGTTCGGCGCATACGGTGCCTCATGTTCAGACCATCCCGCCGACCGAGGACGAACCGCCGAAACGCCGAGCTCCTTGTTCCAAAGCCTGCTGTGGTGTGCAACGACGTTTCGCGCCACGCTGGTTACATGCAGCCAGTTCGCGAAGACGGGGGCTGCCAGGCCCATCTCACCCGCAACAGCTTTCTGCTCACGGGTACGAAGCGCTTTGTAGAGGCGGGAGAGCGACCCCAGCGACATGACTTCCGTTGCCATCCAAACCGGTACTTTGGGAAACGCCGGTGAGGTGTACTTGTCCCGGTAGTGCCAAATGAACGTCTCCCTGGAGCGCACCACTTCACTTTCGACGCCATCCAGCCAATCTGCATGCTCCTGTCCAGCGAAGGTCAGATTACTCGCTTCCAGATGGCCGAAGGCGCCGCTCGCATGCGCAAAGTGGTACGTGAGCACGGTCCGCGTTGCAACCTCGATATGGCCGACGGCCTCCATCACTAGGTCTCTAAGCGCTCTATCGAACTCATAGAGGCTTATCGCTTCTTCGAATGTCGCTTGATCGCGGAAACTGTCGCTACCGGGCATACGCTGTGTGTAGAGATAGCCCATAAGACGATAGTAGCCGACACGCTGCAGGTATCGATTGGCATTGGCGGTATCGCCAATGGCAAGCCCGCGCTGCTGGAGCAGATCCAACTGTTCCTGAATCGACAGGGGTGGTTTGCGGTAGTGAGTCATCCTGACTCCAATCAGCAGGCAAAAAAAACCCGCCAATTTGAGCATGTCGCGAACTAGCGCGTCAGAGGCTTGGCGGGTGTGTTGGGTGAATTTTAGCGTCTCCCGGGCGCAGATCCAGTGAGGTGAAAGGCCGGCCCGGGCGAGCGGCAACGGCCTATTCCCCGGCGTTGTTCCATGTCATACCGGTTGAGTTCCGACACTCGATCGCGAACACCGGCCGCTGCGAAGCGCGCAGGCGCACTCCAACGGTCTGCAGGAATCCCCCTAGCCGCTTCACCGGCAATTCCCGATAGTCCCTGCAGAGCACCTGCCGCACCATCAAGCGTCTTTCTGCAGGAATCCACACATGAGCCTGGCGCTGGTCCACAGCCGTGCCCGCGCCGGGGTCGATGCCCCACTGGTGCGGGTGGAAGTGCACCTCTCTGGCGGCCTGCCTGCCACCCAGATTGTCGGCCTGGCCGAGACCAGCGTCCGCGAATCACGCGAGCGCGTGCGTGCCGCCCTGCTCTGCGCGCGCTTCGACTTTCCGCAGCGACGCATCACTCTGAATCTCGCGCCCGCCGACCTGCCCAAGGAAGGTGGACGTTACGACCTGGCGATTGCGCTGGGCATTCTTGCCGCGAGTGGTCAAGTCGATCCGCAGTCACTGCTGCAGTACGAATTCCTGGGCGAGCTTGGCCTGACCGGTGAGCTGCGGCCAGTGGCGGGTGCACTGCCCGCCGCAATTGCCGCCGCCGAGGCTGGGCGCATTCTGGTGGTGCCTCCGGGGAATGCCGCAGAGGCTGCGTTGGCCGAGCACGCCGATGTGCGTGTAGCGCGTACGTTGCTGGAATGCTGCGCCGGGCTGGGCAATCCGCGCCTGTTGCCACCCGTGGAGCGCGTGGACTCGACACCGTTGCCACTGCCCGATCTGGCCGACGTGCGCGGGCAGGCGCATGCACGGCGCGCGTTGGAAGTGGCCGCAGCAGGTGGTCACCATCTGTTGTTGATCGGTAGCCCTGGCTGCGGCAAGACGCTGTTGGCCTCGCGCCTGCCCAGCCTGTTGCCGGATACCGAAGAGACTGAGGCGCTGCAGCTTGCCGCGATTGCGTCGGTGAGTGGCGAAGGGCTGGACCCAAGACGTTGGCGGCAGCGGCCCTTTAGAGCGCCCCATCACAGCGCGAGCGCGGCGGCGCTGGTGGGTGGGGGCAACCCGCCCTGCCCCGGTGAAATATCACTGGCCCACCATGGAGTCCTCTTCCTTGATGAGCTCCCAGAATGGAACCGCAGCGCGCTGGAAACCCTGCGCGAGCCACTGGAATCCGGCCACATCCGCATCGCCCGCGCGGCACGCAGCGTGCAGTATCCGGCGCGCTTTCAACTGGTGGCGGCGATGAATCCCTGCCCCTGTGGCTGGGCCGGCGACCGCAGCAACCGCTGCCTGTGCAGCGACGAACGCATCAACCGCTACCGTGCGCGCGTGTCCGGTCCGTTGCTGGACCGCATCGATCTGCATATCAGCGTGGCGCGTATGGACGCGGTGGAGCTGCGGGAGAGCACGCCACTGGGTGAGCCCAGTGCTGCGGTACGTGCACGGGTGGAAGCCGCCCATGCCCGGCAGCAGGCACGTGGCGGGCTCAATGCACGTCTTCCGCCGGCGGCGCTGCGGGCGTGCACGAAGCTGAGCGAGGCCGATCAGGATCTACTTGAGCAGGCGATTGAACGTCTGCAGCTTTCCGCACGGGCGATGCACCGGATTCTGCGCGTGGCGCGCACGATTGCGGATCTGGCGGGTTGCGAGGGTATCCAGACCGCGCATCTGGCTGAGGCGATTGGCTATCGGCAGTTGGATCGGGGAAATGCATGAGCCTGATTGCCGGGAGCCCTCGTCCGCACGGGAGCAGCAACAATCAAAAAAATACCCCGGCCGCGTGCCCAGAAGGACAGAGACGGTACCGGGGTGTACCTGACCACCGTACCCCACACGGCGGCACACTGCAATCGGCATCAGTGGAGGCGTCCAGGCAGCGATGAGCCATGACAGATTCGAAGAAGCCCTTTCCCTGGAGCGCTTTGGCCGCTACCTGGATTGGGCGGGGGGCGACCGTAGCCGAGCCATCGCCCTGTATGGATGCAATACCCACTTGTCTGAAAGCCTCTACGCACCACTGCAGACGTTGGAAGTGGCACTGCGAAACCGCATCCACACCGTTCTGACCCAGGCCAAGGGCGAGGCGTGGTACGGCCGAGGCGCTGGCGCCCTGAAGGTTGCTCATCAACTCGAGCAGGTCGCCAAAGCCGTCAACGAATTGGTCAGAGCGGGAAAGACGGTAACAGCAGGCGGTGTGGTCGCCAGTCTCACCTTCAGTTTCTGGACAACAATGTTCAACAAGGACTACGAGGCCCTTTGGCAGCAGATCCTTCACCGGATTGCGGACCCCAGTGCGCCCAGGGGACTGAAGAGGAGGAGCTTTTCGGGACCGCTGACTCGCATACGCGTGCTACGCAACCGCATCGCCCATCACGAACCGATCCTCGGCTGGAACCTACGCGGGCACCACGATGAGATTCTGACGCTGATCGAATGGCTATCGCCGCCCGCCGCGACATGGTGTCGTGAGAATAACCGCTTTCCTCAGGCATACCCGGAAGACGGAATCACCTTGGTATGTTCGCCCGAGTCGAATAGACGCTGACTGCGCGTGTCCTCCTGCGGCCGGGTGCGAAGAGCGGTCGACTAACAGTCGACCCCACCAAGGGCAGGCATCAGGCTGCCGAATGCAACCATCCCCGCTTCGCCAGCGACGCCACCCGACGGCTGACCAGCGCGTGCAGCTCCGCCAGTTCCGACGCCCGGCCAGCCGTCATGTTGTCGCCGAACAGCACCCGTGACAACGCCGCCTCGTCGCTGTCGTCCGGGTGCTGCCACCGGTCCCGGTACACCTTCTGGCACACCAGCCAGGCCTGCCGCAGCCCCCCACCGGGCAACGGACGGACCACGCGCTCGTAGACGTGCCAGAACTGGTACTCGGCCTGCAGGTCGATCACAGGCGTCACGGACGGCGCCTGCCGGGGCCGTCCCGGGCCCCGGATGTCGAACAACGGTGATCGCGGGTTGTACTGAGCCATGCCGACAGCATGACCCAGCAACATTGTGGGAACCTTGCGTCGCCGCCAGAAAATCCCTGTTGATTGCCCAAGGGGGGCCAGGTGGGTTTGGGGGGCCGCCAAGTGCATCCACGCATGGCGTGGATCTACCTAGAAGGTCATCGAGGTACTGAACATCAGCTGCCGTGGCGCGCTGCGCTGCAGGGTCTGGTAATCCCCAGAGAACGACGAGCCGGCAATAGTGGCGGTGCCGATGTTGTGGCGGTTGAACAGGTTGCTCACGTCCAGCCGCAGCTCCAGCCCCGGCACGGCGCTGTCGGCACCGAAGCGGTAGGCGGCATAGGTGTTGACCTGCCAGAACGTCGGTACGCGGATGTCGTTCTCGTAGGTGAAGGGCTGGCGCAGGTAGGAGGTGCTGGTGGCGCCAAAGCGCCAGTCACCGAAGTGGGCGGACAGGTCGCTGACCAGCGAGATCTGCGGGTAGCCCGGCTGGGCATTGCCCTTGATCGGGTACACCGTGTCGCCCACCACGAAATCGCTGTCGTAGTACGAACGGGCCACGGCCACACCCTGGTAGAACTGCAGGTGGTCGGTCAGGTCGGCGGTGATGCCGAGGTCGGCACCGATCACATGCATCTTCGGCATCAGCCGAACCGTGTTGATCTGCGTGAACTGGGTACCGATGGCGGCCGACAGCAGGCGGTTGCGGATGTCGTTGTAGAACACGTCGCCGGTGATCGTCAGCCGATCGAAGCGATGCGACGCACCCACGGTGAGGTTCCAGTTCTTCTCCGGGCGCAGCGTGCCGGCCACGCGGTCGAACTCTTCCTGGTCGGTGATGGTCCACGCCGAGGCGGTGTAGCCGATGTTGCCGCGCTGGGCCACGCGGTAGCCGTTCATGGTGTTGGCCAGGTCGATGAAGGCATCGGTGGATTCGGTCGGGCTCCAGAACAGCGAGACGTGCGGCAGGAAGTTGCTCTTCGCGCGCAGCGTGCCATTCACCGGCCGGTCCTTGGCATCACCCAGGCCACCACCGCGGGTGCGGAAGTCCACGGCCTTGAAGCCGACACCCAGCTTCAGCGTGTCATTCAACACGATGTCGTCCTGCAGGTAGAACTGGCGCGAGCGGGTCACCCAGCTCGATGCGTTGTCGGTCTTGAACGCGGGACCGTACACATCGAACGGACCGGTGGCCTTCAGCGGCGGGCCCTCGCCCAGCAACGGCTGCTGGTACCACTCGGTCTTGGCCGCGGCCTTGCTCTTCTCCTGCCAGAAGCCGGCAGTGAAGGTATGCGCGCCGGTCTCGAACTGCAGGTTGAGCATGCCGCCCAGGCGGTTGAGGCGCGGGGTCTGTACCTGTTCGGAGAACGGTGCGCCGTTGGGCGACGGTACGGTCGGGTCGGTCAGCGTGGCCTGGGTGTGGCTGTTGGCGTTGTACAGCTGCACGTTGCCACTCAGCGCCGGGGTGATCTGGAAGCGATGGTTGATCGATGACACGCGGTCGCGGGTGGTCTGGCCGGTGTCGTACGGAATCAGTTCGGACAGCTCACCGCACGTGTAGGCGCCGCAGGATTTGTCCGCGTTTTCCGGCGAAGCCACGTACCAGGCCCAAGCGTAGTCCGGATAGAAGATGTCGGCCTTCCAGCCCAGCTTGCGGATCATGTCGAAGGAGATGTTGTTGTAGCCCCAGACCTTGGCCTTGCTGTCGGACAGGAACACGGTGACATCGCCCCAGGCGACGTCCTGCTGCAGCTTCAGGTCGCCGCGCAGGAAGTTCTGCGTGCCCTCGCCCTGGTACTTGTCGGCGGACACGCGCTGCAGGTCGACCAGCACTTTCGGGCCATGCTCACCGAGCTGGCCGCTCTGCCCGGACACGGTGGTGACCAGCGTGTTGTTGCTGCCCACGCCCTGCTTCACGCGCAGGCTGGGCGTGTCCTGCAGCTCGCGCAGGCGGTATTCCAGGCTGCCGCCGTTGATGCTGCTGGAGAACACGCTGACCGGTGCGCCGCCAGGGCTGACCGTGATCGCGCCGATACCATCGGGCACGCCCACGTTCACCACGCTGGTGCCGGTGAGCGAGAGGAAGCCGTTGTCGTTCAGCGGCACGCCCTCGAAGGTGATGCCCATTTCATTCATGCGGAAGCCGCGCACGAACAGGCTGGTGGCCGAGATATCCAGGCCCAGCCCATCGGTGGCGGTGTAGCTGGCACCGGGCACCTGCTTGAGCATGGCCAAGCCGTTGTTGCCGGTGACCATCGCGTCGAGGTCTTCGGCCTTGATGATGTAGCGGTTGGGGCCGATCACCTGGGTCGGTGCCACGGCCGCACCGCGCGGTGTGGCGATGACCTGCAGGGCGTTGAGTGTAGTGGGCGTGTCGAGCGCGGCGTCGTGCGTGTCTGCGGCGTACGCAGGTGCAGTGATGGCCGCGATGATGGCCAGGGCGAGGCGCGTCGTGGGTGGGGTGTTCATGGCAGCAGATCCAGGTGCAGGGAGAGAGCGGCGCAGGCGCACGCCCAGCGCGTTGCAGCACCGGTGTCGGCGCCCTGGCTGGCGGTGCGGTTGCGTTGAAGGCGTGACGGCGCGGTGCGTGCCGGTCAGTGGCAGACGAAGACGATCATCTGCCGTGAGATTCGGTGGGGTGATTTCGACGTGCGGAATTCTTGCATCGCACTGCCGCATCCGCCATTGCACCGTGGTACAGCGCCAATGGCGGTGGGGATGGGTGGGCTATACGTGGGTATAGCCCCGGCGTGGTGGGGGCCGACCTTGGTCGGCGCTCGTGTGCCAACCAAGGTTGGCACCCACCGAGGCGGATGAGGTGGGCACCTACCAGGGCATAGAGACGCGCGGTTACTGCAGGACGAAACGCTCAATGGCGCGCGCCACGCCTTCGTCGGCATTGCTGCTGGTCTCAAACCGCGCCACCGCCTTCACCGCGTCGATGGCATTGCCCATCGCCACGCTGGTACCGGCGTATTGCAGCATGGTCAGGTCGTTCTCCTGGTCACCGATGGCCATCACGTTGGCGCGGTCGATGCCCAGGTGCGCGGCCAGCTTCTGCAGGCTCGGGCCCTTGCCGGCGCGGTGGTCGAACACTTCCAGGAAGAACGGCGCGCTCTTCAGTACCGCGAAGCGCTCGGTCAGTTCGCTCGGCAGGCGCGCGATGGCGGCATCCAGGACGTCCGGCGCGTCGATCATCATCAGCTTGATGAAGGACATCGATGGATCCATGTCCTCCACGCGACGATACGACAGCGGCATCCGCGAGAGATGCGAGTCGGCCACGGTGTAGTAGCTGATGTCCTGGTTGGGCGTGTACATGCGCCGGCTGTCCAGCGCCTGGAAGTGCACGCCCAGGTCGCGGGCCACCTGCTCGCAGAACAGGAAGTCGTCGAAGCTGAGCGGATATTCGACCACGGTTTCGCGCGTGCCGATGCGCTGCACCAGGCCGCCATTGCAGGCGATGCAGTAGTCGTCGTTGCCGGTGATGCCCAGCTCGTGCAGGTACGGCGCCAGGCCCGGAACCGGGCGGCCACTGGTCAGCACGATGTGCACGCCCAGCGCCCGCGCCTGCGCGATGGCCTTCCTGGCGCGGGAGGTGAGCTGGTGCGACGGGTCCAGCAGCGTGCCATCCATGTCGATGGCGACCAGTTCGATGGTCGATTGCCGGCGGCCCATGTCCATTGCGTTCAACTCGTGCGGGGCACGCCAGTTTACCCCCTCATGCCCGGTTCACCTCTTTGCCCACGTTGGCCGGGATACTGGGGGAGCCTGTGCGTCCCCCACCGCAGGACGGCCCGTTGACCGCCCTTCCCTGGAGAACCTTGCGACGCATGACCTACCGTGCCCCCGAAACCAATGACAGCGCGCCCCTGGCCCAGCAGATCGAGCAGATGATCGACGAGCTGCCCGGCGACCAGGTGCGCGTCGGCACCCTGCTCAGCGCGCTGGGCGATGAGGGCCTGCTGCTGATCGTGATCCTGCTCTCGGCCATCTTCATCATCCCGGTGTCGATTCCAGGGCTGAGCACCGTCTTTGGCGCCTCGATCCTGCTCATCGGCCTGAGCCGTGTGCGCGACCGCCCGCTGTGGGTGCCGCAGAAGCTGGCGCGTCGCGAGATCGCCACCGACAAGCTGAAGGCCAACCTCGGCCGTGCGCTGAAGTGGGTGCACCGCATGGAGCGGCTGTCGCGGCCGATGCGGCTGGCGGTGATGGTGCGCTCGAAGAAGATGATGCGCCTGAACAACCTGATGCTGGTGTTCGCGACCCTGCTGCTGATGGCGCCGGCCGGGCCGATTCCTTTCAGCAACACGCTGCCGGCACTGGCGCTGATGTCGTTTGCGATTGGCTTCATCCAGCGCGATGGCGCGGCGGTGGCGGCCGGTTATGGTTTCGTGGTGGCAACGGTGGTGTATTTCGGCGTGCTGCTGGGCGGCGTGGGGTTTGCCGCCGAGTCGGTGTTCAGCGGGTTCCGCAGCAGTACCGCCGAACTGTAGAGCCGAGCCCACGCTCGGCTGCTGTTCGCTCGGTGCACGGAAACCCGCGCGCTGCGCGCGTAAGCCGAGCATGGGCTCGGCTCTACAAAGGCCGGATCCACAGCAGTCGAGCGTGGCTCGACGCTACACAGCTATTTGGCCGACACCCGCCACACCACGTCGCCCACGTCGTCGGCCACCAGCAGCGCGACTTCGGCGTCCATCGCCATGCCCACCGGTGCACCCATCAGCGTCTTCTCGTCCTTCGAGGTGAAGCCGCTGACCACGGTCTGCGGCCGCCCGGTCGGCTTGCCATCCTTGAATGGTACGTACACCACTTCGTAGCCGCTCAGCGGTGAACGGTCCCAGCTGCCGTGTTCGCCGATGAAGGCACCGCCGTGGTACTGCGCCGGCAGTGCCTGGCCGGTGTAGAACAGCAACCCCAGCGGCGCCACGTGCGAGCCGATCGCGTAGTCCGGTGTGATCGCCTTGGCCACCAGGTCCGGCCGCTGCGGCTGCACGCGTTCGTCCGCGTGCTGGCCGTAGTAGCTGTAGGGCCAGCCGTAGAAGCCATCCTCCTTCACCGAAGTAAGGTAATCCGGCACCAGGTCGGCACCGATCTCATCGCGTTCGTTCGCAACAGCCCACAGCTTCCCGGTGCTCGGCTCCCAGTCCAGCCCGGTCGGATTGCGGATGCCCGAGGCGTAGATGCGGCTGCCGCGGGTGGCCACATCCACTTCCAGCACCACCGCACGGCGGTATTCGACGGCCAGGCCGTTCTCGGTGATGTTGCTGTTGGAGCCCACGCCCACATACAGCTTGCGGCCATCACGGCTGGCCAGCAGTTCCTTGGTCCAGTGGTGGTTGATGGTGCTGGGCAGGTCGGTGAACTCGCGGCCCTTGTCCGACATGCGGGTTTCGCCGGGCACGTAGTGGTACTGCATGATGTTGCCGGTGTTGGCCACGTACAGCGTGTCGCCGATCAGCTGGATGCCGAACGGCGAATGCAGGCCCTCGATGTAGACATGCTGGGTCCACGTGTTCGTTCCCGGCGTGCGGCGCAGCAGGGTGACCCGGTTCCCGCCCTTGCCGGCCTTGCCCGAGCGCGCTTTGACCTTGCCGGCAATCCACTGCTTGGGCGTGGTGACCGGTTCTTCGCCGGGGCCGTTGCCTTCCACCACCAGTACATCGCCATTGGGCAGGGTCAGCAGGCGCCGCGGATGCTGCAGGTTGGCGGCGATGCGCTCGATCTTCAGGCCCTCGGCCACCGTGGGGGTCTGTCCATCAGCCCAGCCGACGCCCTTGGGCACCTGCATCGGCGGCATCAGGAAGTTGGCCGGCTTGGGCAGCGGCGGCTGCGGGCCCGACTGGTCGGCGGGATGGTATTCAGCCTTGCCGGCGCAGGCCGACAGCATCACGGCCAGCGCCAGGGCGCCCATGGTGGGCAGGATGTGCTTAGCCATGACGACCTCCCTGCAGCACCGGCGGCTGCAGTGACAGCAGGATCAGGCCCAGGGCAATCAGGGCCACGGTCAGCGCCGACAGGATCGTGCCCGGCACCGCAACGGCGTACGCATCGCGGCTGTGCACGAAGGCGTTCCAGATGGCCAGCACCACCGCGACCAGGTTGAGCAAGAAGTCGATGCGGTCGATGCGGGTGGCCGTGCCGTTGCAGCGCCAGACCGCGAACAGGTTGATCAGGCGCGGCACGATGGCGATCAGCAGGCCGAAGGTGATCAGCCAGGCGGCTGCCTTGCCCCACATCACCTCGGCGCTGTTGAGGTAGATCGCGTCGAAGATCAGTGCGCCGACGAAGAAACCGAAGGGTATCGGGTTCAACAGGCTGAACAGCGTGGTGCCGAGGCCGCGATGGGCCTGGGCGAGCGGATTGACCATCATCGTGCTCCGTGCGGAAGGGTGCACGGGCTGTAGTAGCACAGCGCGATGTGAGGGCGCGCGATGACACATGGTAGATCCACGCCATGCGTGGATATGCGGGCCAACCAAGGTTGGCGTCCACCAGATGCGGGGCTCGGCAGTCGTCATTACCCCGCGGCATAAGCGTTTGTGACGCAATCGGCACATCTGCAGATTGGGTGTGTGAAGAGGTAGGGGGTTCTTCGTTGTGTCGCGTTTGGCTCGTTGCGATGGGGCAGATCCGCCCCGCCGTCCTGCCATGCCGATTCACAACAGAAGGATTCGTGTATGAAGCGACACACGCAACGCTCCGCGCCACCGCGCTCCGCGCGCCTGGCCCTCGCCACTGCCCTGGTGCTGGGCAGCCTGGCCGTCACCGCCCAGGCCCAACAGGCCGATCCACTGGCGGGGATACAGTGGCACCTGCTCAACACCGGGCAGACGGTCCCGGCTGACACACTGCCGGTGGCCGGCAACGACCTGAACGTGGATGGCCTGTTCCGCAATGGCATCCGTGGCCAGGGCGTCACCATCGCCATCGTCGATGACGGCCTGCAGATCGCGCACCCGGACCTGGCCGCCAACGTGGCGGCGGTGGCCGGCAAGAACTTCACCAATGGCTCGAACAACCCCACCCCGACCAACCCGGATGTCGACAACCACGGCACCATGGTCGGCGGCATTGCGGGCGCGGTGGGCGCCAACAACCTGGGCGTGCGCGGTGTGGCGCCGGCGGCGACGCTGAAGGGCTTCAACCCGATTTCGCGCTCGGCCCTGGGCAACCAGCAGAGCAACATCGAGTACGCCTGGTGGGACGGCGCGGAGTCGGCCGACGTGCAGGTGTTCAACAACAGCTGGGGCGCCGGCCCGGGCAATCCGAACCTGCCGCTGGCGTACAGCGAAAACACGATTCGTTCGTATGAGCAGGCACTGTCGGGCACGCGCGGTGGCCGTGGCGGCATCTACGTGAAGTCGGCCGGCAACAACTTCAACAATGCCTCGATCAGCCAGACCCAGGATGTCTGCACCACCGACACCAAGAACCGCAACACCGGCTGCGTGCCGGCCGGACGCGATCCGCGCAACAACCTGTTCAACGTCATCACCGTAGGCGCGGTGCGTGCCGATGGCGTGCGCTCGTCCTACTCCTCCACCGGCTCGGCGCTGTGGGTCTCGGCCTTTGGCGGTGAGTACGGCCTGCAGGCGCAGTACGCGCCCGGCCTGGTGGCACGCGCCTACGACCCGGCCATCGTCACCACCGACGTGACCGGGTGCGCGCAGGGCAGCAACAAGAACACCAACCGCCAGAACACCCTGGACAGCAACCTGTCGGCCATCGACAGCACCTGCAACTACACCGCCAAGATGAACGGCACCTCGGCGTCGGCGCCGATGGTATCGGGCGTAGCGGCACTGGTGCTGGAGGCCAATCCGAACCTGTCCTATCGCGACGTGAAGTACATCCTGGCCACCACCGCCACCCGCAACCACCCGAATCAGCCGGCGGTGACGTTGGCCGACGGGCGCACGCTGGTGCCGGGCTGGACAGTGAATGCTGCCGGCCGTGCCTACAGCAACTGGTATGGCTTCGGCGTGGTCAACGCTGCACGCGCGGTGCAGGTGGCCGAGAACTTCCAGTCGCTCGGTGCGCTGGTCGACAGCGGCTGGCGCAACACCACGCGTACCGTGGCCATCGGCAACACCTCGGCCGCCGCCGCACGCCTGACCTTCCAGCTGGCCAACGGCGCGCGCAACATCGAGAGCGTGCAGCTGGGCTTCCGGGTCAACCACCGCAACACGCGCCAGCTGCAGTTCGTGCTGGTGTCGCCCAGCGGCACCCGCAGCGTGGTGCAGCCGGCGTTCACCGCGATCGGTTCGGGCACGGGTGGCGCGCAGAGCAACTTCACCAGCTGGGACCTGCTGTCCAGCAATGCCTTCCTGGATGAGAACGCCACAGGCACCTGGACGCTGGAAGTGACCGACATGGGGCAGGCCGCGACCGCTGCATCGCGTGGCAACCTCGAATTCTTCAAGATCCGCGTTCTGGGGCACTGATGATGAAGACGACCATTCTGTTGAGCACGCTCACCTTCGCGGTGATGACCTCCCCTGCCTGGGCACAGAGCTCGGGGCAGACCCCTCCGGCCAGGACCCTGTCGACCGTGGATGCGCAGGAACTGAAGGCATCCGCTACCGGCCGCACATTCGACGTGGGCGGCACGCGTTTCCAGCTGTCGCCCTCGGCAACGGTAAAGCAGGCCAGCGGCGGCCAGTTCACGATCACCCCGCAGGCGGCGGCGACCACCAGCGCGCGTACCAAGCGTTCGCTGGATGGCGCCACCGCCGCGTCTGCTGATGCCGGTGCCGGCAAGTTCGCGGCGGCGGTGTCCCGTGACGGCGCGCCGGTGGTGGCGACCTCGCGGGTCAAGGTGTTCTTCACCGATGCAGCCTCGGCCCAGCGCGCAGCCGCCGCCACTGGCGGTACCGTGGTGAAGGTGTCGAAGGCTTCAGGTCAGGCCATCGTGGAGTACCCGTCGGTGAACGCGGCGCTGGATGCGACCACCAGGCTGCTGTCCACCGCCGGTATCCGCGCCACCGAGCCGGACGTGGTGCAGTGGGAAGAGACCAAGTAGGGCGTTGAGCGGTGCCCCGGCCGGTTGGCTCTCCTGGCCGGCCGGGGATGGGTGTGTGGGGAAGTGCCGACCAACGGTCGGTACCCACCGCGGTGGAGGTGACGTCAGCGCGCGGCGAGTGTGTCGCTTTGCTTGAGACTGCAGCTGGCCAGTGCGTCGTTGCCGGCGGCGGGATGAGCGGGCTCCAGCAGCAGGCGCTGCACGTCGGAAAACAGCTTGTCCACCGGCATGCCATAGGGCGCGAACAGGCGCAGTCGACCCTGGCGGTCGAACACGTAGCCGCCGGCAATGTGGCTCATCGTGTAGGTATCCGGTACCTGACCGGGTTCCTTTTCGTAGAACGCCTTGAAGTCGCTGGCCATCGCCGCCAGCTGCGCTTCGTTGCCGACCAGCGCGATTGCCTTGGGGTCGAACGCTTCCACGTAGGTCCGCGCAACCTCCGGGGTGTCGCGGGCCGGGTCAACGCTGACGAACACCACCTGCAGCTGGTCGGCATCCTTGCCCATCAGGTGCTTGACCTGGCTGAGCTCGACCATGGTGGTCGGGCACACGTCCGGGCAGCTGGTGAAGCCGAAGAACAGATAGGTCACCTGCCCCTCCAGATCCTTGGGCCCGCGCAAGGCGCCGCGGCTGTCGGGCATCGACCAGTGCTGGCCGAGCTCTTCGCAGGCGATGTCCTTGGAGTAGAAGTCCATGCGCGACTGCGCACTGCAACCGGCCAGCAGGCCGAGCAGCAGGCCTGCGGCCAGCCGCAGGCCACGTTGGGGGAACGCGATGCCTTTCACGGTTCGCAGGCTCAGTTGATCATCATGTGGTAGTGCATGCTCCAGATGATCCACACCGACAGCGCGACGATGATGAACAGGATCACCAGGGTGAACACGAAGCTGGCCAGGTTCCAGCCACCTTCGGACTTGCGGTCCATGTGCAGGAAATAGACCAGCTGTACCAGGATCTGCGCCACCGCGAAGCCAACCAGCAGGAACAGCGTGAGCGGCCGCGACAGCACCGGGTTCATCACCAGTGCGAACGGCACCACGGTCAGCAGCGCGCACAGCACGAAGCCGATCAGGTAGGACTTGGTGGAGCCGTGCGCATTGCCTGCGCGCGAGGTTTCGACGTGGGCCATGTCAGAAGGCTCCGATCAGATAGACGAAGGTGAAGACGCAGATCCACACCAGGTCCAGGAAGTGCCAGAACAGGCTCAGGCACGACACACGGGTGATGTTGGTCGGGGTCAGGCCACGGCGGTAGACCTGGTGCATGACCACCGCCATCCAGATCAGGCCGCTGGCCACGTGCAGGCCGTGGGTGGCGACCAGCGCGAAGAACGCCGATAGGTAGGCACTGGTGCTGGGGCCCGCGCCTTCGTGGATCAGGTGCGAGAACTCGTAGATCTCCATGCCGATGAACGAGGCACCGAGCACGAAGGTCACGCCCAGCCAGCGCAGCACCGCCGAGGTGTCGTGGCGATGCATCGCCAGTACGGCCTGGCCGTAGGTGATGCTGGAGACCAGCAGCAGGAAGGTCTCGGCCATCACGAACGGCAGCGAGAACAGCTCCTTGCCGGTGGGGCCGCCGGCGTAGGCGGTGCTGAGCACCGCGTACGAGGCGAACAGCGAACCGAACAGCACCAGGTCGGACATGAGGTAGACCCACATGCCGAACACCTTCATGCCGCCCTGTTCGTGGCCGTGGTCGTGCTCGTGGTGGTCCTCGTGCGCCTGCGTGTCGCTGGCCAGCTCGGGGCGGGTCAACAGGTTCATGCGCGTACCTCCTTCAGCTTGGCAAGGTTGGCCGCTTCAGTGCGCGCCACCTCTTCGGAACTGACGTAGTAGTCCACGTCCTCGTCGTAGGACCGCACGATCAGGGTCACGATCATCGCGATGAAGCTGGCCGCGGCCATCCACCAGATGTGCCAGACCAGGGCGAAGCACAGCACCAGGATCCAGATGTTGAGGATCAGCGGCACGCCGGTGTTCTTCGGCATGTGGATCGGTGCGTACTTCTTCGGCGGCGGCGGCAGGCCGCGCTTCTTCGCTTCGTGGAAGGCGTCCAGCTCATCGGCCTTGGGCACCACGGCGAAGTTGTAGAACGGCGGCGGCGACGGCGTGGCCCATTCCAGCGTGCGTGCGTTCCACGGGTCGCCGGTCAGGTCCAGGTTGCGCTTGCGGTCGCGCACGCTCACGTAGATCTGCACCAGCATCAGGATGATGCCCGCGAACACGAACAGCGCACCGATGAAGGCGGCGATCAGGTACGGCGTCCACGCCGGGTTGTCGTACTGGTTCATGCGGCGGGTCATGCCCATGAAGCCCAGCATGTACAGCGGCATGAAGGCCAGGTAGAAGCCGATCACCCAGCACGCGAACGACCACTTGCCCAGGCGCTCGTTGAGGGTGAAGCCGAACACCTTCGGGAACCAGTAGGCGAAGCCGGCCAGGTAGCCGAACAGCGCGCCGCCGATGATGGTGTTGTGGAAGTGCGCGACCAGGAACAGGCTGTTGTGCAGCAGGAAGTCCGCGCCCGGAATGGCCAGCAGCACGCCGGTCATGCCACCGATGGTGAAGGTGACCAGGAAGGCGATGGTCCACAGCATCGGCACGCTGAACTCGACGCGGCCGCCGTACATGGTGAACAGCCAGGTGAAGATCTTCACGCCGGTGGGGATGGCGATGATCATCGTCATGATGCCGAAGAAGGCATTGACGCTGGCACCGGAGCCCATGGTGAAGAAGTGGTGCAGCCAGACGATGAACGACAGGATGCCGATCGCCAGCGTGGCGCCGACCATCGACTTGTAGCCGAACAGCTTCTTGCGCGCGAACGTGGCGGTCACTTCGGAGAAGATGCCGAACGCCGGCAGCACCAGGATGTACACCTCCGGATGGCCCCAGGCCCACACCAGGTTCACGTACATCATCGGGTTGCCACCCAATGTGTTGGTGTAGAAGTTGAAGTCCAGGTAGCGATCCAGGGTGAGCGCGCCCAGCGCCACGGTCAGGATCGGGAAGGCGGCGATGATGATCACGCTGGTGACCAGCACGGTCCAGGTGAACACCGGCATCTTCATCAGGGTCATGCCCGGCGCACGCATGCGCAGGATGGTGATGAACAGGTTGACGCCGGTCAGCAAGGTGCCGATACCGGATGCCTGCAACGCCCAGATGTAGTAATCAACACCCACGCCTGGGCTGAACTCGATGCCGGACAGCGGCGGATAGGCCACCCAGCCGGTCATGGCGAATTCGCCAACGCCCAGCGAGATCATCATCAGCGCTGCGCCGACCACGAAGATCCAGAAGCTGAAGGCGTTGAGGAACGGGAACGCCATGTCGCGCGCACCGATCTGCAGCGGCACGATGATATTCATCAGGCCGACCACGAACGGGGTGGCCACGAAGAAGATCATGATCACGCCGTGCGCGGTGAAGATCTGGTCGTAGTGCTCCGGTGGCAGGAAGCCGTCACTGCCTGGCCCGGCCGCGGCCAGCTGTGCGCGCATCATCAGCGCGTCGGCGAAGCCGCGCACCAGCATGACCAGCGCCACCACCACGTACATGATGCCGATCTTCTTGTGGTCCACGGTGGTGAACCAGTCGCGCCACAGCGGGCCCCACAGCTTGAAGTACGTCACTGCGCCAAGCAGCGCGAGGCCACCCAGCACCATGGCCGCCAATGTGACCACGACGATCGGCTCGTGCAGCGGCACGGCCTCCCACGTCAATTTACCCAACATGTTCGTTACTCCTGGGAAACCTGGGCACCACCGGCAGCGCCGGCCGGGGTAGCCGCAGCGGTGTTCTCACCGACGCCGATGAACTGGTCGATGACCTTCTTGAACAGCAGCGGTTCAACACTGGAGAAGTGCTGCACCGGTGCGTTCTTCGACGGCGCGGCCAGCGCCTTGAACTGCGTGAAGCTGAGCGCGTCGGGCGCGCTGCGCACTTCGGCCACCCAGCGCTCGAAGTCTTCGTTGCTGCTGGCAGTGGCGATGAACTTCATGTTCGAGAAGCCATGCCCGCTGTAGTTGCCGGACATGCCGCGGAACTGGCCGGGTTCGTTGGCGATCAGGTGCAGCTGCGTGCGCATGCCGGCCATCGCGTAGATCTGCCCACCCAGCTGCGGGATGAAGAAGGTATTCATCGTCGAGTTGGAGGTGATGTTGAATGCCAGCGGGCGGTTGGCCGGGAAGTTGAGCTGGTTGACCGTGGCGATGCCCAGGTCCGGGTACACGAACACCCACTTCCAGTCGGTGGCGATCACGTCCACGTGCAGCGGTTCGCCAGCCACGTCCAGCGGCTTGTAGGGGTCCAGCTCGTGGGTCGACTTCCACACGATCACCGCCAGCACCGCGATGATGATCAGCGGCACGCCCCAGACCACGATCTCCACCTTGGTGGAGTGCGACCAGTCCGGCGTGTATTTCGCTTTGGTGTTGCCGGCGCGGTAGCGCCACGCGAACACGAAGGTCAGCACGATGGCCGGTATCACCACGATCAGCATCAGGCCGATGCAGATCAGGATCAGGTCGCGCTGGGCGAGCCCGACCATGCCCTTCGAATCCAGCAGCACCCAGTCACAGCCCGACAGGCCGACGCAGGCCAGGGCGACCAGCGCCAGGCGGATGCGGTTCCAGCAGATATTCATTGGAGGTCAACCCTGTTGAAGAAGCGCGCTTGACCGGCTCGCCTGCGCGCAGCGCCCGGGCGTGGAGCGGCTACACTGTGGGTACGAGGTCGCCTACAAGCAGGCGAACCACTCCAATCAAGCCCATACAAGATACAACATTGTATGGACTTGTGCATCTGCACGTATGGAAAAATCTGACCGATGACGCCACCTGCCGCCGGCCGCCGCCTGAAACATCCCAATCGCACCTGGGTCCGCCCCTTCCGCGAGGGTGCCGGCCCGCTGTACCTGCAGATTGCCCAGCAGGTGCGCGAAGCGGTGGATGACGGCGTGCTGCGCCCGGGCGACCGCCTGCCGCCGCAGCGCGACCTGGCCCAGCAGGTGGGCGTGGACCTGACCACGGTCACCCGTGCCTTTGCCGAGCTGCGCCAGGCCGGCCTGCTCGATGCGCAGGGCGCCGGCGGCACCTTCATTGCGCTGTCGGCCGGCAACCGCAGCACCTCGGTCGACCTGAGCATGAACATCCCGCCGCTGCTGGGCAGCGCGCCGTTCGCACAGGGCATGGAGGCCGGCTTCCAGCACGTGGGCCAGCAGCTGGGCCAGGGCGAACTGATGAGCTACCACGTCGGCGCCGGCACCCGCGAGGACCGCGCCGCCGCTGTGCAGTGGCTGGCGCCGATGCTGGGGACAGTCGGTGCCAACCAGGTGGTGATCTGTCCCGGCGCGCAGACCGCGCTGTGCGCATTGATCCTGGCCCGCACCCAGCCGGGCGAGCTGATCGCCGCCGAACAGCTGACCTACCCGGGCCTGCTGGCCGCCGCGCGCGTGCTGCAGCGGGGCGTGGTGCCGGTGGCGATGGACGCTGAAGGCATGCTGCCCGAGGCGCTGGAAGAAGCCTGCCAGCTGCGCCGGCCGCGCCTGCTGTACTTGGTGCCGACCATCCAGAACCCCACCACGGCAACGATGTCGGCGCAGCGCCGGCAGGCCCTGCTGGCGGTGGCGAAGCGCCACGATCTGACCGTGATCGAAGACGATCCCTACTGGTTGCTGGCCGGTGATGCCGCGCCGCCGCTGGCCGCCCACCGCGACGCCGGCTGCCCGGTCTACTACATCTCCACCCTTTCCAAGTGCCTGGCACCGGGCCTGCGCACCGCCTACCTGGTGGTGCCGGCCGGCGAACCGATGGAACCGGTGCTGGACGCCCTGCGTGCGATCGCGCTGATGCCGACCCAGTCGATGGTGGCGGTGGCCTCACAGTGGATCCGCAGCGGCCAGGCCGAGGACATGGTACGGCGCTTCCAGCAGGAGCTGCGCGAGCGCCAGGCGATTGCGGCGCGGTACCTGCCGTCCCGCGCGCGGGCGCACCCGGCCGGCCTGCACGTATGGCTGCCGCTGCCGCCACGGCTGGACCAGTACCGGCTGATCCAGGCCGCGCAGGAACAGGGGCTGGGCATCGCCAGCTCGGACGCCTTCAGCGTGGAAGAGCCGCCGCCGGGCAACGCCATCCGCCTGTCGCTGGGCGGCGCGGTCGACCAGGGCGCTTTGGCCGGGGCGCTGGCCAAGCTGAACGAGATCCTGTCCGAAGTTCCCGAGGCCCGGCACAACGCCATTGTCTGAACCGAACGCATGGCGCCCAATCCATACAAAATGATACTTTGTATGCAATGTATGGATGAAGGGACGTGCATCGATGCGCGCCGAGAAACTGAAGTTCCACCTGGTGATGGCCGGGTGCGGTGGCTTTGTGGTGCTGATGCTGGCCGCGCTGGCCTGGGTCTGCCTGCAGCCGCAGACCGTGGACGTAAAGGCCGCCGAGCGCCACGCCATCGACCAGTGCGTGCAGCGCAGCGAGGATCCGTCGCGTAGCGAGATCCAGCGCCGCGCGCAGGCCGACTCCTGCCGCGAGATGCGCAAGCAGTACGTGCACAAGTTCGGCGGGGACGCGTCCTGATGGGCGCAGCCGCGCCGCGTCGCCGCTGGCTGCTGCCGACGATGATCGCCCTCGCCTGCCTGTTCATGGCCGGCGTGGCGGCTGCGCTGTGGCAGTACTTCGGCTACAGCGCGCAGTCCACCTTCACCGAACAGGCCATCGTCTTCGACGACTCGCAGCTGCGCCTGCCGGCCGATCTGGCCGGAGATACCGGCCGCATCCGCGTGGTGCATTTCTGGGACCCGGCCTGCGGCGTGTGCAACCGCGAGACCGGTGCGCACCTGAGCTACCTGATCAGCATGTACCGCCGTGCCGGCATCGACTTCTACGCGATCCGCCGCCCTGGCACGCAGGGCGCGCTGCCCGAGCCGCTGCGCAACAAGGTGATCAACCTGCCGACCATCGACGGTATCGAACACATCCCGGCCAGCCCTGCCGTGGCGATCTGGGACCGGCACGGCCATCTGGCGTATGCCGGCCCGTACAGCATCGGCATGGTCTGCAACTCGGCCAACAGCTTCGTCGAACCGCTGCTGGACAGACTGGTGCGCGGCGAAACCGTGCGCCCGAAAGGACTGCTTGCCGTGGGCTGCTACTGCCCCTGGCAGGCCAAGCGCTGAGGACGCGCAATGACATCACCGACGCGGGCCGGTTCGGCCGCCGCAAACAACAACGGCGGTCACCTGTCCGAACCGACCGATGGTTATGGACAGGCTCCCGCCGTCGGAAGCAACGATACGCCCCGACATGCTCCGTACATGCCGCGACCGGATGTCGCAGCCCGCGAATGGGTGCAGGACGTGCTCGCGCACAACGGGCCGATCTACCTGCGCATCGTCAATTCGCTGGAGCGCACGGTGCGCCGCGGCGGTCTTGCACCGGGGCAACGCCTGCCCTCGCAGCGCGCGTTGGCGCAGCAGCTCGGCGTCGACCTGACCACGGTAACGCGGGCATTCGATGAAGCACGCAAACGCGGCCTGATCGAAGCGCGCGGGCCACAGGGCAGTTTCATCGCACCGCCCAAGGCCGGCTTCGACCAGGTGGTGGACCTGAGCATGAACGTGCCGCCGGTGCCCGACGCCGACGCGCTGGCAGAGACGCTGCGCCGTGGTGCCGCCGCCGTGCTTGCACGCAGCAACGCGCCGAACCTGATGACGTATCACCTGGGTGGCGGCAACCCCACTGATCGCCATGCTGCGGCGCGTTGGCTGCAGCCGATGCTGGGCGCCGTGGATGACGACTGCCTGCTGCTGACCGAAGGCGCGCAGGTGGCGTTGGCCGCGATCCTGGTCAGCCAGGGCCGCGATGGCGATACGATCCTGTGCGATGCGCTGGTCTATCCGGGCCTGTTGCAGGCCGCAGCGGCGCTGGGGCGTCGGCTGATGCCGGTGGACAGCGACGAACACGGCATGTGCCCTGAAGCGCTGCTGCGGCAGGCACGCGAAAGCGGCGCGCGCCTGGTCTATCTCAACCCCACCTGCCAGAACCCGACCGCGCTGACCCTGCCGCTGCAGCGGCGCGAGGCGCTGGCGCGTGTACTGGAGAGCGAAGGCCTGCTGGCGATCGAGGATGATCCGTACTGGCACCTTGCCGAAGATGCACCGATACCCCTGGCAACGCTGGCACCGCGCCATGTGTTCTATGTGGCGACGCTGTCGAAGGTGATCAGCCCCGGCCTGCGCACCGCATTCGTGCAATGCCCGAGCGCTGTGCACGCCGAGGCGATGACGGCGGCGTTGCGGGCGACGCGACTGATGGGGCATCCGCTGGTGTCGGCGCTGGCCAGCCAGCTGCTGCTGGATGGCTCGGCGCAATCACTATTGGCCCAGGTACGCACCGAGGCACGCGAACGAATGCGCATGGCGCGTTACCTGCTGGCACCGTCGCTGCTGCAGCGCGCGGAAGGGCTGCATGCGTGGTGCCGGATACCGGCGCCGTGGACCGATGCCACGCTGGTGCGTACCGCCCAGTTGCAGGGGCTGGCGATTGCGCCGTCATCGGCGTTTTGTCCGCCGGGGGTCTCGCACCAGTATGGCGTGCGTCTGTCGCTGGGGCTGGCAGCGGACCGAGGGCAGCTGGAGAGTGCGTTGCATCGGATTGACCGGTTGTTGTCGTCCGATGCGTTGCCGGCGATCGAGCGGTAGGCGTGGAATGGGATGTGCCGACCAACGGTCGGCACCCACCCGATCGGTAGTGCCGGCCGCTGGCCGGCAGCTGCTCGTGGGCGACGATCATGAGGTTGCCGGCCAGCGGCCGGCACTACCGTTCATGATCAGGCCAGGGCGGAGAGCGCCTGCACCAGCGCATCCATCTGCTGCGGCCGGGTGAACACCGACGGCGTCACCCGCACGCAGGCGCCGGAGTCCAACCCGTCGCGATGGGTGGTGAACACGCGATGCTCGTCCAGCAGGCGCTTCTGCAGCGCCATGTTGTCTGCCACGCTGGTGCGCCCGCGCAGGCGGAAGCTGGCCAATGCGCTGGCCAACGCCGGGTCCGGTGAAGACAGCACTTCGATATGCGCCATCTGCCGCGCAGGCACCGTCCAGCGCTCGCGCAGGTAGCGCAGGCGCGCCTGCTTGTTGGCCGCGCCGATACGCTGGTGCAGCGCGATCGCTTCTGGCAGCGCCAGGTAAGCGGCGAAGTTGACCGTGCCGGTGTGCACACGGCTGCCCACGCGGCCATCGTCGGTCTCGCCCATGTACGGGTCGAGGTCCGCAACGCGGCCCTTGCGCACATACATCGCGCCGACGCCGACCGGTGCGCCGATCCACTTGTGCAGGTTGATGCCAACGAAATCGGCCTTGAGCTGCGGCACCGCGTAGTCGATCTGGCCGAACCCGTGCGCCGCATCAACGATCACGTCGATGCCGCGTGCCCGCGCACGTTCGGCGATTTCGGCCACCGGCAGCACCAGCCCATGGCGATGGCTGACCTGGGTCAGCAGCACCAGCTTCAGGCGTGGCAGCCGCGCGAACGCGGCCTCGTAGGCCTGCAGGATCTGCACATGGTCGGGCACCACCGGCAGCGCGATGCGCTCGACCTGCACGCCACGGCGCTGCTGCAGCCAACGCATCGCACCGATCATGCTGTCGTAGTCGATGTCGGCGTACAGCACCTGGTCGCCGGGCCGCAGGCGGTTGTAGCCACCGATCAGCGCCAGCATCGCCTCGGTGGCGCCTCGGGTCAGTGCGATCTCATCCGCGCCCACGCCCAGCAGTTCGGCCACCTGCCGCTGCACCGCCATGTACTGCGCCGGGAACGCATGACGGCCATACCAGGCGTTGCCACGGTTCACTTCAGCGGTATGGCGCTGGTAACTGGCCAGCGTTTCGCGGCCCATCGCGCCCCAGTAGCCATTCTCCAGGTGGTTCACTTCGTCGGTGATGTCGAAGTGGCTGGCCACGGCGGCCCAGTAGTTTTCATCGCGGGCCAGCACGTCCGGCGCCACGGTCGTTGCGGGAATCTGCATGGACGCAGCGTAACGCGTGGCAGCCATGGCGGGCAGTGAAGAAAGTGCGGCTGCGGCCGGCAGCAAGGAGCCGGCACGCAACAGGAAGCGGCGGGTCGGGTCCATCAGAAGCTCAGCCGGTACTGCGCGTACAGGTTGGCGCCGTCGGTGTCGTACGGCGCGTTGCGCGAGTAGACCAGGCCGCGACTGGCCTGGAAAGTGGCCTCATCCGGGTAGCGGTCGAATACATTGTCGGCGCCGACGCGCAGGCTGTGATGCTCATTGATGCGATACCCCACAGCCAGGTCGAGGAAGCTCATCGCGCCGAAGCGCTGGTAGATATCGCCCACCGCATTGCCGCTGGAATCGGTCCAGGCGCCGTAGTAGCGCATGCGTGCCATCAGCGACCAGGCGCCGATGTCCCAGCTGCCGGTCAGGCTGCCCTTGTGCTCGGGCAGGCGGTCTTCGAACAGCACGCGCTGGGTCTCATTGGTTGCCACCGAGGTGCTGCCGTTGTCCACGCGGGTGCGGTTGTAGTTGTAGGCAAGGGTCAGCGTCATGCGGCCCGCGCCGAGGTCGCGCAGGTAGTTGCCGACCACGTCCACGCCGGTGGTGGTGGTATCGAAGTCGTTGGTGAAATAGTTCACCGAGGTATAGCCCAGCGGATTGGGCGTACCGGCCGGAATGGCGAAACTGGCCGACTGGCTGAAGCGGTCGGTGAGCTTGATCTGGTAGACATCCACCGAGCCGGACAGACCCAGGTCGGTGCGCCAGGTCAGGCCGAGCGAGGCGGTGCGCGATTCTTCGGGCTTCAACGGCTTGGCCCCAAGCAGCTGCGCCAGCGGATCGTTCGGCGACAGGCGGCCACTGGTGAAGATCTGCAGCGTGCGCGTGTCCAGGCCCTGGCTGGTGCTGGTGGTGTTGAGCTGCGCCGGCGTCGGTGCGCGGAAGCCGGTCGACACGGTGCCGCGCAGGGCCACGTCCGGGGTAATCGCAAAGCGCGCCGACAGCTTGCCATCCAGCGTGCTGCCGAAGCTGGAGAAGTCCTCGTAGCGGCTGGCCGCGCCGATGCTCCAGCGCTCGCCCAGCGGCACCTCCATGTCCACGTAGGCAGCCTTGCTGCGCTGGCTCCACTGCCCGGCCTGGCTGGCCGAGAAACCGGGCGCACCATTGGAATTGGCCTCCAGGCCTGCAGCCGCGCCCGGCCCCACCGCGTATGACGCCGGGTCACCGGCGCGCACCTGGTAGGTCTCCTGGCGGAACTCGCCACCGAAGGCGACGTTGATCGGCCTGGTCAGCGCGGCCACGTCCCACTCATAGTTGAAGTCGGCGTTGGCGTTCTTCTCGGTCTGGGTCAGGCGGCCGAGATCGAAGTCGGTCGGGCTGGCCGGGCCGAGCGAGGCATTGATCGAGTTCTTCAGGCTGTAGTCGATGGCGTTGCGGCCATACGAGGCGCTCACGTCCCAGCGCAGCTTCGGTGTGATCTCGCCGCGCAGGCCGCCGACCAGCTGCAGGTCGTTCTGGACGTTGCCGTACTGCGGGCTGAAGCCGACCGGATACAGCGAGCGCAGGTTCCAGCCCGGGAAGATGGCGGTGGTGCGGTACGCGCCAGTGGTGGTATCCGGGTTGCGCCAATTGAAATCGCTGACACCATCGCTGTGGCTGTACAGGCCGAACGCATACAGCTCCAGCGCGTCGCTGGCGTTGGCCTTCATGTTGAAGCCGACGCGGCGGCTTTCCAGTTCCGGCTGGCCCCAGCGCTGCACCGGGTTGGGCACCTCCAGCTCCGGATGTACAGCCTGGAAGGCGATCGCATCCGGGCGCTGGCGGGTACGCGAGGTGGCGTCTGAATTGGACGACTCGGCGAACAGCACCAGGCTGCCATAGTCGCCCAGCGACCAGCCGGTGCGCGCACTGAAGTCGCGCGAGGCACCGTCGCCCTGCGCGTACTGCGAATAGCCGGCGGTGATCCCGGTGCCGGGGCCGTCCTCAAGAATGATGTTGATGACACCGGCGATGGCGTCCGAGCCGTACTGCGCCGATGCGCCGTCGCGCAGCACTTCGATGCGCTTGATCGCGCTGGTCGGAATCTGTGCAAGGTCGGCCGCCTGTGCACCACGGTTGCCGAGCAGCGCGCTGCGGTGGAAGCGACGCCCGTTGACCAGCACCAGGGTCTGGTCCGGCGACAGGCCACGCAGGGTGGCCGGACGCACGAACACCTGCCCGTCGGCCATCGGCAGGCGCTGCACCACGAATGATGGCACCAGCTGGGCAAGCACGTCCTTCAGGTCGGTGGATTCAACGGAGCTGATGTCTTCCTTGCTGAACACGTCCACCGGCGCCAGTGTTTCGAACTGGGTGCGGTTGGAGGCACGGGTACCGGTGACCAGCATTGCATCAAGCTGGGTGGGCGCGGCGCGGCTGCCGCCTGCGGCATCGACCGCATCGGCCTCCGCTGCGATCGCGCCTCCTGCGCTGGCCATGGAAAGGGCGAGGAGGATGGAACGCGAAAGCTTCGAACGATGCACGGCAGGACTCCGGGAGGACGCGACAGGGCCAGCACCTGCGGGGATATCCCAGGCCTGGACAAGGCGCGCAGTCTCGGCGCGATCTGTGAAGGAGGCATGACGTCAGTGCGACAGCTTGAGTCCGCGCAGGCGCAAGAACTGCTAAACGCCGCGCCTGCCGATCCGCTACTGTGTCCAGCATCGGATTCATGGAACGACAGGATGAGTGCGGCAGGCAAGGCGGTGTGGTACATCGAAACCCATGCGGAGCAGCCGCTGGCCTTGGCCGATATCGCCGCTGCGGTGGGACTGTCGCCATTCCATCTGTCGCGCCTGTTCCAGGCCCGCACCGGCACGTCGGTGGTCCGTTACCTGCGTGGGCGCCGCTTGACAACGGCCGCGCAGCGGCTGGCCAACGGCGCATGCGACATCCTGCAGGTGGCGATTGGCGCGGGCTACACCACTCATGCCGCGTTTACCCGTGCCTTCAGCGAACAGTTCGGGCAGACACCGGAACGGGTACGCGAACAGGGCACCGATGGGCTGGCGCTGGTGCAGGCGATCCGCGTGGACGAGGCGCCGGCTGCCTGCGCTGAGGCGCCACAGCTGCTCGACACCCCGGCCTTCCAGCTGGCCGGCATCGGCATGCGCCATACCCGCAACAGCGGCGGTGCCATTCCCGGGCAGTGGGCCCAGCTCAACCGGGAATGGCCGGCGCCGGCCCCGGTCAGTTTTGGGGTGTGCTGCAACAACGACGACGACGGCGGCTTCGACTATATCGCCGCGCTGCCGATTGGTTCACTTGGCCCTGTACCCGCGCACTGGCAGCGCGTGGATGTGCCCGCACGGCGCTACTTGGTGGCCTGGCACGGCGGGCACATCTCGGCCATCCGCTCGACCTGGTTCTGGTTGCTGGATCACTACCTGCCCAGCGCCGGCCTCAGCCTGGCCGACGCGCCGGACCTGGAGCGCTACGACGCCCGGTTCAACGAGCACACTGGCAACGGCGGCGTGGAGATCTGGCTGCCGGTAGACGAAGGTCCCTGCTGACATGGAGCTGAAGATGCGCGTGAACATCACAATTGTCGGGCTGCTGCTGATGGCAGCGGCGCTCTCCGCCCACGCAGGCGACACCTGGAAAGCCGGCGAGCGCCATGGCACCACGACGGTGGCCAGTGCCGCCGTGCGCGATGCGCAGCACCGCAACACCCTGCGCTACACGGTGTGGTATCCGGCACCAGCCGATAGCAGCGAAGTCGAGGTGACCATCGGGCCGCCTGGCACGCCCCTGTTCGATGTTGGTCGCTCGGCGATGGATGCGCCGCCCGCAGGCGCTCGCCTGCCGACACTGCTGCTGTCGCATGGCAACGGCGGCAGCGCGCGCATGATGGGCTGGCTGGGCACCGCGCTGGCACGGAAAGGTTATCTGGTGATCGCGGTCGATCATCCCGGCAACAATGGTGCCGACCAGATGACCCTCCATGGCAGCATGTTGACCTGGCTGCGCGCGGATGATCTGCGCGCGGCACTGGCGGCCGTGCAGGCCGATCCAGTGCTGGGCCCGCACGTCGATCCTGAACGCCTGGGTGTTGCCGGTTTCTCGGCCGGTGGCTACACCGCGCTGTTGGCGGCTGGGGCGCAACCGGACCTGCAGCGACTGCTGGCGTTCTGCACGGCGCATCCGGATGACGGCGTCTGCCGGCCTCAACAGGAAGCGGCAACGCACACGATGGAGGCGCGTGTTGCCGCTGCGGCGTCGGCCGAGCTGTCGCCGTGGATGTCCCACGCCAACGACGCACGCGCCATTCCCGGCGTGCGCGCGGTGTTCCTGTTGGCACCGGCGATCATCCAGGCCTTCGCGCCCGAGCAGCTGGCCTCGTTGCGGCTGCCCGTGTCGATTGTGCTTGGCGAGGCTGACACGGTTGCGCCGCCACAGACCAATGGCGCGGCCGCGCGTGCGGTGATTGCGGGCGCTGCACTGCAGCTGCTGCCAGGTGTCGGCCATTACGATTTCCTCGCCGCATGCACCCCGACCGGGCAGCAGCGGCTGCAGGACCTCTGCAGCACGTCAGTGCCAAAGGCAAAGACCCACGCGCAGACAGTGGACGCAGCAGTGCGGTTCTTCGACCATTCACTGCGCTAGTGGCCGCCGGGCGTGGCCCGGCGCTACAGTGGGCGCGTCCACGGAGAATCGATCATGCGCCTGCTGCACCTCACCCTGCCGGTATCCGACGTCGCTTCCGTGGCCGCGTATTTCCATGATGTGCTGCAGCAGCGCGTGGTCGGCAACCATGTGCACATCGGCTGGAGCACCATCGAACTGCAGCCGGCGGGTGATTACCCCGTCGGTGGCGTGCACCTGGCCTTCAACGTACCGGACAACCGCTTCGGCGAGGCGATGGCCTGGTTGCGTGAACGTACCCCGCTGCAACGTAATCCTGAGGGCCTGGATTACTTTGCGCTGGAGAGCAGCTGGCAGTCGCAGTCGGTGTACTTCACCGGCCCGGACGGCCTGATCCTCGAGTTGATCGGCCGGCGCCGTCTTCCAGTCAGCACGCGCGCAGGCGCCTTCCATGGCAGCGAGCTGACCTGCCTGAGCGAGGTTGGCCTGCCCAGCCACGATGTCGATGCGGTGCGCGAACAGTCCAGCCAGCGCTTCGGCCTGCAGCCGATCAGCCCGCCGTCGCCGCAGTTCGCGCCGGTGGGCGACGACGAGGGCCTGCTGATCGTGGTTGCTGCGGACCGGCGCTGGTTCCCCGAGCAGAAAGACCTGCCCAATGCGCAGGGCGTGCAGCTGCAGGTGGGTGATGTGAACGGTAGCGGCGAACTGCGCGATGCCGCGCTGGGCTGGCGGGTGTGGGCGGCCTGAGCTACCAGCTGCCCGAAGCGCCGCCGCCGCCGCTGCGACCACCACCACCGGACCAGCCGCCGGAACTGCTCGAGGACGAACTCGACGACGAGGTGCTGGACGAGGAACGGTAGCCTTGGGACGACCTTCGTCCGCTGCGCGCTTTTTCGCCGGGCAGCAGGGTGAACAGCCAGATGAAGTACAGGAACAGCGTGCCTACGCTGGACACGATCATCGCCAACACGCGTGCGTTCTCGTCGCTGGCCCGGTCGATGGCCAGCAGCGCGCCCAGCGCATAGGCGCCGGTCAACAGCACCAGTACCACCAGCCGCACGGCGAAGCTGTTGCGGTTCCTGCGCCAGCGCGCGCGGCCGGCCTGCACCAGGAAGAACACCAGCATGGCGGCAAGGGCGACCGCCAGGTTCAGCAACGTGTGCAGGGCAAGGCTGGGCGGCAACTGGCCACGGACCAGCATCACCGCGAAGAAAACGATACTGACGGCCAACATGCCGCACAGCACGATGCGCACACCACGGCTGCGACGCCAGCACCACCCCACCAGCGCCGCCACCGGTACAGCAGGTAACAGCACAAAGAACAGCGCAGGCAGCACATGCCGCGGCAGCAGCAGCGTCGCCGAAACCAACCCAGCGGCCATCACTGCCGTTACCAGCAGCGGTCTACCCCAGGCAGGCAATGTCGGCCAATTCGGCCTGGGCATTGCCGCATTGGCTGCCAATGCCTTGCGCCGCCGCTCACGGCGTTTAAAGCTGAACTCGGCCTCGGTCCTGGTGGCCAGCAGGCGCGGCGGTGATCGCCACAGACCGGCCAGGAACCCCACCAGCAACGTCAGGGCAACGACCGAATCCCCTGTGCGCCAATCCGCTGGCAACAGGTTGCGTGCGGATGCATCTTCCTGGGGCGGCAGCGGCTCGCCATCGATCAACGCCACCAGCACCTTGCTGCCGTCCAGCAGGCCCTGGTCCAGGTCTCCCTCACGCAGGCGCGGCACGATCGCCTTGTCGATGATGCGCGCGGCATAGGCATCGGGAATGGTGCCTTCCAGGCCATAGCCGGTCTGGATGCGTACGCGCCTGTCCTGCACTGCCACCAGCAGCAACACCCCGTCATCGACACCGGCGCGGCCCAGCTGCCACTGTTCGAAGACGCGCTGTGCATAGGCTTCGATGCCGTCATCGCCAACACTGGGCACCACCAGCACCTGCAGTTGCGCGCCTTTGCGTGCCTGCAGCTGCAATGCCTGCTCGCGCAGCGTGGCGCGGGTGCTGGCGGACAGCGCGTTGGCGGTGTCCACCACCGGATCATCCAGTGCCGGGATCGCGGCCGCCGCCAGCACTGGCAGCGGCAACAGGCAGAGCAGCAGTGCCAGCCCTACCCGCTGCCATGCGTTGCGCCACCGCAGCACCCGGCTCATGTGGACGCCATGCTTTGCAATGGCGGCGTGCTGTGCATCATGCGAAACGGCATCCGTGTATGTCCTTGCCCCATGAACGGAAAAGCCGGCCGGATTACCCCGGCCGGCCTCCTTTACCACACACCTCTTCACACGCAGCGGTCAGCGGCCCATGGCCACGCGCTGCTGCTCGTCCTGCACGTGTTGCTGCGAAGGCTCATGCTTGGCCAGCATTGCAGCGCTGGTCTCCTGCAGGCTCGGTGCCGTCTGGGTCATGTCCACCGCAGTACGGAAGCCGGGAACGGTGCCGATGACGAAGGCCTTGCCATCCTGCACGGTGACGCCCTGCAGCTTCTCCGGTGAATCGATGCCGGCGGCCTTGGCCTGGGCGGTCACATACGCGCTCATCTCGTTGCAGATCATGCCCGGCATGTGGCCACGGATCGCATTGTGCAGCGGCGTATCCGGATGCGCCTTGTCGCCCAGTTGCGGCCCCTTCGGCGCCGCCTCGGCATGGCTGCGGCCTTCGGCCAGCTTGCCCAGCGTCGCCGGACCCGCCACGCCATCGGCGGTGAGCCCGTGCTGCTTCTGGTAGGCGATCAGTGCGTCCCTGGTATTGGCACCGAACTTGCCATCCTCGCTCAGCGGATTGCCTTGGCCGTCGCGCACGCCCAGGCGGTTGAGTTCCTTCTGCAGCGCAGTCACTTCCTCGCCCTTGGCCCCCTGGCGCAGCACACCGTTGTGGTCGGCGTCATGCGAATGGCCACCCTTGCCGGTTTCCTTCAGCTTGCCGTGGTCCCAGAAGTCCTGCGGGCTGAGCAGCTTGCCGTGCGGATCCTTCAACTGGTAATGCACGTGCTGGGCATACTGCCCCGCACCGCCCGGGCCCCGCCCGCCCATGGTGCCGATCGGCTCGCCCGCCTTGATCGGCTGGCCTTCCTTCACTTGGGTCGAGTGCAGGTGCAGGATCTCGTGCGAGTTGCCCTGTGCATCCCTGATCTTCACCGTGCCGTAGTCGCCACCGACGAACGTCACCGTTCCGGAGATCGGCGCGTGGACGGTCGGGTGCTGCAGATTACGGCCGTGCTGGCCGCCGACATAGTTGAAGTCGGTGCCACCGTGCGGCTTGTGCGCGCGGTGTTCGCCGAACTCACCGGTAATGTGCGGCTTGACCCCGTTCTGCGGGGGCAGCATCACCTGCATCGTCTGCTCGAAGGTGCGGGTCTGGCCTTCGGCATGCGCCGCTGCCGGCTTGGCCTGCGCGTGGGTGGCCGCAGCTGCGGCGGGGGCCGCGTGGCTGCCATGGGACTGGCCGTGGGTCAGGCCCAGGCGCTGCTCCACGAACCGCTCGTACTTGTCCACGTACGGCATCACCTTCTTTTCAGACAGGGTGAGGCCGCCGTAATCGCGGGTCGGGCCGTCGTGGTGGTACTTGTAGATGTACTCCTCACCCTGGCCGCGCTTGTGCGCCAGCGTGCGGTTATCGATGTAATGGTCAACCAGTGCGTCGGACTGTGCGCCGACGTCGAAGCGGTTGCGGCTGTTGAGGTGGTAGTGATTGCCGGTCTTGTCGATGAACTGGCCCAGGCCCGAGGCCGAGGTGGTGCCAGCGGCGGCATCGGGGTTGAAACCCGATTCAACGCGGGCGATGGCCAGTACGTGCGCCGTTTCGCGTGGGGTCAGGCCCTTCTCGCGCGCCGACTCGATGATCGTGTCGATCACCCGTGACTGTACTTCCGGGGTCGCATCGCCCCACCGGCGGGAATTGCCATGCAGGCGGCCGTCGCTCTGGTCGATCGGCTCCCGGTAGTGGCTCCACGGTTTGATGCGGTCACTGCTGTAGGCCGCCCCGCGGGGCTGGACCATGTCCTGGTAGATGTCTGCCATGTCTGTGCTATCCATTCTATGAAAAAGGGGATTTCCTTAAGGGGTACTGCTCCTGGTACTTCTGGTACTGCGGTACTGCGGTGCTGCGTTCACAGCGCGCGTGCGACGTCCTGCCGCTGCGCTCAGTCTTCGATGTAGTTCACCTCCGGGTGCTTGATGCCGAGCGAGTCGATCAACGTCTCGTACTCGTCGTTGTTGGGCTCCTGCTCCTCGCCTTCCGCGCCGCGCAGCGGGGGGGTGCTGTGGGTCAACTGGCGGCCACTGGCGTCGTACAGGTAGTACCACTCGCAGAAGCTGCAGCCGAACGGCAGTTCACCGTACTGCACGACGAAGTACGGCGTACCGCTGCGGTCCTGCACGCAGGCCAGGCCAACGGCGGTATAGCCGTCCATCTCCTTGGGCGCAGCAATGGCCTGGCGTGCGCCGTCCTTTTCGATTTCCAGCGTGGTCAGCCGGGAAGCGTCCGTGTCTTGGGTGGGCTGGGCCGCCAGGTGCAGGCGGGTGCCTTGGCAATCGATATGCATGCCGGTCTCGTCGCGCGTAAGAGAGGTGGGAAGGTCCGCAACGGCAGCCGCTGGTGCGGCCGGCGTCGCTGCCGGGTCAGTAGAAGCGGGGGCCGCCGCCGGTGCAGCCGCCTCAGGGCCGCTGCAGGCAGCAAGCATCAGGGCCAGCACGGGGGCAACGGGAGACAGACGCATGCGGTGCTCCTTGGGTGAATCACACGACCGCCCGCAGGCGGTCGCTCAGGGGTCAGATCGATTCGTCCTCACGCTTGACCAGTTGCCAGCACGGCTTCTGGGCAAAGGTGTAGATCTGCTGGTCGCTGGTATCGGGGGTGCGCATCTGCACCTGTACCTGGCCGTCGGGCAGGCGGGTGACCTGCATCTCGCGGCCCTGGCGTTGCAGCGTGGCCGGGTCCGGCATCACCGGCCATTCGACCTTGGCAAGCGGCACCTTCTCCTCCACCTTGCGTGGCTCCGGCTCGGCGTCGCCATCGATGTGGCTGTCCAGCAGCGGATCGGCAGTGGACGTTTCCTGCAGCGCGATCTCGTTGCCGAAATGCTTGAGGAAGTCGTCGAAGACCGGATGGGGGCAGCTGGCAGACGCGTCTGCCGGGGCCGCGGCAACCGGCGTGGCCGGCGTCGTGGCGGCGGCCGTGCTGCTCGGAGCCGGTGCGGCGGCGTCAGTGATGGCAGCCTGGGGCGCAGGCTTGCAGCCCGACAGCGCAAGCCCCAGGGCAAGCGCAAGCAGGGCAACGGGGCGGAGCTGGTTCAAGGGATCCTCCTGATTCCGGGCGGTCGCGCGCGGTTCCGGCGCGGTAGGGAGGCAAGGATAGCCATGCCTCTGTCGATTCAGTTTCAACATCCGCTGTCAGGAATATCCCGACATGCTGAATTGAGACTCATATCACACTTGGGCTGAAATCAACGTCATCGCAGCAGCCGTTAGACTACGCCGCACACGCTTCGACCCTGGCCCCCATGCGCGCATTCCTGCTTGCCCTCTCCCTGCTGGCGCCAACGCTGTGGCCTGGTGTTGTGGCCGCACTGGAGGTCCGGGAAGGCGACCTGCTGTTCGTCACCGCCGGCCGCAGCGGCCTCAGCGCGGCCATCGACGATGCCACCGGCAAGCAGCACGGCCCCAGCTTCGACCACGTGGCCCTTGTCGCCTTGGCGTCGCAGGGGTGGGAGGTACTGCACGCCGACGAGAAGGGATCGCGCCGGCAATCCCTGGTCGAGTTCCGCCAGGACGCCCGCGCCAGGCAGCGGCAGATCGTGGTCTACCGCCTGCAGGCACCGCAGCAGGCCGCCATCAAGGATGCGATCGCGACCGCACGCACGATGCTGGGCAAACCGTACAACACGTCATACGTGTTGAACGAGGACAGCTACTACTGCTCGGACTTCATCGAGCGCGCATTCCGTGCGCACCATGTGTTCGCGTTGCAGCCGATGAACTTCCGCAACCCTCAGACCGGGCAGATCGCCCGGCACTGGGTGGATCTGTACCGCGGCATGGGCATGGACGTGCCGCAGGACCAGCCCGGCACCAATCCCAATGACATGTCGGCGGCGCCGGTGCTGCAGCGCATCGGCGTGCTGGAATAAGCGAAGCCCCGCACAGGGCGGGGCTTCGCGGGTTGCCCAGGCTGGGGCATCGAAGTCACTCTTCCTCGTCCTGCCCACCCTGCTGCTGGTTGCGCTGGTTGCGCTGCTGCTGTTCCTGCTGCTGTTGCTGCTGCTGGTCGCGGCCGCGCCCCTGCTGCTGATCCTGCTGGTTCTGCTGGCCCTGCTGCTTCTGGTTCGGGTTCTGGTTCTGCTGTGCCATGTCCGATCTCCAAAGCCACGCGCGGAATGCGGTGGACGGGACCATCGTCTGCAGCGATTGGTTAATCACACGTGGGTGGCCAGCTACATTCGTGTGTACGCCTGTGAATGAACGCGCGGAACCTCTTGCGGGACAAGCGCCTGAAGGATTCATGCGGGTTCGGCATGTGCTCATGCCGTCATCGGCGTTGCACGCATTCATGGCGCTCGCAGCCGGAGACACGCGCTGAACGAGGCTGGCTTTCCCGGCTCACACAGGGAAGCCAACGCTGCATTCATGGCATCACCGGCGGCACGTACGCCAGCGTCATCCCCAGCAGCCACAGCAGGCCCAGCACCAGCGGGATATGCACCAGCAGCTGGATGAAGGTGAAGCCCACGATGTCGCGTGCCTTCAGGCCCAGCACACCCAGCAGCGGCAGCATCCAGAACGGGTTGATCAGGTTCGGCAGCGCTTCGGCCGCGTTGTAGACCTGCACGGCCCAGCCCAGGTGCGCCTTCAGTTCGTTGGCGGCCTGCATCACGTAGGGCGCCTCGATGATCCACTTGCCGCCACCAGACGGCACGAAGAAGCCCAGCACCGCCGAATAGACGCCCATCACCAGCGCGAAGGTATCGGTGCTGGCCACGTGCACGAACAGGCTCGACAGCCGGTGCGCCAAGGTCTGCCCGTCACCGCCGGCGGCGTGGGTGAGGATCATCGCGATACCGCCGTACAGCGGGAACTGGATCAGTACGCCGGTGGTGCTCGGCACCGCCTTGGCCACCGCGTTGAGGAAGCTGCGCGGGCGCCAGTGCAGCAGCAGGCCCAGCGAAATGAACAGGAAGTTGTAGGTGTTGAGGTTGGCGATGGCGGTGACCACCGGCTTGTTGGCGAACTCGTTGAACAGCCAACCGAACGCCAGCAACGAGAGCAGCACGGTCAGCAGCGGGCTGTACTCCAGCCACTCGCCCGGGCGCGTGCGGCGCTGCAGCGGCTCCGGCTCGGCCTGCGCGGCGCCGGGGAACTCCTCGGCGGTACGCGCACTGCCGGCCGCAGGCGCGGTCAGCCAGGCGATCAGCAGCGAGACCAGGATCAGCACTGCGGTCAGGGCGATCGACTGCCACAGGAAGATGGTTTCGGTGAACGGCAGGACGCCGGTGATCTCCACCAGGCCCGGCGGCATGCTGGCCGGGTTGGCCTGCAGCTGTGCGGCCGAGGAACTCAGTCCCATCGCCCACACCGCACCCAGACCGAGATAGGCCGAAGCACCGGCCGCGCGGTAGTCCATGTGCAGTTCGGTACGGCGGGCCAACGCGCGGACCAGCAGGCCGCCGAACACCAGCGAGAAGCCCCAGCTGAGCAGCGAGGCGAGCATGCTGACCAGGCCCACGTACACCACCGCGCCGCGACCGGTGCGCGGCACACGGGCGAGGAAATCGATGAAGCGTGCGACCACCGGCGCGGTGGCCACGGCGTAGCCACCGATGACCACGAAGGCCATCTGCATGGTGAAGGGAATCAGGCTCCAGAAGCCGTCACCGAAGGCGCTGGCGGTGGCCTGCGGGGTCGAGCCGAAGCCCATCGCGGCCAGCGCGACGATGACCACGCCCAGCACCGCGAACACATACGCGTCGGGGAACCACTTTTCCGCCCAGGCGGCCGAGCGCAGCGCTGCGCGCGCCATCCAGCCATCCTGTACTGCTGCCTTCGAGGCCATCGCCTACCCTCCCAGGTTCGATGGACCGATTCTGGGCGGTGGGGTGCAGGCTGTCAGCCACCTATTGGTCGTAGGCGGCGGAAGGCCCGGCGCTGTGCGCCGCCGCCCGAGCATGGGCTCGGGCGCTACGGATATCCGGTTTCGGGGGGGGCCACCTGTAGAGCCGAGCCCACGCTCGGCTGCGCTTCTCAATGCAGCGCCAGGTCCACGGCGATGCCGGCAAACAGCGCGGCACCCACCCAGTTGTTGTGCAGGAACGCCTTGAAGCACGGACCGCGTTCGCGGTTGCGGCAGATCCAGAACTCGTACACCACCAGCACCGTGGCCACGGCCACACCGGCCAGGTAGTAGCCGCCCAGCCCGCCGCGCACGCCAACCAGCGCCATGGTGGCCAGGAACAGCGCGTACAGCACGCCCTGGATGACCAGATCGAGATCACCGAACAGGATCGCGGTGGAGTGCGAGCCCATCTTCAGGTCGTCCTCGCGGTCGACCATGGCGTACCAGGTGTCGTAGGCGGTGGACCACAGGATGTTGCCGGCATACAGCAGCCAGCCCAGCATCGGCACCTCGCCCTGCACGGCGGCGAACGCCATCGGGATGCCCCAGCCGAAGGACATTCCCAGATAGACCTGTGGCAGATGGGTGTAGCGCTTCAGGTAGGGGTAGCTGGCGGCCAGGAACACGCCGATGAGGCTCAGGCCGATGGTCAGGCCATTCAGGGTCAGCACCAGGCCGAACGCCACGAGCATCAGCACGGCGAACAACGCCAGCGCAGCACGGCCGCTGATTGCGCCGGTGGCCAGCGGACGCGACTTGGTACGCTCCACATGCGGGTCGAGCCAGCGGTCGGCGTAGTCGTTGATGACGCAACCGGCCGAGCGGGTCAGCCACACGCCGGCGGTGAACACGAACAGGGTCCACAGCGGCGGCAGGCCGCCCGCGGCCAGCCACAGCGCCCACCAGGTGGGCCACAGCAGCAGCAGCGTGCCGATCGGGCGATCAGCGCGCATCAGACTCCAGTAATGCCGCCAACGCGGCGTCGCCGGCGACTGCGGCGAAATGAGGGGGGTATCAGCCATGGCGATAGGATACTCCTGTCCAGTGGCGTGCCGACGTAGAAACTGCTTACGATTGCCTTCGAGACAAAGATATCGATCAAGACAACCACAGGCTCAATCGTTAGGGGAAAACACGTTGACCGCCCAGCCCAAACCACCATCATCATTCTTGAACGTTCGCTTTCTGGGCTTTGCGGCGGCTCTTGCCTTGATGATTACATTCAGGTGTGGCGCGTCAGATTTTGTTCACCCGGGAATTCTTGTCGATCGCCAATCAATTATCGACACACAGACTCTTCTAAAGCGGAATGACCTAGTTCGGACCCAAGCGATTGAGGTCATGAAAAAGTCTCCACTGGCTAGACTTACTTACAAATCCCAGCCGCATGCGCAGGTATTGTGCGGCCCATACTCACGGCCCGACATTGGCTGCTCGGATGAAGTGCGCGATGCCCAAGCAGCGTACACCCATGCACTGCTGGGCGCCTACCTGAGTGATTCGCGTCACTTCATGGTCGCCGCAGAAATCATGGATTCCTGGTCTGAGACTCTCACCGGCGGCCATCTGGGAACCAATAGATCATTGCAGGCTTCATGGGCAGCTGAACTGTGGACGCGTTCGGCTGAAATCCTGAGATATACCAGTCGGGCCTGGCCAGAAGATAGAGCAAAGCTATTTGGAGAATGGCTGCTTGAGCAGTACCTGGGCGACATCGACGCGATGCCCGAATGCGTCAATGGCAATTGGTACGCGAGCGGCATTGAGGCTCGCATGAATATTGGCGTGTATACAAATCGGAGAGACGTCTATAACAGTGCTGTGATGGATTGGAAATCACAGTTCCCCGCGTACGTGTACATGAAGTCCGATGGCGCCAAGCCAAAACCCCAACCAAATTGCAACAAACCATCACCATCGAACTGGTTCAACCAGAAGCAGATGGCGTCTGGACTCGCACAGGAAACCTGCCGCGACCTGCCACACACTGCTTTTGGCTTGGCCGCATTTATAAATGCTGCAGAGACAAACAGGATCCAAGGCGGCACGCTGTATCAGGACTACGCCGATCGACTCCAACAAGCCATGGAGTTCCAGACGAGCATGGCATTGGCTCCTACGCCACCCAAATGGCTCTGCAGCGGCCAGCTGAAGGGCTCACTGGCCGGCACTCTGGAAATCGGCTACGCCCAACTTCACGGCCGCATGGAGCGCCCGATGACAAATACGGGAAAGTGGCTTTCTTTGAATCGACCAAGCCGCGGCCAACTACACTTCATCTGGGAGACCGCGACGCACGGCATGGAAATCACCGGTACAGCTGTCACTTCCACTCCCTGATTGGCAGACATCCAAGGGGCAGAGCTGCGAAGACGGGCAAGTCTTCGCAGCTCAAATATCAACATCCGCTATTCCTTACCATCCGACTGGTACTCGTAATACCCGTAGCTGTAGTAGCCAGTTGCGCGCCTTTCCACTGCATTGAAGATCGCGCCCTTGATCTGAACCCCATTCTGCTCAAATCGCTGCAATGTAAGCTCGATCTCCTTGACCTGGTTCACGCCAAATCGAGTGACCAAGAGGCTGGACCCGGCGTGCGCTGCCACCAACGCCGGATCAGTGACCGCTAGAATTGGAGGGGTATCTACAAGAATCAGATCGTAGCGGCTCGACATATCTTGAAGCAGCTGCGCAAATCGGGGATGCATCAGCAACTCTGCCGGATTAGGCGGAACGTCTCCTCGCACCATGTAGTGCATATTGTCCAGGCCGGGAACTGGGTGGATGACGTCATCTGCAGCCAACTTTCCACTGATCACATCAGACAGGCCGGACTGCGCTGATACGCCCAGGATCTTGTGCAACGTGCCCTTGCGCATATCGGCGTCGATGACCAAGACACGCTGTCCAGCCTGCGCGATAACTGCAGCCAAGTTGGTGGAGACGAAAGTCTTGCCTACGCCCGGGCGAGGGCCGGAGATCGCCAGTATGTTGTTCTTTGCCTCCAGCATTGCAAAATGCAGGCTGGTGCGAAGGCTCCGCAACGCTTCCACGGTTGGATCAGCGGGAGCCGTGAGAGCAAGAAGGTGCTGGCGACCGTCTGCGATTACGCGCGTACCGTGCCTGCTTTTACGCAGCCTTGGCAGCGTAGTTGACACACTGAGAGGAATCGCGGCGTAAACAGGCAGTCCCAGAGCTTCAATATCCGCAGGATCTTCGATTCCTGGATTCAGCATACGCTGGAGCAGTGCTACACCGGCAGCCAGAAACGCACCAAGCAAGGTCGAAATGATAACAACCAGACCCTTGCGCGGGCGAACCGGATTCGCCGTATCGACCACAGCGGCGTCAACAATCCGAACATTGCCAACCGCACCAGCACGGGCGACATCCAATTGCTGAGCCTGGTTAAGCAATGCAGTGTAGAGCTCATTGCTGACCTGAAGATCACGGGTCAGACGGAGAAGCTCCTGCTGCGTGTTTGGAAGAGTACCTACTTCGCGCTGGAATCCAGATTTCCTAGACTCCAATTCGCCGATCTGCCGAAGCAGCGCACGATATGCTGGATGCTCACGGGTAAAGCTGCGATCCATTTCCGCCTGCCGCAACCGAAGCTGCTGGATGCTGGCCTCGACCGCAACTTCCTGTTCAAGCAAACCTTTGGTCTGCATCGTGATATCAACCGCGTTGGAACGGGATTGATATGCACTCATTGCAGCCTGTGCCTGCTCGACCTGCAGCCGAATGGTGGGCAACTGCTCCTTGACGAACTGCAGCTGCGAGGCAGCCTCCGCCGAACTGCGGTCCACGTTCTGCCTGACATAGGATTCGACAACACGCTGGACGACTGCCTGCGCGCGATCAGCATCCACGTCTTCATACGTCAACTGGAGAATCCCGGAATCCTTGCCGTCCTCGCTGGCCTGTAGATTCTCCCGGACCTCGCCCACTACATCCAAGCGACGCATTTTGGTGATACGGAAGTGCGTCCCAGGGTTTGCACGAAGAGCGGCAACGTCTATCTTCAGGTCCTTGACCTGAGCGGTCGTGCCTGCCTTTCCTTTCAGCAGCTCCGTACCATCTTCGTCCAGAAGACTAAAGCTGCCGGCCTCCTCCCCTGCAATCAGAGTCAATGCCGAGCCCACTTTCGACTGGGGAACAACAAGGCTTGAGACGCGAAGCTCTTCGCCGCCCCAGCCATATCGAGCAATGCCGAGCCAAGGACTAGAAACCTCATTGGGAAGCTCCGGACTGAACCGACGGGCCATGAAGCCACCGATGAGCGGGAAACGGTAGGGCTCCACGGTCACGTCAAGCTGCAGGTCATCCACGGCCGTGCCAACAACAGTCCTGGACGTCAGGAGCGCCACCTCCGTGGTAGAAGCAGTGCTCCCGCTTCCTCCAAGCGAAGCCAGATCGGCCAAGCCCGGGATGGTAGGAACCTTGGATTCGACCTGCACCATGGCCTGCGCCTGGAACACGGGGGGCGCAAGCAGCGCGTATGAAACACCCACAAGGAAGAAGAGCCCCGTAGTGCCGACGATCCACCACTTGCGATCAAGGAAGATGCCCGCAAGTTCGCGCAGATCAAAGTCGTCTTCCCTAGAAGAATTCCGCGATTCCATTTTGTTGTTCATTGCTTCCACTTAGGTTTTAAATCGACGTCATAGCCCATCAATACGCGATACGGGCCGAGCGCTCCCGCCCACTATTGCAATCGAACCAGCGGCATACGACATCATGGCCCGCCTACCCCCTCCCCAAGGGGGGGGAACTCCCGCGCTGTCCAGGGCCAATGCGGCATTGACCATGCTATTTTTTCAGGCTAGAACCTTACAGTGTACCTGATCTTGATGCAGACAGCCTGCCCGCCATGCGAACCGATACGCCATCGGCGCAGCACGCAGACAGCCCTGCCCGGCACCCTCCCACACCGCCGCATGTGATCAGGAGGCCGAACGCCCGGAAATCCCTACCTGCTATGATGGGGCGTTAGGCCCTATGCACCGAACCGCCGGGCATCCAGAAGGCCTCTCGTTGGGCCAAAGACAGCAAAGAAGCTGCTTACGAGGACTCCTCATGTGCACGATGCACAAGAAGACCGGCCCGCAGTTCCAACAGCTACCGCAGACTACCTCAAGGACGAAGGACCGCTAATCGCGCAGCAAATTGATCAGGCCCAAGGCATAACAAGGCGCATCAGCATGCTCGCACCCACATCGACGTCGCAGGGGGAGCCTGGACGAGCGCCTTCTCGTCGACCTTCCGTGCAACTACAACCCCACGCCGATAGATGGCATTACGGCGGGCCAGACTGCATGCCCTGCCGCACAAGGCACAGGCACCGTACGGCGCCGGCCCCCTTAAGCACAGAAGAACAGCAACCGAAGAACTGGCGCAGCACTCTTGATGATTGACCTTATTCGCAACAAGCTCAAAGGCGGAAGCGGAAAAACTGCAAAGGCGGCGATAACGGTCGTTTTGGCTAATGTCGCACGTCTAGCGGCACAAGCTCTCTACTTTGTCGCATTTGCGAGATCCGTGGGCCCTGACACCTTTGCCCATTTTTCGGCCGCGATAGCGCTCTCGATCATCATGTCTCCATTTATTGGACTGGGCAGCGGTGCGCTGATCGTAAAACGGTGTTCGCGCGATCCAAGCACACTCTCTTCCTACTATGGAAGTGCACTTGCGTTCGCGCTTGGCACGCTGTTCATCGCCAGCCCCGCTTATCTACTCATTTTAAATGGAAGCCTCGGACCGGGAGGGTGGGCAATTGCGGCAGCGGTGCTTCTCTCGGAGCTCCTTGCAACCAAACTGCAGGAGATCACGGTTCAGGCATTCCAGTCACAAAGCCGGATCAACGCCGTGGCAGGTGCCACAATCCTGACGTCCCTCTTCAGGATCGCGGCAGCTGCTCTTGGCTTCATGATTGCCGAAGACAGCCTTGGGATCTGGCTTTCGCTGTACATGGCGAGCGCAATCATCCCATGCGCGATCTACGTATCTGTATTCATAAAAAATTACGGCATCAAAAGACGCCTGCACACCGCTGAAATTCTCGACGGACTCAAGTTCTCACTTGGAATTTCGTCCCAGGGAATCTACAACGATGCAGACAAACTGATCATGCCAAGGCTCGCATCAGCCGACATATCTGGAAACTATGCTGCAGCCTATAAGATCGTCGACGTTGCCTTCTCGCCAGTTCGCGCTCTTCTGACGGTTACATATCCGGGCTTTTTTAAGGCCGGAGCCAATGGCATTTCCGAGTCTCTCGCCTATTCCAGAAAGTATCTCCCAGCCACAGTCGGCCTGGGACTGATTGGCAGCATGGGAATATTTGCGTGCTCCGGAATGGCAACATGGATACTTGGGCAGGATTATGAGCAGACGGCCACGATCCTGAAGTACCTTGCAGTAATTCCGCTGCTTCGATCATTCCACTTCCTCATGGCAGATGCAATGACGGGAGCCGACTATCAGGGAATTCGCAGCGTCATACAGATCATCGTCGCCGGCGCAAACATCGTCGGAAATATAATTCTGATTCCGCAACTAGGTTGGAAGGGTGCAGCGTTCGTTTCGATCGCCTGCGATACCGCGCTTTGCCTGTTGCTCTACGTAACGGCCGTTGGACTGCGCAATCGGGAGAGCAACGCCCATGGTTAAAACCTTCAGGAACGTCATTGCAGCAACTGCCCTTGCGGCAGGCTTTGCCGGCATACTCACACTCTTTTCCGCAGGCCAACAGGATACCGCCTCACTGGTCGGATCGATAGTAGGCTTGGTGCCTGTTTTCCTACTTTCCTTCATCCTGTACCCAGCAGTAGTAGATGTAGCACGCAAGCCAGACGTTGCCTTCCTAGCGGCACTGGTGGCCTATTACGGCTTCGGAATTGTTTCCTTCACGACATATCGCGGATACATAAATCAATACATGTGGGCGGGCATTCTGCTGCTGGCAGTAGCCGCGTATCTAATAGGCCGCCAGATCGGACGCCGTACCAGCCAATTGCCAACCGACGCCCCAAGCTATCGCCTCAAGAGTTGGGCCTGCTACGGAATTCTTATTGCCTCAACCGGCGCAGCCCTCTCGATTGTGGCAACGCACGGGCTGGTTCTGCTGAATCCGGAGGCTCGGTTCGGAATATCTGCCAAGGCATCCTACCTGGTTGAACTTTCAATTCCCGTTGTGCTTTCAAAATTCTGCATCGACATGATCCGTCAACAGCGTTTCCGCTGGTCCATGCTCGGACTTCCGACTCTCGCATTGCTCATGTTGCTTTGCCTGGGCTATAGAAACCAGCCGATTCTACTTGTACTGGGAATCGGGCTGATTGTCCTGATGTCTTTGAAGGATGACGCGAAGGTCAAGCGCTTTCGCCTGGCGTTCGCTGCAATCGCGCCAGTTGCGATGTTTTCCTTTGGTCTTTCATATCTGATTCGAACCAACAACTCTATCGGTCGGACTCTGAGCTGGCAGGGGATGATTCGCGAGTTTGACGTCAAATTGCCAGAGTTCAGCCTGCCGTACATTCCACTTCATCTTGCCTCCAGAGAGGGCATGGGCGTTGCCGAGGCATCGATGGACAGGGCCGATGACATGAGCTCATATATCGAGCGGTCGTGGTTCTTCTTCTCTGACTTTCTGACGATGCTCCCAGGCTACTCGCTTACATCTGGGCGCATTCTTGGCATGGTCGTGAACGGCAGAGAAGACTCGTCGCTGACACCTTCAATCCTTGGGGGCTTGATGATCGGCTACGGATATATTGGCGTAGTGGTCTATTTCTTGCTGTCAGGCTGGCTGCTTGGAAAGCTCACAGCACGTTTCAACGTCACGCGCGATCCGAAAACACTGGCGTTGCTAACCATCTGCTTCCTTTACACCCTGGAGCTGATGAACCGCGGAATCTTCAAGCCCATGTACCTGATAGCACCACTCGTTACTGTTTTCATGTTCCGAAGAATTGAAAAAAAATAAATAGAGCCCGGCTCACAGCGACCCGAAAGGGAATTTTAAAACCTTGCAATGGAGGCAAAAATTGAGCGCCCGACTGACCATCAAGAAGCTTGCCGTCGAACTTGCAAATGTCGTGCTCAGCGCAGCCTTCTTTTTCCCTGCTCGACGATTTATTGCTTCCCTGGCTTTCGGCCCCATCGGAAGCGGGACGACCATTCATGGGTTCGTGAGATTCTTTGACCTCAGGAAGTGCCGCATCGGAAGCAACACAACCATCAACAGGTGGTGTTTCATTGATAATCGAGGCAGCGTGACGATAGGATCCAACGTGAACATCTCCCATGACTGCAGGATATACACCATGGGCCATGATATGAAGGATCCTCATGCACGGGTCTTCTGTAGCGAAGTCACCATTGGTGATGATGCATGGTTGTTTCCGGGAGTCCGAATCATGCCAGGGGCCAGCATCGGGCGCGGAGCAATTGTTTATCCTGGCAGCATCGTGACCAAGCCGGTGGAAGATTTTGCCATCGTCGCCGGCTCACCCGCGCGTAGAATTGGAAGCAGATCACCCGACATTCAGTACACCGCCTCATTCCCCGTGCATTTCTCGATATGAAAAAAAACAGCTCAATGATCGCCTGGGTCGGCTTCCAGCGTCGCGCAGAGACAATGAAGGCGCACTGGGGTTATGACATCGCATACTTCCCAAGAGTATTCAAGAGCCGAAAGCTCATGCTCTTTGACTATGTGGCGCGGATACTCAAAACCATGCGACACCTGGTCCTTGGAGCGCCGAAAACAGTCTGGATTCAGGCTCCACCGAGCTTTCTTGTCTACTTGGCTGCTCTTTACAAGATTCTTCACGGAGAAAAAGTCAAAGTAGCAATCGACGTGCACAACAGCTATTTTCGACAGAAATGGCTCGCCTTCCCTGCCTTGAATTTCTGCATGTCGAAGGCGGATGCGGTGATTGTTCACAACGAACAAGTGCGCCATGAGTGTCAAGCGATTTTCCCGAATCTGCGCAACATCCTCGTACTCGAGGATCGCGCGGCCGATGAGGCCGTGCCAACTGGAAGAGAGGGTTTCAGCCGATCCGTTCTGTTCCCTTGCTCGTTTGACGAGGATGAACCGATAGAAGTTGTGCTTGAGGCTGCCAGGTTGACCCCGGATGTTGAATTCCATGTGACTGGGCGTTTTGATGGCAAGATTTCAAACGACACCGTTGCGATGGCACCGAGCAATGTAAGATTCACTGGATTCATGCCGCTGGAGGATTTCGACAGCCTTCTGGCCAATTGCGGCGCGGTCCTTGGCCTTACTACCCGATCAAATGTCCAGCTCAGCGTTGCCAACGAGGCCATCAGCTTTCAGAAGGCCATGATTCTTTCCGACACACCGACACTTCGGGAACTTTTTCTTGGTGCAAAGTTCGTGGATACACTTGACGCACGATCGATATCAGAAGGAATCTTGGAGGTACTCTCTGATATCCGCGCATTTGAGGAGGCATCCAGGCGGGGCCTGCAGCTAAAGAATGAGCGATGGCGTTCCCAAGCGAGCGCACTTTCCGGAGTGCTCAATGGATAAGCGGGTACTGCTCATCTGTTCAGGCGGAGGCCACTTGGTGCAGATGCAGCGCATCGCCGTTGCGGCAAGGACCACTGGCACGCTGACTCTTGCCACGGTAGCTGCCGAGCAGGAATTGAAGGGCGACGTCTACGACGCCGTGGTGTCTCTTCCTGATTTCAATCGGCAATCCCCGTTCGCGGCACTCTTGGGGATCCCGAAGGTTTTCTTCAAGGTCCTCTTCCTTCGGCCGACGCACATCATATCCACCGGGGCGGCCCCTGGCATCATCGGGATTATTGCCGGTCGATTCGTTGGCGCTAGGACGCTGTGGATTGACAGTATAGCCAACACCCGAAGATTGTCGGTGTCGGGAAGAATTGCCCTTCGAGTATCTCATCAGGTGTTCACGCAATGGCCAAGCCTTGCTGATGACCACAAGGTGCTCTACTGCGGAAAAATAATATGATCCAGATCTTTGCTTCCGTGGGTACTCAAGCGCCTTTCCCGAGGCTCATCGACTACGTTTCCCAGTGGCTTTCCGTGAACAGCGAAGCTGTTGGATATGCGCAATCTGGGCCGTCCTCGACTGCTCCGTCTTTCGGCGGCGCAGCCATGATCAGCATGCCCGAGTTTTCTAGGAGGATTTCGGAGTGTGATGTGCTGGTTACGCATGCAGGAATGGGAAACATCATTCGTGCGCTTGAGGAAGGCGTACCTGCGGTGATCATCCCTCGGCAGCACAGGCTCGGCGAACACGTCAATGATCATCAGGTTGATACTGCCGCTGAATTTTCGATGGTTCCGGGTATTTTTGTATGCTCCTCCGCTGATGAATTTGAAGTAGCGATGAGGAAGGCGCTAGCCCACGACCGTGGTCCCGCAAAGGCGGGATCTTTGGAAAAGGAAAAGCTTCTTCAATCGATCAGGGACTTTCTTTCCGCTGGCTAGTTAATCCGACCAGGGAATCCGGATGAATTCTTGATCCTCAGCTTTCAATTTCTCTGAATGCGCAGTTCACCTGGCGCCATGGTATCTGGGAAACTCAATTGAAAATTTCCGTCGTCGGCACCGGCTACGTTGGCCTCTCCAATGCCGTTCTGCTTGCGCAGAATCACGAGGTAGTGGCGCTCGACATTGATGCGGGGCGCGTCCAGCTGCTCAACTCCCGCAAGGCTCCCATCGAAGATCGCGAGATCGAGGAGTATCTGGCGCAGCGGTCTCTGAATCTCCGGGCGACGCTCGATCCGCAGGATGCTTATGCCGGTGCCGCGTTCGTGATCATCGCCACGCCCACGGACTATGATCCGCAGAGCAACTATTTCAATACCGGGTCGGTGGAATCGGTTGTCCGCGATGTCGTGGCAATCAACCCTGATGCGGTGATGGTCATCAAGTCGACCATCCCGGTGGGCTGCACGGACGAGCTTCGCGAACGCTTCGGCACCGGCAACATCATCTTCTCCCCAGAGTTCCTGCGCGAAGGCAAGGCGCTGTACGATAACCTGCACCCCAGCCGGATCATCGTGGGTGAGCGCTCGGAGCGCGCGGAGGCGTTTGCCGGGATGCTTCAGGAAGGCGCAGTGAGCAAGAACGTACCCACGTTGTTCACCGATTCCACCGAGGCCGAGGCGATCAAGCTGTTCGCCAACACCTACCTCGCCATGCGCGTTGCCTATTTCAACGAACTGGACACCTACGCCGCCTCGCACGGACTGGACACGCGCCAGATCATCGATGGCGTAAGCCTGGATCCGCGCATCGGCAGCCATTACAACAACCCTTCGTTCGGCTATGGCGGTTACTGCCTGCCGAAAGACACGAAGCAGTTGCTGGCCAACTACAGCGATGTGCCCCAGAACCTGATTCACGCCATCGTGGAAGCCAACCGCACCCGCAAGGACTTCATCGCCGACGAGGTGATCAAGCGAGCACCCAAGGTGGTCGGCATCTATCGCCTGGTGATGAAATCCGGCTCGGACAACTTCCGCGCCTCGGCCATCCAGGGCGTGATGAAGCGCATCAAGGCCAAGGGCATCGAGGTGGTCGTCCACGAGCCGGTCCTGCAGGTTCCGCACTTCTACAATTCCCGGGTAAGCAATGACCTGGAGCGCTTCAAGGCCGAGTGCGACGTGATCCTGGCCAATCGGTTGTCGCCGGAGATTTCGGACGTTTCAGAGAAGGTCTATACCCGGGATCTGTTCGGAAACGACTGACACCAGGGCCTCTGGCGACGAAGCCCCCTCCCCTGGCAGGCCACGCCCTAGCCGTCAGGGCAGATTTTTCCCGCGGAGTTCGCTAGAATCCCCGGCTACCACCGGGTAACCGGTAGTGGCAGTACAACGCGCCCGTAGCTCAGCCGGATAGAGTAGTGGCTTCCGAAGCCATTGGTCGGGGGTTCGAATCCCTCCGGGCGCGCCATCTTCCCCTGCTCGTTCCCGTCACCCCGGGCCTCTCGCTTGCGCTTCCACGTCAACGTGGCTCAGGAGCGAACGGCATCGAGCGATGTGTGCAACCTTGAAGATCGCGCACGACGATGGAAAGCGCCTGCCCCTTCTGCACGGCACCGGGCAGGAAGGCGCCCTTGCCGTCGTACAGGAAGGTTTCAATCTCACCACGTGCAACCACCAGGTCCGCAGCCGGCGGCTTGAGCTCTTCCCGAACAACACTGAAGGGACGCCAGGCCAGACCGTGTTCGTCGCGGATATCGGTCGATACCGCGTGTGCATGCGCCTGCCGATCCACGCTGGCCAGTGGCAGCCGTAGTGCCTGCGATCCCTCCGTAGCGATCTGGAACCTGCCAAGGACCACGGTATCCACAGTTTCACTGCCGATGTAGGTGATCGTGGCCTCGGGACACTGCACGGCATCGGCCGGGTGCGATGCACACGCGGCCATGCTTGCGGTCAGGAGCAGAATGATCGGCCGGATCATTGGCTGGCACCTGGCACATCGCTACCCTGCCCGGGGTTTGCAGCGGCGCGCGTAGTGGTAGCGCCCGGCCTGCGCGCATAGCTGTAATCGGGATCGCGCCAGGCGCGCACGATCGGACTTCGTGCGTGCCTGATCGCGCCGGGGACCCAGGACAACATCAACACCACGGCCCAGATCGCAGCCAGCCAGAACCATCGGCCCGAGGCATAGGCCCAGATCATGGGTAATGCAGCCAGCATTACGATGATCTGTGTATACAACAGGTAGAGCGTATACAGGCCCAAGCGAGGATCCGAGCGCAGCACCACGCCACATCCCCTGCATGCCGTCTTCGCCTGCCGTCTCGATGCGGAAAGCAGTGGAAACCGCTGCCCCGCGGCGCCGCAAAGTGGACAGGTGAAGGTCAGCAGGCGCATCAGGCAGCTCCTCTCTGTCGTTTGACATCAACTGTCCGGCACGAAGCCGAGCCTAGCATGGGCTTGGTAGGGGGACGCCACAAACAACAACGCCGGGCTATGCCCGGCGTTGTGTTCAAAGCAGTCGAGCATGGCTCGACTCTACACAGAGCAGATCAGTACTTACCATCGAACGCGAAGATCGGCTTGCGCGTCTTCCACGCACCAGCAGTAAAATCCGGGAACTCCAGCGTCTGGAAGCTGTTGGCGATCGACTGCTCGCTCAACGGCGTGATCGCACTCCAGGTCACCGCGTCGTAGATGTCGATCGGCATCGGTGCCTTGGCCTTCAGCGCCTCGACAAACGCGTGGATGACGAACCAGTCCATGCCACCGTGGCCGGCGCTGGCGGCGGTATCGGCATTCTGCTTCCACAGCGGGTGCTCGTACTCGTCCTGGTACTTCTTGAACTCCTCCCACTGGTGCGGCGGGCTGCGGCCTTCGATGTGGATCGAATGGTTCACGTCCATCCACAGACCCTTGGTGCCCTGCACGCGGAAGCCCATCGAGTACGGGCGCGGCAGCGAGGTGTCGTGCTGCAGCAGAATGGTCTCGCCGTTCTCGCACGCCAGCGTGGTGGTGACGATGTCGCCCAGCTTGAACTTCACCTGGGTGCTGGGGTGGGTGGTGCCGCCACTCTTGGCCACGGTGTATTCGTGCAGGCCGCGTGCCTTGGTCGCGAAGGCGTTGATGTGGGTGAAGCGGTTGCCACGGTTGATGCCGGTATACATCGCGCAAGGGCCGATACTGTGGCTGGGATACAGCTCGCCGTTGCGCTGCACCGAATGCTCGGTGCGCCAGCGTGCTTCGCTCCAGCCCTTGGGACCGAACTCCACGCCGCTGTCGTACGGCTGGTTGGGATCGCCGGAATTGAACTTCACCCCACGCAGATCGTGCTGGTAGCCCGCCTGCAGATGCACCAGCTCGCCGAACAGGCCCTGGCGCACCATCTGCAACGCCGCCATCACGTCGCGGCGGTAGCAGACGTTCTCCAGCAGCATGTACGGGGTACCGGTGCTCAGCTGGGTCTTCAACACGTCCCAGTGGTCCTGCAGGGTGATGCCGGCCACTACTTCGCAGCCCACGGCCACGCCGGCCTGCATCGCGGCAATCGCCATCGGCGCGTGGTACTCCCACGGCGTGGCGATGATCACGCCATCGATGCCCTTCTGATCCAACAGGCGCTTCCAGGCATTGGTGTCGCGATCCTGGCCGTAGGTCTTCGGGGCCGGCTTGCCGGCCTTGGCCACCATGTCCATGGCGCGGCCGAGCATGATCGGCTCGATGTCGCACAACGCGACCACCTCGACATCGTCGCGGCGCACCAGCTCCTTCAGCAGCACCAGCCCACGCATCCCGGTGCCGATCATGGCCAGGCGCACCTTGCGCCCGCGTGCCCATGCCGGGGTCTGCGGCAGCAGGCTGCTGGCGGCGACAGCGGCACTGGCCGCGATGAATTCCCTACGCTTCATGGCAGACATCTCTCCTCTTGGCAGCGAGCCGGCCGTAGCCGGCCCGCCGGGTCACGCAAACGGAATTACTTGAATCGGTAGCCGATGGTCACACTGTAACCACGACCGAAGATGGTGGCGTAGTCACTGGAGTCACCCAGGAAGCTGTTCGGATCGTAGAACGGCAGGCGGTTGAACAGGTTCTTGACGGTGAAGCTCAGGTTCCACGCGTCATCCGGGCGCCAGGTGACGCTCATGTTGGCGGTCCACCACGACGGTGCACCATCGCACTTGCTCTTCTGCAGGGCCAGGTAGCCGCCGGTGCAGGTTTCCTTGTTGTTGCTCTCTTCGTCGATCTGGTCGGTGGCCCACTTGGTGCCGCCCACGTAGTTGACGAACATGCTGGTGGTCACCTGCTTGTAGGTCCAGTCTGCATTGAGCGTGGCACGCAGGCGCGGGTTGTTGTAGTAGCCCACCACGTCGCCGTAGTACCAGCCGTTCTCCGCGTCCATGTAGAAGCGGTTGCGGTTGGCGATGGTGGCGGCCAGGCCGATGTTCAGGTTGCCCCAGTCGCCCAGCGAGAAGCGGCTGCGCGCGTCGATGTCGAATCCGTCGATCAGCGTCTTGCCGCGGTTCTTGTACTGGCCGACCACGCTGGCCACGTTGCCGGCGGAGTAGCCCGGCAGGGTGGCCGGGCAGCTCACGCCGCTGGCCGGGTCGGCGCACATCGCCGCCAACTGGGCAAGATTGGCACGGTCGCTGTCGGTGATCGGCGAGCGCGACATCGAGATGATGTCTTCCATGCGGCGGTAGTCCGGCGCGACGATTTCATTGTCACGGTAGATGAACCAGTAGTCGGCCGACACCGACAGCCAGGTTGCTGGCTCGTATACGAAGCCGAGGGTGGCGATCTTGGCCTTTTCCGGCTTCAGGTCCTTGTTCGGCTGGGTCATGCGCGCCACGGTGCGGCTGCAGTCGACGTTCAGCAGGTTCTTGCCGAGGTCGACGTCACCGGGCCGCTGCGACTTCAGCAGCAGGTTGGCGATGGCGTTGGTCTCGCCGCAGCGCAGCTCGTCACGGAAGCCACCGAGCTGTGCGAACACGCCGCCATTGCCGGACTCGGCCAGGCTCGGTGCGCGGAAGCCGGTGGAATAGGTGCCGCGCAGCATCAGCTGGTCGAAGGCCTGGTACTTGAAGCCGATCTTCGGCGCCACGTTGGCACTGAAGTTCGGGTACTTGTCCACGCGCACCGCCGCATCCACTTCCAGCTTGTCGGTGATCGGCGCCACGGTCTCGGCGAACAGCGCGTAAGTGTTGCGCTTGCCATCGAACCACGAGCCACCCTGCTGGGTGATCAGGCCGTTGGCCGCATCCGCATTACCCGGGGTGTAGAAGGTCTCGCGGCTGGCGTTGAAGCCGAACGCGGCGCGCATCTCACCGGCCGGCAGCTGGAACAGCGGTCCTTCGATCTTGCCGTCCAGGGTATGCAGGCGGGTCCACGACTGGATGTCGAAGGTCGGGAACGCCTCACGGATCAGCGCGGCGTTGGCTTCGCTGATCTCGCCGAACTTGTACGCCGGGTGGTCGGAAATGATCACCCGACCGGTACCCGGATCGATCGTGTACGGCCCGAACGCCTTCTCGAAGCCCTTGGTGTTGACGTTGATCGTCTGGTAGGTGGTGGAGTGGGTACCGGCGCTGGCGAAGGCGGTCTCCCAGTTCCAGTCACCTCGGTTGCCACGCGCACCGGCCAGCACGCGGTAGCTCTTGTCGGTGTTGCGCTGGCCGAAGTAGTTCGGGCCGGCATCCTGCAGCAGGTAGTTCAGGCCGACCACCCCGCCCATCATCGCCTTCAACTGCGGACTGGCATGGTTGTATTCGTTGTTGGGGCCCAGGAACGGGTACAGGAACTGGTTGACGGTGTTGCCGGTATTGCGCGAGAACCAGCTGGTCGGGTTGCCGGTGGTGGTGCCGTAGGTGCGCGGCGTGCCGCCGTTGGCGCGCAGGTCGATGTCGGTGTAGGTCGCCTCGGCGAAGATCTCGGTGCTGTCACCCACCAGGAAAGTGCCGTTGAGGTAGGCGGTGTTGCGCTCGGACTTGGCACCGGCGTCGATCTCGTTGTTCATCCAGGTTTCCCAGACGCAACGCGGGCCGGCCGCTTCACTGGTCAGCACGTTCCTGCAGCCCGGCGCGGCTTCCTGCACGCGGCGGCCGGTGACCGGATCGAAGGCGAAGTAAGTGCCCGGATTGAATTCACCCGGCTTGCTGCCCACGCCCAGGCGCAGGTTGTTGAGGTAGTTCGGATTGTTGACGTAGTACTGGTCGGGCCGCTTGTCGTAGAAATCGCTCAGCGGAATCGCGTCGCGGCGGTACATGTTGACCGCACCGTAGATGTTGAAGCGGTTCTCGGCCAGGTCACCGAAGCCGGCGGTGATGCTGGCCTGGCGCTCGCCGTAGGAGTCGATGCGCGAGGAGGTGTCGTTGGTGAAGCTGACCTCGGCGCCCTGGAAGTTGCGCTTGGTGATCACGTTGATCACGCCGGCCACCGCGTCGGTGCCGTACACCGCCGAAGCGCCGTCGGTCAGCACTTCCATGCGCTCGATGGCCGCAGCCGGGATCGCGTCGATGTTGACGAACTGGGTCTGGAAGCCGGCCGGTGCACCGTAGTACGACAGGCGACGACCATTCAGCAGCACCAGGGTGCCCTGCGCGCCCAAGCCACGCAGGTTGGCCTGCGAAGCACCGTCGGAACCGGTGAACAGCGAACGCGCGTCCTGCTGCGCCGGGCGGGCGGCCGGCAGGTTGTCGAGCACCTGCAGCAGCGTGCGCGCACCCATGTTCTGGATGTCCTGCTTGCTGATCACCTGCACCGGCGAGGCGGTTTCAACGTCGGTGCGGCGGATGTTGGAGCCGGTGACCTCGATGCGGGCCAGGTCGGTGGCCTTGTCCTTGCTCTCCTGGGCGAAGGCAGGAACGGCGACCGACAGCAGCACGCCGGCGATGGCCAGCGACAGCGGAGCGATCGAACGACAGGGGGGGCGGTGGTGGCGGGCGGGCAACATCGGGGTTCTCTCCTGGCAGGGGTGCAGCGCAATAAGTGAGCGCGTGGGCGTTCGGCGGGCAAAACGCTCCCGGGCCACGGCCACGAGGGCCGTAGTCGGAATGGGCGGGGGGAGGAGCGGTGTTACGAGGGGGTCATGGGGCGACGATGCTGGCGGAGTCGCCCTCCTGGCCGATCAGTACGGCGTTGGCCCAGTTGGCACAGACCTGGGCGGGTTGGCTGCCCTGCGCACCCAGCGTGCGCAGGCTCAGGGTGGAAAGGCCACGGATGTCCAGCTCCGGCTTGACCACGCCGGGTGCCTTCACCAGGCCGCTGTCGTACAGCAGGCGGTTGTCACCCCAGACCTGGAACTGCAGGCCACCGGCGCTGCGGCAGGCGTCGTCGATGCCGAGGTCGGCACGCAGCAGGTGCCAGCCGCCCTGCAGGCGCAGGTCGATGCGGCTGTTGGCGCCGACGCCCAGGCCACGGCGGAACTGCAGGCCGTTCATGCGCATGCCGGCGTCGCCACGGAACGACTGGTCGGCGCGCACCTGGCTGGCCAGCGCGGCCGGCACCGGCAGCTCGGAGAGATAGCGCTGCCGGGCCGGTCGCTCCGGTTCCTGGTGTTCGAGGATGTGGAAGGTGGACAGTGCGATCGGGCCGACGTCGCGCGGCTGCAGCGCATCGAAGGCGCGGGCACTGCCCTGTGCGGCGGTAACCATCGGATCGGTGCTGCTGGCGCCATCGCCTTCCGGGTTCTGCACGCTCAGCACGCGGAAGCGCAGCAGGCGGCCGGCATGGGCCGGGAACGCGATGCGCTGCACGCCTTCCTTCAGCTGCAGGCGGCCACGTGCGATCGGCTCACCCCATTCGCCATTGCTGTCGCCCAGGTACACCTCGTAGTCGCGTACCTGGCCGTGCTTCCAGTTCTTGTCGTTGCGCGGCGCGATGTCGATGCCATCGATCATCCTGCGCTCGCCGAACCCGATCACCCACTCATGCGCACCGGTGCGCACGGCTTGGTTGCGCACACTGCGGAACCAGGTGGCCGGATCGTCGTCGAAGGCATTTTCCAGCGCATGGCCAGGCTCTTCGGCCGGGCGGTTGACCACCAGCAGGCTGTCGGCCGGCAGTTCGCGGCCCAGCACCGGCGCGGCCGGATAGGCATCGTCGGCGGCCGCAGCGGCCACCGCGAAGTCCAGCTGCAGCTGCAGCGGCTGGCGGATGTCCTGGGTAGCGGTACGCACGTGCAGCGTGCCACGGCGCTCCTTGGCATCGAAGTACCAGCCTTCAGCCGCACCGTTGAACGCCGCCGCATCGGCCAGCGCCGGCAACGCGCGGCCACCGGCCTGCACCGCACGCGGCGCCTGCCGGCTGAGCACGCGCAGGCCATAACGGCGCTGCGCCAGCTGGCCGTTGTACTGGCCCTGCACCGGATCGATCTGCACCTGCACCGGGCCACTGCCCTGCACCGGCGCCTGCACTCGGATCTGCTGCGTGCTCGACTCACCCTGCTGGTAGCGGCGCGTGTTGCCATCGTCTTCGTACAGCGTGTACTGCGACTCGCCCTGCGGATACAGATCGAAGGTCACTTCATCGAGCGGCTTCTCACCGTCGAACAGCATCGACGGGTACATCGGCAGGATCGCTCCGGCACGCACGAACACCGGCAGCGTGGCCAGGTCCACCTGGCGGTCGAGCTGGCGACCGTCGGCGCCGGCCTGCACGCGGCGGCCGTCCCAGTAGTCGATCCAGCCGCCGGCCGGCAGGTGGATATCGCGGCGCCAGCCACGGCTGGCCGCCTGGCTGCGGTACACCGGCGCCACCAGCAGATCGCGGCCAAGCAGGAACTGGTACTTGTAGGTTTCATCCTGCGCATGCGGGTCGCGCGGGTTGTCCCACATCAGGCCGCGCACCGGCGGTGCACCGGTCTGCGCGGCCTCGTGCACGAGCCCGTACATGTACGGGGTCAGGCGCATCTTCAACTTCAGGTAATCGCGGTTGATGCTGCGATAGGGCTCGTCGTACCACCAGGGGTGCTTGCGTGCGTTCGACGACCAGCCGCTCATGCCCATCAGCACCGGGGTGAAGGCTTTCCACTGCAGGTCGCGGGTGAAGGTCTCGGCGCTGCCGCCGAAGATCGCATCGACGTCGCCACTGGCGTAGGCCATGCCGGACAGGCCCGAACCGACCAGGGTCGGCACGTGCCAGCGGATGTAATCCCAGCTGCTGCTCTGGTCGCCGGTCCATGCCACCGCGTAGCGCTGGATGCCGGCCCATCCCATCACCGTCCACAGGAACGGGCGCGAATCGGAGTTGTCGAGGATGCCGTTGAACGCCTGACGGTTGGCGTCCATCGCGAACTGGTAGCCCTTGCCGGTCCAGGCCACGTCCAGCTTCTGCACGCGGCTGCCGGCCTTGCCCACTTCCCAGGCGATCTTGTCGACGCCGTTCTCGGTCCACAGACCGGTGCGGAAGCCGTACTTGGCCAAGCCCTGCACGGTTTCCGGCAGCTTCTTGTAACCGCAGCCGTAGCCATCGTTGGGCAGGATCCAGCCACCGGGCATGTCGTGGGCGCGGTACTGCTTGGCCACCGAGTCGATCACATCCGGCGTGGTGCCGGTCGGGCCGTCACTCCAGCCTTCGGGCACGGTGCCGGGCTTCTTGCTGTTGTCGCCATCGTTGTAGCAATCGGCGTCGCCGTAGGACAGCGCCCAGCGCGCGACCATGTTCGGGCGGCCAGTCAGCTGGGTGTAGCGCTCGATCAGTTTCGGCAGGTCGGCGCCGACGAAGTAATAGGCATCGAAGCGGTCTTCGCGATGCAGCAGCGTGGACTGGTCGGCCTCGCGCAGATCGTAGCTGCCATCGCTCCAGGTATTGCGCAGCATGCCCCAGCCACGGCTGCTCAGCAGCATCGGTGCAGGGCTGGGGCGGTCGCCCTCTTCCCAGCCGCCGGAATAGGACACCTCCAGCTCGCGGCCCTTGAACTGGTAGCGGCCGTTCTGCTGGCCGCCACCGAAGTAGCCCTCATCGGCCTGCGAGGACAGCACCTGCACGCTCTGCGTGGCATCCAGGTCCAGCGGCTGCAGTTCCTGCCACAGCGCGGTGGGTTGGCCGTTGTCCAGCCGTTCCAGGCGCATGCGCAGCGGCTGCCGCTGTACATGCAACACCAGTGACTCGGTGCGCACGCGGATTTCCTGCGCGTCTTCTTCCAGCTTCGCCTGCACGTTGGCCTTGGGCTGCGGCAGCACGATCGGTGCGGCCTTGTCGCCGGCACCGGTCAGCGTGCCATTGCGGCCTGCCTGCACGCGGATGATGTCGGTGGCCGGCAGTTCGATGCGGAGGCGCGCGCCCTTGTCGGTGTACAGGTCCCAGCCCTGCACGCCGTCGCGGCTGGCGCTGGCGGCAACCGAACGCAGGTTGCCGACCGGCTCGGCGCGGGCCGTCATGGACGCCAGCATCAAGGCCGGCACCAGGGCCAGCATCAGCGGCGAGCGACGAACGCAGATTTCCACACGGACTCCCAACCCGTTTACCGGGCGTTTCGAAAGCGGTTGGGCCGACTCTAGGGCAGCGATTCGAAAGATGTCAACAAATTGAAAGGAAAAAGGAAGATATATTCCTTTGAAACGAAAGTTGTTGCGTTGCAATACTTTGTGTAAACGCTTGCAGCCGCCTGTTAAGCGTTGTGCGATACGGCATTTGCCCCGTTCTTTCGTTTTCCCGAGCACTCGGCAGCGAGAAAAGTCATCGCGCTATTTTCTTTCTTTTTACTTTCGATGTTTGACATTTCGAAAGAAAACGCAGATGGTGCGCTGGCCCAACTGGAACCTCCGAATGGACGTCACCCTGCTTTCCGATGTGTCCGCCTGGCAGCGCCTGGGCGGAGCCGATACCGCTACCGAAATCGCCCAGCAGCCCGCGCTGTGGGAAGCCCTCGCCCAGGACCTGGCGCGTGCCCGCGACCGCCTGCAGGCCTTTCTTGGCAACAGCCTCAACGATCCCAACCAGCGCGTGCTGTTCACCGGCGCCGGCAGTTCGGGCTTCATCGCCGAGATGGTGGCCGACGCGATCAATGCGCAGTGGCCGGCCGAGGTGCGCGTGGTGCACACCACCAGCCTGCTGACCCATCCTGCGCTGTACCTGCAGCGCGACCGCCCCACCCTGCTGGTGTCGTTCGGCCGCAGTGGTTCCAGCCCGGAAAGCGTGGCCGCGGTGGACCGCGTGCGCGCCGATGTGGATGAGGCACGCTTCCTCGACATCACCTGCAACGCCGATGGCGAACTCGCCCGTCGTGGTGCCGGCCGTGCCGATACCTGCACGCTGCTGATGCCGTCGGCCAGCTGCGACCGCGCCTTCGCCATGACCAGCAGCCTGACCTGCATGCTGCTGGCCGCACTGACCGTGTTCGATCGTTCGCCGTGGGATGCGCGCGTGGCGCGCCTGAAGCAGATCGCCGCGCTGGCCCGCGAAGGCCAGGCGCAGTGGGATGCACCGGTGGCGGCGCTGGCGCAGCGCCCGTTCAACCGCATCATCTACCTCGGCAGCGGCCCGCTGGAAGCGCTGGCGCGCGAGTGCGCGCTGAAGGTGCTGGAGCTGACCGCCGGCCGCGTGCTGGCGTTGGCCAACACGCCCCTGGGGTTCCGCCATGGCCCGAAGTCGACGCTGGACGGCAACACCCTGGTGGTGGTGCTGCGCAGCGTGCAGCCGCTGGCGCGCCGCTACGAACAGGACCTGCTGGAAGAGCTGCGCCGCGACGGCGTGGCCGGCCAGGTGCTGGCGATCGGCCCGCATTCGGACATCGGCGCCGATGACGAATACACCCTCACCGTACCGGCACTGGACGATCCGTGGCTGGCACCGGTGTGGCTGGGCTTCGCGCAGTTGTTCGCGCTGCAGCGCTCGGCCGCGCTGGGCCTGACCCCGGACAACCCGTTCCCGGACGGCACCGTCAACCGCGTCGTCAAGGGCGTCACCATCCACCATGGCTGAGCTGATCGCCCACGCCTGCTATGGCATCGACATCGGCGGCACCAAGATCGAGCTGGTGGCGTGCGATGCGGCGATGCAGGTCACCTGGCGCCGCCGCGTGGCCACCCCACAGGGTGACTACGACGGCTTCCTGCAGGCGGTGGTGGCGCTGGTCGCCGAGGCGGACGCTGCCCTCGGCCGCAGCGATGCGGCCATCGGCATCGCCCTGCCCGGCGTGCGCGACCGCCGCAGCGGCCGCCAACTCAGCGCGAACGTGCCTGCACTGACCGGCCAATGCGTGGCGCAGGATCTGCAGGCACGCCTGCAGCGCCCGCTGCACTTCGGCAACGATCTGCAGTGCTTTGCCCTGTCTGAAGCGCACGGCGGCGCGGCTGACGGCTACCCCAGCATGTTCGGCGCCATTCTCGGCACTGGTGCCGGTGGTGGCTTCTGCCTGCAGGGCCGCCTGCTGACGGGTTTCAACGGGCTGGCCGGCGAATGGGGCCACTGGAGCGTGCCCGGTCATCTGCTGCAGCGCCACGGCCTGCCGCTGATCGACTGCGCCTGCGGCCTGCAGGGCTGCGTGGAGCGTTATGTGTCCGGCAGTGGCGTGGCGATGATCGAGCGCCACCTTGGTGGCAGCGCCGCCGACGCCAGCGCCGTGATCGCCCTGGCCGAAGCCGGTGATGCCCGCGCGCGCAAGGCGCTGGACATCCACCGCGACCTGCTCGGCCACAGCCTGGCCGCGCTGGTGCTGGCGCTGGACCCGCACGTGATCGTGCTCGGCGGCGGCCTTTCGCAGTACGCGCCGCTGTACCAGCGACTGCCCGCCGCCATCGCCACCCACCTGTTCAAGGGTGTGCAGGTGCCACCGATCGTGCCGCCACGCTTCGGCGATGCCGGTGGCGCACGTGGTGCCGCCCTGCTCGCCTGCCAACCCTCGTTTTCCTGATGTCCGGAGCCTGACCATGTCCCCGTTGCAGACCCTGCTTGCTTCCCACCGCGCCGGCGCCAACGTCGGCCTGTACAGCGTCTGCTGCAGCAACCAGCAGGTGCTGCGCGCGGCCATGCACGTCGCCCTGGCGCATGGCACCGTGCTGCTGATCGAGGCCACCTCCAACCAGGTCGACCAGTTCGGCGGCTACACCGGGATGACCCCGCCGCAGTACCGCGACTACGTGGGCACGCTGGCCGATGAAGAAGGCTTCCCGCGCGAGCGGCTGATCCTGGGTGGCGACCACCTCGGACCGAATGCCTGGCAGAAGCGCCCGGCGGCCGAAGCGATGACCCACGCGCGCGTGCTGATCGAAGCCTACGTCGCCGCCGGTTTCCACAAGATCCACCTCGATTGCAGCATGTCCTGCGCCGATGACCCGGTGCCGCTGCCCGACGCCATCGTCGCCGCGCGTTCGGCCGAGCTGGCCGAGATTGCCGAACGCACCGCCGCCGAACACGGCCTGCCGCCGCCGGTCTACGTGATCGGTACCGAGGTGCCGATTCCCGGGGGTGAAGCCTCGCTGGCCGAGGGCCTGCAGGTGACCACGCCCGCTGCTGCCGCGCAGACCCTGGCGATTCATCAGCAGGCGTTCGATACGCCGCAGCTGCGCGATGCGTGGCAGCGCGTGATCGCCATGGTGGTGCAACCGGGCGTGGACTTCGACCACAGCAGTGTGCACGAGTACGACCCGGCCGCCGCCAGCACGCTGGCCGACTTCCTCGAACAGCAGCCGCGCATCGTGTTCGAAGCGCATTCCACCGACTACCAGCGCGAAAGTGGCCTGCACGCCTTGGTGCGCGACCACTTCGCCATCCTCAAGGTCGGCCCGGCGGCGACCTTCGCCTACCGCGAAGCGCTGTTCGCGCTGGCCGCGATCGAGGCCGAACTGCTGCCGGCCGCACAGTGCTCGCGCCTGCCGCAGGTGCTGGATGAAGTGATGGTGGCGCAGCCGAAGTACTGGCAGTCCTACTACCAGGGCGATGAGGCAGCGCTGCGCCTGCTGCGCAGCTATTCCTTCAGCGACCGCTGCCGCTACTACTGGGGCGAGCCCGCGCTGGTGCAGGCGGTGCAGACCCTGTTCGCCAACCTGGAACAGCACGCGCCGCCACTGGTACTGCTCAGCCAGTACCTGCCGGAGCAGTACCGGGCCGTGCGCGAGGGCACGCTGGCCAATACGCCTACCGCGCTGGCACGGCATCGCGTCGGCCTGTGCCTGGGCGAGTACGCCCGTGCCTGCAGCGCCAACCAGGCCGGAACCCGCACGCATCACGCAGACGCGGCTGCCGCCATTGCTGCGAACGGCTAATCTTTACCTTTCCCCGCGACACCGAGAATGGCCATGCGCAACACCCGCTCCCGCCGGCAACAGATCCTGCAGCTGCTGATCGAGCACGGCTCGGTGCAGGTGGCCGATCTGGTCGAGCGCTTCGGCGTGTCGGCGGTGACCATCCGTGCCGACCTGACCCACTTCGAATCGCAAGGCCTGGCCAATCGTACTCACGGCGGCGCCACGCTGGTGCGCACGCCGCCACAGGAACAGGACATCCACGAAAAGGACGCACTGAACCTGCCGCTGAAGGAATCGATCGGCGCGTGTGCCGCGCGCCTGGTGCGGCCCGGTGACAACATCATCATCGACTCCGGCTCGACCACGATGACCCTGGCCCGCCACTTGCGCACCCAGCGCGACGTGACGGTGATGACCAATGGGTTGAACATCGCCTGGGAACTGGCCAACGCGCCGGGCATCAACGTGCTGCTGACCGGTGGACTGCTGCGCCAGCAGTCGTTGTCGCTGCAGGGCAGCCAGGCCGAAGCCAGCCTCAACTCCTACAGCTTCGACACCCTGTTTCTGGGCGTGGACGGCCTGGACCTGCAGTTCGGGCTGACCACCCACGATGAAGCCGAAGCCCGCCTCAACCACCGCATGGTCGAGCGCGCGCGCCGCATCGTGGTGCTGACCGACGCCTCCAAGTTCGGCCGCGTCAGCCTGCACCGCATCGCACTTCTCGATCAGATCCACGCCATCATCACCGACGCCGGCATCGACGACGCAACCCGTGAAGGGCTGCAGCGGGTGGGCATCGAAGTGATCATCGCCGAGCCCACTGCATGACCGACACCCGCACCCTGCATGGCCGCATCCTCACCCCGCTGGGCTGGCGGCGTGGCCAGGTCCACTTCGATTCGCACGTGCGCCAGCTGCAGGTGGACGACCACAGCGGCGCCGACGACCTGCAGCTGCCGGTGATCCTGCCCGGCTTCGTCGACCTGCATGTGCATGGCGCGGCCGGCGTGGACCTGATGCAGGGCGGCGACGTGGCACGCACCATCGCCCGCACCCATCTGCGCTTCGGCACCACCACGCTGCTGGCGACCACCATGACCGCCGGGCTGGACGAGATCGAGCACGCGCTGCACGGCGTCGCTGCGGCGATGGCGGCGCCCGATGCCGACGCCGCCAGCATCGTCGGCGTACATCTGGAAGGACCGTTCATCAGCCCGCAGCGGCTGGGCGCACAGCCCAATCGTACGATCGAGGCGACGGTGGCACTGGTGCAGCAGCTGCACGCGCTGGCGCCGATTCGGGTGATGACACTGGCGCCGGAAATCGGCGAGCACACCGCGCTGATTCCCGCGCTTTCGGCAATGGGCATCCGTGTGCAGCTTGGCCACAGCGCTGGCACTTACGAAGAAGGTGTTGCTGCGCTGCAGGCCGGGGCTTCCGGCTTCACCCATCTGTTCAACGGCATGACCGGCGTCGACCACTACCGGCCTGGCATCGCCGCGGCGGCGCTGGCACATGCGCAGTACGCCGAGATCATTCCCGACCTGCAGCACATCCATCCCGGCGTGATCCGCCTGGCCGCGCGCGCGATTCCGCGCCTGTACGCGGTGACCGACGCGACTGCCGCCACCGGCATGCCCGACGGCGAGTACGCGCTGGGCGAGCAGCGCGTGCACAAGTGCGGCGGCTGCGTGCGCCTGGCGACGGGTTCGCTGGCCGGCAGCGCACTGACCATGGACCAGGCGCTGCGCAACCTGGTGCGCGTCGGCCTGGACCTGGCCGACGCCTCGCAGCGGGTTTCCACCTTCCCGGCCGACTATCTGGGCCTGGGCGATCGCGGCCGCATCGCGCCCGACGCCCGCGCCGACCTGGTGGTGCTGGACGCCGAACTGCGCCTGCAGCAGGTGGTCATTGGTGGGCGCGTGGTCGATCTGACCTGACGCAAGCGATGCGGCCCGGATGCCGCGCGGGCTCCCTGTAGAGCCGAGCCATGCTCGGCTCACCGCGCGAAGCGCGGCATGGGGAACCTCGATATCGGAATGGAAAGCAGCCGAGCATGGCTCGGCTCTACAGAATGCACTCTGCGACGAACCGCCGCCGGGCCTGGCCCGGCGCTACCACAGGAACTGCCGATGACTGCAAGCACCGCTCCGCGCTGGCCCGTACGCTACCTGCTCTTCATCGGCGGCCTGGGGGGCCTGCTGTACGGCATCGACATCGGCATCATCGCCGGTGCCCTGCCCTATCTTGAAGCGACCGCCAGTCACGCCTGGCAGCTCAGCAGCCAGCAGCTCGGCTTCGTGGTGGCGGCGGTACTGCTGGGCAGCGTGCTGTCCTCGCTGTTCGCCGGCATGGTCGCCGACCTGATTGGCCGCCGCGGCGCGATGCTGCTGGCCGGCCTGCTGTTCACCGCTTCGATTCCGATCATGGCACTGGCCTCCGGCTACACGCCGCTGCTGCTCGGGCGGCTGCTGCAGGGCATCAGTGGTGGTTTGATCGGCGTCGTGATTCCACTGTACCTGGCCGAAGTGCTCAGCCCCGAGCGGCGTGGACGCGGTGCGGCGATGTTCCAGCTGCTGCTGACCATCGGCCTGGTGCTGGCGGCACTGATCGGGCTGTACCACGCCCATGCGGTGGATGCCGCCGCCGAAGCCGTGCGCTCGCTGCCGGTCGCGCAGCAGGCGCAGGAACTGTTCACGGTGAAGGACCACGCCTGGCGCACCATCTTCTGGAGTTGTCTGGCGCCTGGCCTGCTGTTCTGCGCCGGTATCTTCTTGCTGTCCGAATCGCCACGCTGGCTGGTGCGCCGCGGCCGCATCGCTGAAGCCCGGCGCAGCCTTCAGCGCGTCCTCCCCGCCGCAGAGGTTGAGCCCACGCTGGCCCAGATCCAGGCGCCGGAATCGAGCAGCAGCGACGGCAAGCGAGACCCACTGCTCAGCCGCCGCTACGTGGTGCCGTTCGCGCTGGCCTGCGTGGTGCTGGCCTGCACCCAGGCCACCGGCATCAATTCGGTGCTGGCCTACGCGGTGAACATCCTCAACCAGGCCGGCCTGTCCGGCTCGGTGGCCAACGGCGCCGACGTGGCGATCAAGCTGCTGAATGCGGTGATGACCGTGGTCGCGCTGCTGCTGGTCGATCGCAAGGGCCGCAAATTCCTGCTGATGCTCGGCAGCGGCGGCATCTGCGTGGCCCTGCTGGGCGCGGCCACGCTGTTCTTCCAGGCCGAACGCGGCCGTACCGACGTGCAGCCGCAACTGCAGGCAGCGGTCAGCGGCGACGGCCTGCGGCTGGTGCTGGATGATGCGCAGTGGCAGCGCCTCGGCGCTGGCATCGACAGCGAAGGCCGGCCGCTGCAACTGACCGTGTCGTATGCCTACGGCGACTTCACCAATGTGCGCGCCCTCCGCAGCGACAACCTGACCGACCGCGAGCTGCGCATCGAGCGTGCCGGCACCGTGCAGCCGGACAGCGTGATCGGTGCGTTCTTCCGCAAGCTGCATCTGAACCCGTTCGCCGACCCGGCCAGTGCCAGCCAGGCGCCATTGCGCATCGAGCAGGCCCGCATCGGCCCGGTGCCGCCGCCGGCCCATGGCTGGGCCGTGGCCGCCTGCATCCTGGTGTTCGTGGCGTTCTTCGCGGTCGGCCCCGGCGTCTGCGTGTGGCTGGCACTGTCGGAACTGATGCCGAACCGCATCCGTTCCAACGGCATGAGCATCGCGCTGCTGATCAACCAGTTCGTGTCCACCACCATCGCCGCGATCTTCCTGCCCACCGTGGGCCACTACGGCTATGCGAGCATGTTCGTGTTCTGGGCGGCGTGTACCTTCGTGTTCTTCCTGGTGGCCGCATTCTGGCTGCCGGAGACCAAGGGCAAGTCGCTGGAAGAGATCGAGGCGCGGTTCGCCCGGTAGCGGTCGACCTTGGTCGACCTCCCCGCGCGGCGCGGGTTCATGGCGCGTCCGTCAGTCGCCAGTGATGTGCTTCGCCAGCTCCTGCGCCTCGGCAACGCTGGGCAGCCCGCTCAGCATCATCGATTCGCCGAACGGCCCCTGCACCGTCGCCACCATCAGCACACGGCCATCCACGCTGATCGCTGCCCGCTGGCCCACCAGTGCTGCCGTGTCATCGTGGATGCGCTGGTGCGCTTCGGGCCGGTAGCGGATCTGCAGGCCGGGCTGCTTGGCATCGTCCAGTACGTAGCGCACATCAGCAATGTCCGCACTGCCGGCAATCGGCGGCTCGCGCAGGGCCAGGGTTTCGCCTTGCCATTGCGCCGGCCGGCCTTTGCCGGAGGCGTCCACCGCGCTCAGGCGCACATCCACGCCGGGGCGTGGCGCATGATCCTTGCCTGCCAAGGCATCGGGTGTGGCGCCAGGCATGCATCCGGTCAGGGCCAACGCCACGCCCAGCAACAGGGAAAGCGCAGCCCTCACTTCAGCTTCCGCAGCTTGAATGCCACCAGTACCTGCAGCAGCCCATACAGCAGGCTGCCGATGCCGATCCACAGCGTGGTCACCGCCACGCCTGCGTACGGGTTGGCCGCAAACAGCAGGCCCAGCACCACCGCAAGCACACCACTGAGTATCAGCAACCACTCGCCCTGGATCTGCTTGCGCACGCGGATCGCGAACACGATGCGATAGATGCCCGCCACCAGCAGCCACGCTGCGAGGAACAACACCAGCACGCTGGCGGTGGCCAGCGGGTTGATCACCGCCAGGATGCCGAAGCCCAGCGAGGCGATGGCATACAGCGCCAGCCACCCACGCGAGGCACCACTGCCGCCGCTGATCAGTGCGAACAGGCTGATGACACCTTCAACGATGGCCATCACGCCCAGTGTCCACGCCAGCGCCATCGCTGCGGACAAGGGCCAGCCGATGGCAACGATGCCGAAACCCAGTGCAACAAGCCCGTACAGCAGCAGGATCCACCAGCTGCGCCCAACCGCCGACAGCAAGGGAGACAAGGGGGAATTCATGACCACTCCTTCGATCCGGAACCGGCCTCATCCTAGCCCCTGTGGATGAAGAGGGCGATCACGGCGCCCGCGCGCAGACCCACACGCGCACCTCCGCAGCGCCCACCAGGCGCAGCGTCTCGGCAACCTCCATCACCGTGCTGCCGGTGGTCATCACATCATCGACCACGGTCAGCCGCGTTGGCACCAAGCCACGCACATCGAACGCATCGAACAGATTTTCCCTGCGCTGTTCGGCCGTGCGCTCGGACTGCGGCGCGGTGTGGCGCCGCCGGTACAGCCCCTGCCAGACCGGCATCGGCAGCAGCCGGCACAGCTCGCCCGCCTGGTTGTAGCCGCGCTGGCGCAGCCGGCGATTGTGCAGCGGCACCGGCACCAGCGGTGGACACCACCACGGCGGCGGTGCGCGCTGCATCAGCTGCGCGAGCAGGCGTCCGGCTGCGAGATCCTGACGGAACTTGTAGCGGACCACCAACTGGTCGACCGGTGGCAGGTACAGCAGGCTGGCGTGGGTAGCCGTCTGTGGCGGTACCTCCTCGCGGCAGCTGCCACAGACGATCAACGCGGTGTCGGGCAACGGCAACGCGCAGCGCAGGCAGGCACGGCCTGCCCAGGGCAGATCGGCCAGGCAAGCGCAGCACAGATCAAGATCATCGTGGCCCGGGTCGCCGCAGACCAGGCAGCGGAGCGGTAGCAGCACACCAAGCAGTGCGCGCGAGACACGGGTTGCCGAACGCAGGAGATAAGTACGCATCACCCAATACTTGATGGCGCACGCCGCGTGCGGCCATCGGCGAAGCACCGATTGCAGTGTCGGAACTGCCCTCAACTGCGACGGGGGCCGCCGCCCGTCAGGAAAGGCGTTCACCCTGTCCGGTCGCCGGTGGCGTAGCGGCGGGCCCGATCAACAACTCCGCCAGCCCGCGATAGATCGGCACCCTGCACACCAGCCCGGACACGCCACGCGCGATCAGCACCGTGGCCAGTATCGGCAGCAGCAGATCACCACTGTCGGTCAGTTCCAGCGAGATCACCGCCGACGTCAGCGGGGCCTGGGTAACGCCGGTCAGGTAAGCACACATGCCCAGCAGCACGAACGCGCGCGGGTCCACGCCCGGCATCAGCACTGCCAGGTTGTGGCCGAGTCCAGCGCCGACCGCCAACGCCGGCGAGAACAGGCCGCCGGGAATGCCCGCCACGTACGAGGCCAGATTGGCCAGCAGCTTCATCAACCCGAACTCGTGGCCGACCAGCGCCTGCCCCTGCACCAGGCTGCGCGCCTGCTCGTAGCCGGTGCCGAACGCGCCTTCACCGAAGACCAGGGCGAGCAGTACCACCGCCATGCCGCAGCCTGCGGCCAGCAGCACCGGATGCCGCTGCCGCAGTTGCCCGAGCCAACGCGGGCGGCCCGCCGCACTGGCCAGCACCGCACGCGCGAACAGGCCGCCCAGCAGCCCTGCCACCACGCCGCAAAGCAGGATGGCCAGCCAGCCCTGGCCGAGCGGCAGGCGTGCACTCACATGGCCGAAGTAGGTGTAGTTGCCGAGCAGGCCCAGCGACACCACGCCGCCGACGATCACTGCGGTCAGCAGGGTGCCTGAGAAACGATGCTCGAAGCGGCCGCTGAGCTCCTCGATGGCGAAGACGATGCCGGCCAGCGGTGTGTTGAACGCCGCCGCGATGCCGGCCGCGCCCCCGGCCAGCAGGAAGTGCGAGAGTTCGCGCGGGTCCTTGAAGCCGAACCAGCGGCCGAACAGGTACATCAGGCTCGCGCCCACATGCACGGTCGGGCCCTCGCGACCAACGGACGCGCCACCGAGCAGGGACAGCGAGGTCAGCAGCAGCTTGCCCGCCGAGACCGCGGGCGACAGGTTGGTCTTGCGGAAGGACTCGTCCGGCCTGTCCAGTGCGGCAATGACCTGCGGAATGCCACTGCCGCGGGTGGGTTTGAGCGCACCCGCAGTCAGCCAGGCCAGCAACGCGAAGATGCCGGGCGTGAGCAGCAGGGCCCACCACGGCGAGTGCGCGGTGATGCGCTGGAACAGATGGAAGGCCGCGTCGCTGGCCTTGGCAAACAGGATGGCCACCAGCGCTACGGCCACAGCCCCGCCCCAGAGCGCGGCACGGCGGCGCCAGGCCTCGCTTAGGACCAGCGCGGTGATGCGGCCGCGAAGGCGATGGAGATCGGTCATGAGTCAAAGTCTGCGCGCCAGCGCTTTGGTTAGACAGCGGCCACTGTGGCCGAAGGTCTTGCAGGATGCGGTGAAATGCACGTATGCCGCCAGAAGAGCGTCCTGAACTCGGGCAGATGCAGCGATCTGCGAGATCTGATGCTCAGATCACCAAACGATGGAGAATGTGGGTCAGCGTCAGCTGAGAACAACCTTGGTTCGGCAACACACCATCCTCTCCCGGCGTGCCCACCTCGAAGCCTTCCTCAACGTCCTCGTAGTACAGCAACCCTTCGGGCAGTTGTGCGACCGCCCAGACCCACTCAATCATGCCCAGCCTGTGCAACCGAACCGCATGGAATGGCACGCGCAGGGATTCGAAGGTGGCTCGTTGGACAGGTGAGCAATCCTGCAACTGCCGTGCGACCAGGGTTTCCAGTTCTTCCAGGGTGATCGGCTGCCAGTTGTCCGGATTGTCCATTGCAGCGCTGCCCGATTGAACGTGTGTGCTTGAGGTTACGTCCAACGCGCTGCGCGGGTCGATCCTGACGATGTTCGGGCCAAGCTCACCGCGCAGGCTGCCCCCGCTCCCGGCCCGACGACGGGGTTCGCCGCGGCAGCAGCGATGCCCGCAATCGATGCAGCGCCATGGCCATCGCTTGTATGGAATTCCATTCCAGTCACGGCAAAGTAAACCAAAACATCAAACTAAAAGTTGACAGCCCGTGCCCCCCCACCCACACTGCCGCCCTCGCTCCATTCGTACCCAAGGCCCCGCCATGGCTGCTGCCATCCGCCACGACTGGCATCACGACGAACTGCAGGCGCTGTTCGATCTGCCGTTCCCCGAGCTGCTGTTCCGCGCCGCCGCGGTGCACCGCGAGCACTTCGATCCGGCGCAGGTGCAGGTGTCCACGCTGTTGTCGGTGAAGACCGGAGGCTGCCCGGAAGACTGCGCGTACTGCCCTCAGGCGCAGCGCTACAGCACCGGGGTGAACGCGCAGAAGCTGATGGAGACCGACGCGGTGCTGGCCAAGGCACGCCAGGCCAAGGCCGCCGGTGCATCGCGCTTCTGCATGGGTGCCGCATGGCGTTCACCGAAGGATCGCGACATTCCGAAGGTGGCGGCGATGATCGCCGGGGTGAAGGCACTGGGCCTGGAGACCTGCGCCACGCTGGGCATGCTCAGCGGCGAGCAGGCACGTGCGCTGAAGGACGCCGGCCTGGACTACTACAACCACAACCTCGACACCGCGCCGGACTACTACGATTCGATCATCCACACGCGCCAGTACCAGGACCGTCTGGATACGCTGGAGCACGTGCGCGATGCCGGCCTGAAGACCTGCTGCGGTGGCATCGTCGGCATGGGCGAGACGCGCGCGCAGCGCGTTGGCCTGCTGCTGGCACTGGCCACGCTGCCGGCGCATCCGGATTCGGTGCCGATCAACAAGCTGGTGCAGGTGGCGGGCACGCCGCTGCATGGCAGTGCCGAACTGGACCCGTTCGAGTTCGTGCGCATGATTGCGGTGGCCCGCATCGCCATGCCGCGCGCGATGGTGCGGCTGTCGGCCGGGCGCGAGGCGATGAGCGACGAGCTTCAGGCGCTGTGTTTCCTGGCCGGTGCCAATTCGATCTTCTACGGCGACAAGCTGCTGACCACCGGCAACCCGGAGAGCGAGCGCGACCTGGCTCTGTTCGCGCGGCTGGGGTTGCAGCCGATGGCCGTGCAGGTGGATGCCGAAGGCCACGACCACGGCGGCACCGTGCACGCCGATATCAGCGCCGATGCACCCGGCTGCGGCTGCGCTCACGCGGCCTGAGACGGGCCGCAAGCAGGCGCCGCGGCAACGCGCTACCCTAGCCGCTCCGTCGACGCATTCAGCCACCATGGCCCGCCCCGACCTGACCGCCCGCCTCCACGCCCAGCGCGCTCTGCGCGATGCCCAAGGCCGTCGCCGCCCGCGACGCACGGTCACCCGACGTGATGGCGTGCGCCTGGAAGTGGACGGCCAGTGGCTGACCGGCTTCTGCAGCAACGACTACCTGGGCCTGGCCCAGCAGTTCAGCGTGGTCAACGCGCTGCAGGACGCCGCCGCACGCGAAGGCGCTGGCGCCGGTGCCTCGCACCTGGTCTGCGGCCACCACGCCCTGCATGAGGCGCTGGAACGCGAGGTGGCCGAGTGGCTGGGCTATCCGCGTGCGCTGCTGTTCGGCAGTGGCTTCGCCGCCAATCTGGCGGTGCAGCAGGCACTGCTGAGCGAAGAGGACGATGTCTGCGTACAGGACAAGCTCAACCACGCCAGCCTCCTTGATGCCACCCGGCTGGCCGGTGCGCGCCTGCGCCGCTACCCGCACCTGGATGCGGAAGGCGCGATGCGCCAGCTCAAGCACGCGCCCGACGGCGCGGCAATGCTGGCCACCGATGGTGTCTTCAGCATGGACGGCGACATCGCACCGCTGCGTGCATTGTCGCTTGTGGCACGCCTGCAACAGGCGCTGTTCTATGTGGATGATGCGCACGGTGTAGGCGTCGTCGGTGATGGCCGTGGTGCCGTGGCCGCCGCCGGACTGGGCGTGGACGATGTGCCGCTGCAGCTGGTCACGCTGGGCAAGGCACTGGGTGGTTCCGGCGCCTTGGTGCTCGGCCGCGACGACCTGATCGAGCATCTGGCCGAAACCGCGCGCCCGTACATCTACACCACCGCCGTGCCACCGGCGATGGCCGCTGCTGCGCTTGAAGCAGTGCGCCTGGCGCGCCGCGACCACTGGCGTCGCACCAAGCTGACCGACCTGATCGCGCTGTTCCGCAGCGAAGCACGTCGCCATGGGCTGGACCTGATGGCTTCGGAGACGCCGATACAACCGCTGCTGTGTGGTGACGATCACCGCGCCGTGGCGATGTCCAAGGCGCTGGAACAGGCCGGTTGGCTGGTCGGCGCGATCCGTCCGCCCACGGTGCCCGAAGGCAAGGCGCGCCTGCGCATCACACTATCCGCGCTGCATACGCCGGAACAGGTGCGCGGCCTGGTGGAGGCTCTCGCCAGCGCGCGCGATCGCGTGACCCTGGCGGTGCGTGACGCCGCGCCACCGCCGTTGCCTGTCTTTGCCTGAGCCTGCTGTCGTTTTCCCATGCATATCGACGTCACCGGCCAAGGGCCGGACCTGGTACTGATCCATGGCTGGGCCCTGCAGGGCGGTGTGTTCGCGCCGCTGGTGCAGCGCTTGGCCGATCGGTTCACCCTGCATCTGGTTGATCTGCCTGGCCATGGCCACAGCCGCGAGGACAGCACGCCGCTGCGCCTGCCGTTCGTGGTCAACGCCATTGCCGCGGCCACGCCGCCGGCGGTGTGGTGCGGCTGGTCGCTGGGCGGTCTGTTCGCGCTGCACGCGGCGGCGACGCTGCCCAAGGTACGCGGGCTGGCGATGATCGCGGCCACGCCACGCTTCGTGCGTGGCGAAGACTGGCCGCATGCAGTGGAACCGGCGGTGTTCGAGCAGTTCGGGCGCGAGCTGGCCACCGACTTCGGCGGCACCCTGGAACGCTTCCTCGCGCTGGACGTGATGGGCTCGGCACACGCCCGCGAGGAGCTGCGCATCCTGCGGCAGCGCCTGGTCGAGCGCGGTGCGCCCACCGAACGCGCCCTGCTGGAAGGCCTGCGCCTGCTCGAAAGCACCGATCTGCGCGGCGCGCTGCCGACGCTGGGCAAGCCCAGCCTGTGGATCGCCGGCCAGCGAGACCGGTTGGTGTCTCCGGTGGCGATGCAGGCCGCCGCGGCGCTGGCCCCGGGCGCGCAGGCGCTGACGATCGCCCATGGTGGACATGCGCCTTTCCTCGGCCATGCCGATGAGGTGGCCGCCGCCCTGCAACACTTCGTTGCCGGCCTGTCACCGGCCGATGGCGGACAATGAGCCCCCTCCGAATTCCGCAGGATTGACGCATGGATCTGGGTATCAACGGCCGCTGGGCACTGGTCTGCGGCGCAAGCAAGGGGCTGGGCCTGGGCTGCGCGCGTGCGCTGGTGCGCGAGGGCGTCAACGTGGTGGTCGTGGCTCGTGGCGAGGAGGCACTGCAGGTTGCCGCCGCAGGGCTGAGCGCCCTGCCCGGTGCCGCTGAGGTCCGCGCGGTCGCCGCCGACGTCACCACCGAGGCCGGCCGTGCTGCGGCGCTGGCCGCATGCCCGCAGGTGGACATCCTGGTCACCAATGCCGGTGGCCCGCCACCGGGCGACTTCCGCAATTTCGAGCGCGACGACTGGATCGCCGCGCTGGACGCCAACATGCTGGCGCCGATCGCGCTGATCCGCGCCACCGTCGACGCGATGATCGCGCGTGGCTTCGGCCGCATCGTCAACATCACCTCGTCGGCGGTGAAAGCCCCGATCGACATCCTGGCGTTGTCCAACGGCGCGCGCAGTGGTCTGACCGGTTTCGTCGCCGGCCTGGCGCGCCGCACCGTGGCCCACAACGTCACCATCAACAACCTGCTGCCCGGCCAGTTCGACACCGACCGCCTGCGCGCCAACTTCGCCCACAGTGCGGGCAAGGACGGCGATGCCGGCGAAGTCGCCGAACGCCGCCGCCAGCAGATTCCCGCCGGCCGCTTCGGCACGCCTGACGAATTCGGCGCCGCCTGCGCCTTCCTGTGCAGTGCACAGGCCGGTTACCTCACCGGGCAGAATCTGCTGATCGACGGCGGCGCCTACCCCGGTACGTTCTAAGAGAGTTCGCAATGCCGTCCCACTTCGATGCCCGCCATGTCCGTCGCGCGTTCGCGCGTGCCGCCACCAGTTACGACGCTGCCGCCGCCCTGCAGCGCGAGGTGCAGTCGCGGCTGATCGAATCGCTGGACTACCTGGAGGCACGCAAGCCCGAGGTGGTGCTGGACATCGGCGCCGGCACCGGCCATGCAAGTGCGTTGATGAAGAAGCGCTGGCCGAAGGCGCAGGTGATCGCGCTGGACGTGGCGCTGCCGATGCTGGACCAGGCCAAGCGCCAGGCCGGCTGGTGGAAGCCGTTCCAGCGCCTGTGCGGCGACGCCGCTGCGCTGCCGCTGGCCGACAACAGCGTGGACGTGATCTTCAGCAACCTGTGCCTGCAGTGGGTGGACGACCTGCCGGCGGTGTTCGCCGGGTTCCGCCGTGTGCTCAAGCCCGGTGGCCTTCTGGTGTGCTCCACCTTCGGCCCGGAAACGCTGATCGAACTCAACGAAGCCTTCGCCGCCGCCGATGACCGCCCGCACGTCAGCCGCTTTGCACAGATCGCCCAGTTCGGTGATGCGCTGATGATGGCCGGCTTCCGTGACCCGGTGCTGGACCGCGATCTGTTCACCCTGACCTACGACGACCTGCCCTCGTTGATGCGCGAACTGCGCGCGATGGGCGCAACCAACGCACGGGTGGACCGCCGCCATACGCTGACCGGGCGTAGCCGTTTCGCGGCGGCGGCAGCGGCGTATGAACCGATGCGGCGCAGCGACGGCAAGCTGCCCAGCAGCTGGGAAGTGATCTATGCCCATGCCTGGGCACCGGACCCGGGCGCACCGATCCGCGAAGGCGGGCATGACGTGGCCTCGGTACCGGTGTCGGCGATTCCAATCCGGCGCAAGCAGACCTGATCGTCTGGTAGTGCCGGCCGCTGGCCGGCAACCTCACGATTCCATGGTGGGCATCTGCCGGCCAGCGGCCGGCACTACCCAATGCGACGCCGCGCCCAACGCAGGCTTCCGCCCTCAGGTATTGGCCGGCGAACTCAGCGGCGGGCGCACCAGGTCGCGGTGGAAGAAGTAGATCTCCTGCACCAGGAAGCGCCAGCTGGTGTGGAAGCTGCGGAAGCGCGTGCTGGGCGTGGACGAGGCCAGCGCATCGATGCCCAGTGCCTTGCTCAGTCGCAGCGCGCGCGCCATGTGCAGCGGGTCGCTGACGATGATCACCCGGTGCAGGTCGCGCTGGTCCATCAGTCGCTTGGCTTCGACCAGGTTCTGCACGGTGTTGCGCGAAGCGGTCTCGATCAGGATAGCGTCGTCCGGCACGCCATGCTTGAGCGCATAACGCCGCGCCACCTGCGATTCGGAGAAGCGCGCACCGGTGCCGCCATAGCCACCGGTGAAGATCAGCAGCGGCGCATAGCGTGCTTCATACAGATCCAGCCCATGGCGGATGCGTTCTTGGAACACTGGTGACGGCTTGGCGTCGTAGGCGGCGGCACCCAGCACGATGATGGCGTCGGCCTTGGCGGCCTGGTCGCGCTCGCCGACCCAGACGATCCAGGCAGTCACACCCAGCAGCCAGATCACCAGCAGGACAAACAGCCGCCACAGCCAGCCCAGCAGGCCGGTGCGAGGCCGATGCCGGTCGCGGCTCATGGCGCCCCCCAGCGCAACGCGGGCAGGTCGACGTTGCCGCCGGACAGCACCAGGCCCACGCGCAGGCCGGCAAAACGTTGCGGCTGTGCCAGCACCGCGGCCAGTACGGTGGCCGAGGATGGCTCGACCACCTGCTTGAGCACCTCCCACAGCAGGCGCATCGCCGCCATCGTCGCGGTGTCATCAACCACGATCACCTCGGCACCTGCCGCGCGCAGCAATTCGAAATTCGGCGCGCCGATCAGGGTACGCAGTCCATCGCAGATCGTGTCCGGGGCGAACGCGCCCTGGCGCTCGCCAGCGGCCAGCGAGCGCGCGGTATCGTCGGCTCCGGCTGGCTCGGCCAGCACCAGGCGGGTCTGCGGGCTGGCGTGCTGCAGGGCCAGCGCGGTGCCGCTGGCCAGGCCACCGCCGCCCACCGGCACCACCAGCACGTCGAACGGGCCGTCGCTGTGCAGCAGCTCCAGCGCGGCGGTGCCCTGCCCCGCCATCACCGCCGGGTCGGTGTATGGATGGACGAGAGTCGCGCCGGTATCGGCCTGCACTTTGGCGCAGGCGGCCTCACGATCGGCGGTGGTCGGCGGGCAGCGCCAGAGGGTGGCGCCATGGCGCGCGATGTTGGCCAGCTTGGCCGCCACCGCGCCTTCCGGCACCACCACGTGACAGGGAATGCCACGCGTGCGCGCGGCCAGCGCCAAGGCGGCGCCATGATTGCCGGAGGAGTGCGTGACCACGCCGGCACTGGCGCGATCGGCCTCCAGCGACCACACCGCGTTGCAGGCACCACGGAACTTGAATGCGCCGCCGCGCTGCAGGTGCTCGGCCTTGAACGCGAGCTGCGCGCCGGCCAGCGCATCAAGCATGCGCGAGCGCAGTACCGGGGTCACGCTGGCATGCGGGGCAATCCTCGCCGCAGCAAGCAGGACGTCATCGGCGCGGGGCAACAGTGAATCGCTCATGACGCAAGATTAACGTATGGCTTCGCGCTGGCGACCGGGGCGCAGGTCATGCCAGCATGCAGGCCTACGCCTCCATTCATCCTGGCCGGCGGAATTAAGGGCCGATTCAACGCTGGCGCCCGAAGCTGACTGCACACCCGTCCTCTGGGGGGACCCACCATGAAAATGCGCCTGATGCTTGCCGGTGGCCTGCTGCTGGCCCTGACCGGCTGCACCACCTACGACTATGTCGGCGGCGGCCGCAGCGGCAGCTACTACCACGGTGCGCCGTCGGTGGAGTACCGCTACCCGGCCGGCTATCCCTACAACTACGGCCCCTACTACGGTGGCTATGGCGGCTACTACGGCGGCTACGGCAATCCGTATTACTCGCGCCCGATCTACCGCCCGCCGCACAACCATCGCCCGCCGCCGCGCCCGGGCAATGGTGGCGAGCACCGTCCGCCGCCGCCGTCGCGACCGTCGTACAACGGTGGTTCGCCGTGGCGGAACATGGACTCGATGCGCCGCCCGCCGCAGTCGAACGCACAGCCGCCGGCGCCCCAGGCCCGTCCGGCACCGGCACCGAGTGCGCCGAGGATGAACGGTTCCCCCTGGCGCAACATGGATCGTGCGACGCAGCGCACAGTTGAGCGCTGAACCGTCTTGCATTTCACACGGTCCAAGCCTCACTCTACGCGGACAGTGACGGCCCACGTCACAAAGTGACAAAAACGACAGGGGCCGCCGCACAAAGCTCGACGTCGATATCCGACAGGAACATCTGGATCCCCCCTGTTCCGGCCCTGTCGGATGTCGGCACCTCTGAAGGCAGACGGCCCCGCAATGCGGGGCCGTTTGTTTTATCGGGTCACCAACCGGCGAGAGCCTGGGTTTCGGTAGATCCACGCCATGCGTGGATGGCGCCTTCCTGACAGCCGCAAAAAAACAGGGCCGGACAGTCCCCCGACTGCCGGCCCTCTGCTCCCCCATCGTGCGCCTGTACCGGCCCCTGTTCCAATTCCGGTCACGGGCGCCTGCGGCGCCAGCCACGATGGGTGCTATTGGGTTATCTGCAAAAATCCTGCCAACTTTAGGGCCGATTTCGCCGCCAACTGGCCGGCGCCGGCGTCCGGACCCCGAATGGCGCTAAAATCGCCACCCCGGCGCCGCCCCCGGCCGCGCCTGCCCCAAGCTGAACAGCCCCCATGAACCCGTCCTTCCATCGTTACGACGTCATCGTCATCGGCGGTGGCCACGCCGGCACTGAAGCCGCGCTGGCCGCGGCCCGCACCGGCGTGCGCACCCTGCTGCTGACCCACAACATCGAAACCGTGGGTGCGATGAGCTGCAACCCGGCCATCGGCGGCATCGGCAAGGGCCACCTGGTCAAGGAAATCGACGCGCTCGGCGGTGCGATGGCGCATGCCGCCGACCGCGCCGGCATCCAGTGGCGCACCCTCAACGCCTCCAAGGGCCCGGCCGTGCGCGCCACCCGCTGCCAGGCCGACCGCAACCTGTACCGCATGGCGATCCGCGCCATCGTCGAAGGCCAGGCCAACCTGACCGTGTTCCAGGCGGCCGTCGATGACCTGGTCATCGAAGGCGACGCCGTGCGCGGGGTCATCACCCAGACCGGCCTGCGCTTCGACGCCGAGGCCGTGGTGCTGACCGCCGGCACCTTCCTGGCCGGCAAGATCCATGTCGGCCCGACCCAGTACGCCGCCGGCCGCATGGGCGACCCGCCGGCCACCACGCTGGCCGCGCGCCTGCGCGAGCGCCCGTTCCAGGTGGACCGCCTGAAGACCGGCACGCCGCCGCGCATCGACGGCCGCTCGCTGGACTACAGCGTGATGGATGAGCAGCCCGGCGACTCGCCGCGCCCGGTGATGTCCTTCCTGGGTTCGGTGGACGAGCATCCGCAGCAGGTCAGCTGCTGGATCACCCACACCACCGAACAGACCCACCAGATCATCCGCGACGCACTGCACCGCTCACCGCTGTACAGCGGCCAGATCGAGGGCATCGGCCCGCGCTACTGCCCGTCCATCGAGGACAAGGTGGTGCGCTTTGCCGAGAAGGCCAGCCACCAGATCTTCGTCGAACCCGAAGGCCTGGGCATCGTCGAGATCTACCCCAACGGCATCTCCACCTCGCTGCCGTTCGACGTGCAGCTGGAGATGGTGCGCAGCATCCGCGGTTTCGGCAACGCGCATATCACCCGCCCGGGCTACGCGATCGAGTACGACTTCTTTGATCCACGCGGGTTGAAGGCTTCGCTGGAAACCAAGCTGGTCAACGGCCTGTTCTTCGCCGGCCAGATCAACGGCACCACCGGCTATGAAGAAGCCGCCGCGCAAGGCCTGTTGGCCGGCCTCAACGCTGCACGCCAGGTGCGCGGGCTGGACGGCTGGTGCCCGCGCCGCGACGAGGCGTACCTGGGCGTGCTGGTGGATGACCTGATCACTCACGGTACCAACGAGCCCTACCGCATGTTCACCAGCCGCGCCGAGTACCGCCTGCAGCTGCGCGAGGACAATGCCGACCAGCGCCTGACGCCGGCCGGCCGCGAGATGGGCTTGGTGGATGACCGCCGCTGGAACGCGTTCGAGACCAAACAGGCCGCTGTTGCTGCCGAACGCGCACGCCTGGGCGCGCTGTGGGCAACCCCGGCCAATGCGCTGGGCCGCGAAGTGCAGGACACGCTGGGTGTGGCGGTCAGCCGCGAGACCAGCGTGCTGGACCTGATCAAGCGCCCCGAGCTGGACTACGCGCAGCTTATGCAGGTGCCGTCGCTGGGCCCGGCGGTGGCCGACGCCAAGGTGGCCGAACAGGTGGAGATCGGCGTGAAGTACGCCGGCTACCTGGACCGCCAGCGCGAGGAGATCGAGCGCCAGCAGCGGCATGAAGCCACGCCAATCGCCGAAGCCTTCGATTACGCGGCGGTGCGCGGGCTGTCGGCCGAAGCGCTGCAGAAGCTGGAGCGCGTGCGCCCGCAGACCATCGGCCAGGCGCAGCGCATTCCGGGCATGACCCCCGCGGCAATCTCGCTGCTGCTGGTGCACCTGGAGCGTGCACGCCGCGGCCGCGTGGCGTAACGCGGGATCGGTGGATGCCATCCACCAATGCGGCGCGCGATCCGTTCTGGCAGGTGTCGACCTTGGTCGACACGGATGCATGAGGCATTCCGGCAGTTGCGGGTGGCGGGGTCGCCATTGGCCGAGCGCGTATCATCGTCGCGGACGCCCTGATTTCCGGAGACATCGATGAACCCGCTGCGCCCCTTCCGCGACAAGATGCCCGTCCTCGGCGAGCGCGTGTACATCGACCCGTCGTGCACGATCATCGGTGACGTGGAGCTGGGCGAGGACGTCTCGGTGTGGCCGGGCACGATCATCCGCGGTGACGTCAACTACGTGCGCATCGGCGCACGCACCAACGTGCAGGACGGCACCATCATCCACGTCAGCCACCACAGCCCCTACAACAAGGCCGGCTACCCGACCCTGATCGGCGAAGGCGTGACCGTCGGCCACGGCTGCATCATCCACGCCTGCACCATCGGTGATTACAGCCTGATCGGCATGGGTGCCTGCATCCTCGACGGCGCGCGGGTCGAGCGCCATGGCTTCGTCGGCGCCGGTGCCGTGGTCGGCCCGGGCAAGGTGGTCGGCGAAGGCGAGCTGTGGGTGGGCAACCCGGCCCGCCCGGCACGCACGCTGAGCGACAAGGAAATCGAGGCGCTGCATTACTCGGCCGACCACTACGTGCGGCTGAAGGACGAATACCTGGGCTGAGCGGCCAACGCCGCCATGCGGCTCTGCTAAAGTCTGGGCCCGACCAGGACCTGTCGAGACCCCCATGCCTGTGGCTGCCTGCCGGAGAGGACTCCGGCGCCCACAACGAAGGCCATCACGCTGATGGCCGCACCGATGCTCGATACCTACCGCGAGGTGGTAACGCCGGAGGGTGTGCCGCTGCAGTTGCCTGCAGCCGGCCCGGTACCGAGGGCGATGGCCTGGCTGGTCGATCTCGGCGTGCGCATCGCGGCACTGGTGCTGATGTCGATTCCGCTGGCACTGCTGGACCAGTTCGGTTCCGGCCTCTACCTGGTGCTGATGTTCCTGGTCTACTGGGCCTACCCGATCGTCTGCGAAGCAGTGTGGGGACGCACCCTGGGCAAGCGTGCGCTGGGGCTGCGCGTGCTGTCCCGCGATGGCGCGCCGGCAGGCTGGATGGCGGCGATCACCCGCAACCTGCTGCGCACGGTGGACATGCTGCCCTTCGGCTATGCGCTGGGCCTGATCAGCAGCCTGTTCGATCCGCATGGCCGCCGTCTGGGCGACCTGGTGGCAGGCACTGTGGTGGTGCATGCACCCGCGCTGTACCTGCCACCGCCGCCGACCATCGGCAGCGTGCTGGCCCCGCCGCAGCCCCTGCGACCAGAGGAACAGGCCGCGCTGATGGCATTCGCCGAGCGCGCGCCACGCTTGTCGGCGGCGCGCCAGCAGGAGCTGGCCGGTATTGCCGAGCCACTGACCGGCACCCACGGCCAGGTCGGCGTGTTGCGCCTGTATGCGATGGCCAACTGGCTGCTGGGGCGGCGATGAAACAGGAGCAGTTCGTCGCCCGCTACCAGCAGGAATGGCAGGATCTGGAGCAGTGGCTGCTGCTGCGTGCCGGCGCCTCACGCCGCACGCGCCGCAAGGCCAGCGGCCTGGCACTGGACGACACTACCTTCCCGCAGCGCTACCGGCGGCTGTGCCAGCAGCTGGCGCTGGCCCGCGAGCGCGGCTACAGCCCGCAGCTGGTGCAACGCCTGCAGCAGCTGATGCAGCAGGGCCACAGCGTGCTGTATCGCACGCCGCCAACGCGCTGGCGGCGTGCCCTGGAGTTCCTGGTGGCCGATTTTCCGCTGCTGGTGCGCAGCCAGGCGCGCAGCATGTGGGCGGCGCTGGCGATGTTCGCGCTGCCGGCGGTGGCCTGCTTCGTGCTGGTGCAGGTCTATCCGGACCTGATCCACATGCTGATGGACAACCGCCAGATCGCCGAGATGGAGCGCATGTACGATCCCGCCGCCGAGCGCCTGGGGCGTGACAGCGGCACCGACTGGATGATGTTCGGCCACTACATCATGAACAACATCAGCATCGCCCTGCGCGCCTTCGCCAGCGGGCTGCTGGCCGGGCTGGGCACGCTGCTGGTGCTGCTGTTCAACGGCGTGATCATCGGTTCAGTGGCAGGCCACCTGCAGCACATCGGCCATGGCGACCCGTTCTGGCGCTTCGTGGTCGGCCACGGCGCCTTCGAGCTGACTGCGATCGTGATCGCCGGCGGTGCCGGCCTGCAGCTGGGCATGAAGCTGCTGGCGCCGGGCCGGCGCAGCCGCCTGGATGCACTCGTCGACGGCGGCCGCATCGGCGCGCGGCTGTGCCTCGGCGTCGCCTTCATGCTGTTGGTGGCCGCCTTCATCGAAGCCTTCTGGTCATCGATCGCCGAAGTACCTGCATGGGGCAAGTTCAGCGTGGCCGGTGTGTTGTGGGCCGGCGTGCTGCTGTGGCTGTGGCGCGGCGGACGTGGAGCTGGCCATGCGCATTGACCACCTGGACGTGGCGCTGCGTGCCCGCAGTGGCTGGGAAGCGATGGAGCTGGGCACCGCGCTGTCCCGCCGTCACGCGCGCGCGCTGTGGGGCAGCTGGCTGCTGGCCAGTGCACCGCTGTTCGTGATCTTCAACGCGCTGGGCTGGTGGCTGGATGCCTTCGGCTGGGCCTGGCTGGCGATGTGGTGGTGCAAACCGCTGTTCGAACGTGCGCCGCTGTATGTGCTGTCGCGCGGCATCTTCGGTGAACCAGTCGGCACGCTGGCCGCGCTGCGTGCGCAACGTCACTGGGGCAACAGCGGCTTCTGGGGCTACCTGGGCTGGCGCCGCTTCAGCGTACTGCGCAGCCTGTGCCTGCCGGTGAACCTGCTGGAAGGCAACACACCGGACCAGCGCGGCCCACGCCGCCGTGCGGTGGCCGCCGGGGCTGCAGGCGCGGCACTGGTGCTGACCGTGAGCTGCATGGCCTTCGAAGTGGTACTGGTATCCGGCGCGATCGGTGCGGTGTTCATGTTCATGCCACTGGAGCTGATGTCCGAATCATGGCGCGCCGCATGGGACATGATCGGCCAGGACACACCCGCATGGGCACGGCTGGGCTTCAACCTGGCGTGCTGGCTGGCCTCGGTGCTGATCGGCCCGTTCTTCGTCGGTGCGGGCTTTGGCCTGTACTTGAACCGGCGCACGCAGATGGAAGCCTGGGATGTGGAGATCGCTCTGCGCCGCCTGCGCGAGCGGCTGCTGCCGGCGGCATCGACGCTGGCCCTGCTGCTGTGCCTGGCACTGCCGCTGGTCTCCGCACCGGTGCATGCGCAGGACACAGACGCCGAGCCCGAACGAGCCATGGGCAAGCCCAACGACCGTGGCATCGACGCCGAGGAAAGCGACGAAGCACCGACCATCGACCCGGCCAACACCCCGGCAGCGATCTTCGGCGGTACGCCGGTGGACACCGCCGGTTTCCGTCAGGCAGTGAACCGCGCCTATGAAGACCCGCTGCAGCGCCCGACCCGCCAGGTCACCCGCTGGAAGCCGATCGAACAGGCCGAGGAAGAGAAGAAGGAAGACAAGCAGCTGCAGCGTGGCACCAACAGCAACGGTGAACGCAAAGCGCGCAAGGACGGCATCGCCTGGCTGGCGCGGCTGGCCGAATGGGGCCTGTGGGGGCTGCTCGGCGTCCTGCTGCTGGTGCTGCTGCTGACCGCACGGCTGTGGCTGCCGTGGCTGCGGGGCAGTGGCCGACGCAAGGCCGAGGCCGCACCGCCGGTGGTGGAGGAACAGGTGGAGTTGCCGGTGGTGCTGCCGCCGGACGTGGCCACCCAGGCCGGCCTGCTCTGGGACCAGGGCCGGCCGCGGCAGGCGCTGGCCCTTCTGTACCGCGCCAGCGTGCGCACGGTGGGCGAGCGCAGCGGTATCGCGCTTCCACCCGGTGCCACCGAAGCGCAATGCCTGCGCGCGTCGCGGCGCATGCCCGAGGCCAGCGACCGTGACCTGTTCGCGCGCATCGTGCGCATGTGGCAGTACGCCGCCTACGGTGGCCGCCTGCCCAGCCGCGCCGATTTCGATGCGATGGCCGATGCCCTGCGCCAGCAGTACGGGTGGCAGGCATGAGTCCGCGCCTGTTCTGGTCGCTGCTGCTCGGTGCATTGGTGCTGCTCGGCGTACCGCTGGCGATCCTCTACCTGCGCACGCACGAGCGGGTAACCGAGACCATCCGGCTGCCGCCACGGGGCGAGGCGGCCTACAACCCGCTGTACGTGCTCGGCCAGGCCCTGCGCGCTGATGGCATCGCCGTGCACTCGCGGCCGCGGCTGGACCTGCAGCAGATGGCGCTGGGTCCGCACGACACGCTGGTGGTGCTGCAGGACAGCAGCGAACTGCCGGCGCCCGTTGCCAGCGCGCTGCTGGACTGGGTCGACCGTGGCGGCCACCTGCTTGTACGTACACCGCCGCCGGTCGAGGACGATGCCGGCAGCACGCAGGGCCCCCTGCTGGACCGGCTGGGCGTGGACAGCCTGTTCCAGCGCAGCGATTGCCAGCCGTTCCATGTCGACGACGATCCTGGCCACGTTGAATTCTGTGCTGGCCGCCGCTTCACCCTGGGTTTTGCCGCCAATGCGCAGGCCGAACGCCGCTGGGGCGGTGACCGTGACCTGGTGTTCGCGCGCCTGCGCCATGGCCAGGGCAAGGTGAGCGTGCTGGCGGACATGGAGTTCCTGCGCGGTGATGTCGACTCGCCTGCCGCGCGCCTGGCCGCGGCTGCCGGCGGTGCCAGCGATGGCCTGCACGACAAGGCTCACCGCGACCTGACCCGCTATCTGCTCGATCCGAACTACGGCAAGGGTGCGGTCTGGCTGATCTATGCCAGCCGTCCACCGTCGCTGTGGGCGCGCCTGTTCTACCAGGGCTGGCCGCTGTGGGCGCCGCTGCTGCTGGCCCTGCTGGGCTGGTTGTGGGCCCGCTCGCAACGCTTCGGCAGCCTGCTGCCGTCACCGGTACTGGAACGCCGTTCGCTGCTGGAACACGTGCACGCCAGTGGTGAATTGCTGCTGCGTTTCGGCCACGGTACGCGCCTGTACGAGGCCGTTCTCGCCCTGTTCCTGCACCGCCTGCGCCTGCGCGCACCGGTGGCTGCCGCACTGGATGGTGCGCCACGCGAACAGGCCATCGCCGAACTGCTGAAGTGGCCGCAAGGCCGTGTTGCCGCCGCACTGACGCCACCTCCGCCGCACGATTCCTCCGCCCTGCGCGAGCGTATCCGCTTGCTGCTCCAGATGAGATCCCTGCTATGACCGAAGTCCCCGAGCTGCCGGCGGCCGCCAACGCCCGCCTGATCGAACGCGTCGATGCCATCCGCACCGCCGTTGGACACGCCTTCATCGGCCAGGCCGATGTACTGGACCAGATCCTGGTGGCGCTGCTGGCCGGTGGCCACGTGCTGATCGAGGGCGTGCCCGGGCTGGGCAAGACCCTGCTGGTGCGTGCACTGGCACAGGCCCTGGAGCTGGACTACGGGCGCGTGCAGTTCACCCCCGACCTGATGCCCAGCGACGTCAGTGGCCACGCGGTGTACGACCCGAAGAGCGAGAGCTTCAAGATCCGCCGCGGCCCGGTGTTCACCAACCTGCTGCTGGCCGACGAGATCAACCGTGCACCGGCCAAGACCCAGTCGGCGCTGCTGGAAGTAATGCAGGAAGGCCAGGTGACCATTGAGGGCAAGGCCTTCACCCTGGCGCCGCCGTTCATGGCGCTGGCCACGCAGAACCCGCTGGAGCAGGAAGGCACCTACCCGCTGCCGGAAGCACAGCTGGACCGCTTCCTGCTGAAGGTGCTGATCGACTACCCCCAGCTGGAGGACGAGAAGCGCATGGTGACCGCGATCACCAGCGGCCGCGCTGCCAGCGATTTCGACCTGAGCCAGGTGCCGCGTGTGCTCGGTGCCGGCGAGCTGCTGGAACTGCAGCGTGCCACTGCGGCGATCACCGTCGATGACGAGGTGATCGACTACGCGGTGCGCATCGTCGCCGCCACCCGGCAGTGGCCGGGCATCGCCGTCGGCGCCGGTCCGCGCGGCAGCATCGCGCTGGTGCGTGCCTCGCGCGCACAGGCGGTGCTGGCCGGCCGCGACTTCGTCACGCCGGACGACGTGCGCGACATCGCCCGCCCGGCGCTGCGGCACCGCATCGCGCTGGCCCCGGAACTGCAGATTGAGGGCCAGGACGCCGACGACGTGCTGGGCGCGCTGCTGGCCAAGGTGGAAGCGCCGCGCCGATGAGGCCGGCCCCGCTGCTGCTGGCGCTGCTGCTGGCCTGGGCCGCCCTGGGCGGGCTGGTGCTGGGCGGATGGCTGCCGCGCTGGAGCTGGGCACTGGCGGCCGTGGCCATCGCGTTGCCCGCGCTGTGGGACCTGTGGCGGCAGTGGCGGCGTGCATCGCCGCAGGTGCAGCGCGAGCTGCCCGAAGCGCTGGCACTGGGCGTGCGCCGCGAGGCGGCGTTGCGTGTGCAGGCCGAGCAATCGATGACGGTGCAGGTGTTCGACCTGGTGCCCGGCGGCTGGCCGCTGGAAGCGCTGCCGCAGCGCGTGAGCCTGCAGGCCGGTACGGCGTCCACCCTGCACTACCACCTGCAGCCGCTGCAGCGTGGGCACTTCCGCTTCGAGGGGGTGCACCTGCGCATGCGCTCGCCGTGGCGCCTGTGGTGGCAGCAACGCACGCTGCCGCCGGCGCTGGAGGTGCGGGTCTATCCGAACTTCGTGCCGCTCACCCGCTTCGCATTGTTCAGTGCCGACCAGGCCTCGCGGCTGGTCGGTGCGCACGTCAAGCGCCGCCGTGGCGAAGGCACCGACTTCCACCAGATGCGCGAGTACCGCATCGGCGACAGCCTGCGCCAGCTGGACTGGAAGGCCACCGCACGTGCGCGCAAGCTGATCTCGCGCGAGTACCAGGACGAGAAGAACCAGCAGTTGCTGCTGATGCTCGACAGTGGCCGGCGCATGCTGGCCAGCGAAGGCGGGCTCTCGCACTTCGACCATGCCTTGAATGCCTCGCTGGTGGTGGCCTACCTGGCGCTGCGCCAGGGCGATGCCGCCGGCCTGTACGCTGCCGGGGGCGAACGCCGCTGGGTGGCACCACAGCGCGGCATGGGCACCGTCGAGCACCTGCTGCGCGCCAGCTACGACCTGCAGCCGCGCGCGGTGGCCACCGACTACCTGGCTGCGGCCACCGAAGTATCGCTGCGCCAGCGCCGGCGTGCGCTGGTGATGCTGGTCAGCAATGTGCGCGACGAGGACATCGAAGACCTGCTGGCCGCGGTGCGCCTGCTGCAGCAACGCCACCTGGTATGCGTGGCCAGCCTGCGCGAGCGCGAGCTGGACGGCGCGCTGGAGGGTGACGTGCAGACCCTGGAAGACGCCACCCAGGCCGGTGCCGCCGCGCTGTACCTGCAGCAGCGCGCGAAGGCGCACGAGGCACTGCGCAGCGAGAAGGTGATGGTGCTGGACGTGACCGCCGACGCCCTGCCCGGCGCGCTGGTGGAGCGCTACCTGGCGGTGAAGCGCGAAGGGTTGTTGTAGCCCTGCGCTTGACCGGAGCCGAGCATGGGCTCGGCTCTACACGTGTTGTTCCGTAGAGCCGAGCCCACGCTCGGCTGCCGTATCAGCGCTCACCCAACAACCGCCGCTGCAACCGCTCCACCGCACGCTGCAGCAGCACCCGGTTGCGGGCCAGCTTCATCCACTGCGGCAGGCGCGAGAACATGGATCGGTGATGGCCGCGGCTTTCGCGCAACGTCGCGCCCGCGTATTCGTGCAGTGCCTGCAGATGTTCAGCGTTATAGGCCCAGAGCAGGCCCGCGCGGGTCGGTTCGACCAGGCGCAGCGGCAATCCGAAGTGCGGATCGGCAGGCTCGGCGTCACGCAACGGACGCACCGCGACCGAAACATCGGTACTGCGATCACATTGCGCACATCGAGCAGCGAAGCACGCCGGTGCAGGCACTCCGGCGGGAGCCCGGCGACGCACATGCAGCCACTGATACCCACAGAATCCACAAGGTTGGCGGCCCAGCATGTAGACCGCACCGACCCAGTCACCACTATCCAACGCAGAACTGCAGCCGGTGCAGCGGAAACGCGCGGTCCATCGATAGGGTTTCCAGCTGGCGATAACCCAACCGGAGGTGTCGCAGCGATGGCAACGCACCGCGACGCGGTCCGCGAATGCCTGCAGGCTGCGCCCGTCATCGAAATGCCGACCCGGCACGGGCGTGGCACGCCCATGCCGGCCAGGCCAGCGCTGCACCGTCATCAGACGTAGATCCGCGTCGGTGCCTCATCTACGATCGCGTGCGGCACGAAGCGCGCACTGTCGCGGGTGATCGCGCTGTCGTCCTCGCGGATGCCGATGCCGCAGGCGTGGTCACCGATCACCCAGCTGCCGATCAGCGGGTAGCCGCCTTCGAAGCGGGTCAGCGGATGTGCGCGCTGGATGATCGCCGGGCCATCGTAGGGACCGTCGCTGCGCTGGGTGCTGCCATCGGCCAGATGCATCTCGATGTTGGCGCCCTCGCGCGAGAACAGCGGCTTGCGCACCCAGCCCGACGGCAGCGTGCTGCCGTCATCGAAGTGAGCCTCCAGCAGGTTCGGATGGCCCACGTTGCGCTGCCACAGCAGCGGCAGGATGCCCTTGTTGCTCAGCACCGCCTTCCAGGCCGGTTCCAGCAGCTGCACGCCGGAACCGGGCAGCGCGCGGCCAAACTCTTCAGCCATCAGGTCTTCCAACGGGTACAGCTTGAACAGCGTGCCGATCACCGAATCATCCAGCGCGGTGAAGCGGCCGTCCTCGGACAGGCCGATATCCTCGATGGCGATGGCCTGGCCATGCAGACCGGCCTGCGAGGCGCAGTCGCGCAGGTAATCGACAGTGCCACGGTCTTCTTCGGAGCTGCCCACCGCGCTGAAGAACAGCGGCGGCGGCAGCTGCGTGGCCAGTTCGCCGAAGCGCTCGACCAGCGCCTCATGGATCGCATTGAACTGGTCGGCATGCTGCGGCAGGCGGCCGGCGTTGCGCTGGTCTTCCAGCCACTGCCACTGGAAGAAGCTGGCCTCGAACAGCGAGGTCGGCGTGTCGTAATTCAGCTCGTACAGCTTGGCCGGGCCGGTGCCGTCGTAGGCCAGGTCCAGGCGGCCGTAGAGGTGCGGCTGGCGCTGGCGCCAGCTGTCGGCGATCCAGTCGCGGTAATGCGACGGAATCGCCAGCTGGTCCATCAGGCGCTCGCTGGCGATGACATCACCGACCAGGTCCAGCGCCATCTGGTGCAGCTCGGCGCTGGGGTCTTCGATGTCCTGTTCGATCTGGCGCAGGGTGAACGCGTAGTACGCGCGTTCATCCCAGTACGGCTGGCCATCGATGGTATGGAAACGGAAACCCGCTTCCTCCGCGCGTGCCCGCCACTGGGCACGCTCGGCAATCCGGATCCGCTGCATGGGTCGATCAGCCGCCGTAGCTGCCGCTGCTGCTGCGGCGCGCGCTGGTGTTGCCGAAGCCACCACGGCTGGCAGTGACCGCACGGTTCGGCTCGCTGGTGACCGGCGCCAGGCCGGCCTTGCCGGCACCGATGCCGCTGGCGGTGTTCAGGCCGCCGGTGCCGCCCGGTGCCGGGCGCGCCCAGCCAGCGTTCTTGTCCTGGTAAGCCGGTGACGACGCCGGCGCCTGCGGGGCGAGGCCGCCGCGGTTGCTCAGCATCTGCGACATGAAGAAGCCCATCATCATCGGGCCGATGAACGAGGTGCCGGCCGAGGTGTGCTGCTGCACGCACTGTTCCGGCTTGTAGTCCTTCTCGCAGGCTTCCTTGCTGGCGTACTTCGGTGCCGCATCGGCGGCCTGCTTCTGCGCTTCGGCAAAGGCATTGCGGCACGACGACGGATCACCGGTGGCCTCGGTGCAGGCCTCCACCGAGGTGTACAGGCCTTCCTGCACCTTCACCTCCGGCTCCTTCTGGCAGGCGGTGAACAGCAGCGGCGCGGCGCTCATCAGCAGCAGCGCGGTGGTGCGGGAACGTTTCATGGCCTCATGCCCTGTCGACGGATCAATGCCCCAATGATGCCAAATCCGGGCCAGCAACCGGAATCGGCAAAGTGGGAAAGATGAACGGCCTTTCATTTTCGTCGTTCCCCATCAGCCACGCATGACGTGGATCCATCGTGTCGACCAGGATCGACACCTACCAACAGCCACAGGAAACGTCGAAGGCGGGGTGGGTCCGGTGGCAGGGGTGTGAGCCGCATGGATGCGGCGACCAAGCCCCCATGGACGGGTTAACGGCGTCCCCTGCCACCGGACCCACCCCGCCATCCCACGGATAGGCCAGCTGTTGCTGTTGAGGTTGCCGGCCAGCGGCCGGCACTACCGCGGGTGCCGGGCGCAGTCCGGCCGGACCACCTCCGGTGGTTGCAGCAGCAACCGAAAAAATTGGCCATGATCGGCTGCCCCCCACGTCGTACGGCCCGCCCGTTCCGCCCGCCATGCCCGAATACCGTTCCCGCACTTCCACCGCCGGCCGCAACATGGCCGGCGCCCGCGCCCTGTGGCGTGCCACCGGCATGAAGGACGGCGACTTCCACAAGCCGATCATCGCCATCGCCAACTCCTTCACCCAGTTCGTGCCCGGCCACGTGCACCTGAAGGACCTCGGCCAGCTGGTCGCGCGCGAGATCGAACAGGTCGGCGGCGTCGCCAAGGAATTCAACACCATCGCCGTGGACGACGGCATCGCGATGGGCCACGACGGCATGCTGTATTCGCTGCCCAGCCGCGAGATCATCGCCGACGCCGTGGAGTACATGGTCAACGCGCATTGCGCCGACGCACTGGTGTGCATCAGCAACTGCGACAAGATCACCCCCGGCATGCTGATGGCCGCGCTGCGCCTGAACATCCCGGTGGTGTTCGTGTCCGGCGGGCCGATGGAAGCGGGCAAGACCAAGCTGTCCGAGCACAAGCTGGACCTGGTCGACGCGATGGTGGTGGCCGCCGATGACAGCGCCTCCGACGAGAAGGTGGCCGCGTTCGAGCGCAGCGCCTGTCCCACCTGCGGCTCCTGCTCGGGCATGTTCACCGCCAACTCGATGAACTGCCTGACCGAAGCACTGGGCCTGTCGCTGCCCGGCAACGGCACTACGCTGGCCACCCATGCCGACCGCGAGGCGCTGTTCCGCCGCGCCGGCCGCCTGATCGTCGAGCTCTGCCATCGCTGGTACGGCGGCGAAGACCCGAGCGCGCTGCCGCGCGGGATCGCCACCCAGGCCGCGTTCGCCAACGCGATGACCCTGGACATCGCCATGGGCGGCTCCACCAACACCATCCTGCACCTGCTGGCCGCAGCGCAGGAAGCGGAGGTCGACTTCGACCTGACCCACATCGACGCGCTGTCGCGACGCGTCCCGCAGCTGTGCAAGGTGGCGCCGAACACACCGAAGTACCACATCGAGGACGTGCACCGCGCCGGCGGCGTGTTCGGCATCCTCGGTGAGCTGGATCGCGCCGGCCTGCTCGATGCCACGGTGCCAACCGTGCACAGCGCCAGCCTGGCCGACGCGCTGGAACGCTGGGACGTGGTGCGCAGTGACAACGACACCCTGCACACCTTCTTCAAGGCCGGCCCAGCCGGCATTCCCACCCAGGAGGCCTTCAGCCAGGCCACGCGCTGGCCGACGCTGGACCTGGACCGCGCCGGGGGCTGCATCCGTTCGCTGCAACATGCGTATTCGCTGGAAGGCGGCCTCGCGGTGCTGCGCGGCAACCTGGCTGTCGATGGCTGCGTGGTGAAAACCGCCGGCGTGGACGAATCGATCCATGTGTTCGAAGGCCCCGCGCGCGTCTATGAAAGCCAGGACGCCGCCGTCGCCGGCATCCTCGCCGACGAGGTGCAGCCGGGCGAGGTGGTGGTGATCCGCTACGAAGGGCCGAAGGGCGGCCCGGGCATGCAGGAGATGCTGTACCCGACCAGCTACCTGAAATCGAAGGGGCTGGGCAAGCAGTGCGCGCTGCTCACCGACGGCCGCTTCTCCGGCGGCACCTCGGGCCTGTCGATCGGCCACGTCTCGCCGGAAGCCGCCAGCGGCGGCACGATCGGCCTGGTGGAAGACGGCGACCGCATCCGCATCGACATCCCCGCCCGCCGCATCGACCTGCTGCTGGATGAGGCCACGCTGGCCCAACGCCGCGCCGACGCCGATGCGAGCGGCTGGAAGCCACGCGCACCACGCCCACGCAAGGTCACCAGCGCGTTGAAGGCTTACGCCCTGCTCGCCACCAGCGCCGACAAGGGCGCCGTGCGCAACACCGCCCTGCTCGGCGCTTGACCGCCATACGGTCGTGATCCGTTATGGTGGCCAGGAGGTCACCAACACGGAGGTTGAGAGGATGTTGCTTTCCTTTGCGCTGGCCGCTGCCATGGCCACGTCAGCAGAACCGCCAGAAGCGCCCGATTGCCGCTACGACCGTGCAGCGATGCTGGCGATGGAACCGGCTGCGTTCGATCAGGACCTGGAAGGTGGCTGGCGCACGCTGGCCGACCGTGGCTGTACCCGCGAAGCTGCCGATCTGCTGTCCGCCTACGGCGCACTGCCCAAGGCAGCAGGCAATGCCATCATCACGTGGCACGAGGGCCAGCTTCGCGCGGAGCTGGGGCAGACCGCAAAGGCGATCATGCTGATGGAACGCAGCCACAAGCCGGTGAACGGAGGCGACCCGGGATACTGGAATGCCTATGTGGATGGCATGGTTGCGTTCCTGCGCCAGGACCGCAGCGCCCTTGAAAAGGCTCGTGCGAGGCTGCTCGCGATACCGACGCCCACCATCATGGCGGAGAACATCAAGGACGGTCGCTACCACTTCACCACCGAGGGCGGGCAACGGGTGCAGATGCCGTGGCCGCCGAACCTGGACGTGCTTGATGGACTGCTGCGCTGCTTCGGCAAACCCTACGCGGAGGCCTATGGGCCAGGGTGCCGGAACCCGGAAAGCAGGTGAGGTTCTCCGCCGGGCATGGCCCAGCGCTACCGGTGCGTCTCAGCCGATCACGCGCTTGAACGGTGGCAGCGCGTCGATGATGCGCTTGCCGTAGCGGCGGGTCAGCAGCCGCGAATCGAGGATGATCACGCGGCCGGTGTCGGTGGAGGTGCGGATCAGGCGGCCGGCGAACTGGGTCAGCGTGCGCAGCGCATGCGGAATGGCGATCAGGTTGAAGGCATTCAACCCGCGCCCTTCGAACCACTCGCTGAGGGTGGCGGTCTGCGGGTCGGTCGGCACGGCGAACGGCACCTGGGTGATCACTACCGTGGTGCAGGCTTCGCCGGGCAGGTCGAGGCCTTCACCGAACGAGTTCAGTCCGAACAGCACCGAACCCTCGCCTGCGGCCACGCGGCGCAGGTGCTCGTCGATCAGCCGGGTCTTGGACATCTCGCCCTGCACCAGCACCTGCTTGCGGCGCGCGGCCGACATCAGCCCGACCACCTTCTCCATCTTCCAGCGCGAGGTGAACAGCACCATCGAACCCTTGGCCCAGTCCAGCTCGGTGTCCAGGTAGCGCGCCACTTCGCGGGGATGGCCTTCGCGATCGTCGGGGGTGACCGGAAACTTCGGCACGATCAGCTCGGCCTGGTTGGGCAGGTCGAACGGCGACGACAGCGAGACCATCTCGGCCTCTTCCGGAATGCCGTTGTCGATCGCCAGCGACTGGAAATCGCCACCGCCGGTCAGCGTCGCCGAGGTCATCACCACCGAGTCCACTTCATCCCACAGCAGCTTGCGCAGCACGTGCGCGGCCGACACCGGCGAGCCGTGCAGCACCAGGTCGCCGTCGCGGGTGGCGGTGACCCAGCGCGCCATCGGCGGCGCGCCGTCCTTGTCCTCGCGGCGCCAGGCCTGCCACAGGTTGTACTGCTGCTCGATCATCTCCAGCGCCATGCCCAGGTTGCGCTGCAGGCGCTCGCGTGCGGCATCGTCCGGCTTGCCCTTGGCCACCTGCGCGGTGGCGGCATGCGCCCAGTTGTAGAGGCTGCGGGTATCGTCGGCCAGCGCCTCGATCGGCTCGCGCCAGGCCTCGGGCAGTCGCCCATTGGCCGCGCGCCACATCGGCTCTTCGTCTGCCGGCGCCGGCATCCACACGCGCTCGATATGATCGCGGAACGCGCGCAACTGCTTGGCCACGTTGCTGGCCACTTCGATCGCTTCGTTCGGCAGCAGGTTGCCGAGCCGGTCCTTGTCGACCGCGCGGTAGGCACCGGCGATCAGGATCTGCAGGCGGCCGGTACGCTTGGCCATTTCATCCAGCGCCAGGCTGGCCGCACCCTGGTCGATGGCCACGTTGCCGATGTGATGGCCTTCGTCCAGCACCAGCAGCATGTCCGACGGCGGCGCAATCAACGGCTGGCCGTTGTCGCTGTCACCGATCGACAACGCCGACAGCAGCAGCGCGTGGTTGGTGACCACGATCTGCGCATCGCGCACGGTATTGCGCGAGCGCAGCACCGCGCACTGCGCCGAATACGCACAACGGCGCCCGGCGCAGCCCGAAGCCGGCGTGGTGATGCGGCTGCGCAGGCCGGGGCTGATGGTCTCCGGCGCATTGTCGATATCGCCGTCCCAGCTGCCGCCGGTGAAGGCGTCGGTCAGGCGCTTGGCGATGTCCATCTCGATCGGCGCCAGCGGCCGGTCGAACAGCGGCGCGTCATCCTCGAACATGCCGCCCTGCGAGCCCTCGCCCTGCGCCTCGGCGGCATTGCGCGTGCACAGGTAGCGGGTACGGCCCTTGGCCAGCGCCACGGTCGCCTCCAGGCCGGTGGCCTTGAGGAAGTTGGGAATGTCGCGCTCGACCAGCTGCGACTGCAGCGCCACGGTGCCGGTGCTGATCACCAGCTTCTTCCTGGTGGCCAGCGCGATCGGTACACCTGCGGTGAGGTAGCCCAGGCTCTTGCCGACGCCGGTGGGCGCCTCGACCACACCGACGCCGCCACTTTTCGACAGCGCACGCGACACCACGCCGATCATCTGGCTCTGCGAGCGGCGGGTGGAGAAGCCGGGGGTATTGACCTGCAGCGTGGTGTACGCCTTGCGGATCGCGTCCTTCAAGGCGTCATCGAGCATGCGCGGAGCGGCGACGGTTTCGGTCACGCCGGGAACTACCGTAGCTGGATCAGGCCGGTCATTGTCGCATGGCCGGCCACGACCGCCGCCGCTGCCTGCCTGAACAAGCCAGCGACGACACCCGGCGGCCGGATGAACACGCCGGACGCTGCTGGGGACAGACCAGGGCCGTCACCGGGAGGTCACTGCACCACGTTGCCACGCAGCCGCAGCAGGCGCACCAGCGCCCACACCAGCAGCACCACGCCGATGGCCTCAACCATTGCCAGCGCGAAGTGCAGCACGCCGAGGATGGTGCCGATGCCCGACACGGCGCCGAAGTTGCCGCTGCTGACCAGCCACATCGGCAGGATGCCCGCTGCCAGGCCGCCAAGACTGGACAGCAGCAACAGCAGCAGGCCGGCCAGGGCGCCGGTGCGGGTGGCATCGCGCGGCGCGCCGACCACCCAGACCAGGCCGATGCACAGCGCGATCAGCACCGGCAGGCGCACGCCCACCATGCTCAGCACGGTCACCAGCAGGGTTGTGCCGTCCATCGATCAGTCCTCGCCGGCCAGCACGGCCGAGCCCTGGCGCAGCGACTGGTAGACCTCATCGGTCTGCGGGCGCACGCCATGCCACTGCAGGAAGCTCTCGGCGGCCTGTTCGACCAGCATGCCCAGCCCATCCACGGTATTGCGGCAGTTCGACGCGCGTGCCCAGGCCAGGAAGGCGATGGCAGCCTCGCCGTAGTTGAGGTCGACGGCGGTGGTCATCGAGTTGACCAGCGACAGCGGCAGCTTGAACTCGACGTCGCGGTCGCGGCCGGCCGAGGTGGCATTGAGGATCAGCTCGAAGTCACCCAGGTCACGCAGGTCTTCCCAGTAGCGGCTGATCGCGCGGCCCGGTTCGCCCATCGCGTCGATCAGTTCATCGGCGCGTTCCGGTGTGCGGTTGACCACCACCAGCTCGGTGATGCCGGCATCGAGCAGCGCCGGCGCGACGCTGCGCGCGGAACCGCCGGCGCCGATCAGCAGCACGCGGCGGCCACGCAGGTCCAGGCCATGGCGGTCGGTCAGGTCACGCACCAGGCCGATGCCATCGGTGGTATCGCCGTGCCAGCGGTCGCCCTTGCGCAGCAGCGTGTTGACCGAGCCGGCGCGCCGCGCGCGCGCGGTCAGGGTGGTGCACACCGAGAACGCGGCTTCCTTGTGCGGCGAGGTGACGTTGGCACCGACACCGCCTTCGGCGGCGAAGGCTTCCAGGCCGGCCAGGAACGCATCAGGGGCCAGGTCGATTGCACGGTAGTCGATGCTGATGCCTTCCTGGCGACCGAACGTCGCGTGGATCTGCGGCGACTTCGAGTGGGCAACGGGGTGTCCGAAGACGGCGTAACGGTCGGTCATGGAATCCTCAAGCTGGCTAGACTGATGCTCTTTCGTGCACGGACCCGGATGATGCGCATCACCCCGCCCCTGCTGGTGCTTGCCGCCAGTCTACTCTCTGCCCCCGTGGCGATGGCGTTGAACGAGTACGGCATCGAAGGCATGGGCGTGGTCTCCACCCGTGCCGACGAGGGCCGCGCCACGATCAGTCCCGATGGCCAGCGCATCGTCTTTGCCCGCCGCGGTGAGGCTGGCTGGGGCCTGTGGGAGGCGCGCGTGGTCGGCGGCCGCTGGCAGCAGGCGCAGGCCCTGCCGGTAGGCGTGGCCGGTGAGGTCCGTGATCCCTACTTCAGCCGTGACGGCCGCTGGCTGCTGTTCGCGGCCGGCCGCGAGGGCAGGCTGGCGCTGTACCGCGCCGCACTCTCCGCCGATGGCCAGCTGGGCAAGGCGCAGCCTTTGGCGGGCGACGGTGACCGCCGCGAAGAGCGCGGACCAGCCCTGAGCGTGGATGGCAAGCGGCTGTTGTTCGCCCGCCAGCAGGGGCGTGGTGCCGGCTGGGACCTGCTCGTGGCGACGCTGGACGCGCAGGGCGTGCGTGGCCCGGCAACCGCACTGACCACCTTGAACAGCGGCGACGACGAGACCGACGGCGACTGGCTGGGCAACGACGGCGCGGTGGTGTTCAGCCGCGGCAGCGGCACGACCGCACAGGTGTGGAGCAGCGGCTGCGCGTGGAGTGGCGCGGCCCTGCAGCCGTTGGGACTGTCGTTCAACCAGACCGGCGGCTGGACCGGCGCGCCTGTGATCGACAACGCCAAGCCGGGCGAGATGCTGGTGGCCAGCAGCGCGGCGAAGGCGCCGCGCGCCGGTGGCGTGGACGTGTACCGCTTGGCGGTGCCGAAGGTGGCGGCGGTGGCCGGGTGCGTGCCAGGCGTGCGGTAACGGCAGACGCCAACCAAGGTTGGCGACTACCAGGGCGATGGAGGTGCCAGGTGCGTGCGATAGATCCACGCGATGCGTAGATGATCGCGGGGTAGGTGCCGACCTTGGTCGGCACGCCAAGGTGCCAACCAAGGTTGGCACCCACCCGTCAGCGAGACAACACCTTGGCGCGCTGCTGCTCGTACTCCAGCTCACTCAGCTGGCCGTTGTCCTTGCGCTGGTTCAACGCGGCCAGCTCGGCCTGCACGCTGTCCGGCAGCGCCTGCTCACGGGCCACGTGGCGGGCAGCGGAGAGCTGTTCCGGCGGGCGCTTGCCGGCCCGCCAGGCGGCGATGAAGACACCGACGATGATGGCGCCGAACACCAGTGTTCCGGTGCCCCAGATCAGCCATTGCATCCATCCCAGTTCGGGTGCCATCGCAGTCCTCCGTCTATCGTGTCGCTATTGTCAGCGCTCGCGCAGCCATCGCGCCACCTGCGGCGCGAAATAGGTCAGTACGCCGTCGGCACCGGCCCGCTTGAAGCCCAGCAGCGACTCCAGCACGCAGGCGCGTTCGTCCAGCCAGCCGTTGGCGAAGGCGGCCTTCATCATCGCGTACTCGCCACTCACCTGATAGGCGAAGGTCGGCACACCGAATGTCTCCTTCACCCGGCGCACCAGGTCCAGGTACGGCATGCCCGGCTTGACCATCACCATGTCGGCGCCCTCTTCCAGGTCCAGCGCGATCTCGCGCAGGGCCTCGTCGCCGTTGGCCGGGTCCATCTGGTAGGTTTTCTTGTCGGCCTTGCCGAGGCTGGCCGCGCTACCCACCGCATCACGGAACGGGCCGTAGAACGCCGAGGCGTACTTGGCCGAGTAGGCCATGATGCGCACGTTGATGTGGTTGTCGGCATCCAGCGCACGGCGGATCGCGCCGATGCGGCCGTCCATCATGTCCGACGGCGAGACGATGTCGACCCCGGCTTCGGCGTGCGACACCGACTGCTTGACCAGCGCTTCCACGGTGATGTCGTTCAGCACGTAGCCCTTGTCATCGATGATGCCGTCCTGGCCGTGGGTGGTGTACGGGTCCAGCGCCACGTCGGTCATCACGCCCAGCTCCGGGAAGCGCGACTTCAGCGCGCGGATCGCACGCTGCGCCAGGCCGTCCTCGGCCCAGGCGGCCGATGCGTCCAGCGACTTCAGCGACGGGTCGATCACCGGGAACAGGTCGATCACCGGAATGCCCAGCTCCAGCGCCTCTTCGGCAACCTTCAGCAGTTCTTCGATCGACAGCCGCTCCACGCCCGGCATCGACGGCACTGCGGTGCGGCCGGCCAGTTCGTGCACGAACACCGGGTAGATCAGGTCGTCGGTGGTCAGCGTGTTCTCGCGCATCAGGCGGCGCGAGAACTCGTCGTGGCGCATGCGGCGCGGGCGGTACAGCGGGTGGGACATGGCAGGCTCCGAGGAGTGGCTATTGCAACAGGTAGCCCTGCGGCAGCAGGGGTTCGGGCAACGGGCGTTCGCCGAGCGCATCGAGCTGGTCGATCTCGATCGTGCGCACCAGCGCGTCCAGCGGCAGATCGTTCGGCTCAAGGCCGAAGGGGTCTTCCATTTCTTCGCCCAGCTGGTCCAGGCCGAAGAAGGCATAAGCCAGCACCGCCGACAGCACCGGCGTGCCCCAGCCCAGCGAACTGGCCAGGCCGAACGGCAGCAGCACGCAGAACATCCACGCGCAGCGGTGCAGCAGCAGGGTGTAGGCGAACGGCAGCGGCGTGGTGAGGATGCGCTCGCAGCCGGCCTGGATCGACGACATCGCGTGCAGGCGCTCTTCCAGCTGGGTGTAGAGGATCGGATCGAGCTCACCGCTGCGCAGCGCCTGGGCCAGTTCGGCGGCGATCATCGCCAGCAGCGCGTCGGGCACGTTCTCGCGCTGGCCCAGCTGTTCGCGCTGGCGCTTGTCCAGCCACGGCAGGGCCATCAGCGCCACGATGCGCCCACGCAGGCGCCCGGCCAGGGCGTGGGCGAACGCGGTGGTGACGTAGGCGATGCGGCGACGGCGGCCGGTGTCATCGGCCAGCAGCAGGTTCACCTGGCGGGCCAGCGAACGCGATTCGTAGACCAGCTGGCCCCACAGCTTGCGGCCTTCCCACCAGCGCTCGTAGCAGGCGCTGTTGCGGAAGCTGAGGAAGATCGACAGCACCAAGCCGAGCAGCGTGAACGGCGTGACCGACACGCGTTCGATGCCGGTCGGCGGCGCCAGTTCCACCACCGCAGCCACGGCGATGGACAGGATCAGGATGGCCAGCACCTTGGGCGCGATCGCTTTGACGATCGAACCGCGCAGGATGTACAGCAGTTGCCAGCCGTGGGGGCGGGGTCGGATGATCATGGGGCAGCCGCGCCGGGCGCGGATTCACAGGCACGCGGGGGGCTCGCGCAGCCATTCATTGTACGCCCCCGCCCGGCCATCGGCCGTGCGCCTGCGACGCCCTGTCGCACCCGGGCGCGGGCTCAGATCACGCCACCACCCAGGCCGAGGCGGAGGATGCCCACCACCACCACGATGCCGTTCAGGACCAGGCCGGCCCAGGCCCGGCCACGCTTGCTCGGGTGGGTGAACAGGATGCCCAGCGCGGCGATGACCGCGCCCACCGCAGCGAACGGGATAAGGAACCAGTTGCCCCAGCCGAGCAGTGGAATCAGCGCCAGGATCATCCACAACAGCGCCAGTACGCCCCACAACAGACTGATCACGCCCATGCCACTCTCCCGCAGTTGGTTCCTGCCCCAACCATAGACGTTCCCGCTGCCGTCGCCTACTGCCGTTGGCGGGGCTGTCACCCCCGGCGTGCTAGCGTGCTGCCGTGCGTGCCCTGGCCCGGGTGTTGGCGCCGATTCAGAGTGGCCCGCCGATGATCGCAACCAGTCCTACAGGGGTCGTGCCATGAACATCCGTTGGGCCGCGTTGGCGGCCATCCTGCTGGTCGCCGCCGGCTGTGCCAGCACCTCCAAGGTGATGCTGGGCCGCGCCCGCGCACCCATCGATCCGGCACTGGTGCAGATCTATTCGACGCCTCCGGCCGGTTCCCAGGAAATCGCCCAGCTGGAATCGGCGTCCGCCGTCGGCTTCGGCACACAGGGCCAGACCGATGCCGCCGTGGCACGCCTGAAGCGTGAGGCCGCCGCGCTGGGCGCCAATGGCGTGGTGCTGATGGGCGTGGGCAGCAGTGGCTCGCCGGTGGGCATGTCGGTGGGCGCCGGCACGTTCGGCTCGCATGTGGGTGGCGGCGTCGGCATCGGTATTCCGACCACGCAGAAGCGCGCCGCCGGCGTCGCGATCTGGGTGCCGAATCCGGCACCGCCGGCGCGATTGCCGACACAGGTGATTACCCCGCAGCGGTGAGGCGGCAGCGTCACCGCGGGTAGCGCCGGGCCATGCCCGGCGTCTCTCCCGCTGCGCTCGCCGGGCATGGCCCGGCGCTACCGATTATTTCTGCCGGTACTTCGGCACGAACACCTTGTTCACCGCATCAGCCAGCTGGTCCGGCGGCAGCAGGCCCTGGTCGAGCAGGAAGTTGTTGAACGCAAGGCGGTCGAACTTCGCACCCAGTGCCAGCTCGGTCTGCATGCGCAGTTCCAGGATGCGGGTGTAGCCGTAGAAGTAGCTGCCGGCCTGGCCCGGCATGCGCACCATGTAGCGATCCAGTTCCTGGGTGGCCATTGCCTTGGACAGGCCGACCTGCTCCATCAGCACGCGCTCGCCGTTGGCGCGGTCGGTCAGGCCCAGGTTGAGCATCGGGTCCAGCATCGCGCGCGCGGCGCGCAGCAGGCGGAACTGCAGGGCGATCATCTGACCGTCCAGCGGTTCGTAGGGCACCATCTCGGCCTCGGCATACAGTGCCCAGCCTTCCACGTTCACCGAATTGAACGCGAACATGGTGCGTGCCAGCGACACGCCACGCTCGACCATCGCGGTGAACTGGAGCTCGTGGCCGGGGCGGCCTTCATGCGCGCTCAGCGTCCATGCTGCCGCACCGAAGTTGAAGTCGTCGTACTGCGCGCCCGGGCCCGCTGCCGGGTTGCCCAGCGGCAGCACGAAGGTGCCCTGCTGCCCGGTGTTGTTGACCAGCGGCGCCGGCAGGAAATGCGGCGCGGGACTGGCCGCGCTCTCGGCGGCCGAACCCAGGCGCATCTGCATGGCGCGCTGGGGCACGTCGACGATGGCATGCTCGCGGATCAGCGGATCGATCGCGTCGATCACCTTGCGGTAGTGGCCTTCCAGATGGTCGTCGGCGATCTTGTCGGCCTTCAGCGCGCGGATCACCGCCACCGGGTCGCTCGGGTCGGCCACCTTCAGGCCCTTGTCCTTCACCACCAGCGGCGCCAGCTGCTGCATCGCCGAGCGGGTTTCCATGAACTCCAGCTGCGCGCGCTGCATCAGCAGCTTCGGGTCGATGTCGATGCCGACCTGCTTGAGCTGGTAGGCGTACAGCGGCGCTGGCAGGCGCGCATCGGTGCGTGCCTTCGGCAGCACGTCCTTGCGGGTCCAGGCGGCGTAGTCCTTCATCTGCCCGGCCAGGGCCTTCATTGCTTCATCGGTGCCGGCGATCTGGTACTTCTTCAGCAGCGACTCGATGCCGGTGATGTAGGTCTCGACGTTGTCCAGCGACTGCTGCACTTCGATCTTGGTCGGCTGCAGCAGGCTGGTGTCCTTCAGGCGCTCTTCGTAGCGCTGGCGGGCCAGCGTGGTGAAGGCGGTGCCGCCCGGCTGCAGGCCGGCATAGGCCTTGAGGCGGTCGATCGCCTTGGCCCGGCGCTCGGCCGGCACCTGGTCGGACAGCAGCAGGTTGAGGCCGCTGAACACGGTCTGCGGCGCATCACTCCACGGCAGCAGGTATTTCTCGTTGAGCTCGCTGCCTTCGATGTTCTGGCTGGCGGCGTGGATCATGATCTCCAGGTCCTGGCGGACGTTGGAATCCTTTTCGGTGGCCAGCTTTGCCTTGAGTTCATCGCGGGCTTTGGCCATGGCGGCGCGATAGCGCTTGCCGTTGTCCGGGCCAAGGTCTGCGACCTTGTCGTCGTAGCCGGGAACGCCGAAGAAGCCGGTTTCCTCCGGCTGGAACGGGCCTTGTGCATCAAGCAGGATCTGCGCCAGTGCATTGCTGCGGGCAACCCAGGCCGGGCTGGCCGGAGTAGTGGCCTTGGCAGCTGGCGCGGCCAGCGCTGGCGGTGCGGACAGCAACGGGGCGGCGGTCAGGGCCAGGGCAACTGCCAATGCAATCGGCTTCATGGTGCACTCCAGGACAGGGTTGCCCGCACCCTACGCGCTCACGGCGATGGCGACAATCGGCGGGAAGTCATGGCGGCTGGTTGTGCAGCCGGGGCTCCGCGGAAGCCTGCCGGCGTAGAGTCGACTGTCAGTCGACTATCGCGCGCAGCGCGGGGGTTTCGCTATCCGACCGAAGAGCAGTCGACTGACAGTCGACTCTACCCGGTCGACGTCCCGCAGTCGCCTGCCCGGGGAGGTCACAACGCGGCGGTCAGCGGGCATTCGCCGCGATCACGGCAAGCCTGCAGCTCGCACTCCTGCGCAGCCTCATCATCATCCAGCGCCGTCAGGTCGAAGGTCTGCTTGTCTTCGGCCAGCACGTACATCACCGGGTAGTCCCAGACATCGTCACGACGGATGCCCTGCACGAACAACCGCCCGCGTGCCTGCGGCCCTTCCAGCGCAACGGTCAGGCCAACGTCGCGCTGGCCGTTGATGGCGGTCTGCATGCTGCCCAGCGGCATCGATTCGATATGCAGCGGCTCGCCGAAGGCTTCCACCAGTTCGATGCTGCAGCCCGCGCGGCGCAACGCTTCGCGCATCGGTGGACTTTCGCGTGCCGCCTCGCTCCAGCGCAACAGGCTCCAGGTCACCACGCCACCGGCGCCACCCAGCACCAGCACCACCGTCAGCGGCATCGCCCAGCGCCAGTGGCGGCGCCACCATCCGGTGGACGTCTGGCGATGGGCGGGAATCGGCGGTGGCAGGGTCATCGGCGGGCTCCTTCCCGGTTGCGGATCAGGGTTTCAGGCAGCGTCCCAGGAAGGCTTCGGCCACGCGGTAGCGATGCAGGGCATCGGCGCCCGACAGGCCATGCTTGGCACCCGGGTAGGTCATCAGCTCGAACGGCTGTGCACGCTTCTGCAGCGCGCTCATCAGGCTGGTCGAGTTGGTGAACAGCACGTTGTCGTCGGCCATGCCGTGGATCAGCAGCAGCGGCGAGCGCAGGCCGTCGATATGGGTCAGCACGCGCGCTTCGCGATAACCGGCTTCATTGCGTGCCGGCAGATCCATGTAGCGTTCGGTGTAGTGGCTGTCGTACAGGCCCCAGTCGGTCACCGGCGCACCGGCCACTCCGCAGGCGTACTGGTTCGAGGCCTTGGCCAGCAGCATCAGGGTCATGTAACCGCCGTTGGACCAGCCCTGCACGCCAATGCGCGCCGGGTCCACCCACGGCTGCTGCTTGAGCCAGGCCACGCCGCGCAGCTGGTCGGTCACTTCCACCGTGCCCTGCTTCCCGTACAGCGCACCACCGAAGTCGCGGCCGCGACGCGGGGTGCCGCGGTTGTCCAGCGAGAACACCACGTAGCCCTGCTGGGCCAGGTACTGGTTGAACAGGTGATCACCGCGGCCGGGCCAGCTGTCGGTGACGGTCTGGCTGGCCGGGCCGCCATAGACATACACCGCCACCGGGTAGCGCCTGGACGGATCAAACCCGGCCGGCTTGATCAGGCTGTAGTTCAGTGGGGTCTTGCCATCGGCGGCGGTCAGCGTGCCGAACTCGACCGGGCGCTGCGCGTCGCGGTAGCGCGCATACGGGTGCCTGGGATCGGCCAGGTCGTTCTCCACCAGCGTAGCGATCTTCTCGCCATTGGCGCGGAACAGCTCGATCTGCGGCGGCGTGGTGCTGTTGGACCAGCTGTCGACATAGACGCTGGCATTGCGGGCGAACGTGGCGCTGTGCATGCCCGGTGCCTTGGACAGGCGCTGGGGCTCGCCGCCCTGCAGCGATACCGCGTAGATCTGGCTTTCGCGCGAGGTTTCGATGCCGGCGCGGAAGTAGGCCTTGCCGGCCTTCTCATCAACCGCCAGCAGTTCGTCCACCGGCCAGTTGCCGTGGGTCAGCGCGGTGGTCTTGCCCTTGCTGTCGATGCGGTACAGGTGCTGGAAGCCGGTACGCTCGGACGACCACAGCACGCTGCCGTCTTCCAGGAAGCGCAGGCTGTTATGCAGCGGCACCCAGGTCGGGCTGGTCTCGTGGGCGAGCACGCGCTGGCGGTTGGAGTCGAGCGCCACTTCCACCAGGTCCAGCTGCTTCTGGTCACGCGACTGGCGCTGGAAACTCAGGTGCTGCGGATCGCGCCAATCGACGCGGGCCAGGTAGATATCCTGTTCCCTGCCGAGGTCGACCCAGCGCGGCTGCGCATCGGCGGCCGGTGCGATCACGCCCAGCTGCACGCGCACGTTGGCGTCGCCGGCGGCCGGGTAACGCTGCTCGATCACGTCGGTGCGGTCGGCATAGACCTCGTAGCGCTTCTGTACCGGCACCGGCGATTCATCGATGCGGGCAAAGGCAATGGCCGAATCATCCGGCGCCCACCAGTAGCCGGTGTGGCGATCCATCTCCTCATCGGCGACGAACTCGGCCACGCCGTTGCCGATGGTGGTGCTGCCGTCGTGGGTCAGCTGCAGCTGCTTGCCATTGGCCAGGTCGATCACCCACAGGTTGCGGCCGCGGATGAAGCTGACGAAACCGCCCTTGGGCGACAGCTTGGCGTCGGTGGCGAAACCTTCACCGTGGGTCAGCTGGCGCACGGCCGCCTGGCCCTGCTGCTTGAGGTCGTACAGGTAGAGTTCGCCGCCCAGCGGGAACAGCAGGCGCTGCGCGTCCGGCGACCACTGGTAATCAACGATGCCGGTCATCGCGGCGATGCGCTGGCGCTCGCGGCGTGCCTTTTCCTCGTCGCTGAGGGTCTCGGTGCCGGGCAGCACCACCTTGGAATCAACCAGCAGCCGGGTCTGGCCGCTACCGATGTCGTAGGTCCACAGGTCCAGCTGGTTGCGGTCGCTGTCCTTGCCGCGCAGGAAGCTGACCTGCGATCCGTCCGGTGCCACCTTGGGCTTCATCAAGGTCGGGCCGGACAGCGGCAGCGGACCGGTGATGGCTTCCAGGGTCAGCTTTTCAGCGTGGGCAGCGGTTGTGGTGGCAAGCATGAGGGCGAGCGAAGCGAACAGGTGGCGCATGGAGGATCCCGGCAAACGGCAGGTCCGCCCCCGCGATGGACGCGGAGCGGTCGTCCCCCATCCTAACCAAGCCCGTGCGGGAAGGCAGCATGACCTTCTGCCCATAGCAGTGCGGACGAGTGCCGACCAAGGGTCGGCACCCACCACCCGTAGATCCACGTCACGCGTGAATGACGCCGTCCTGGTTCAACGCTGGCCGAACAGGTGCTTGCGCTCTTCGTCGCTGAGCGGCTTGCCGGCGTTGGGGTTCACCTGCTGGCGCAGGGCATAGGCGCGCTGGGTGGCCGGGCGTGCGGCAATCGCTTCATGCCAGCGCTTGAGGTTCGGGAACGCGGCGAAGTCCACCGGCAGCGTGTCGTAGGCGCCGACCCACGGGTAGCTGGCCATGTCGGCGATGGTGTACTCATCGCCGGCCAGGAAGGCGTGCTGGGCCAGGCGCTTGTCCATCACCCCGTGCAGGCGGCGCACCTCGTTGTCGTAGCGCTCGATGGCATAGGGAATCTTCTCCGGCGCGTACACGTTGAAGTGGCCCATCTGGCCACTCATCGGGCCCAGGCCCGCCATCTGCCAGAACAGCCATTCCAGGGTGGTCACGCGGCCACGCGCGTCGCTGGGCAGGAAGCGGCCGGTCTTCTCGGCCAGGTACAGCAGGATCGCGCCGGACTCGAACACACTCTGGGGAGCACCGCCATCGGCCGGGGCATGGTCGACGATGGCCGGCATCTTGTTGTTCGGCGAGATGGCCAGGAATTCCGGCTTGAACTGGTCGCCCGAACCGATGTTGACCGGGTGGATGCGGTACTCCAGGCCGGCTTCCTCCAACAGCAGGGTCACTTTGTGGCCGTTCGGGGTGGGCCAGTAATACAGGTCGATCATGGCGGCGGCTCGGGGTGCGGAAAGGAACCTGAAGTCTAGTGCGTGAGTTGGGTTGGCACCGTCATGGCGGGCCGGTAACCTCGCGGCTCCCCCGAAACGCACTGTCCTGCATGAGCCACAGTCCTCATCCCTTGTCCCCGTTGTCCTCGCTGATCTTCGCCTCGCGCTGGCTGCAGCTGCCGCTGTACCTGGGCCTGATCCTTGCCCAGTGCGTCTACGTGTTCCTGTTCGGCAAGGAACTGTGGCACCTGCTGTCCCACTCGGTGTCGATGGGCGAACAGCAGATCATGCTGATCGTGCTGGGCCTGATCGACGTGGTGATGATCTCCAACCTGCTGGTGATGGTGATCGTCGGCGGCTATGAAACCTTCGTCTCGCGCCTGCGCCTGGAAGGCCACCCGGACCAGCCGGAATGGCTGAGCCACGTCAACGCCAGCGTGCTGAAGGTGAAGCTGGCGATGGCGATCATCGGCATCTCCTCGATCCACCTGCTGAAGACCTTCATCGCCACCAGCGCGTTGAAGGGACTGCCGCTGTGCAAACCGGAACAATGGGCAGCGGCAGTGTCTTCGGCGTCGACCAGTTTCTACAACGCTGGCGTCGATACCTGCACGACCATGACCCAGGAAGGTGTGCTGTGGCAGACCATCATCCACTGCGTGTTCATCCTGTCGGCGATCGGCATCGCCTGGACCGACAAGCTGATGTCCAACGGCCACAGCAAGTCGCACGACAAGGCACACGACCACTGAGGTCGCCGCCGGCCACGACATGATCACTGCGGCCCCACCCGGCCACCACCCCTTGTGCGGGGCGGTGGCCGGGATGCTAGATTGCATCCTCGCCGTTGCCGGCGGTGGCGTCGGGAAACGCCACCCTGCCGCGCCTGGACCACGGGTCCCGGCCATGCATATCAATGATTTACGTCACGTCGTCTTCTAGAGGGGAGCAGGATGTCGCACGTCTCAACGATCACCGCCGCGCGCCGGTGGCTGCCGGTTGCTTTGGCACTGGCGCTGGCCGCCTGCTCGGGCAAGGAAGAATCCGCAGCACCGGCTCCGGCCGCCGCCCCCACCGCCGCTGCACCGGCCGCACCGGTGGTCGCCGCCAAGGTGCAGTCGATGGGCACCGAGCAGCTGCGTGAGTCGGCCAGCCAGGCCCTGCGCGAGAACCGCATGTACGCGCCGGCCGGCGACAATGCCATCGAGTACTACCTCGCCCTGCGCGACAAGACCCCGGACGACGCCTCGGTGAAGAGCGCGCTGACCGACCTGCTGCCCTACACCCTGATCGCCGCCGAGCAGCACCTGGGCCGCGAGGACTACACCGAAGCACAGCGCCTGGTGGCACTGATCGAGAAGGTGGATGCCTCCGCGCCCGCCCTGCCGCGCCTGAAGGACGGTCTGTCCAAGGGCGTGGAAAACGCGGCCAAGCGCACCGAGACCGAAGCGGAGAAGGCAAAGAAGGACGCCGAGGAGCGCAGCAAGCAGCAGATCGAACAGCAGCGCCTGGCCGAACAACGCGCCAAGGAAGCCGACGCGGCCAAGCAGATCGCTGCCCAGCAGGACGCCGCACGCCGCGACAACGAACGCCAGGAAGCCGAGCGCCAGGCCGCCGCACGCCGCGAAGCCGAACAGAAGCAGCAGCAGGCCGCGGCCCAGCAGGCCAGCGCGGCGCGCCAGGCCGCGGCTGCCGCCGCGCCCACCCTGCGCCCGATCAGTACGCCGGCGCCGCGCTATCCGGCCGAGGCACTGCGTTCGGGAACGTCGGGCGAAGTGCTGGTGGAGATCACGGTCGGTACCGACGGCTCGGTGGTCAACGCCCGCGTGCTGCGCGCAACCTCCGGCCGCACCTTCGACCGCGAAGCCCTGAACGCAGTCAAGCGCTGGCGCTTCGAGCCGGTCAGCGCGCCGGTCACCACCCGCCGCACCCTGGTGTTCGCGCCAGGCGGCTGACCGCAGAAAAGGGGACGGAGGGGATTAAGTCGTTTCCGCCCCAAAATGACCACACGGCCCGGCATCTCCGGGCCGTTTCCGCTTCAGGAGAGGCTGTCAATCAGGCCTTGCAGTGCCGGATCGCGCGCGGCCAGCACCTGGAACAGGCCCAGCGCATGCAGGCCCGGCAGCAGCCCACGCAGATCTGCTTCGGCGGTGGCGCGGGTGGCGTCATCGCTGGCGGGGTCCTGCCAGTCACGGACGCTGGCGAGGAAGGCGCCCACGCTGCCCTTGCGCACGGTGAGGCCGTTTACCTGCACGTCGTTCTGATGGTCGGGAAGAATGTCCTGGGGCTGCATCGGGGCGGCTCGTGTTGGAATGGGCGCCCAGTGTGGCGCGCGCGGATCGGCGCTTCTGCCGTATAACTGCCAATGGATATGGCAGATCAGACACCGACCGGCTTGATTGATCCGGCATTGGCGGACGCCGACGACGGCCCCATCGTGCTGGCCGGCCAGCTGCGCGTGCCCGGAAGGCGGCGCACCGCGCGCCACCAGCACGTGCGCGGCCAGTTGCTGGGTGCCCACCACGGCCTGCTGCGGATCGAGGCCGGCGACCTGCACTGGCTGCTGCCGGCGGGGCATGTTGCCTGGATACCGCCCTTGCTGCCCCACGCCCTGGTAGGGGCAGACGCATTCGATGGCTGGAGCCTGTACGTCCGCGCCGATGCCGGCCTGGATCTGCCGCCGCTGCCCCGCATTTTCCAACCCGACGTGCTGTTGCAGGCGGCGGTGACGCGGGCACTGCGCTGGCCGCATCAGGCACTGGACGCTGCGCAGGCACGCCTGGCCGGCGTCATCGCCGATGAGATCCGTGCCAGCATTCCCTTGCCACTTGCCCTGCCACAACCGCAGGATCGACGGTTGCGGCGGATCGCGGCGGCGCTGGCACGGTCGCCGGACGACCTTCGCAGCGTCGAAGCGTGGGCAGCCACCAGCGGACTGTCCAGCCGCAGTCTCGCCCGCCGTTGGCAGGCCGAAACTGGCATGACCTTGAGCCAGTGGCGGCAGCGCCTGCGCGTGCTGCTGTCACTGCCACGCCTGCTGGCAGGCGAGCCGGTGATCAGCGTTGCGCTGTCGATGGGCTACGACACGCCCAGTTCGTTCATCGCCGTGTTCAAGCGCGAGATGGGTGTGACGCCTGCGCGGTATAGAAGAGGCTGACGCATTCGGCACTTCCGCCGCCTTTCCGCACCTCCTAAGCTCGCTGTCGATCTCAAGGAAAGAACAGATGAAGTACGACGACGCCAGCTGGCATTCCGGCGGTGATTTCCCCGCGGATCTTCCTGCAGAGGCTGGGGCTACTCACATCGGCATGTACCTGGCGTGGCTGCTGCTACAGGGAATGGCAAGCGCGGAACTCGCAGAAGACGCAGAAGAAGACCTGCAGGCGCTGCGGGAACGCATAACGACGCCGGGCCTGTTCCTGCTTCATTGCAGCGACGGAAAATTCGTCGATGACCTGATCAGTGATGAAGCCAACTCGTTCACTGCTGTGTACTACGACCTCGAGAATGGCCAGTATCTCGAAGACTATGAGGCACGGCTGGGGGCCGACGTCATTTCGCTGTACCACGTCGCCGATACCTGGGAAAACTTCGATCGACTGGCACCGGTGATCGCCCAGCGCTTCGCCGCTTGGCAGGCAACACAATCCTGAAAACAACGAGGCCCGGAATGACCGGGCCTCGTTTCATATCCGCCGGGCATGGCCCGGCGCTACCCGTGGGGGTCAGCCGGAGATGGCCAGGCGCTCGTTGTGGTAGCGGCGCACGGCGGCGAACCACAGCATAGCGGCCAGGCCGAGGCTGGCACCGAGGTAGATCGCCCAGACCGTCGGGGTGATGGTCTCGTGGCGGATCACCTTCAGCAGCATCTGGTTCTGCGACAGGAACGGCACGGCGTACTGCCACATCTCGCTCTTCAGCGGATAGGCCACCAGGGCGTAGCCAGGCAGCATCGGCAGCAGCATCAACCAGGTCATGTGGCTCTGCGCTTCCTTCATGCTCTTGGCCGCAGCCGACAGGAAGGTCAGCAGCGAGGTGCCGATCAGCAGCATCGGCAACATCACCAGCAGCATCTGCAGCATCGAGCCGACGTTCATGTTGAACTGGCGGCCGATGTTGCCGGGGGCGATCTGCGCGCTCACCTTGAACGCGACCAGGGTCAGCAGCAGCGACACGAAACCGACCACGCAGGCGGCGGCGATCTTGCCGCTGACGATCGCACTGCGCGAGCCCGGCGTGGCCAGCAAGGGTTCCAGTGACTGCCGCTCGCGCTCGCCGGCCGTGGCGTCCATCACCAGGTAGGCGCCACCGATGAACGAGGTCAGCGTCAGCAGTACCGGCAGCAGCATCGACAGGATCATGCCGCGCTTGGCCTCGGCACTGGCCAGGTCCTGGCGCGCCACGTCCAGCGGGCGTGCCACCTGTGCGTCGATGCCGCGTGCCATCAGGCGCAAGGCACCGACCTGGCCGTTGTAGGTGGCCAGCGCCGCCTCCAGGCGTGCACTGGGTACTTCGGCCGCGCGACGCGTGCTGTCCTTGATCACCTCCACCAGCGCCGGCTTGCCCTCGGCCCAGTCCTTGCCGAACTCATCGCTGATGCGCAGCGCCACATCGATGTCCTGGGTGCGGATGGCCTCGGCCAGGTCCTTCGGTGCCGGTGCGGTGTTCAGCCCCTGCGCGGCGAGGAAGCGCACCAGGTTCGGCGCGTTGTCCGCACCGATGGTCGGAATCTGCAGCGGTTGTTCGATCTGGGTGCGCACCCGGCTCTCGGCCAGCTTGCCCATGCCCAGCAGCAGCACCGGGTACAGCAGTGGCCCGAACAGCAGGGTCAGAAGCAGCGTGCGGCGGTCACGCGACAGGTCACGCAGCTCCTTGCGCATCACCGTCATCAGGGTCGACATCATGCTCATGCGTGCAGGCCCTCTTCGCTGCCGATCAGTTTCACGAACGCATCTTCCAGGTTGGATTCGCCGGCCTGCGCACGCAGTTCGTCGGCGCTGCCGGCGGCCATCACCGTGCCCTTGGCGATGATCACGATGTGATCGCACAGCGCGGCCACCTCCTGCATGATGTGGCTGGACAGGATCACGCAGCGCCCCTCTTCGCGCAGGCCCAGCAGGAAGCGGCGCAGCGCGCGCGTGGTCATCACGTCCAGGCCGTTGGTCGGTTCATCGAGAATGACGTTGCGAGGGTCGTGCACCAGCGCGCGGGCAATCGCGGTCTTGGTGCGCTGGCCCTGCGAGAAGCCATCGGTCTGGCGGTCGAGGATGTCACTCATGTCCAGCGCATGCGAGAGCACCTCGATGCGTTCGCGGATGCGCTCGGCCGACAGGCCATGCAGTTCGCCGAAGTAGGCGATGTTCTCGCGCGCAGTCAGGCGCTTGTAGACGCCACGCGCATCAGGCAGCACGCCGAGGTGGCGACGCACCTCCACCGGATTGCGCGCCGCATCGATGCCGTCGACAGTGATGCTGCCCTGATCGGGCGTCATCAGCGTGTACAGCATGCGCATGGTGGTGGTCTTGCCGGCACCATTGGGCCCCAGCAGGCCGGTGATGCGGCCATCCTCGGCGCGGAAGCCGACGTTGGACACTGCCTGGATACGGCCGGTGCGGGTGTCGAAGGCCTTGTGCAGGTTGTCGGCGACGATCATGGTTCCCATCCGTTGAACGAGGTGAACGCCGGCACGTAGCTCAGCGTATCCAGGCAGCCGGCGTCCAGCGCCTTGGCATCGGTCGTGTCGATGAACTGGCCGAGCAGGCGCGGCATGCAGCCAGCGGTCAACGTGCCATGGCCCTGGCCACGGGCGACCAGCGCGCGGCCATTGGGCAGGCCCTTGAGGACCTGTTCGGCGTAGCGCGGCGGGGTCACCGGGTCCAGCTCGCCGGACAGCAGCAGTGCCGGCACGTCGCTGCGCAGCGGCACGGCATCGGTTGCCGGCGCCGGACGGTGCGGCCACACCGGGCAGGCCGCGAAGAACGCACTGGCCACCTCGTTGCCAAACAGCCGCTCGGGATCCTCGGCCGGCGCGTGGTAGCGCGGCGCATCTTCGCTACAGATCACCGACCAATGCATCCCGCGGTTGATCTGGAAATCCATGCTGCGGTTCGCACCGCGTGCCAGCGAGGCGAGCGGCGCGTAGCGGCCGTGCGCGGCTTCATCAAGAACCAGCGGCAGCAATGAGGCGAACTGGGGTACGTAGGAAAACGCAAAAGCCAGGCCCACCACGCTGTCCGGTGTCAGCACATCCTTCCGGGTCCCGTAGGTGCCGGGGTCGCGATACTCGACCGGAACCGGTGCACGGCGCAGGGTCTCGACCACGCTGCGCAGCTGCGCACGGGTATCGGTCGGGAAGCGCTTGCTGCAGGTAACGTCCTTGCGGCACTGCGCCGACTGCAGGGCGATCGCGTCCTCGAATGTCCTGGCGAAATCGCCGCCCACCACCAGCTCATTCGGCACCACGCCATCGATGACGATGCTGCGGGTGTGCTGTGGATAGGTGCCCGCATAGCGCTGGGCCACGCGGGTACCGTAGGAGCCGCCAACCAGGTTGAGCTGGTCCACACCGAGCGCCGCACGCACCGCATCCAGATCGGCGATCGCCTCGGTGGTGGTGTAGAAGCGCGCATCGGCACGCCTCTGCAGCGATGCGGCACAGCGCTGGGCGTAGTCGCGCAGCGATGCCTCGGAAGGCGCGGCATCCTCGTCCATCGGCAGCTCCTTCCCGTCCGCGCCCAGGCAGCTGAGCGGGTTGGAACCGCCGGTGCCGCGCTGGTCGATCAGGAACACGTCGCGCTGTTTGCGCACCTGGCGCAGTGCAGTATCGACGATGACCGCCACCTCGCTGGCCGCCTGGCCGGGGCCGCCGGCCAGGAAGAACACCGGATCCGGCTGGCTGGCGCCGCTGCTGCCCGATTCCAGCCAGGCGATACGCAGGCCGATCCGGCGACCGTCAGGCTGGGCCCGGTCCTCCGGCACCTGCAGGGTGGCGCACTGCGCCTCCACGTTGGCGCTGGCACCTACCGTGGACAGCGTGCAGGGCTGGAAATCGATCGTGCCGAAGAGGCGGCCGGGTGCGTCAGTGGCGCCCTCGGCGCCGGGTGACGGCGGCTGGCTGCAACCGGCAAGCATCAGGCTGGCCAACGCTGCGGCCAACGCGAGGTGGAGTCTTTGCATCGTGCTCGTTTCCCCTGGAAGACGTTCCTGGCAACCACGACGGGCTGCCGCGGAAGATGTGACTCAACTTACACGGGCAGCGCGCCGACGGCGATGGGCAATGACGAATCCGCCGCCAACGGCGCGCAGACCGGACGGTCCTGCCCCTCGGCCTTGGTCGGCACAGGGCGGCACCGGCGGCGGCCCGCAGCACCCCACGGGCCAGTGCCCCGGCCTGACGGCGATGCGGGGTCTGAAAACGGCGAGCACGGCCGCCGGCGCACGCGCAGAATCCGCCGCAAACCCAGGAGACACCCATGCACACGTGGTACCTCGGTGGCATCGACCATCGCCCCTTCCTGCACCTGTTCGAGATGAGCGACTGCGCGCTCGCTGCGCTCGGCATCCAGCGTCGCTGGGCCGGCGCGAGCGGCGGACATCCCTGCCGGATCAGCCTGAGCGATCCCGCGCCTGGCAGCGAGCTGCTCCTGCTGTCCCACGCCCACCTGCCGCTGCATTCGCCGTACCGCGCCGCCGGCCCGATCTTCGTGCAGCGCGGCGTGACCCGTTGCGTCCTGCCGCCGGGCGAGGTGCCCCCGTATGTGCAGCGCCGGATGATCTCGATGCGTGCCTATGACCACGCCGCGCTGATGTGCGGTGCCCAGGTCTGTGCGGGCACCGAGGTGGGCAGCCATCTGGATGCGCTGTTTGCCGACCCGTCGGTGGCGTTCGTCCAGCTGCACAACGCCGCGCATGGCTGTTTCTCGTGCCAGGCAGATCGGGTGGGTACCGGGACTGCGTCGCGTGATCTCCATGACGTGATCGATGCCACGCCGGTCACGTGACGTCCAGCGCATCCGTTCAGCCCTGCGTGAAGCCTGCGGGAAGGGCTTCACATGCGCAGTCACGGATCGGCACTGCGATGGTTCCGCCGCCTGCAGTGCGACTCGATACTCGCCCTGGTGCCGCCGAAAGTCCGCCGCCCAGCGCAGCGCCTGCGGTCACCGTTCCCTTTCGACGACCACAAGGATGCGCCATGTCATTCCGATCCACACCGCTGTTGCTGGCCACCTCGTTCGCCGCTGCGGGCCTGTGCCTGGCCGGCAACGCGTTCGCCCACGGCACGATGACCACGCCGGTCAGCCGCGTCTATGCCTGCTTCCAGGGCAATCCCGAGAATCCGACCAACCCGGCCTGTGCCGCTGCAAAAGCGATTGGCGGTTCACAGGCGTTCTACGACTGGAACGGCATCAACCAGGCCAACGCCAACGGCAACCATCAGGCCGTGGTGCCCGACGGCAAGCTGTGCAGCGGCAACAACCCGACCTTCCGCGGCCTGGACGTGAACCGCAGCGACTGGCAGACCACGCCGATCCACGCCGATGCCAATGGCAGGTTCACCTTCGTGTTCAAGGCAACCGCGCCGCACGCCACGCGCGACTGGCGCTTCTTCGTCACCCGCGAGGGCTGGCAACCGGGCAGCCCGTTGCGCTGGGCCGACCTGCAGGAGTTCTGCACGCTGGGCAATACACCGCTCTCTGCCGATGGCACCTACAAGCTGCAGTGCACGCTGCCGCAGCGCAGCGGCCAGCATGTGATCTACAACACCTGGCAGCGCTCGGATTCGACCGAGGCGTTCTACACCTGCATGGACGTGCGCTTTGAAGGCGGCGGCGGTGGTACGACGCCGGCACCGCAATGGCAGGATGCCGGCCCGGTCACCGCCCGCGGTGAATTGCCGGTCGGTACGACGCTGGCACTGCGCGTGTTCAATGCCAGCGGCAACGATGTCGAACGTGTGGAAGCGACGCTGGCCAGCGGCCAGACCTCGGCCGCGCAATGGCCCTTGGCGCTGGCCCGCAAGGTCAATGCCAGTGCCCAGCATGCGCGCGTGGGCGTGCTGGCCAATGGTGCAATCACGCCGACGGCCTCGGCCACCGCCAACCGCGTGTACCTGAAGGATGGCAACCGCTTCCAGCTCGACACGAAGGTGCCGGACCCGGGCACGCCGTCGCCGGGCGGTGATTTCGACCATGTGTACCCGGCCGGTATCGGCGGCTATGTGCCGGGCCAGACCGTGGTGAAGGGCACCGACGGCAAGCTGTACGCCTGCCGTCCGTTCCCGGAGGGTGCATGGTGCAACGTCAATGCCGAGGCCTACCGGCCGGGCGTGGGCGCGGCCTGGCGCGATGCGTGGATCGCGTACTGAGGCAGTGATGCGGGAGGCGGTGCACAATGCACCGCCTTTCGCCCGGATGACGGCACAGTAAGCACCGTGTTGCAGATCGAACATAGCCGCCATCGATTTCAAACTTGTCCGATGTTGCCGGCGCATCTGCATGTGAAGACTCCTTGAGGTTTCCCACACCTCGCAAAGGAGTCTCTGCATGCACCTGTCCCATCGGGCAGTCTTCGCACTGTCCGTCGTCACCGGCCTGGCCTTGTCCGGCAGCGCCTTCGCCCACGGCACCATGACCAAGCCGCTCAGCCGCGTGAAGCAGTGCCACGAGGGCAATCCGGAAAACCCGACCAACCCGGCCTGTGCCGCAGCCAAGGCCATTGGCGGCGCGCAGCCGTTCTACGACTGGAGCGCGATTGCCCACGGCAATGCCAATGGCAACCATCGCGAACTGGTGCGCGATGGCGAACTGTGCAGTGCCAGCATTCCCAAGTACCGCGGCCTTGACCTGAACCGTACCGACTGGCCGACCACACCAATCCGCGCCGACGCGCGTGGCCGCTACACCTTTGAGTTCTATGCCCCGGCCCCGCATGCCACCCGCGAGTGGAAGTTCTATGTCACCCGTGATGGCTGGCAGCCGGGCAGCCCGCTGCGCTGGGCCGACCTGCAGGAATTCTGCACACTGGGCAACGTGCCGGTGGACGGCAAGACCTACAAGCTGGACTGCCCGCTGCCCAAGCGCAGTGGCCAGCACATCATCTACAACACCTGGCAGCGTTCGGATTCGGGTGAAGCGTTCTACACCTGCATGGATGTCCGCTTCGAAGGCGGCAACGGCGTGATTCCGCCGCCGCAGTGGCAGGATGCCGGCCCGGTCACCGCCCGCGGTGCGCTGGAGGCAGGCACCACGCTGACCCTGCGCGTGTTCAATGCCAACGGCAACGATCTGGAGCGCCCGGAAGTGACCCTGGCCGCCGGCCAGACCGCTCCGGCGCAGTGGCCGATGGCGCTGGCCAGCAAGGTCAATGGCAGCGCCCAGCACGCCCGCGTCGGCGTGATGAAGAACGGCGTGATCACGCCGGTGGCGTCCGCCACCGAGAACCGTGTCTACCTGAAGCCGGGTCATCGCTTTGAACTGGAAACCCAGATTCCGGGTCCGGGCCCGGTCGATCCGGTCGATCCGCCGGGTGGCGATTTCGACTTCGTGTATCCGGCAGGCCTCGGCAGCTACAAGCCGGGCGAGACCGTGGTGAAGGGCACCGACGGCAAGCTGTACGCCTGCCGCCCGTTCCCGGAAGGTGCGTGGTGCAACATCAACGCCGATGCCTATCGCCCAGGCACCGGCTTTGCCTGGCGTGATGCCTGGATCGCGTACTGAGGCATGGCACCGGGGGCGGCGTGATGCCGCCTCCGATTTGCGGGATTGCCGGCCAGCGGCCGGCATTACCAGGGTTCGTGGGGTTGCCGGCCAGCGGCCGGCACTACCCTGGCTTACTTGCTGCTGACGTACTTCTCGCGGCGGATCTGCGGGTTGCCCAGGCCGGCGGCCTTCAGCAGCTCGGCGCAGGCATCGACCATGTCCGGGTTGCCGCACAGGTAGGCGATGTCGGTGGCCGGGTCCGGCGTGAAACCGGCCAGCGCCTGCTGCACGTAGCCGTGCTGTACATCCGGGTGCGGTTCGGCCGGCAATTCGCGCGACAGGCACGGAACATAGCGGAAGTTCGCGTGCTTTTCGGCGAAGCTGTAGAAATCTTCGCTGTACAGCAGCTCGCCCGGGCTGCGCGCGCCCTGCAGCAGCACGATCTGCACATCGCGTTCGGCCATGGCCTTTTCCAGCAGCGGCAGCATGGAACGGTACGGGGTAACGCCGGTACCGGTGGCGATCAGCAGGTAACGGGCGTTGTGGTCACCGGGATTCAGGCAGAACCGGCCATAGGGGCCGGACGCACTGATCTGGCCGCCCGGCTCCAGTGCCTCGAACAGGGCCGTGGCAGCACCACCGGGCACGAAACTGACCGCGATATCCACCGCCTCGCCCGGGCCCAGCGCATGGTCGTGGATGGTCGCCAGCGAGTAGCTGCGCTTGGTTTCGGTGCCGTCGGCGTAGCTGAAATGGACCTGGATGAACTGGCCGGGCTGGAAATCCAGTGGCTGTCCATCATCACGCACGAACTGGTAGTGGCCGACGGTCGGGGCCAGCATGCGGCAGCCGACCAGCTTGAGGGGGAATTGAACAGGCACGACTTTTCGGGACAGTGTGTAGCCGGGGCAAGCCCTCGGGGTCTTCTATAATAGCCCCTCCCCGCCCCTCTCCAGCGCCAGCCCATGGGCGCGAAGGCTTCGAGCTTGGCATCCCAGAACGATACGGCGCCCGCCCTGCGCGTGCGCGACCTGCGCAAGACCTACGACAACGGCACCCAGGCCCTGAAGGGCGTTTCCCTGGAAGTGGCCCCGGGCGACTTCTTCGCCCTGCTCGGCCCCAACGGGGCCGGCAAGTCGACCCTGATCGGCATCATCAGCTCCCTGGTCAACCTCAGCGAGGGCCAGGTGGAGGTGTTCGGCAGCGACCTGGTGCGCAACCGCAGCGCGACCATGCGCCTGATCGGGCTGGTGCCTCAGGAAATCAACTTCAACCTGTTCGAGAAGCCCTTCGACATCCTGGTGAACTACGCCGGCTTCTATGGCGTGCCGCGCGAGGAAGCCGAGCAGCGCGCCGAAGAGGAACTGAAGCGCGCGCACCTGTGGGAAAAGGCACAGGTGATGAGCCGCACGCTGTCCGGCGGCATGAAGCGCCGGCTGATGATCGCCCGCGCGATGATGACCCGCCCGCGCCTGCTGATCCTGGACGAACCGACCGCCGGCGTGGACATCGAGATCCGCCGCGACATGTGGCGCGTGCTGAAGGAGATCAACGGTGCCGGCACCACGATCATCCTCACCACGCACTACCTGGAAGAGGCCGAGTACCTGTGCCGCCACCTGGCGATCATCAACCATGGCCAGATCGTCGAACAGGGGCCGATGCGCACCCTGCTGGCCAAGCTGGACGTGGAAGGCTTCCTGCTGGACATCGACGGTGACCTGCCGGCGCAGCTGCCGGTGATCGAGGGCGCGACGCTGACCGCCCCGGACCCGCACACGCTGGACATCGACATGCCACGCGCGATGGACCTCAACCGCGTGTTCGCTACGCTGAACGCGTCCGGCATCCGCGTGCGTTCGATGCGTACCAAGAGCAACCGCCTGGAGGAGCTGTTCGTGCGCCTCACCGGCAACATGGAGAAGCCTGCATGAGCACCACCGAGCTGACCGACGGCCAGCGCAACCGCATCGCGCTGATGACCATCGTGCGCCGCGAAGTCGCCCGCATCATGCGCATCTGGGGCCAGACCCTGGTGCCGCCGGCGATCACCATGACCCTGTACTTCCTCATCTTCGGCAACCTGATCGGGTCGCGCGTGGGTGACATGGGCGGCTACACCTACATGCAGTTCATCGTGCCGGGCCTGGTGATGATGAGCGTGATCCAGAACAGCTACGGCAACATCAGCTCCTCGTTTTTCGGCGCCAAATTCGGCCGCCACGTCGAAGAGCTGCTGGTCAGCCCGATGCCGAACTGGGTGATCCTGTGGGGCTATGTGGCTGGCGCGGTGCTGCGCGGCCTGATGGTGGGCGTGATCGTGCTGATCATCGCGATGTTCTTCACCCCGGTGCGCATCCCGCACCCGCTGGTGATGCTGACCACGGTGATCCTGGGCGCGACGATCTTCTCGCTGGCCGGTTTCATCAACGCGGTGTATGCGAAGAAGTTCGATGACGTGGCGATCGTGCCGACCTTCATCCTGACCCCGCTGACCTATCTGGGTGGCGTGTTCTATTCGGTGAAGCTGCTGCCGGGCTGGGCCGAGGCGGCCACGCACGCCAACCCGATCTTCTACATGGTCAACGCGTTCCGCTATGGCCTGTTGGGCAGCAGCGATGTACCGCTGCCGGTGGCCTACGGTCTGATGATCGGTTTCGTGGTGGTGCTGACGGCGCTGGCGCTGTGGCTGCTGCGCCGTGGCGTGGGCATGCGCAGCTGAGTTTTGCCTGCAGGGCCTGCGGCCCTGCACCCGCTGAATCAACGTCAACGTCAACTTCAACGGCAAAAGCTGACTATCCGGGGGATGGCGGGGTGGGTCCGGTTGCGGGGGACGCCGTGAATCCGTCCATGGAGGCTCGGTCGCGCCATCCATGGCGCTCACGCCCCCGCAACCGGACCCACCCCGCCTTCGACAAATTCCTGCGATCTGCCGGGGAGCCGTTCTGCGCTGCTGTTGGTAGGTGTCGACCTTGGTCGACACGATGGATCCAAGCCATGCGTGGATGAAGCGATCTCTGTAGAGCCAAGCCGATGCTCGGCTCTTTTTTGCCCGCAATCTCCGGCACAATCGCAGATCTGATTCCCCCAGAAAGCGGTGAACGTGCAATGCGCATCCTGATCCTCGGCGCCGGCGGTACCGGCGGTTACTTCGGTGGTCGCCTGGCCCAGGCCGGCGTGGACGTGACCTTCCTCGTGCGCCCCGCGCGCGCCGCCCAGCTGGACCGCGACGGCCTGGTGATCCGCAGCCCGCTCGGCGATGCCAGCTTCCCCGTGCAGCATGTCACCGCTGATGCACTGCCCGCATTGGCCGCGCAGAAGCCGTTCGATCTGGTCATCCTCAGCTGCAAGGCCTACGACCTCGACAGCTCGATCGACGCCATTGCTCCAGCCGTGGGTGCGAACACCGCCGTGCTGCCGATCCTCAACGGCCTGCACCACTACAACGCGCTGGACCTGCGCTTCGGCCGCGACGCCGTGCTCGGCGGCCTGTGCTTCATCAGCGCCACCAAGGCCCCCGACGGTGCGGTGCTGCACCTGGGCAAGCCGGCCAAGCTCACCTTCGGCGAGCGCGATGGCGGCGCGGCGTCCGCACGCGTGCGTGCCTTCGCCGCTGTCTGCGCGCAGGCCCATCTTGATCACCTGGCGAGCGAACACATCGGCCAGGAACAGTGGATCAAGTACACCTTCCTGACCGCGCTGGCCGCCGCGACCTGCCTGCTGCGTGCGGATATCGGCACCATCGTCGCCACCGATGATGGCGAGGCGATCGTACGTGGCCTGTACGACGAGTGCCTGGCCGTGGCCGAAGCTGCCGGTGAGCCGATTCCCGATGCCGCGCAGGACACCGCGCGCGGCACCCTCACCCAGGCCGGCTCTGCATTGAAGGCATCGATGCTGCGGGACCTGGAGGCTGGCCAGCAGGTCGAGGCCGAGCAGATCGTCGGCGACATGCTGGCGCGTGCACGCAAGGCCGACCAGGAAGCCCTGCTGCTGCAGGTCGCCTACAGCAGCCTGCAGGCCTACCAGGCACTGCGCGGCGCGTGAGCCTCCCGTTGCAGGCCAGCGCGCTGCCTATGCGGGTGCTGATCCTCGGTATGGGCTGGAGCGGATGCGTGCTGGCCCCGCATCTGCAGGCGCGGGGCGTGCACGTCGTCGGCACGGTGCGTAACCCCTCGTCGGCGCCCGACGATGGCCTGCTGCGGCATCAGCTGCACGCTGACTCCCCACCGTCGCCCGCCCTGCTCGATGAGGTCGCGCAGGCCGAGGCCGTGCTGTGCAGCGTGCCGCCAGATGCCGCGGGCGACCCGGCACTGCGCCTGCTGCTGCCGGCTCTGCGGGCCAGCCCGGCACTGCGATGGCTGGGCTATCTGTCGTCCACGTCGGTGTATGCCGATCGGGCCGGCGGCTGGGTTGACGAGCGCAGCGCAGCCGATGCCACCGAAGCAGCCGGCGTGCAGCGCCTGCGTGCCGAAGCGCAATGGCGTGCGCTTGCAGAGGTACGTGGCATCGCTTCGGCGGTGTTCCGCCTGCCCGGCCTGTACGGGCCGGGGCGCAATGCGTTGCTGCAGCTGTCACAGGGCCGTGCCCGCCATGTGATTCGGCCGGGCCTGGCGTTCAACCGCCTGCACGTAGAGGATCTTGCGGCAGTGATCGTCGCGGCGATGCAGCGACCGGTTGCGCAGGGGATATACCTGCCCAGCGATGACGAGCCGGCACCACCGCAGGATGTGCTGGCCTTCGCCGCGAAGCTGGGCGGGTTTGCGATGCCACCTGCCGTGGCGTGGGACGACCCTGCACTCAGCCCGACGCTACGGCGCTTCTACGAGAGCAACAAGCGCATCGACAGCCGTGGCACGCGTGAAGCGCTGGGGTGGGCACCGCGGTTTCCAACGTATCGGGAAGGGCTGCAGGCGCTGGCCGCTTCGCTCGCCGGGCATGGCCCGGCGCTACCGGACAGCGCTTTGTAGAGCCGAGCCCATGCTCGGCTGCTCTTTGCGTCTTTCGCGCTGCGCGCGATAAGCCGAGCATGGGCTCGGCTCTACGGATCAACCGGCGTTGGGCAGGCGGAAGAACGCACGCGTCGCCGCAGTCGCATTGGCCGCCGTCACTGCAACGTCCTCGCCACGGTCACGTGCCAGTTCTTCCACGATATGCGAGAGGAACATCGGTTCGTTGCGGCGGTCCTTCGGCATCGGCTTCAGCGTGCGCGGCAGCAGGTACGGTGCGTCGGTCTCGATCATCAGGCGGTTGGCCGGGATGTTCTTCACCAGTTCGCGCAGGTGCGCGCCACGGCGCTCGTCACACAGCCAGCCGGTGATGCCGATGTACCAGTCCTGATCCAGGTAGTCGAACAGTTCGTCGCGTTCGCCGGTGAAGCAATGCACCACCGCCGGGCCGATACGGCCTTCGAAGTTCTTCATCTGTGCCATGAAATCGGTATGCGCATCGCGCTGGTGCAGGAACAGCGGCTTTCCATTCTCAGCGGCCAGCTGCAGCTGTCGCTCGAAGGCACGGTGCTGCGCCGGGCGCGGCGAGAAGTCACGGAAGTAGTCCAGCCCGCACTCACCCACGGCCACAACTTCCGGGTGGGCATGCAGCGTGCGCATCTCGGCATCACATTCCTCGGTGTATTCCACCGCATGATGCGGGTGCACGCCGGCCGTCGCGTACAGGAAGCCCGGGTGCTGCTGGGCCAGCTGCACGGCCAGCGGCGAGTGCTCGCGGCTGGCGCCGGTGATGACCATCTGCACCACGCCGGCCTGGCGCGCGCGGTCCAGCACGGCGTCACGGTCGCGGTCGAAGGAATCGTGGGTCAGGTTGGCGCCGATATCGATCAGGTGCATGGTCATCGCGGGGGAAAAGTGCCCGCGCATTGTACCTGCGCCCGCCGTGGCCCCTTATCCTTTGCACATGAACGCCCCGCTCTTCCCGATTTCCCCGCTGCTGCCGCAGATCCAGCAGCACCTGGCCGCGCAGCCACGGCTGGTGCTGGAAGCCCCGCCCGGCGCGGGCAAGACCACCCAGGTGCCGCTGGCGCTGCTCGATGCACCGTGGTTGCAGGGGCGGAAGATCATCCTGCTGGAGCCACGCCGGGTTGCCGCACGCAGCGCTGCAATGTTCATGGCGCGGCAGCTGCGCGAGGAGGTCGGTGGCACGGTCGGCTACCGCATCCGCTTCGAGAACAAGGTCTCGGCGCGCACGCGCATTGAAGTCGTCACCGAAGGCATCCTGACCCGCATGCTGCAGGAGGACCCGATGCTGGAAGAGGTCGGTGCGATCCTGTTCGACGAATTCCACGAGCGCCATCTCAGCGGTGACCTCGGCCTGGCGCTGGCGCTGGACGTGCAGGCGCAGCTGCGCGATGACCTGCGCCTGGTAGTGATGTCGGCCACGCTGGATGGCGAGCGCCTGGCACGCTTCCTCGATGCGCCGCGGCTGAGCAGCGAGGGCCGCAGCTACCCGGTGACGGTCAGCCATTTCCCGGCGCGCCGCGATGAGACGCTGGAACTGCAGGTGCGCCGCGCGGTGCAGCAGGCCCTGGCCGATCACCCCGGTGACCTGCTGGTGTTCCTGCCCGGCCAGCGCGAGATCGCGCGCGTCCAGGCCGGCCTGCAGGAGTCACTCGATGGCAACGTCGAGGTGCTGGCGTTGCATGGCGAGCTGCCGGTGGAACAACAGGCGCGCGTGCTGCAGATGGCCAGCGATGGCCGCCGTCGCGTGGTGCTGGCGACCAACCTGGCCGAGTCGTCGGTGACCCTGCCCGGCGTGCGCGTGGTGATCGACAGCGGCCAGGCGCGCGAACCGCGCTACGACCCCAACAGCGGCTTCACCCGGCTGGACGTGGTGTCCATCGCCCAGGCGTCGGCCGACCAGCGCGCCGGTCGCGCCGGTCGCGTGGCCGAAGGCGTGGCCTGGCGGCTATGGCCGCAGTCGCAGCGATTGGAGCCGCAGCGCCGTGCCGAGATCGACCAGGTGGAACTGGCCGGACTGGCGCTGGAACTGGCCGCGTGGGGCAGCAGCGACCTGCGCTTCCTCGACCCGCCACCGGCCGGCCCGATGGGTGCGGCGCGCGAACTGCTGCAACGCCTGGGTGCACTGTCGGACTCGGGCGCGATCACCGCACTCGGGCGCCGTGTACTGGCGCTGGGTACGCACCCGCGGATGGCGGCGATGCTGCTGGCAGCGCCCGATGCCCGCGCGCAGGCGCTGGCCACCGATCTGGCCGCCCTGCTGGAAGCGCGCGACCCGCTGCGCCAGGGCGGTGACGCGCTGGCGAGCCGCTGGCGCGCACTGGCTGCGTTCCGCAATGGCCGCATACCGGGCGATGCCAACCGCAGCGGGCTGGCCGCCATCGATGCCGCCGCCAGGCAGTGGCGTCGCCGCCTGCGCTGCGAAGCCACGCCGCCGGCCAGCATCGAGGCCCATGAGCTGGGCGACCTGCTCGCGCACGCCTTCCCAGACCGGATTGGCGTCCAGCATCCCAGCGATCCATTGCGCTACCTCCTGGCCAATGGCCGCAGCGCGCGCCTGCACGAGCTGAGCGACCTGCGCGGCGAGCCGTGGCTGGTGGCCAGCGAACTGCGCTTCGAAGCGCGCGATGCGTTGTTGCTGCGTGCCGCACCGGTGGATGAAGGCCAGCTGCGCAAGGCATGGCCGGAGCGCTTCGTCACCGAAGACGTGGTGCGCTGGGACAGCGAGCGACGCGCCCTGGTGACGCTGCGCGAGACCCGTTTCGACCGGATCGTGCTGGACAGCCGCTCGGCCGGCCGGGTCGATCCGCAGCACGCCGCGCAGGCGCTGACCGATGCGGTGGCCGAGCTCGGCCTGCAGGCGCTGCCGTGGACCGAGGGCCTGCGCCAGTGGCAGGCACGGGTGGAATCGCTGCGGCGCTGGATGCCCGAGCTCGGCCTGCCCGACTGCAGCGACGACGCCCTGCTGGCCAATCGCGCGCAGTGGCTGCAGCCCGCGTTCGCCGGCAAGACGCGACTGGATGCGCTGGACGAATCCAGCTTCGGCGAAGCGCTGAAATCGCCACTGGAGTGGCCACAACGGCAGCTGGTCGAGCGTCATGCACCGACCCGCATCACCGTGCCCTCCGGGTTGGAGCGGCCGATCACCTACGCACTGGACAGCGAGAGCGGCGAACCGCTGCCGCCGGTGCTGGCGGTGAAGCTGCAGGAACTGTTCGGCCTGGCCGACACGCCGCGCATCGCCGATGGCCGCGTGCCGCTGACCCTGCACCTGCTCTCCCCCGGCGGCCGCCCGCTGCAGGTCACCCAGGATCTGCGCAACTTCTGGGAAAGCACCTACGCCGAAGTGAAAAGGGAGATGAAGGGCCGTTACCCGCGCCATCCGTGGCCGGATGACCCGTGGACGGCCACGGCCACGCATCGGGCCAAGCCGCGCGGGACGTAGCCGGACCCTGAGTGATCCTGAATGGCTGCGGTAAAGTCACACCGCGTGCCACCTCGACTGACATACCGTTTACGGGCAACACGCGACACTGGACTTCGACCCGAGGCAAAGGACCCCCGCATGAGCAAGCTGACCGTAATCACCGACCGCGCTCTGGAGCGCGCCCTGGACCTGGCCCACAGCGCCGGCGACGGCCTGAAGAGTGCCGGTGGCAGCCTGCGCCACCTTGGGCCGCAGGCCAGTGACTGGATCAAGACCGGCGCGGCGCTGGGCGCCGTCAAGACCGGTGGCAAGGTGGCCACCAAGTTCGCCCGGCGCAACCCGGCGGTGACCATTGCCGCCGCTGCGGTGGGTGTCGGCCTGCTCGGCTATGCGCTGTACCGCAAGCAGCAGAAGAAGAAGGCCGCCAACGGCCACGTGGTGAATGGCCAGGCGCAGCGCATCAATGCGCGTGACCGCCGCAACGACACCGTGGTGGACGAGCACAGCGATATCGGCAGCGACGCCTGAGTCTGCCGGGGTCGGCTTCCTTCCGCAGGAACTGAGCCCATCAGCCCGCTATGAGGGCCGGATACCGTAGGGTATCCGGCCCTTCCTGTTTCAGCCGATCTGCCGCCACTGCCCCGGCTGCAGGTCGTCCAGGCGGTAGGGTCCCATCGACACGCGGACCAGCCGCAGCGTCGGCAGGTTCACCGCCGCGGTCATCCGCCGCACCTGGCGGTTGCGGCCCTCGCGGATCGTGATCGCCAGCCAACTGTCGGGCACGGTCTTGCGGAAGCGCACCGGCGGATCGCGTGTCCACAGCGACGGCGCCGGATCGAGGCGCTCGATCTTCGCCGGCAAGGTCGGTCCGTCATTCAGCTCCACCCCATCGCGCAGCCGTTGCAGCTGCTCATCGCTGGGCGTGCCTTCCACCTGCACCCAGTAGGTCTTGTCGGCCTTATGCCTGGGGTCGGTCAGCTTGTGCGCCAGCGTACCGTTATCCGTCAGCAGCAGCAGGCCTTCGCTGTCATGGTCCAGGCGACCGGCGGCATACACGCGCGGCGGCAGGCCGAACCCGGCCAGCGTCGGCCGCGGCGGTACGCTGCGGTCGGTGAACTGGCAGAGCACGTTGAAGGGCTTGTTGAAGGCGATCAGCATTGCGGGCACGGCGGGCGGCAGATGGCGCATTGTCCCACGCCGCGCTGCTCGCTCGCCGGGCACCGCTTTGGCCGAGGCTGCGGCGGGATCAGCCGAAGACCTTCCACTCCAGCAGGAACGAACCCAACACCAGTGCGATGCCGCACGCCGCGATGACATTGGCCCGGCGCCGCAGGCGGACCGGTGGCGGATTCATGGCACGCGCACGTTCCTCCAGCAGCGCACCGGCAAACAGCACGGCAAACCCCACGGTCGCCACCAGGTCGTAGGCATGGCCACCGTAGAACACGAAGTCAATCAGCCGCGCCAACACCAGCACTGCAACAGCGATATAGAACACCTTCTTCAACTGTCCACTCCATTGGCAGCAGGGCCGGGCCAGGCCCGGCGGATACACGTTACGTCCATTGTGACGCCGCAGCGCTCACCGGGCGCAGCCCGGCGCCGCCCGCTACGGCTTGATGAAGCGCAGGGTCATGCGGTCGCTTTCACCGATCGCCTGGTACTTCGCATCATCGGCCTTGTCGTGCTGGTTGGTCGGCGGCAGCGTCCACACGCCGTTCGGGTGGTCCTTGGTGTCGCGCGGGTTGGCGTTGACCTCGCTGCGTGCATCCAGCTTGAAACCAGCCGCCTCGGCCATCGCGATCACCTGCTGCTGGCCGACATAGCCGGTGTCATCATCGTCGGCTACGTCGGCCTTGGCACGATGCTCGACCACGCCCAGCACGCCGCCCGGCTTGAGCACGTTGAAGAAGCCCTGGAACATGCCCTGCGCCTGGCCGGCCTTGCGCCAGTTGTGCACGTTGCGGAAGGTCAGCACCACATCGGCTGAATTGGCCGGGCCGAACACCGGCTTGGCCGGATCGTAGGCGACCACGGCAGTCTTGCCGAACTGTGCCGGCGCACCGGCGTACTTCTTCTCCAGGCTGTCGCGGCTGCGCTGCTGGTAGTCACGGCCGCGGCCTTCGGGCACCGCCATCGGATCGACCACCGCAGCAACGTAGTGGCCCTTGTCGTGCAACAGCGGCGCCAGGATCTCCGAGTACCAGCCGTTGCCGGGGGTGATCTCGATGACGGTCTTTTCCGGTGCCACCTTGAAGAACGACAGCGTCTGCGCCGGATGACGGAAGCCATCGCGCTTGACGTTGTTGGCATCACGGGTCGACGCCTTCACCGCCGCATCGATGGCCGGTGAGACCTGGATCTTCGCCGGCGCCACCGTGGACGGTGCGGCGAACGCGGGAACGGCGGCAAGCAGGGCCGAAGCAAGCAGCAGGCGGCAACCACGCAGGGACGAAGCAGGCATCATCGGAGCGACTCCAGCGGAAGATGCGGCGAGACTAGCAGCCGCGGCGTCCCAGGTGTTCACAAAACGTTAGCGGCGTGCGCGGCGCGGAACACTGTTTTGTGGTCACCGCCGCAGCACGGTCACACTACGCGTTCTATTCTGCAGCACTTCCCCCAAGGAGTCCGTGCCCATGACGGCAACCCGCGAACTGGGCCGTTCCGGCCTGCATGTACGTCCGCTCGCCTTCGGTGGCAACGTGTTCGGCTGGAGCGCCGATGAAAAGGCCAGCTTCGCCCTGCTCGATGCCTTCGTCGATGCCGGCTTCAACCTGGTCGACACCGCCGATGTGTACTCGGCCTGGGTGCCCGGCAATGCCGGCGGCGAATCGGAGACGCTGATCGGCAAGTGGTTTGCCCGCAGCGGAAAGCGCGACAAGGTGGTGCTGGCAACCAAGGTGGCCAAGTGGGCCGAACGCCCCGGCCTGACCCCGGACAACATCAATGCCGCGGTCGAGGATTCGCTGCGCCGCCTGCAGACCGACGTGATCGACCTGTACCAGGCCCACGAGGATGACGAGTCGACGCCGCTGGAAGCGACCCTGGCCGCGTTCGGCCGGTTGATCGAAGCCGGCAAGGTGCGTGCGATCGGCGCCTCCAACTACAGCGCTACGCGCCTGGCCGATGCGCTGAAGGTGTCCACCGACTACAAACTGCCGCGTTACGAAACCCTGCAGCCGGAGTACAACCTGTATGACCGCGCCGGCTACGAAAAGGAACTGGAACCGCTGGTGCAGCGCGAACAGATCGGCGTGATCGGCTACTACGCGCTGGCCAGTGGCTTCCTCAGCGGCAAGTACCGCACGCCGGCCGATGCAGCCAAGAGCCCGGCACGTGGCGAAACGGTGGTGAAGCGCTATCTGAATCCGCGCGGCCTGCGCATCCTGCAGGCGCTGGATGACGTGGCCAGCAAGCACGGCGCCAGCGCTGCGCAGATCGCACTGGCCTGGCAGATCGCACGGCCGTCAATCACCGCACCGATCGTCAGCGCCACCAGCGTCGAACAACTGCACGATCTGCTGGCAGCAGCCAACGTATCGCTGAGCGTGCAGGATGTCGCGCAGCTGGATGCCGCCAGCGCGGAAGCCTGAGGGCCGGTAGTGCCGGCCGCTGGCCGGCATTGCACGCATACCGAAGAAAATAATTGAACAAATTGGTTGCGCGCGACTAAATCGTGGTTTATCGTGCGCACCTCGTTTCAACAACCACTGGAAACTTCGCTTGAACGCGCATTCCGTCGCCACCGCCAAACTGCTGCCATGCCTGCGCATGGACGTGCTGGCGCGCGCGTTCGGCAAGGAAGACCAGCTTACAACGGCCTGATATCCGCCCTGCGGAGATCGGCCACCCCGATCTCCGAGGCCTGACGACGCCCTCGGAACGCAAGTCCCGGGGGCGTTTTCGTTTGCGTCGGCACAAGGACCCGCGATGCCAGAACTGCACCCCGCGCGGCAACCCGCCGCTCACTGACCCAGGCTTTTCCCGCCCCGCCGGAGGATTTTCTCCGCGTGCATGGCAACGCCTGGACATTATCTGCATCGCACCCAAACATTATCGCTCGCCGATAATGTCGGTGGCCTGCACCCTCGATTCTCCAACGGTCCCGTTTCCACCACGGGCTGGTGCGCGCGGCGTTGCCGTGGCGTATGCCGGAGGTCGCGGACATGCCATCGCCTGGATCGCCTGCTGGAGGCAGGCGCCGGTTCGCCGGTACGCGGTTCGATTCCGCGCGGTCCCCAACTGGATAGCTCAGCTTGGTCAGAGCAACGGATCCTGATTCCGTCTGTCGTGGGTTCGATTCCCACTCCAAACCACATGACCTGTCACGTCATGACTTGAAGCAACACCCGGGGCGCAAGCCCCAGCGGCCATCGTCGCCATCCACGGACATCGCCTTCGGGCGGGGCGTGGAAGGCAACGGACCGCACGCCGGGCCTCGGTCCGCCGCCACTGCCAGCCACGTTCCGCCCCGGTGCTGCCTGCCGGGAACGACGATGGCAGCACTGCCGGCGCACCGAAAGCTCCGCGCGCGGACCGTCCGCCGATGGCCGCCCTCTTCCGCTGCCTGCACGTGGTGTGCAGGCGGCCGCGCCACGACCTGATCGACCCGGGTCATGGCGATTCATCCGCAACGGGTCGAACCACCAGAGCCTTACAAGGAGAGACTCCCATGTTCTGGACCATCAAGGTCGTGATCGGCGACGGCGAGCGCGGCCTGGTGTATCGCAACCGTCGTTTCCAGCAGATCCTGCTGCCGGGTGTGCACCGCCTGTCGCTGTTCGGCGGCCGCCCGCAGGTGGACCTCCACAACGCATCGAAGGGCGCGGCCTACACCGGCAGCGACCAGGACAGCCTGATCGAAGCGCTGGGCGCGACGCTGGACACGCACTTCGTGCTGGCCAACGTCGGCGCCGGCGAGGTCGGCCTGTTGCTGCGCAACGGCCGCATCGATGAAGTGCTGCCGCCGGGCAGCCGCCGTCTGTACTGGCGCGGTTCGGTCGACACCCAGGTACGCGTCATGGCGCTGGGTGACGATCCGCGCATTCCGGCGGACGTGCAGCATCGCCTGGGCCAGTTGGGCGTGCTGCCGCGTGTGGCGGTGATCAGCACCGTGCCGAGCGAGTCGGTCGGCCTGCTGTTCATCGATGGCACGCTGCGGCAGACGCTGGACGCCGGCCTGCACGCGTTCTGGAACTTCAACGGCAACGTGTCGGTGGAGCGCGTGGAGCTGCGTGCGCGTTCGCTGGACGTGTCCGGCCAGGAGCTGCTCAGCCGCGACAAGGTGACCCTGCGGGTGAACCTGGCCGCGACCGTGCAGGTGGTCGACCCGGTGCGTGCACACCGCACGCTCAGCAATGCCGATGAGTTCATCTATCGGCAGCTGCAGTTCGGCCTGCGCCAGGCGATTGCCGTGCGCAGCCTGGATGAGCTGCTGGGTGACAAGGCGGCGCTGGACGGCGAGATCGCCTCACATGTGCAGGCGGCAATCGAGGGCCACGGCGTGCGGTTGCTCAGCGTCGGCATCAAGGACGTGATCCTGCCGGGCGAGATGAAGGAGATCCTCAACGGCGTGGTGCTGGCCGAGAAGCAGGCCCAGGCCAGCGTGATCCGTCGCCGCGAGGAGGCCAACGCCACGCGATCACAGCTCAACACCGCAAAGCTGATCGAGGACAACCCGGTGCTGATGCGCTTGAAGGAGCTGGAGGCACTGGAGACCGAGAAGATCGACACGCTCACCGTGTTCGGCGGCCTGGATGGCGTGCTGAAGCAGCTGGTGACGATCAGGTAGGGGGTAGCGGCGGCGCAGGGACGCGCCGCCGGCCCATCAAGGACATACACGAAGACATGGACACTCAACACAACTATCAATGGCTGCACGTCGAGGGCACCACGCCGATCAAGGGCTGGGTCAACGGTGTGCCGCTGGAAGCGCAGGCGCATGAGCAGCTGCGCAACATCGCCGCGATCCCGTTCGTCGGGCCGTGGGTGGCCGTGATGCCGGACGTGCACCTGGGCAAGGGCGCGACCGTCGGCTCGGTGATCCCGACCCGCGGTGCGATCATCCCAGCCGCGGTCGGCGTTGACATCGGCTGCGGCATGGCGGCGGTGCGCACCACGCTGCGCGCCAACGACCTGCCCGACGACCTGCGGCAGCTGCGCAACAGCATCGAGCGCAGCATTCCGGTCGGCAACGGGCGCGGCGGCGAGCATCACCGCATGCCCGACAGCATCCACACGCGGCTGGTGCAGTCCGGGCTGGCCGACGGCCTGGAGAAGATCAAGGACAAGCACCGCAGGATCCGCACCGATAAGCTGGACCGCCAGCTGGGTACGCTGGGCGGCGGCAACCACTTCATCGAACTGTGCCTGGACGAGACGGATACGGTGTGGGTGATGCTGCACAGCGGCTCGCGCGGCACCGGCAACCTGATCGGTACCTACTTCATCGAGAAGGCGCGCGAGGAACTGGCCCGGCGCGTGCTGGGCTTCCACCTGCCGGACAAGGACCTGGCGTTCTTCATGGAAGGCGAGCCGCTGTTCGATGACTACGTCGAAGCCGTGTCGTGGGCGCAGGACTACGCCCGGCAGAACCGCGAGGCGATGATGTCGCGCGTGCTGGCCGAGATGCGCCACCGGCTGCCGAAGTTCCAGCTGGCGGCAATGGCGGTGAACTGCCACCACAACTATGTACAGAAGGAAACGCACCACGGGCAGGAGCTGCTGGTGACCCGGAAGGGGGCCGTCAGCGCTCGCGAGGGTGAGCTGGGCATCATTCCCGGCAGCATGGGCACGCGCAGCTACATCGTGCGTGGCAAGGGCAACGCGGACAGCTTCCACAGCTGCAGCCACGGTGCCGGCCGGGTGATGAGCCGTGGCGCCGCGCGCCAGCAGATCACGCTGGCCCAGCATCGCGAGGCCACCGCGCACGTGGAATGCCGCAAGGACAGCGGCGTGCTGGACGAGTCACCGGCCGCGTACAAGTCGATCGACGATGTGATGGCCGCGCAGCTGGACCTGGTCGACGTGGTGCACACCCTGCGCCAGGTGTTGTGCGTGAAGGGGTAACGGAGCGGTGCCGGCCAAGGCCGGCACCCACCGCACCCGATTGCAGTAGATCCACGCCATGCGTGGATGGAACAGCGCCGACCAAGGTCGGCCTCTACCTGTGCAACGTTCAGCGCGCGATGCTGTCTTCGGCCACCAGCGCGTGGTGCACGCCGATGCCCGCGCGCACGCCTTCGGCCATGGCCAGGGTGATGTTGCCGACCGTCGTCGCATCGCCTGCGGCATACACGTTCGGCACCGAGGTCTGCTTCATCGCATCGACCTCGATCAGCACGCCCAGCGGGCTCTCGACCAACGTGCAGCCCAGCTGCTGCACCAATGGCGTGGCCATCACCTGGGCGGCCGGCACGAACAAGGCACGCTGGGCGATTCGGCGGCCGTCGGCCAGCTCCACTTCCAGCCAGGTCGGCTGGTCGCCCTGCACGCCCAGCACGGGTGATGTCTCGATCTGCACGCCGCGCTGCTGCATGGCGGCGCGTTCCTCATCCGTGATGTCCAGTCCCATGCTGAAGAACGTGACATTGCCCCAGTCGGCGAACAGCGGCGCCTTGCTGGCGGACATCGGATGACCGCCAAGCAGGCCAATGGCACCACCACCCACTTCATAGCCATGACAGTACGGGCAGTGCAGCACGGTGCTGCCCCAGCGCTCGGCGAGGCCCGGCAACGCCGGCAACTGGTCGGCGATGCCGCTGGCCAGCAGCAGCTTGCGCGCGGCCAGCACCTGGCCATCGGCGGTACGCACTTCCACGCCTTCGGCGCGGGCGGTGGCCTGCACGGCTTCGGCATGCACCCAACGCACTGTGGGGTAGTCCAGCAGCTGCTGTCGCGCGGTCTTCAGCAGCTCGGCGCCGCTGATGCCATCCAGCCCCAGCACGCCGTGCGAATGGCCGGCGAAACGGTTGCGCGGTGAACCGGCATCGATGACGGTGACCGGGCGACGGGCGCGGGCGAGGATCAGGCCGGCGCCAATGCCGGCATAGCTGCCGCCGACGATGAGCACATCAGGATTCATGATGACCTTCCAGGGAACGGTGATGGGCGAGATGGCGGGCGAAGTCGGCGCCAAGCTGGTCCAGCGTGGTCGCCTGCAGCCGCGCTTCGAGCAGGCGCTGCGCTTCGCGCGCCCCATCGAGCAAGGCGCTGTTGACCAGCCGCTGGATCGGGCAGCCACCGCCGGAGTCGCGGGCGCCGACCTGCACCAGCGGTGGTGCGCCCACAGCCAGATAGATGTCATGCAGGGTGATCGTTGCAGCATCACGGGCCAGGTGGCTGCCACCGCCATGGCCACGGGCGCTGCGAACCAGGCCCGCCCTGTGCAGCTGCGCCAGCAGACGGCGGATCACCACCGGATGGGTCGGCAGGCAGGACGCCAGCTGCTCGGAGGTGCGCGGGCCGTCCTGGCCAACCAGATGCGCCATCACGTGAAGGGCGTCGGAGAGCGGGTTCGCGGTCTTCATGTAACTACGATAGTTACATTTATATCCCCTGTCCAGGGTCCACATTTGTTCCATACGGACACATTTGTCCTATGAAACAGTTCCTTCACATCACTAAACGAAACGCTAATGTGATTTATGTCGCACTTCAGCGGGAGCTTGGCGGGTCGATACCGCAATGCCCCTTCCCGAGAGTGCTTCCCCATGAATGCGTCTGTCCGTGCTCCGCGCCTGCAGTCCAAGCTGCTCGGCGCGGTGTCTGTTGGCTTGGCCGTGGTCCTGCTGTGCGCGCTGGCTGGCCTGGCCTCCGCCTGGTTCAAGTTGTCCACCGAGGTTCCGCCCGAAGTCACGCACAGCCGCGACGCCGAACGCCTGCAGCGTGAGTTCCGCGGCCAGGTGCAGGAATGGAAGAACGTGCTGCTCCGCGGCCACGACGACGCGTTGCGTCAGCGCCACCTGGACGCTTTCGACAACGAAGGCCGCCTGGTCGAACGGCTGGCCAAGGGCCTGGTGACCAGCCCGGACGCGCGCACGCGTGAACTGGCGCAGGCGTTCGTTGGCCTGCACGCGCAGCTGCAGCAGGACTATCACGCGGCGCTGCAGGCATTTGCCGCGGCCGGCTACGATCCGGCCGCCGGCGACAACCTGGTGCGCGGCAAGGATCGCGCGGTGGCGACCGCTCTGGATGCATTGAGTACGCATGCCACGCAGGTGGCCGAAGCGGCGCTGGCGGCACGTTCGCAGCAGGCCCGGCAGACCCTGCTGCTGTGCGCGGCGCTGACCGTGCTGGCCGCCGTGTTGCTGCTGATGGGCCTGGCCTGGTGGCTGCGGCGCGCGGTGGTGCAGCCGGTGCTGGCGGTGGAAGCCGCTGCGCGTGCCGTGGCCGCCGGTGATCTGCAGCACGTGGTGCAGGTGCGCAGCCGCGACGAGATCGGTCGCCTCGCGCAGGCGATGCAGGCGGTGCAGTCCACGCTGCGCGGCGTACTGGACGCACAGGCGACGATGGCGCAGGCGCATGACGCCGGCAGCATCAGCCATCGCATGGAGGCCAGTGCGTTCCCGGGCGCGTTCGGCACCATGGTGGCCGACTGCAACACGCTGGTTGACGCGCACATCCAGGTGAAGATGCGCGCGATCTCGATCATGGGCCGCTATGCCGTCGGTGACCTCAGCCAGGACATGGAACGCCTGCCCGGCGAAAAGGCCGTGATCACCAACGCATTGGATACGGCCAAGGCCAATCTCGGCATGATCAACGGCGAGATCCGCCGCCTGGCCGAAGCCGCCGCCGCCGGTGACTTCAGCCAGCGCGGCGACAGCGCACGCTTCGAGCATGATTTCCGCGCAATGGTCGACGGCTTGAACCGATTGATGCAGACCACTGAACTGAACCTCGGCGAGGTCTCCAGCATGCTGCGCGCGATTGCCGATGGCCGCCTCGGCGCGCGCATGCACGGTGATTTCCAGGGCGTGTTCGCGCGTATCGCCGGCGACGCCAACACCACCGCTACGCAGCTGGCAACCATCGTCACCGACATCAAGCACGCCTCCGGCAACATCCACACGGCGGCGGCGGAGATCGCCGCCGGCAACAACGATCTGTCGCGCCGTACCGAACAGCAGGCCGCCAACCTGGAAGAGACGGCGGCATCGATGGAGGAACTGACCTCCACCGTGCGCCAGAACGCCGAGCATGCGCGCCAGGCCAACCAGCTGGCGATCGGCGCGCACACCGTTGCCTCTCACGGCGGCAGCGTGGTCGGCCAGGTGGTGGCAACGATGGGTGCCATCGAAACCTCGTCGCGGCAGATCGCCGAGATCATCAGCGTGATCGACGGCATCGCCTTCCAGACCAACATCCTGGCGCTGAACGCCGCGGTGGAAGCGGCACGCGCCGGCGAGCAGGGCCGCGGCTTCGCGGTGGTTGCCAGCGAAGTGCGCACCCTGGCACAGCGTTCGGCGGCAGCCGCGAAGGAGATCAAGGCGTTGATCGAAGCGTCGGTGGAACAGGTCGGCCACGGTGCACGGCGCGTGCGCGAGGCCGGTGACACCATGGCCGAGATCGTGGCGTCGGTGCAGCGCGTCACTGACATCATGGCCGAGATTTCCGCCGCCTCGCAGGAGCAGAGCGCGGGCATCGAACAGGTCAGCCAGACCGTGATCCAGATGGACGGCACCACCCAGCAGAATGCCGCGTTGGTGGAGGAAGCCAGCGCCGCCGCACGCAGCCTGGAACAGCAGGCGAACCGGTTGATCGACGCGGTGGATGTGTTCGACCTGTCGACCACCGCTGCAGCGAAGGACGCGCTGATGCGCGCGGCCTGATTGATCCGGTTGCCGGCCGGCGGCCGGCACTACCGTGGAGCGCAGACAGGGGGAGTGCCGGCCGCTGGCCGGCAGCTCCCAACGCTGCATGGGTGGCGGCATGAACAGTGCGGACCAACGGTCCGCACCCACCACCACCTGCCGTCGTACACGTCGATGCAATGCACCGTTGCCGGCATGCACACGGCCGCTGGCCTACCCTTTCGTGGATATTCCCGCCTCCCTCCCCCTCTGCTGGAGCCCCCATGACTGTCCCCGCCTTCGGTCTCGGTACCTTCCGCCTGAAAGACCAGACCGTGATCGACTCGGTGCGCAACGCGCTGGATGCCGGCTACCGCGCCATCGATACCGCGCAGATCTACGGCAATGAAGCCGAGGTCGGCCAGGCCATCGCCGATTCCGGCGTGCCGCGCGAAGAGATCTACCTGACCACCAAGGTCTGGATCACCGCGTTCAAGCGGGAAGCGCTGCTGGCCAGCCTGCATACCAGTCTGGAAAAGCTGCGTACCGATCATGTGGACCTGACGCTGATCCACTGGCCGTCGCCGAACGACAAGGTCGACGTACCGATGGAGGAGTACCTGCCGGCGCTGGCCGAGGCCAAGGCACAGGGCCTGACGAAGGCGATCGGCATCTCCAACTTCACCATCGCCCAGACCCGCAAGGCCATCGAGATCCTTGGCGCCGATGCCATCGCCACCAACCAGATCGAGATCCATCCCTACCTGCAGAACCGCCTGCTGGTGAAGTTCCTGCAGGATAACGGCATCCACGTCACCGCCTACATGAGCCTGGCCTATGGCGAGGTGACCAAGGATCCGGTGATCCAGGCCATTGCCGGCCGCCACCAGGCCACTCCGGCGCAGATCGCGCTGGCCTGGGCGCTGCAGCAGGGCTTCTCGGTCATTCCGTCCTCGACCAAGCGCGAGAACCTGGCCAGCAACCTGGAAGCGGCAGCGATCCGCCTGACCGACGAAGACATGGCGCAGATCGCCAAGCTGGATCGTGGGCACCGCCTGGCCAATCCGGAAGGCATTGCGCCGGCCTGGGATTGAAGAGCGGCCGCCGGGCATGGCCCGGCGCTACCGGATACGCGTGGGTAGCGCCGGGCCATGCCCGGCGGATCCATCAGGCCTGCAACAACCAGCCTCGCATCGCCGCACTGACCTCGTCCGGCTTTTCCATCGGGGCAAGGTGCCCGCAATCGGGCACCACCACCAACTGCGAGTGCGGCACCAGCGCGTGCATTTCCTCGCTCACCGCCAGCGGCGTGATGCGATCGTTGGCGCCGCACACGATCAGCAGCGGATCGCGATAACCAGCCAGCACATCATGGCCATCACGGCGTTCCAGTGCGCTCTGGCGCAAGAATACTTCCGCGCCCAGGCGAGCGGTCATGTCGCGCACGCGTTGCACCAGCACGTAATCGTCCAGCCGCGAGGCATCGATGTAGCTGCGCATCAGCGCATCACCAAAGCCATGGAACCTGCCGGGCAGGCGCACGCTGGCCCGTTGGCTGCGGCGCTGCTCGGCACGTTCCGGTGAATCGGCGTGGATCGAGGTATCGATCAGCGCCAGCTGCAGCACGCGCTCCGGCGCAATGCGCAGGATCTGCTGGGCGACGAAGCCGCCCAATGAGAAACCGGCCAGCGCAAAGCGCTCCGGTGCCTGTGCGAGCACGTCCTCGGCCACCGCCTGCAGGGTTTCGCCACGGGTCTGGTCGCCTACCGTGCAATCGGCGATGTCGGCAAGATCAGCCAACTGTGAGCGCCACAGCTCAGCGTCGTTGAGCAGGCCAGGCAGCAGCAGCAGGGGGATACGGTCGGTCATGGGGGTATTGTCGCGCCAGCACGGTGACGGAACCATGCCGCAACAGGGGGCGGATTGTAGCGTCGAGCCACGTTCGACGGCTGCATAGCCAGTGGCGCATGGCTCGACGCTACAGAAGACAGCGGCGGAGCCGCGCTTTGGCGACACCATCACCATCTACACCGCGCTGTGCGAACAGGCCGCGAGGAAACCTGGCGCAGCAGAGACAAGCAAGCACGGCAGCTGGCTGCCAACCCGATCATCGGCATGCGCTACGACGCCATCTATGTGATGACCGGGCTGACCGTGCGGCTGTGCTATGGCACGGCGGTGGCGGTGGAACCGCAGCGGTGATCCTGTAGAGCCGAGCCCATGCTCGGCTCAGGCGTGCCCGTGAGATGTAAGGCAGCCGAGCGCAGGCTCGGCTCTACAACGGGGTTCCGGGCACTTCGACCTGCTGCACCGGCAAGGTCACCATCATCACCGTCGGGTCATCCGGGTCCAGCTTCGTCTTGAAGCCCAGGCTCTGGCACATCGCCAGCATGGTACTGTTCTCGCGCAGCACCTGGCCTTCGACCACGTCCAGGCCCAGCCACTTGGCGTACTCGATCATGATCGCCATCAGCCGCCAGCCGATGCCATGGCCCTTCAGGTCCGAGCGGATCAGGATGCCGTACTCACCGCGGTGGTAATCCGCATCGGCGTGCAGGCGCACCGCGCCAAGCATTTCGCCACTGCGCGGTTCGATCGCCACCAGTGCGATCGAGCGTGCGTAGTCGAGCTGGGTCAGGCGCGCGATGAACTCGTGGCTGAAGTGCTTCACCGACTGGAAAAAGCGCAGGCGCAGGTCCTCGTCGCTGACGCGGGCGAAGAACGCACGGAACAGCGCGTCGTCCTCCGGCCGCACCGGACGCACGAAGGCACGGCCGCCATCGGACAGTTCGATGGTGCGCTCCCACTCCTTCGGGTACGGGAACACCGAGAAGCGCGGATGGCCACGGCCCTTGTGCAGGATGCGCGACGGCGCCACCGCCACGCGTGCGTCGAGGGCGAGGATGCCCTTGCCGTCGACCAGCAACGGATTGATGTCCAGCGTACGCACTTCGGGGATGTCGGCGGCCAGCTGTGCCAGCTTGACCAGCGCCAATGCCAGTGCGCGCTCGTCGGCGGCAGGCACATCGCCATAGGCCTTGAGGATGCGCGAGGCGCGCGTCTGGCCGATCAGCTCGTGGGCCAGGCGCAGGTCCAGCGGCGGCAGCGCCAACGCCTTGTCATTGATGACTTCAACCGCGGTACCGCCACGGCCGACCACGATCACCGGGCCGAACGTCGCGTCATCGGCAATACCGACGATCAACTCGCGCGCCTTCGGGCGAACGATGGTCGGCTGCACAAGCAGACCATCGATGCGCGCATCCGGCCGCAGCTGGCGTGCACGCGACAGGATCGCGTTGGCCGCGCTCTGCACCGCCGGCAGGGTGGACAGGTTCAGGCGCACGCCGTCCACTTCCGACTTGTGCGGAATATCCGGCGAGAGAATCTTCAGCGCGACCGTGGCACCGCGTTCCAGCAGCGGCTGCGCCAGATCCATCGCCTCGTGCGCGTCACGCGCATGCATCACCGGCGCGGAGGGAATGCCGTAGGCCTTGAGCAGTTCATGCGTAGCCAGCGGGTCCAGCCACTGCTGGCCGTTGGTCAGCGCGGCATCGACCAGTGCGCGCGCGGCGGCCGTGTCGACGCTGAAGTCCTGCGGCAGGCTGGGCGGCGTTTCCATCAACGCGTTCTGCGCTTCGCGGTAGCGCACCAGATGCTGGAAGCCACGTACGGCTTCGGCCTCGGTCGGATAGGTCGGCACCCGCGCCGCGTTGAGCGTGGCGGTGGCCTGGTCATCGTTGCCCAGCCACACCGCGAACACCGGCTTGTCGCGATGATGGCGCGGGCGCAGGCCGAGCGTGCGGGTGAGTGCCTGCGCGGCGTCCGCCGATGAGGTGAACGCGGTCGGCACGTTGACCACCATCACCGCGTCGTTCTCGTTGTCGGCCAGCAGCGCTTCGATGGCCGCGGCATAGCGGTCACCATCGGCGTCGACCACGATGTCGACCGGATTGCTGCGCGACCAGCCCTGTGGCAATACTGCATCGAGCTTCTGCACCGTGCTGTCGGACAGGGTGGCCAGCGTGCCTTGCAGCGCGATCAGCTGGTCCACGGCAAGGCGACCGACGCCGCCACCATTGCTGAGAATGGCCAGGCGGCGGCCAGGGAAGGTGCCCAGCCGCCCCAGTGTTTCGGCGGCGGTGAACAGCTCGTCCAGCGCACCGACGCGCAGCAGGCCGGCGCGGTTGAAGGCGGCACCGTACACATCATCGGCACGGGCCAGGGCCTGCACATGGGTATCGCGGCTGCCCGGCTGCACGCGCTCGGCGCGCCCCGACTTCACCACCACCACCGGCTTGGCGCGGGCGGCGGCACGCGCGGCCGACATGAACTTGCGCGCGTCCTTGATCTGCTCGACGTAGAGCAGGATGGCGCGGGTACGGTAGTCGGTGGCGAAGTAGTCGAGCAGGTCGCCGAAGTCGACGTCCATCGTATCGCCCAGCGAGACCACGGCGGAGAAGCCGACCGAGCGCGCTACGCCCCACTCCACCAGCGCGGCGGCGATCGCCGAGGATTCGGAAATCAGGGCGAGGTCGCCTGCCTGCGGGAAATGTGCGGCGATACTGGCATTGAGTCGCGCGTGCGGTGCAATCACACCCAAGCAGTGTGGGCCGAGGATGCGCAGGCCATGCTTGCGCGCCACCGCCTCCACCTGCGCCGACAGCGAGCCCGGGCCTTCACCCAGGTGCGCGGTGAGGATGATCGCCGCCTGCACGCCACGTTCGGCGGCAGTGCGCACCACCTGCGGCACGATGGCCGCTGGTGCGGTGATCACCGCCAGGTCGGGGACCCAGTCCAGGTCCTTCAGCCGCTTGACCGTGCGGATGCCATCGATCTCGGCATGCCGCGGATTGATCCACGCCACCTTGCCGGGGAAGCCGGTGCCGCGCAGGTTGCGCATCACCGCGCGGCCGGCCGAACGCTCACGCGGACTGCCGCCGATCACCGCGACCGACTGCGGACGGAACACGGACTGCAGGTGGTAGGTACTCATGCGCCTACGGTACACGGACTGGCGCGGCAACGGCATGATCGTGCGCAAGGTCCTGACACCGCACCCACGCATGACGTGGATCTACCGCCGGGACCAGTAGATCCACGTCATGTGTGGATGACGCTCCCGTTACAACAGCGTGCCGTGCAGGATCATGGCGGCGATGCTGAAATAGATCACCAGGCCGGTCACGTCCACCAGGGTGGCCACGAACGGGGCCGAGGCGCTGGCCGGGTCGAAACCGAGCCGCTTGAGGATGAAGGGCAGCATCGAGCCGGACAGCGAACCGAAGGTGACGATGCCGACCAGCGCGGCACCGATGGTGATCGCCAGCAGGATCCAGTGCTCGCCGTAGTCATGCAGGCCACCCAGCTGCCAGATCACGATGCGCACGATGGCCAGGCAGCCGAGGATCGCGCCCAGCACCATGCCGGTGGGCACTTCGCGCAGGGCCACCTTCCACCAGTCGCGCAGGCGCAGCTCGCGCAGCGCCAGGCTGCGGATCAGCAGCGAAGTGGCCTGCGAACCGGAGTTGCCGCCCGAACTCATGATCAGCGGAATGAACAGGGTCAGCACCACCGCGCGCGCCAGTTCGTCCTCATAGTGCTGCATCGCGCTGGCGGTCAGCATCTCGCCCAGGAACAGCACGCTCAGCCAGCCGGCGCGCTTGCGCAGCATCTCCAGGAAGCCGATCTGCATGTAGGGCTTGTCCAGTGCCTCCATGCCGCCGAACTTGTGCGCGTCCTCGGTCGATTCCTCGATCAGCGCGTCGAGCACGTCGTCCACGGTGACGATGCCGAGCATCTGCTGCTGTGCATCGACCACCGGGATCGCCAGCAAGTCGTGGCGACGGATCAGCCGTGCCACTTCTTCCTGGTCCATCAGTGCGTCCACCGTCACCGGTGGATTGACCTGGGCCACGTCCAGGATCGACTCCTCCGGCAGGCCGGTGATCAGCCGGCGCATGGTCACCACCTGCTGCAGCTGCTGGCTGGACGGCTCCAGCACGTAGATCGCGTACACCGTTTCACGGGTGCGCTCGACCTGGCGGATGTGCTGCAGGGTCTGCGCCACGGTCCAGCTGGCGGGTACCGCCACGTACTCGGTGGTCATCAGCGCACCGGCGGTGTTCGGCGGGTAGCTGAGCAGCTTCTGGATGGCCTGGCGGGCGTCGGTGCCCAGCAGCGGGATCAACCGCGCGCGTTCTTCCTCATCCAGCTCATGGACGATGTCGGTGGCGCGGTCGTCGGCCATCAAGCCGAGCAGGGCGGCAGCGCGCGCCGGTGGCAGCGCTGCCACCAGCTCGCCACTGCGGTGCAGTTCCGGCGCTTCCAGCATTTTCACTGCACGCGGCAACGGAAGGGCAGCCAGCGTTTCCGCGCCGCGGGTCAGCTCCAGCGTGTTGAGGAATTCCACCGCATCGGCAGTGTTGAAGTTCGCCAGCGGCGCGGCCAGTGCGGCGGCATCGGCCACCGGGCGCAGCAATTGCTTCTGGTTCATCGGGTTTGCCTTGTGGGGGTGCGACCTCGCGCAACGCCAACGCAGGCAAACCGTCCCGATGTCAGGCGGTGGCCATCGCTGGCGTCGAACGAGGTCGACTTCTACTGTCGCTGGACATGGGTTGGGGACTCCGGGATGCGTGTGCCGGCGGACGCGCCGCCAGCGGCGGGCAGTCTGGACCCGTGGACCATGCAGGTCAACCCGGTTCCGCCGCGGCAGCACCCTGCCCGCAGGTTGTTCTCGTGCATGCACAGGCCGGCGCGCATAATGGCGCGGTGGTGTTCGCCACGCTTTTCCCAACCCGAACGGACGCACAGCGGCTCCCCCGATGACCAGGTATTCCCATGCATAGCGGTGGTCTGGAACTGGCGCTGGTGCTGCTGCTGGCGGCGGTCATCGCCGTGCCGGTGTTCAAGAAGTTCGGCTTCGGCGCGGTGCTGGGCTACCTGGCGGCCGGTGTGGTGCTGGGCCCGGACGGGCTGGGCTTCGTGCAGGACGCCGACCGCATCCTCGGCGCCGCCGAGATCGGCGTGGTGATGCTGCTGTTCGTGATCGGCCTGGAGCTGTCGCCGGCACGCCTGAAGGTGATGCGGCGCTCGGTGTTCGGCGCCGGTGCGGCACAGGTGGCGCTGTCCGGGCTGGTGCTGGGCGGCCTGCTGCTGCTCGACCACTTCCAGTGGAAGAGCGCGCTGGTGGTAGGTGTGGCGCTGGCGCTGTCATCCACGGCGGTGGGCCTGCAGCTGCTGTCCGAGCACAAGGCGATCAACAGCGACCATGGCCGGCTCGGGTTCGCCATCCTGCTGTTCCAGGACCTGATCGCGATTCCGCTGCTGGCGGCCATCCCGCTGCTGGGCGGGGTGAAGAACGAGACTCTGCGCTGGGAAGACGCCGCCGTGGCCCTCGGTGCGCTGGCAGTGGTGATCCTGTGCGGGCGACCGGTGCTGCGCAAGGTGTTCAGCATCATCGCCCGCACCCGCAGCCCGGAAGTGTTCACCGCCACCGCACTGCTGGTGGTGCTGGGCACCGCCTGGTTCATGCAGGAAGCCGGCCTCAGCCCCAGCCTCGGCGCGTTCCTGGCCGGCGTGCTGCTGTCCGATTCGGAGTTCCGGCATGAGCTGGAAGCGCAGATCGAGCCGTTCAAGGGCCTGCTGCTGGGCCTGTTCTTCATCGCGGTGGGCATGGGCATCGACCTGGACCGCATCGCGGCCGAGCCGTGGATGATCGCGGCTGGCGTCGGCATCCTGCTGGTGGTCAAGTTCAGCCTGCTGTACGCGATCGGCCGCATCGCCCGGCTCAGTCCGCGGCAGTCGCTGCTGCTGGGCAGCGTGTTGTGGCTGGGCGGCGAGTTCGCTTTCGTGGTGTTCAACGAAGCGCAGCGCGCGCACCTGCTCGGCAATGCCAACCACGACCGGCTGGTGGCGATCGTGGGCCTGTCGATGGCGATCACGCCGCTGCTGATGATCGCGCTGCTCAAGCTGCTCGGCCAGGAGAAGGCCGCACCGCGCGAGGCAGCCGAGGCCGACAAGGTGGCGCCGGACAACCGCCCCAAGGTGCTGATCGCCGGCATGGGCCGTTTCGGCCAAGTGATCGCGCGCCTGCTGACCGCGCAGAAGGTGCCGTTCGTGGCGCTGGAGGCGAACCCGGACACCGTGGCCGACCTGCGCCGTTTCGGCAACCAGCTGTATTACGGCGACCCGACCCGGCCGGAGATGCTGCGTGCGGCGGGCGGCGAGCACATCGATGTGTTCGTGATCACCGTGGACGACCCGGAGACCAACCTGCGCGCGGTGCGCATGGTGCGCCGGCTGTACCCGGACGCGACGGTGCTGGCGCGTGCGCGCAACCGCCAGCATGCCTGGCGCCTGATGGACATGTCGGCCGAGCCGTTCCGCGAAGTGTTTGGCACCAGCCTGGAGATGAGCGGCCGCGTGCTGACCGCATTGGGCGTGGCGCCGGACGTGGCCGAACGACACGTGCAGCGCTTCCGTGAGCATGATGAGCAGCTGCTGCGTGACCAGTACCTGGTGTACGACGACGAGGCGGCGGTGATCCAGACCTCGCGCGATGCACGCAACGACCTGATGCATCTTTTCGAGGCCGACGCGGAAAGGGACGGCGAGTAGGTGTGCCGACCAACGGTCGGCACCCACCCGATCAATGGCGGACCCGGTAGTGCCGGCCGCTGGCCGGCAATCCCGTGTTCCCGGAGATGTCATGAGGTAGCCGGCCAGCGGCCGGCACTACCCTTTTCCAGCGATCAGCCGTTGTCGCGCAGGAACCGCGCCATCGACGAAACGCCCGGCACGCGCGGTTCGAACTCACCGGCCACGTCGATGAAGCCGCGCATCACGGCGATCTCGCGCGGGCTGCGGTTGAGGCTGTCGCGTGCTTCCGGATCCGCCCCCGCGCGCAGCAGGCGCTGCACCAGCAGCGGCAGGCCATGCAGCGCGGCCAAATGCAACGGGCCGAAGCCGCGCGGATCACGCACGTCCAGGCTCACGTCCTCATCCAGCAGGCGCTCTACCGCCGCCATCACCACCTGCTCGTCGCAGGCGGTACCCGGCTCGGCGCGAGCGCCCAGCAGCAGCAGCAGGGGCGTGACCGAACCGGCGGCGGCCTGGTCCGGCTCGGCGCCCGCCAACAGCAGGGTGTCGAGCAGGGCCAGCAGGCGCGAGCGGTCGCGGGCACTGAAACCGTACAGCGCGGCACAGTGCAGCGGGCCCAGCTGCTGCGCGTCACCGGCATGCACGTCGGCACCGGCAGTGAGCAGGCGCGCGACGATGTCCGGCAGACCCAGCGCCGAGGCCAGCATCAGCACGGTCACCCCGCCCGGCAGGCGATGTTCCAGCTTGGCGCCGGCATCGAGCAGGGCCGAAACGATGTCCACCTGGCGCATGCTGACCGCCGCCGACAGCGGCGTCGCGCCACTGGCCGCGGCGTGCTGCGGATCGGCGCCGCGCGCCAGCAGCAGGTCGGTCACCGCCAGGTGGCCGCCACCGGCTGCACGCAGCAGTGCGGTGCAGCCCTGAGCGTCGACCGCGTCGACGGCAAATCCCAGATCGATCAGGCGGCGCACGGCGTCTACATCACCGGCCATCGCAGCGGCCGGCAGATCGGCCTCGCGCAGGGTACGGCGCGGCAACGGCCACACCCGCCAGTCCAGCCAGTCGGCCAGATCACGGCGACCGATCGACAGCGCCACGCCCAACGGCGTCTGGCCGTCGGCGGCGCGGGCTTCCGGCGAGGCACCGTGCTGCACCAGCAGCTTCAGTGCGCCTTCGCGGGCCAACGCGGTGGCCAGGTGCAATGCGGTCATGCCGTGGCTGTCGCGCGCTTCACGATCAACACCGGCCTTGAGCAGGGCCTGCTGCAGGCGCAGCCAGCCCAGGCGCACCGCGAGCGACAGCGGCGGATCGCCGGCCGGCGAGGCGGCGAACGGATCGGCGCCACGTTCCAGCAGTTCCAGTGCCAGCTGTTCCAGGCCACGGGCGGCCTGGTCGTGCTGCGCACACGCTGCGAGGAAGCGTGCCAGGCCACCGCGTCCGGCCGGCGACAGGCCACGCTGCAGCATGACCTGCAGCGCCGGCACCGCGTCGATGCCGCGCGACAACAGCGCGAACATCGGCGTGTCGGAACAGGCGTCACGCACGTAGGGATCGGCACCGTGGGCCAGCAGCCAGTCGACCGCACGCGGCTCCAGCGCCAGCTCCGGATCGAGCAGCAGGCCACCCAGCTCTTCCGGCTGGCACAGCTTGGCCAGCGCGGCCATGCCTTCGGTGTTGCCGAAGCCCAGCGCTTCGCGCAGCAGGGTCAGCGGCGGGCGGTCCGGCAGCAGGCCACTTGCGCCGGCGGCTTCGCCACGCTCGGCCAGTCCATCGCTGACCGCAGCCGGCAATGGATAGGACGGGTCCAGCAGAGCCACGATCGCCCAGCGGCCGGCTTCGGCGGCATAGTCCACCGCACGGCGGCCGACCGGATCGGTGGCATCGGCGGCGATGCCGAGTTCGACCAGGCGCTTGATCAGCAGCGGCGAGACATCCTCGGCCATCGCCGCCAGCTGCACCGCATTACGGCCTTCGCCGTCCACCGCGACCAGGTCCGGCTTGTGCGGCAGCAGATGCTCGATCACGGCGGCGCGACCTGCACGGGCCGCTTCCAGCCACGGCGTACGGCCCAGCGCATCGCGCGCTTCCAGATTGGCGCCGGCAGCCAGCAGCACGCCGATGATCTCGACGTGACCGGCCAGCGCCGCTTCATGCAACGCGCTGCGACGCTGGCGATCACGCGCGTCGGCCCGCGCCTTGTGCTTGAGCAGCAGCTGCACGCCCGCCGGATCGTCGTCCTCGGTGGCGGCGGCGGCCAGCAGCACCGGGGTGCCATCGGCCGGTTCGCAGCGTGCACCGCGTTCGAGCAGGAAACGGGCCAGGCGCCAGTTGCCGACCTGGCAGGCCACGGCCAGCGGCGACCAGCCCTCGTTGTTCAACGCATCGACTTCGGCGGCGGCATCGCGCAGCAGCGCCGCCACACCCGGGTCGGAACTGCGCGCGGCATGGTGCAGCGGCGTGTTGCCATCGCTGTCGGTGGCACGCGAGTCGGCACCGTTGGCGAGCAGGGTCATCACCGCCTCGGGGCGGCCATGCCAGCTGTCGCGGGTGGCGGCCAGCAGCGGGGTCATGCCCCGGTGCGGTGCGTTCACATCGACGCCGCGGGCGATCAGCTCGCGCAGCAGGCGCAGGTCCGGCAGCACCGCTGCCAGCACCGCCAGGCTGCGCTGGTCGCGCCAGTTCGGGTCCGGCAGCGCATACGGATCGGCACCGGCCTGCAGCAGTTGCAGGCCCCGGTCGATGCGGCCATGGCGGGCGGCTTCATACAGCGCCGGGGTCAGCTCCTGCGGCGCCATCGCCTCCAGCGGCGTGGTTTCGACCGCAGCGGAGAACATCGGTTCGCGCTCGTCGCTGGCCGTGGCCAGTGGGCCTGCGCGCAGCGACACCAGCGGTGCCGGCGCCACCCGCTGCAGCAGCAGGTGCAGCACGGGAGACAGCAGCACCACCGCCAGCGCGGCGGGCCAGTGTGCGCTTTCCGGCAGCAGCCCCGGCCAGGCCGGCAGCACCACCAGCGCGGCCAGCGCGATCACCAGCGCGGCCACACCGAGGCCGCGCCAGGCGCCCAGGTCACGCCCCGCCAGCGCCTGCCAGTGCTGGGCCAGGCTGCCGTCGAGGCGTTCGACATCGTTCCACAACGGCCAGGTGCGCCAGGCGGCGAGCAGGCCGGCACTGACCAGCACGCTCAGGCCCAGCACCGCCGCAAGGCTGCCGCTGTCGCGCAGCGCCGCCAGCGGCCAGGCCAGCAACAGCGCCAGCAGCAGCGGCGCGGCCGTCCACAACGCCAGCAGCGCCGGCAGGTCCTGGCGAGCGACCACCTTCAGCGGCAGCAGCGCGCGGCTGCGACGCCACCATGAGATCGCCAGCGCGAACGCTGGCTGCGCCAGTGCGGCCAGGACGGCACCCGGGAAGCCGCCCACGGCGGCGCCCAGCGCCAGCACCGCGCCCGCGGCGAAGGCAATTGACACAAGGCGCGGACGGGAGGCGTCAGTCATAGTGGCGCGGCATCAGGCTGGCCACCGACGGCGGCACCTGCAGGTAGAACCCGCGCTCGCTCATTTCGCTGCGGACCTTTTCCGGGTCAGCCTGCGCCAGGCGGCGCTGGGCATCCAGGGCCACCTCCAGGACGAAGGCGAGCGTCCCCAGCGAGGTGAGCAGCGGCGCGGGCAGCGCGCTGAAATCATCGCGACGGGGAACGTAGACGTAGGTGTCCGGCTTGAGTTGGCTTTTATAGACGTAGGCGTGCATGTCCGCGGGACGATAACCCGGGAAGAGCCATGATTGTGTCGGAAAGCCGACACCGGGGAAAGCCGTCAGCCGACGTTGGCGGCGTGATCGACGGCGTTTCCCCGGCGAGGTTCAGCAATGTGGCGGCGTCGTTCAGCCACGGCTGCCACCACACGGGCGCTTACTTGACCTTGGCGTAGGTGCCCTTCAGCGCGACACCCGCGAGGATGGCACCGGCGTAGCACTCGTAGTTGGTGCTGCTCTTGAACTCGTTCTTCTTGTAATAGCTGACGATGTCGACCACGGCGTTGGCGCCGCGCGACTTGGCACCGTCCTGCAGCGCGCGCAGTGCCGACAACGCAACCCAGCGGCAGGCCTCGGCATCGCTCTTGTTGGCGGCGTTGGTCTTCTTGTTGGTCACGTCTTCGCCCAGGCGCTGCTGCACGCTGACCGGCTGGCCGGCCAGATAGAAGCGCACGCTGCCGTCGATGCCAGCGTCCTTGGCGGCCTGCGAATTGACCAGTTCCTGCAGGGACTGTTCGACACGCGTGTCGCGGGCAGAGGCGGTGGAGGTCAGGGCCAGCAGCGCGGTGGCAGTGGCGATCATGAGAGTGCGGCGCATCGAAACTTCTCCTTGTCAGGGGTGCGGGTGGGTAGCGGAAACAGTGCGGTGGGACGGTGGTTCACTCGCGCCAGCGGCGGAACACCAGCGAGGTGTTGATGCCGCCGAAGGCGAAGTTGTTGCTCATCACGTACTCGGCCTGCAGTTCGCGGCCCTGTCCGGTGATGAAGTCGAGCTGGCCACAGCGCGGATCGACCTCGGCCAGGTTCAGGGTCGGCGCGAACCAGCCGGTGCGCATCATCTCGATGCTCAGCCAGGCCTCGAACGCGCCACAGGCACCCAGCATGTGGCCGACGTAGCTCTTCAGCGAGCTGATCGGCACGCGGCTGCCGAACACCTGTGCGGTGGCCTGGGTCTCGGCGATGTCGCCGTGGTCGGTGGCGGTGCCATGGGCGTTGACGTAGTCGATCTGCGCCGCGTCCAGGCCGGCATCTTCCAGCGCCAGGCGCATCGCCTGGGCCATGGTGTCGGCGCTGGGCTGGGTCACGTGCTGGCCATCGCTGTTGGTGCCGTAGCCGACCACCTCGGCCAGGATGGTGGCGCCACGCGCCTGCGCGTGTTCCAGGTCCTCCAGGATCAGCGTGCAGGCGCCCTCGCCCAGTACCAGGCCATCACGGCCGGCATCGAACGGGCGCGGGGTGGTCTGCGGCGCGTCGTTGCGCACGCTGGTGGCGAACAGCGTGTCGAACACCGCCGCAGCGGTGGCATCGAGCTGCTCGGCACCGCCGGCCACCATCACCGTCTGCTTGCCGCTGCGGATGGCTTCATAGGCCGCGCCCACACCCTGGCTGCCCGAGGTGCAGGCGCTGGACGTGGTGTACACGCGCCCGGACAGGCCGAAGAACACGCCGATGTTGACCGGCGCGGTGTGGCTCATCATCTTCAGGTAGGTGGTGGCACTGATGCCGTCGGTGGTGAACTCGTTGAGCATGCGTCCGAATTCACCGGTGGCCTCATGGCTGCCCGACGAGGAACCATAGGCCACGCCGGTACGGCCGCTGCGCAGCACCGGATGCTCGTGCAGGCCGGCTTCACGCAGTGCCACCTCAGTGGCGCGCACCGACATGATCGCGACCTTGCCCATCGAGCGGGTGGTCTTGCGGTTGTAGTTGGGCGGCAGCGCGAAATCCTGCGCCGGCGCCGCCAGCTTGGTGTTCAGCCCGGCGTACACATCCCATTCGGGCATCGCGCGCACCGCATTGCGGCAGCTGCGAAGATGCGCTTCGATGGTGGGCCAGTCGTGGCCGAGCGGACTGATGGCGGCGGCGCCGGTGACCACCACGCGACGATCGGCGGCCATCAGAGCATGCCTCCGTTCACCGAGATCACCTGGCGGGTGATGTAGCCGGCCGGCTCGGACAGCAGGAACGCCACCGTCGCCGCCACTTCGTCGGGACGGCCGACGCGGCCGGCGGGAATCAGCTTGAGCGCGTGTTCCACCACTTCATCGTTGAGCATTTCGGTTTCGATCAGGCCCGGAGCCACGCAGTTGACGGTGATCTGGCGGCTGGCCAGTTCCAGCGCCAGCGCCTTGGTGGCACCGATGATGCCGGCCTTGGCAGCACTGTAGTTGACCTGGCCGCGGTTGCCGGCCAACCCGGATACCGACGACAGGGTGACGATGCGGCCCGGCTTGCGCCGCCGTACCATCGGCATGATCAGCGGATGCAGCACGTTGTAGAAGCCATCCAGGTTGGTGTGGATGACCTGGTCCCAATCGTCCTCCGACAGCGCCGGGAAGGCGCCGTCACGGGCGATGCCGGCATTGCAGACCACGCCGTAATACGCGCCATGTGCCTCGACATCGGCTTCCAGCGCGGCCCTCGCGGCCTCGCGGTCGGCCACGTCGAACACCAGCACGCGGGCCTGCTGGCCCAGTGCCTGGATCTCAGCCTCCACGGCCTGTGCCTCTTCCAGGCGGCTGCGGCAATGCACCACCACGTCGAAGCCATCGCGCGCGATGCGCAGCGCAATGGCCCGGCCGATGCCCCGGCTGGCGCCGGTCACCAGCACGCTTCGATTCCCTGTCATGCCTGTCCACTCTCCAGATAGGCCATCGCGTCGGCCGGTTCGTACACCGACACGTTGGCTGTCGCCCATTCGTCCTCACCTGCCAGGATGCGGCAGGCGAACATCCCCAATCCATTGTCACCCAACAGCTCGCAGCGCGCCTGTACGCGCAGTCGCGAACCGCTGGGGAAGCTGCTGCGCGCGCTGCTGTAGCGGCGGGTGCCGAGCAGGAAGCCCAGCTGCGGCGGCTTGCCGGCCGCTCGCGCGCGGCAGCCGGCCCAGGCCGCGATGGCCTGCGCCATGTATTCGATGCCGACCCACGCCGGCACTTCGCCGTTCTCCACGAACAGGCCGGCCTCGGGCACCACCAGTTCGGCCTCGAGGGTGTCCTGGTCCCAATGCGTGATGCGCTGCAGCAGGCACATGTCCTGGCGGTGCGGCACCACCTCTTCGATTGCATACAACGTGTTCATCGACGCTCCAGTGCCAGCACGGCATTGCTGCCGCCGAAGGCGAACGAATTGCTCAGCACCCGCCGCGGTGGCTGCGCAAGGCGCGTGCCCGGTGCGACCAGCGGCAGCACCGGCAGTGCCGGGTCGGCCACGCCGTCCCACCAGTGCGGCGGCAGCAGCTGCTGCGGGTTCTCGGCCAGCACGATCCAGCACAGCGCCGCCTCGATGGCACCCGAGGCACCCAGCGTGTGGCCGGTCAGCGGCTTGGTCGAACTGGCTGGCACGCTGTTGCCCAGCACCTGCGAGACCGCCAGGCTTTCCATCGCATCGTTGTGGCCGGTGGCGGTGCCATGCAGGTTCACGTAATCCACTTCGTCTGCGCCCCAGCCTGCGCGCAGCAGCGCCTGCTGCAGCGCATCGATGGCACCCAGCCCCTGCGGGTCGGGCGCGGACATGTGGTGGGCATCGGCCGACTCACCCCACCCCGCCAGGCATACCGGGCCGGGTTCGCGGGTGAGCAGGAACAGCGCGGCACCCTCGCCGATGTTGATGCCGGCGCGGTGCTGCGAGAACGGGTTGCAGCGTGCCGCCGACACCGATTCCAGCGCGCTGAAGCCAGCCACGGTGAAGCGGCACAGCGAATCGGCGCCACCGGCGATCACCGCATCGACGATGCCGGCGCGCAGCATGCGCGCGGCTGACATCAGTGCCTTGGCACTGGACGAACACGCGGTGGACAGGGTCCACGCCGGTCCCTGTGCGCCGCTGCGCTGGCGCACGAACTGCGCGGCGGTGCCCATTTCCTGCTGGGCGTAATCGAAGCCCTGCGGCCACTGGCCCTGTTCAGCGTGGCTGCGCAGGGCCTGCTCGGATTCACCGATGCCCGAGGTGCTGGTGCCCAGCACCACCGCCACGCGCTCGGCACCATGGCGGGCAATCGCCGCGGCCACCGCCGGTGCGATCTGCGCCAGCGCCACGTCCAGCAGGGCGTTGTTGCGCCCGCGCAGGGCCACCGGCAGGTCTTCCAGCGCCGGCAGCGGCGTGCGGACCTCTCCCAGCGCCAGGGTGCGCCCCGGCAGCAGGCTGTCGTTGTCGCTGAGCCCGCCCGGCACATCGGCGAACATCGCCGACGCGACCGCAGTGCGGCCATCGCCGAGCGCGCAGACCACGCCCAGGTCGTTCAGGTAGATCGGTGCACTCATGGGTCCTGCCCGGCCATATCGATCGATTCGATGCGGAGCGCATAGCCTTCGGCGCGGTTGTCCAGCTGCACGCTGCCATCGTCCAGGCGCTGCAGCAGCAGCCACACCGTGCCGTCGCGCGACAAGCTGCGCTGGTGGCCGTCGTCGATGACCTCCCAGCCGGCCGGCAGCGCTGCGGCGATGGCCGCGGTCGGCCACAGCGCGAACTGCAGGTCATCCAGCACACGCTCGGCACGCACCTGCGGCGGCAACCACGGCGCACGCTGCTGGGTCAGCTGCTGGCCGTCCCACTGCAGGCGCACGCCGGTCTGGCCCATCGCCTGCACCGCCAGCTGCACCCGCTGTGCATCGGCTTCCAGCAGCGCATCGAGGTCGCGCTCATGGCTGCCGAAACGGAAGTGCAGCTGCTGCTGCAGCGCCAGCGGCGCCGGCAGGCTGGCCGGCGACAGGCGCAGCGGCGGCAGTTCCACCTGTGGCTTGGGCATGCGCCCGGCACAGGCGGCCAGCAGCAGGCACAGCAGCAGGGCCGCAGTACGGAAGATCAGGCGCTGCACAGTTCCTCCAGCACGCGCATGCGACGGCCGCTTTCGTCGGCCACATACGGGTTGTTGGTGTCCCAGGCGTAGCCGGCCAGGATGGAGCTGATCATGTCGCGCACTTCGGGCTGCTGCTGCGGGTGGTAGATGATCTTCTGGAAACCGCCGTCGTACCAGCTTTCGACGAAGCGGCGGAAGGTCTTCACGCCGGCGCGCAGCGGGATCGAGAATTCAGCTTCCCAGTCGACGGTTTCACCGGCATAGCGGCGCGCCAGGCATTCGCTGGCCAGCTGCGCGGACTTGAAGGCAATGGTCACACCGGACGAGAACACCGGATCGAGGAACTCGCCGGCGTTGCCCAGCAACGCGTAGCCGGGCCCCCACAGCGAACTGACGTTGGCCGAGTAGCCGGTGATGCGGCGCACCGGCAGCACCGCCCATTCGGCGTTGGCCAGCAGGCGGGTCAGGTTGGGGTCCTCGCCGACGATGGCCTGCAGCTTCTGCAGGTCGTCACCCTCGTAGCGCTCGAAGAACGACGGCTCGGCGACCACGCCCAGCGAGCAGCAGCCGTTGGAGAACGGGATCGTCCAGTACCAGACGTCGATGTGCTCGGGATGGGTGGTGATCAGGATCTTGTTGCGGTCGAAGTCCGCTTCGGCCGGAATGTTGTCGCGCACGTGGCAGAAGATCGCGCCGCGCACCGGGAAGTTGGAAGGCGACTCCAGCTGCAGCAGCCGCGGCAGCAGGCGCGCGAAGCCGGAGGCATCGAGGATGAAATCGGCCTCGATGCGGTATTCACTGCCGTCCGGGCGGCGCACCGTCACCGCCGGTTGCTCGCCCGGCTCGACCGCAAGCACTTCGTCGCCGAAGCGCAGCGTGGTGCCCATGCGCTCGGCACCGCGTGCCAGCACGTTGTCGAAGTCGGCGCGCTGCACCTGGTAGGTGGTGCCCCAACCCGGCGAGAACTTCTTCCTGAAGTCGAATGCAGTGCGCGCTTCGCCGTGCACGAAGGCGGCACCGTTCTTGTACTGGAAGCCCGCCTCGACCACATCCTGCAGCAGGCCGGCCGCCTCGATGTACTCCATGCTCTGCGGCAGCAGGCTTTCGCCGATGGAGAAGCGTGGGAACTGCTGGCGTTCCAGCATCAGCACCTGGCGGCCCTGCCGGCGCAGCATCGCCGCAGCCACCGAACCGGCCGGGCCCGCGCCGATGATCAGGATTTCAGTACGTTCGACAGCATCCACAGCAGTGTTCATCGGTGCGTCCTTGTTGCTCGATCAAGTGGAAAGAAGGAAGCCGGAAGGCAGAATCAAGCCGAAGGCAGGTCTTGCGGCGGCGGCCGGAACAGCGGCGAGATCAGCCAGACCAGGCCGATGCCGAACAGCAGGGTCAGGCCGAACGCGCGCAGCGCCGGAGTCTGCGACAGGCCCAGCAGGCCGAACGACAGCCAGGTACTGGCCGCGCCCACGCACACCGCCAGCCAGGCACTGGCATCACCGCGGTGCTCGATCAGGAAGATGCCGTAGTCGATGCCCATGCCCAGCAGCAGCATCAGCGCCAGCACGTTGAACAGCTGCAGCGGCTGGCCGAACAGGCCCAGCAGGCCCAGGGTCAGTGCACCGGCAATCAGGGTCGGTGCGAACACGCGCCAGGCCTGGCGTCGGTAGCGCAGCCACAGCGCGCCGAACACCAGCACGATGCCGACCAGCAGCAGGCCGCCCATCAGCTTGCGGTAGCGGCCCAGCAGCTGCGAGAAGTCGGCGGTGCGGTCCACCCAGCGCACGCCGGGCAGGCCCTCGGCCGCGCCACGCAGGGTGGTCAGCGCATCGGCACGCGACAGGTCATCGACCATCACCACGCTGATCATCTGCCCGCCCACCGCGCCCACCCACAGGTGACGGAACGGCTGCGAGGCGGGCGAGGCCAGAAAGGCTTCGGCGGTAAGCGGCGCATCCGCGAACTGCGGTCGCTGCAGCGGCTCGCCCACGGCATCGGACACGGCCGATAGCACATCCGGTTCCACCTTCGCGGTCAGCGCGGCATCGGCCTGCTGGCGCGCGGGCGACGGCAGCCAATCGCTGATCGCGCGGTAACCACCGATGCGCCGGTCATGGGCGAGCGCACGCAGGCGCTCGGTCAGTGCTTCCTCGCGCTGCAGCAGCTGCGCGGCATCGGCGCCCTGCACCAGGTAGAACTGCGCCGGGCTGGGCATGCCCAGCAGCTGGCTCAGGCGGATCTGCTGGGCCATCAACGCTGGCGGTGATGACTGCAGGCTGCGCAGGTCGTCGTTGCTGTGCAGGCGAGCGATGCCGATTGCAGACAATGCCAGCGCGACCAGCACGAACACCGTCACCCGGCGACGCCCATGCAGGCGCGGGAAGCGCTCGAGCGTGTTGCCCAGCCACTGCGAGAAACGGGTCTGGCGGATCTCACCACCATCCAGCCACGGGAACCAGAAGATCACCGTGAGGAAAGCAGCGGCCAGACCGACCACCGAGAACAGTGCCATCTGGCGCAGGCCCGGGAACGGGGCCAGGCCCAGTGCCAGGTAGGCCAGCGCGCTGGTCAGCAGGGCCAGCCACAGGCCCGGCAGCAGGTGCCGCAGCAGCTTCCAGCGACGATCGGCCGGCTCGGCCTGGCGCGAGGCGAACCAGTGGATGCCGTAATCCTCGGCCACACCCACCAGCGATGCACCGAACACCAGGGTCAGCACGTGCACCTTGCCAAACACCAGCACGGTCACCGCCAGCGCCACGCCACAGCCGATCAGCAATGACGCGGCGACCAGCAGGATCGGGCGCAGCGAACGGAACGCCAGCCACACCAGCAGCAGCACCGCGGCCAGCGAGCCCCAGCCGATCGTGTTGATCTCACGGTTGGCCTGCACTGCGGCCGCTTCGGCATGCAGCGGCACGCCGGCGTGCAGGATCTCCAGCTCCGGTGCTACGGCCTTGGCCGCCTTTCCGGCGCGTTCCAGCAGGCCATCGAGATGGCGTTCGCCGTCAAGCTGGAATGCCGAACCAGGTGTATCGAACTGCAGCACGGCCCAATGCCTGCCCTCGGCTTCGAGCAGGCCGTCATCGCCCAGCCGTAACCCCGAGCCCTGCGCCTGCTGCTGCCACCATTGCGGCCACAGCGACAGCGGGTCCTGGCGCCAATCGGTCAGGCGTGGGGCGCCCATCGGACCGTACAGCGCAGCCAACGCCTGCTCCGCCAACGCGCCCGGCTCGCTGCCCTGCAGCTGCTCGCGCTGGGCCGGGGTCAGCAGGCGGTCGCGGTACGGCGCGTAGAACGCGCGCGCCTCATCGAACCAGCCCTCGATGGAACCACTGGGCACCAGCAACGCGTGATCGGCATCCTTGGCCATAGCCGCAGCGAACGCGGACTGCGCGCGCTTGGCGGCGGCACCGTCCTGGCTGCCCAGCAGCACCACCACCTGCCGTGAACTGCCATCGGCGATGCGCCGGGTGACGTCGCTCAACAGGCGGTCATGCGCATCCTGCGGCAGCAACGCGAGGATGTCGGTGTCGATCCGCGATTGCTGGCTCCACAGCTGCCACTGCTGTGCGCCCAGCGCCAGCAGCACCAGCAGCCAGGCAATGCCCAGCCAGTGCCACCAGCGCCGCAACCGGTCCGGTGGGTTCGATGCCACGGCCTCACTCAAAGCGGCGGGCCTCGTCGGCATTGAGCGTGGCCGGCGCCTCGCTCAACGCGCTGAACTGGATCTGCGTGCGGTCCTTGTTGGCCTCGACGATCTCGACCTGGCGCACGTAGCGGTCACCTTGCAGGGTCAGCGACTGGAAGGCCTTGGCCAGCATCGCCGACTTCGGCGTCAGCCGCAGCCGCCAGCCCTGCCCTTCACGGCTGGCCGCCACGTTGAACTGGCCGGACAGCGCCTGCACGTCGCCACTCATCAGCGCGAACATGATCGCGTTCACCGAACGCATCGCCGGCTGCTGCCGTGCATCGAGCTCGACACGGGTGCTGCCATCGCGCTGGCGGCTGAGGATGCGGTCGGCGGTGACCACCACTTCGGAGGGGAACGGCTTGAGCGTGGTCCAGATCACGCCATGCTGGCGCGCGACCACGAACTGGCCCTGCGAGCGCAGCGGGTTCCTGAAGCCGCTGACCTGCTTTTCCTGGCTGAACTGGCCACGCAGCACGTCCGGCCGCGCCACCGCCTGAGTGATCGCATCAATGGCGGGGTCGGCCGCCTGCACCTGCGGTGCGGCAACGAAGATCAGCGCGCACAGCAGCGCGCTGGAAAGACGGACAAGGGTGTTCACGGTGCAGGCACTCCCAGGCGTTCCCACAGTACCGGCGGGCACTGGTACAGCATTTCCTTGCTGCCCGCGTCCACCGCGACCTGGATGGTCATCGCGCGGGTCAGCACCTGGCCGCTTTCCGCATCGAGGATTTCATACTCGATCTTCAGCCGGTTCTCCCATTCCACGATGCGCGCGACCACGCGCAGGGCCTGGTTGAACAGCAGCGGGCGCACGTACTTCACCCGCGCATCGACCACCGGCCACAGGTAGCCCGATTCGAGCATCTGTGGATAGTCGTAGTCGTAGCGCCCGAGCAGCGCGCAGCGCGCGATCTCGAAGTACTTGAAATAGTTGCCATGCCAGACCACGTTCATCGGATCGCAGTCATGGAAGGCGGGCGTCAACGCAATTTCGCCAACCCGTTCAATAACCTCATTCACCGGCGTACAGCTCCCAACGTTGCGCGCGGATCTCCACCAGCAGTTCCCGCAGTTCGCGATCCAGCGCGCGGTCTTCTTCAACCAGGGCGATGCGCTGCCCCAGGTCGGCGTACATGTCGGCCAGACTGCCATGCAGCTGCGCGTTCAGGCCAACCCGTTCGCGCAGGGCCAGGCCCTGGCGGGCAGCGATCAGCATCGCGGCCACCACCTGTTCAGTCAGTTCGATCACGCGCAGGCAGTCACGCGCGGCGATGGTGCCCATGCTGACCTTGTCCTGGTTGTGGCATTCGGTCGAACGCGAGAACACGCTGGCCGGCATGGTCTGCTTCAGCGCTTCGGCGGTCCACGCCGACACGCTGATCTGCAGTGCCTTCAGGCCATGGTTGATGGCCGCGCGCGGGCCGGTGGCCGCCGACAGGTTGGCAGGCAGCCCATGGTTGTAGCGGGCATCGACCACCAGTGCCAGCTGGCGGTCGAGCAGATCGGCAACGTTGGCCACGGTGTTCTTCAGGGTGTCCATCGCCAGCGCGATGTGGCCCCCGTAGAAGTGGCCGCCATGCAGGATGCGCTCGCCGTCGGCATCGATCAGCGGATTGTCGTTGGCGCTGTTCAGTTCGGTTTCGATCAGCTGGCGCAGGAACGGCAGGCTGTCCTCCAGCACGCCGATCACATGCGGCGCGCAGCGCAGCGAATAGCGGTCCTGCAGGCGCTGTTCATTGCGCGGCGGACGCTCGCTGTGCAGGTCGCTGCGCAGGCGCGCGGCGATGCGGCCCTGGCCCGGATGCGGCTTGGCCGCGAACAGGGTTTCGTCGAAGTGGTGCGCGTTGCCGTCGCTGGCCAGCACGTTGAACGCGGTCAGGCGCGTGGCCATGCGTGCCAGGTAGTCGGCGCGCTGCCAGGCCAGGCAGGCCAGGCCGGTCATCACGGCGGTGCCGTTCATGATCGCCAGGCCTTCCTTCGGCCGCAGCTTCAGCGGGGTCATGCCGATCTTCGCCAGCACCTCGGCTGCCGGCCGCACGCGGCCGTCGTGCAGCACCTCGCGCTCGCCGCACAGCACCGCCGCCACGTAGGACAGCGGCGTGAGGTCACCACTGGCACCGACCGAGCCTTCGGCCGGAATCATCGGCAGCACGTCGTGCTGCAGCAGCGTGGCCAGGCCTTCCAGCAGCGGCACACTGACACCGGACATGCCACGCACCAGCGAGGCCAGGCGCGCGGCCAGCACCGCACGGGTCTCGACCGGGTCCAGGTAACGGCCCAGGCCGCAGCCATGGTAGGTGTACAGGTGGTGCGGCAGTTCAGCCACCAGTGCCGGCGGGATGTTCACCGTGCACGAATCGCCATAGCCGGTGGTCACACCGTAGATCACGCCATCCTCGCGCAGCAGTCGGTCGAGGAAGTCGGCGCCGCGCTGGATGTGCGCGCGGAACGCCGGCGCGTCGCTCAGCGCGGCCTCGCACTGGCGCTGGGCCAGGGCAACCACGTCTTCGATGGTCAACGGTGCATCGCCAAAGCGGCACACGGGTACGGCGTCAGTCGTCATGCGGAGCCTGATCCCAGAAGGGGAAGAAATTGAACCAGTCCAACGGGGACTGGATGACCTGCAGTTCCAGCCAGCGCGCGAAGCGCTGTGCCTGTTCGGCCAGTGCGGCGTCGCGCGAGCCACGCGGCAGCACGATGCGGTCGGCGAACTGTTCGAATGCAACGCGATAGCCCTCGCCCTGGTGCAGGCAGGCCATGGTGTAGACCGGGCACCCCAGCGCGGCGGCGAGTACATAGGCGCCGATCGGGAACGGGGCGCGGTGGCCAAGGAAATCGGCGGTGACGCTGCGGCCACCCTGTACCGGCGTGCGGTCGCCGACGATGGCAACGAAGCCCCCCGCCGCAACGCGCTCGGCCAGCATCACCGCCGTGGCCGGCCCCATTTCGGTCACCTGCACCAGTTCCACCGCCGCCAGCGGGTCCAGCCGCTGCAGCAGACGGTTGAAGCGCTGCGCGTGTGCGGTATGCACCAGCACGGTGATGCGGAATCCCGGCACCTGCTCGGCCAGCACCTGGCACAGCTCCAGGCAGCCGATGTGCGCGGTGAGGATCAGCCCGCCCTCGCGGCGCGCGATCTTCTGCAGCACCAGGTCGCGGTGCAGGTGGATGCGTTCGGCCGGGTAGCGCCCGCCCAGGCCGAGGATCTTGTCCAGCATCGTGTCGGCGAAGGTAAAGAAGTGGCGCAGGCTGTCACGCCGTTTCGGCGCGCGGCCGAGCACGCCGCTGTGCGCCTGCAGCCGCTGCAGGTACTGCATCGAGGCCTGGCGCCCTACACGGTTGCCCAGCCAATGGCAGGCCACCACCGGCCACACGCACAGGCGGAACGGCCAGCGCCCGAACCAGCGGTGCACCCAGCACAGGAACAGCACGCCGGCCACCGAGGTGGATTCGCCGATGTCGGCCCAGTGTGGGGCGCCCTGCGCGGCCGTCATCTCAGCGCTGCCCCCGCAGGCGGCGCCACAGCAGGCGCGGCGCGCGCCAGAGCATGCCGAAGAACAGACGGGTATGCATGCGGCTGATGCGCACGTTGTCGCGCCACACATCGAAGTGCGACACGCCATCGGCAGGATAGGTCACGCGCGTGGCCAGGTGCTCGACCGGCAGCCCGCGCCAGTACAGGCGCACCATTATTTCGGTATCGAAGTCCATGCGCCGGCCGATGGTCTCTTCACCGATCACGCGCAGCACCGGCGGCAGTGGATACACGCGGAAGCCGCACATGGTGTCGCGCAGGTGCAGCGACAGCGTGTTGATCCAGACCCAGATGTGGGTGGCGTAGCGACCGTACAGGCGCGCCTTGGGAACACTGGCGTCGTAGGCCGGAATGCCACAGATCACTGCACCCGGGTGCAGGCGCGCGGCTTCGATGAAGCGTGGCAGGTCAGCCGTATCATGCTGGCCGTCGGCATCGATCTGCAGCACGTGGCTGTAGCCTCGCGCGCCGGCCTCGGCGAAACCGGCCAGCATTGCCCCGCCCTTGCCCTGGTTCACGTCCAGGCGCAGCAGGTCGACACCCTGGCGTTGTGCCAGCGCGCGCAGCACCGCCGCGCACCCATCGTGCGAACCATCGTCGACCAGCAGGCAGGGCAGTCCCGCGGCCTGCACGCCGTCGAGCACCGCCGCGATGGCGTGCTCGTGATCGTAGACGGGAATCACCACCAGTGGCGCGAATGCGGCACCGGCAACGGCCGGATCAGTCCGCATCGGCGAAGACCACTTTGCCGCTGGCATGCACACCATGGCTGGAGGTGTAACGGAAGGCCAGCGCGCTGCGTGCGGCATCCCAGTCCAGCTGCAGGGTCAGCTCATCGCCGGGGCGGGCCACGTGCTGGAATTTCACCGCATCCATGCGCAGAAACGCTGCCGGCATTGCGAACACCTGGCGGCCGAAACGCACCGCCCAATCCAGCTGCGCCACGCCGGGCAGGATCGCTGCCTGGGGGAAGTGGCCCTGGAACGGCCGCAGCGTCGGGTCCAGGGTCATGCGCAGGGTGGCGCTGGCGGCGTCGCGGCGGTCCCAGACCGGCACCGGCATCAGTGGCTGGAACAGCGCTGCCAGCGCCGCCTGGGTTACCTTGCCCTGCGCATTGATCGGCAGCGCCTGCACCAGGCGCCAACGGCGCGGCCGGGTCACTGCGTCATGCGCGTGCGCCAGGCGCGCACCAAGGCGCTGGCCCAGGGCGCGGCGCGCGGTGTCGCCACCCGCCAGCAGCGCCCGGTCAGCCGGTACCACCACGGCCGCCAGCTGCTCGCGCTGGCCGGGCAGGACCAGCACGCGCGCGTCGTCCACTTCGGCGTCTTCGCGCAGCGCGCGCTCCAGTGCATCCAGCGAGACGCGGCGTTCTTCGATCTTGACGATGCGATCGGCCCGGCCCAGCAGGCGGAACCGGCCATCGGCCAACGCTTCCACGCGGTCCTGGGTACGCCACCAGTCGAGGGTTTCCAGATGCGCCGAGGCGACGGCCAGGCAGCCATCCTCGATGCGCCACTGCACGCCCGGCAACGGTTGCCACGGTGGCAGGTCGGTGTCCCAGCGGCGCCAGGCGATGCCACCGGTTTCGCTGCTGCCGTAAACCTCGGTCGGCGCCACACCCAGCCACTGCCGCACCTGGCGTGCGGCTTCTTCCGGCAGCGGGCCGCCTGAGGAGAACACCGCGCGCAGGCGGCCATGCAGGCTGGCCCAGTCCAGCTGCTCGGGCAGGCGCTTGAGGTGGGCTGGCGTCGCCACCAGCACCGTGTCGGTACCGGCCAGCGCACCCACCAGGTCTTCATGGAAGAACCGGCGTGGATGGATCAGGCGGCCGGCGGCCAACGGCCACAGCACGCGGAACAGCAGGCCGTAGATGTGCTGGTGGGATACCGTGCCATGCACCTGCACGCCCTCCATCTGTGCGCCGAACGCAGCCTGCAGCGCATCCACCTCGCGCGCCAGCTGGTCCAGCCGCTTGCCGATCGCACTCGGCTGGCCGGTGCTGCCGGAGGTGAACACGCACAGCTCGCAGGCGCGCTCGTCCAGCGCCTGCAGCCCGTCGTCCAGCGTGGCGTCCAGCGCCGCCAGCGGGCGATAGTCGGCCGACACGTCGCCTGCGAAACCGCTCACCTGCGGTTGCAGCGCCTGCAACGTGGCCGGCAGGTTGTCGGCGGCCAGGAACACCCGCTTGCCGGCATGCCAGGCACCGAACAACGCCGCGGCAAAGGCCACCGCATCATCGAAATACAGGGCCCAGTCACGCCCTTCGGTCGTCGCAAATGCGGCGCGCCAGGCCAGCACGCGCTGGCGGAAGTGGGCGTGGTCGATCACCTCGCCATCGCAGACGCCAACGCTTCGATGCGGCAGCGCCGCCAGCAGCAGCCTGTCAAGGGCAATCCACTCAGCCATGCGCGTGCGCCGCCTTCACCCGCCGCCGCACCAGCCACTCACCTGCGAACAACACGCCCATCATGACGTACGCCAACAATCCGTTGTAGAGCATCCAGGCCCGGTCCGACGCGTACAGCGCGGTCAGCAGGGCCAGGCTGCCGTTGAGAACGAAAAACCCGCACCACACCTGGGTGACGCGTCGGGTATAGGCCACCGCGAACGGGGGCAGGTCCGGCTCCTGCAGCCGCGCCAGGCGCTCCACCAGCGGTGGCCCGAAGCGCAGGCTGGTGCCGAACACTGCCAGCATCACCGCATTGACCAGCGCCGGGTACAGCTTCAGTGGCAGGGCCTGGTTGAGCACGGTAGCCAGTACCGCCAGCAGGCCGGTGCCCGCCGCTGCGGCCCACCACAGCGGCTGGCGCGAACTCAGCGCGCGCAGCAGGGCCAGGGTGAACAGCAGCAGCGACAGCCAGCGTGGCTCGAAACGACCCATCGCCAGGTACACCAGTACCGGGTAGGCCAGCGAGATCGCAGCCACCACGACCGTGCGTGCGCGTGCCATGGTGGAGCCGTCGGCGCTGCGGTCAGGCGGCTGCCTGGTCCGGCAGCAGCCTGTGCACCACATCGACGATGTCCTGCACGGTACACACGGCCTTGAACGCTTCCGGCTGCAGGTTGCGGCCGAGCAGCGGCTTGAGCTGCACGATCAGGTCCACCGCATCGATGCTGTCGATGTCCAGGTCGTCGTACAGGCGGGCTTCCGGGGTGATCCGGGCCGTTTCGATCTCGAAGCTGTCGGTCAGGATGCTGACGATGCGTTCGAACAGTTCATTCTTGGTCATGGCAATTCCTGGCGCCGTTACGACTGGCGGGCGGCGACGAACTCGCCGAGCGCGCGCACGCTGGAGAAATGGCGACGGGTTTCTTCCGAATCGGCCGAGAGGCTGACACCGTACTTCTTCTGCAGCGCCAGTCCCAGCTCCAGCGCGTCGATCGAATCCAGGCCAAGGCCCTCGACGAACAGCGGCGCGGTCGGATCGATGTCCTCCGGCGTGATGTCCTCCAGCGAAAGGGAGGAAATGATCAATTCCTTGATCTCGTGCTCAAGTGCTTGCACGGTTCGGATCTCCAGACAGGTCGAAATAACGAGAAAGGTGCTCGGTGACGCGACGGGCCGCCAAGGCATCCCCCCTTGGCGAGTCGTCTTCGGCCAGAAATGGCGCGATCGGGATATCTTCGCCGATCTGCAGCCGAACGTGAAAGCGACGTGACGGGACACGATACCACTTCTGCCCCTTGGTCAGCGTTGGCGGGCTGCAGGTGATCCGCACCGGGGTGACGTCGATGCGGCCCCGTACGGCGATGTTGGCGGCCCCGCGCTGCAGCCGCGGTGGCTGCCCCGGCACGCTGCGGGTGCCTTCCGGGAAGATGACCAGGGTGCCTCCAGCGCGCACTGCGGCCACACAGTCATCGACCAGGCCGGCGCCATCGTCATTGGAAATGTAGCCGGCAGCCCGCACCGGGCCGCGCATGAACGGGTTGCAGGCCACCGCCCGCTTGACCACGCAGTCGGCGTTGGGAAGCAGCGAGATCAGGCAGACCACGTCGATCAGGGTCGGGTGGTTGGCCAGCACCAGCAGGCCGTCGCGCTGCAGGCGTTCGCCGCCCTCGATCTCGTAGGTCATCACCCCCAGCCCGCGCATCAGCCGCAGATGGCTGGCGAACGCGACCTGGACCACGCGCCGGGCACGGCGGCGCCGCGCCACCGGATCACGCATCAGCAGCAGCACCGGCATCACCAGAACGCCGAGCAGCAGCCCGCCCAAGCCGAATGCGGCAAAGCTCAGGCCGGTGCCGAGCACCCGCCAGGCATGATCGAGACGGCGCAGCGCCTCAGCCACGGCGCCCCCAGCGCCAACGCTGGCCCTGAGCCACGTGCTCCAGCGCCGGCGCGCCGGACAGCAGAAAGCGGTGCAGGTCCAGCGCGTGCGGCAGCAGGCCGGGCGCAGTGCTGGCCTGGCCGTCGGCCGGCTGCCACTGCAGCGACAGCGTCGGCCGGCCCTCTGCCGGAGCGGTCAAACGCCAGCACCATGCAAAGAACGGGTCAGGTTCGTCGGCAAACGTCGCGTAAATTTCAGGAAGCGGCGACTCATAGACCACCACCCGCACTTCGCGGGCGCCATCGGCGAGCAGACCGGCCGCTTCCAGGCAGGCGGTCTCGACCGTGGCCTGGCCGGCGGCCAGCGCCAGGTAGTTGCCGCGGTGACCGCGCGCGATCGAGTACAACGCAGCGATCGCGTTGTGCACCGACAGGCCGAACCCCGTCGGTGACAGGGGCTGATCGCTGGCGAGCGCCCCCAGCAGCTCCATCGAACGGGCCACGTCGCCGTGGCGGCTGGCGAACACCAGCGGCACCTGGCTGTCAGCGCCCTGCCCGTCCTCGCACCAGCAGGCAGCCTGGATCGCCATCCGGCCCAGCCGCTCGATTCGGCGGCGCTGCATTGCCGGGATTTCGGCGAGCGGCGGCGTGTCTTCGCCAACCGGCGGATACGGCGCATCGGCCCAGCCCAGCCACTGGCTACGCTCGCTCAGGCCGGGCGCCCAGGCAGCCCAGTCGACGATGGAGAATTCGATCATTAGCGAAGGTGCTTCAACGGGAGAACGATAGGCACGAGCCATTACGGCGACGCGCGGCGGCCCCCCGTTCCTGCAGCCGTGCGTCCGTCCAGGACGTCGCCGGCTGCCCCCCTGGCTGCCGGAAAGGAGCGCACGCTAGCACGTCCCGCCCGGGGTGTGCAGATTTCACATTCCACAACAGGGGGCCCGGCACCAGCGGGCCCCGCTTCAATCGATCAGTGGTAACCGCTATCGGCGCGCACTTTGCCGCGGAACACCCGGTACGACCACGCCGTATAGCCGAGGATGACCGGCAGCAGAATGACCAGGCCGACCAGGCTGAAGCCCAGCGAGGAGGCCGGCGCGGCGGCCTGCCACAGGGTCATCGACGGCGGCAGCAGATAGGGCCACATGCCCAGCACCAGGCCGAGGAAGCCAAGCACGAACAAGGCCAGGCTGAGCAGGAACGGCGGCAGGTCGCGGCGCGGATGGGTCGCGCTGCGCCACAGCGCGGCGGCCACCGCCAGCGTCAACAGCGGCACCGGCGACAGCCACCAGAAGTTGCCGTCGCTGAACCAGCGCGCCATCAACCGCGAATCGAGGAACGGCAGCCAGCTGCTGACCAGGCCCATCGCCGCGATCACCGCCACCACCAGCGGCCGGGTCATCTGCCGGGCCAGCGCCTGCACGCGCCCTTCGGTCTTCAGGATCAGCCAGGTGCTGCCCAACAACGCATAGCCAGCCACCAACGCAGCACCGGTCAGCATCGCGAACGGGCTGAACCAGGTGAATGCGCCGCCCTGGTAGACGCCGTCCACCAGCGGGATGCCCTGCACCAGGGTGCCGAGGATCACGCCCTGGGCAAAGGTCGCCAGCAGCGAACCGAGGCCGAACGCCACGCTCCACAGCCGGCGCGATCGATGCGCCTTGAAGCGGAACTCGAAGGCCACGCCGCGGAACACCAGCGCCACCACCAGCAGCAGCACCGGCAGGTACAGCGCCGACAACAGCACCGCATAGGCCTTCGGGAACGCCGCCAGCAGCCCGGCGCCGCCGAGCACCAGCCAGGTCTCGTTGCCGTCCCAGATCGGCGCGGCGGTGTTCATCATCAGGTCCAACTGCTCCTCGTCCTCGGCGAACGGGGCCAGGATGCCGATACCGAGCACGAAGCCATCCAGCACCACGTACATCAGCACGCCGAAGCCGATCACCGCAAACCACGCCACCGGCAGCCAGGTCATCAGGTCCATGTCAGCGCTCCTCCAGCGGTTCGTCGGCCGCCGACAGCGGGCGTGCCGGGGTGTGGCTGCCGTGGTCCAGCGATGGCCCATCATCGTGCGGACGCGGTCCGTGGCGCAGGATCTTCACCAGGTACCAGATGCCCCAGCCGAACACGAAGGCGTAGCCAACGACGTAGACCGCCAGCGACAGCGCGGTCATCCACGCGCTCTGCGGGCCGACCGCATCAGCGGTGCGCAGCACGCCATACACCACCCACGGTTGGCGGCCCATCTCGGTGACGAACCACCCGGACAGCAGCGCGATGAAGCCGCTGGGCAGCATCCAGTTCCAGCCGCGCAGCAGCCACGGCGAATCCAGCAGCTTCCTGCGCCACAACTGGAACGCCGACACCCAGGCCAGCAGCAGCATCAGCGTGCCCAGCCCGACCATGATGCGGAAGGCGAAGAACACCGGCGTCACCGGCGGCCGCTCGCTGGACGGTACCGAAGTGAGCGGGTCGAAGGTGCCGTCCAGGCTGTGGGTGAGGATCACGCTGCCCAGCTTCGGGATGGCAACTTCGAAATCATTGCGCTCTTCCTTCTCGTTCGGCAGCGCGAACACCACCAGCGGTACGCCCTCGCCCTCCTTGGTTTCATGCCAGTGCGCTTCCATCGCCGCTATCTTCATCGGCTGGTGCTTGAGCGTGTTCAGGCCATGCATGTCGCCGACGAAAATCTGCACCGGCACGGTCAGTGCCGCGAACGCCACCGCTGCCACCAGCATGCGCCGGCCCGCTTCCACATGCGTGCCCTTGCGCAGGTACCACGCACCGACACCACCGATCACGAAACAGGTGGTGATGAACGAACCCAGCGCCATGTGCGCCAGGCGATAGGGGAACGAGGGGTTGAACACCACCTGCCACCAGTCCACCGGATGCACGATGCCGTTGACCATCTCGTAGCCGGTCGGCGTATGCAGCCAGCTGTTGGACGACAGGATCCAGAACGTGGAGAACAGCGTGCCCAGCGCCACCATGCAGGTGGACAGGAAATGCAGGCGCGGCGAAACCCGGCCCCAGCCGAACATCATCACGCCGAGGAAGCTGGCTTCCAGGAAGAACGCGGTCAGCACTTCGTAGGTCAGCAGCGGGCCGATGACCGTGCCGGCCACCTCGCTCAGCCGTGGCCAGTTGGTTCCGAACTGGAAGGCCATGACGATGCCGCTGACCACGCCCATGCCGAACGACACCGCGAAGATCTTCTGCCAGAAGAAATACAGCTCGCGCCACACGGGCAACTTCGTGCGCAGCCAGCGCCATTCGATGAAGGCCAGCCAGCTGGCCGTGCCAATGGTGAAGGCGGGGAACAGCACATGGAAACTGATGACGAATCCGAACTGGATCCGGGACAACAACAACGCGTCCAAGGGACGCCTCCTGCCTGTGACCGGTGGGATACCGGACCACTTTAGGAGGATTTCGTTAAGACGGGATGCGACCGGGTGACGCGCTGCTTCACTTTGTCGCAGGTGAAGCCGGGTGACAGGATGAATGGGCTACAGGGGCTTCAGCAGGGTCAAGGGCGGCTCCTTGGCGATTCGCAGGGCCCGGGGTACCAGTGCAGTCAAGCAGGCCGCCATCACCAGCACAACAGCGCTCGATATCGAGAACCACGGTGAACCTGTGATGCCGTCCTGCGGCGCCCCTACCCACTGCAACGACACCGCGCCGAGCAGGGCGCCCAGCGTGGTGAACAGTGAAACCTCGAACATGATTTCGGCGAAGATCACGGACCTGCGAGCACCTAATGTCCGTCGAACCCCGATGGAGTACCGGCGCCGGTCAAGCCACGCGCCTACAACTCCGGAAACGCCGGCCATCAGCACACCGAGAACAACGGCCGTCATGACCGCGAGCACGGTCGTAGCAAAGCGATCAGCTTTGACGTAGGCGTCGCGATATCCCGCCAGGGTCTCGACACCGGCCGGAGTCACGATCCGATAAGGCCGCTGCAGCGCATCGACAGTACGATCAAGCGATGAACGATCAACCTCCGACCTCCACTTCGCCAGATAGTAGCGACTGGCGCCCATGGGGAGGCCCGGAAGTAGCGCCCACTGCGAGTCCCGCTCATTACCTCCTGGTGCCGGTCCAGCAACAGAGGCAAATACGCCCATGATGACCCGGCTGCTGCCGGGGCCGAAATACAGGTGGCGGCCAACAGCACTCTCCGTTCCGAACAGTCGGGCAGCCAGCGATTCACTGATCAGCACCACCGGAGTGCCTTCAACCATGTCGTCCTCCGTGGCGTCCCGCCCCAGGACGATTCCCGCGCCCAGCATCGCCAGCAGACCAGAGCTTGCAGTTACCACGGGAATGCGATCACATCCGGCAACGTCTGTCGTACCCGCATTCATCGAATACACCATGGCCGACTCACTGGTGCATACGCCGTATCGATGGGCTCTTCCTCCGAACGGAACAGCGTCGCTCACAACCGTGTCCTGAACACCGGGCAGCCGGATCGCGGACAGGTCTGCCCGCTGCACTGCTGCATCCGCGCCTTCTTCGACATCGGATACCCTGACCACACCAATCGATGCTGCCTCCCGGATGCTCCCGGTGTTCAATCTGGCGAAGCTGTCCAGCGCAGATTGCAGTGCGAACGCACATGCCAGGCTTGCAAGCGCTGCCTGCACTGCAAGCAGTGCGGCGCTTCCCAAATGCCGTCGAGTCTCCCTCATCGATTCGATCATTTCAGGCAACCCCCTTCGCAAAGGCATTCGAAAGGGAGCTGACCCTGCAGATTTCAAACGACGGGACCAATGAACAGAGCAACGTCGTGACGACTCCCAGGCCGGCGGCCATCAGCATTGCCCCAGCATGCATCGCGGTTATCGCGCTGGGCAGAACGTCTCCCGCAGCAACCACCCGGATTCCCAGCATATAGGTGACGACAGCGAGCGCACTGCTTGCGGCTCCCGCCGCGATGGATTCCCACATGAGCTGGATGAACACGTCCCGGCGTCGCGCGCCCAGTGCACGTCGTATCGCGAGCTCCCGCCGACGGCGCCCCAGACTGAAGCTGAGCAGCGCCGCCGCGTTGACGATGCACACACCGAGAAGGATCAGTGACAGCCGAAGCTGCATCCTGGCCCGCTCTGGAACCAATCCCAGCCTGTCCAGCCAATCCTTCAAAGGCCAGAGTGCCACCTGCTGGGTGCCTGGTTCGATCCGAAGACCCTTTGCCTGTGCATAGGCATTCAGATTCGCCCGGTAGGCGGCGACATCATCTGCGGTGGGCAGCCACGCCCACAATTGAAGCCATGACACGTTGGCTCCTGCAGGGTCCGTGTCCTGGTCACCTCCCCAAATCGCCGTCCCGTCCACAACAGTCAGCCTGTCCGCGATTGCGGTCTCAACCGGCAGGTAGATCTCGTCAGGTTCCACAAACGGCCGGCGTGTGAGATCTCCCTGAAACATCGGCACCGGATGCCAGTCCTCCGCGACACCCACAACGGTATAGGTGCGCCTGCCCAGTTCCAACCGATGACCAACACAGTCCTGTGCACACTCACGCGCGGCGAGCGCACGCGAAAGCACCACGATTCGACTCGCAGCATGCCCCTCCTCGGCGGTCCATGCCCGTCCTTGAACAACGGCAATGCCAAGCACACTGAAGACTTCCGACGTAGCGAACCTCGCACGCAGCCTTGCGCTGGAGGCTCCCGGCCGGGAGAGCGTCACCGCCCCCCCTGCCATTGCTGCCTGTTTCCACGTCCCACCTTGGCCCAGAAGCGCCTTCGCATCTGGCCAGGTCAGTGCCTGTCCCGGATCCGGGGAACCACTGCGCAGGGCATCTGGACGCGCGTCAAGGTACGGGCGGAACAATGCGGAGCTCCGGCCTGGTGCGGGATCCGACGATGCCTGGAGAACAATGGAGAGCATCACGGTGGTGATCCCTACCCCCGCACCCAGCATGAGAGCGATTGCCAGATGAGTGCCGATCCGTTGCTTGAAACGGGCAAGCGAAAGCTGGATGTAGTAGAGCATCATCCAACTGCAGCCGGCGTTGGATTACTGGCGCACCTGTCCATGTGATTCTCACTCCATACCCGTGGAAGCTGATGGTTGAGAGTCTCTGATTGTGAAACTCCGACTCAAGCGGAGGGATGGAGTTTGCAACTTTCCTCAGGAAACACACGTAGCTCGCGGACCCTGGATAGAGCGACTGCCACTGATGACGAGGCCGACGTGACGGAGTCTGACGGGAAAGGCCAACTGCCGACGTGGAGACAACGCCCGACGCTTGGATATCTGATCGGAAGTTGGAGGAAGAAACGTCCCAAAGCAGTTGCGGGCGTCAATGTTCTTCTAGACCCAGAAGTACCAAGCGCCGGCCGCCAGCAGCGCACCCACCAGCATTACCTGCACCACCACATAGCCCACGCCACTGTCGCGCGACTCGGCGGCAATGCGCTTCTGCAGCGCCTCGCTCACATTCGGTGTCTGTTCCTGCTGAGCCTGCTCACGCAACGCCTGCGCCAGCGCGCGCTCTTCCGCATCGCGAGGGTCGGTGGGTGGGTTCACAGCAGCTCTCCGGCAGTGGCATGCCGCGTCAGTTCCTGCTTCAGGACTTGGCGCGCGCGGTGCAGGTGGCTCTTGATGGTACCGCGTGCCAGCCCAGTCACCTGCTCGATCTCGGCCAGATCGAAATCCTCCAGGTAATGCAGGCCGACGATCAGCCGCTGCGGTGCACTCAGCCGTTCCAGCGCCTCGCCAAGATGGCGACCAGCCTGCAGCGCCTCGCTCAGTTCAGCCGGCCCCGGCCCTTCATCGCCAATACCCAGTTCCTCGGGTACTTCCACCGCCACCATCCATTGCGCCTCCAGCCATCGCCGGCGCAGGTGCTGCAACGCCGTGGTGTAAGCCACCCGTGAAACCCAGGTGCGCAACGAAGATTCAAAGCGGAACCGGTGCAGCTGGCGGAACACGGCCAGGAAGGTTTCCTGCAGCAGGTCAGCCACCTGGTCGCGGTCGCCCACCATGCGTCCGATCACATGCGCGCAGGTGCGCTGGTGGGTCTCCACCAGCTGCGCGAAGGCCGACTGCGAGCCGTCGATGATGGCCCGCACCAAGGCTTGGTCCGCATCCAGCGGTTCGATGGGTGCCGCCGTCGCCGCCGTATCGTGGCGGCGATGGCCCCGCAGTGCCGACAATGCTTCGCCGAGCAGGCTCATCTACGGGGCGCCCCCTGTGCCCGTGGCATGCGCCGGCTCAGCCCTTGCGCGCGGCAGGGCCGGTGAAGTGCCAGGCCAGCAGCTGGCCAAGGCCGGCGCTGCCAACCATCGCAGCGGAGGCGCCGAAGGTCAGCTCGCGTGCACCGATCGCCTCCAGCAGGCCCATCGCCACGGCCAAGCTGACCAAGCTGATGCCCCAGCGCAGCGCGCCCTGGCGGCGGCGCTCTTCTTCCAGAACGGCCAGCGAGCGGATCACTTCCTCGGGCACGTGCGGGGCCACCAGCTTGCTACGCGCGCGGGCATCGGCAATGGCGTGGATCGCGTAGGCGATGCAGATGAAGAGGGTGATCGGGATCAATTCCTGCATGGTCGGGCTCCTGTTCGGTGGATGATGCGGGTTCAGGAGAATGGATGCGCGACCACGGCAACCGGTTGCGCCACTTTGCCAATCCCGCTGCCATGACCTGTGGCCCCTGCCCCCGGCCCGGACGGCTGCTACCCTTGGCCGGTTTCCTCTTCTGGTGCCGTCCGCCCATGTCCCGAGTGCTGCCCCTGTCCCTCCTGCTGTCGGCCGTGCTGGCCGCACCGGCCGCGCACGCCGCGCTGACGCCGATCACCATTGAACAGGCGATGGCCGACCCGGACTGGATCGGTCCGCCGGTCGAGAAGGCCTGGTGGTCGTGGAACAGCCAGCAGGTGGAGTACCAGCTCAAGCGCAGCGGCAGCCCGGTACGCGACACCTTCCGCCAGCCGCTGACCGGCGGCGTGGCCGCGCAGGTGGCCGATGACCAGCGCGGCACCCTGGACGTGGCCGATCCCGTCTACGATCGCAACCGCAGCCGCAGCGCCTTCGTGCGCAATGGCGATGTGTTCGTGCGCGACCTGCGCAGTGGCGCGCTGACCCAGCTCACCCGCAGCAACGAACGCGCGGGCAACGTGAACTTCGCCGCCGACAATGGCGTGATCTGGCGCGTCGGCCAGAACTGGTTCCACTGGACCGCCGCCAGCGGCGTGCAGCAGGTGGCCAGCCTGAAGGCCGAAAAGGATCCGCGTACGCCGCCGAAGGCCGATGTGCTGCGCGACCAGCAGCTGCGCACGCTGGAAACCCTGCGCCGCGACCGCGAGCAGCGCGAGGCATTGAAGGACCAGGACCAGCGCTGGCGCCAGGCCGACCCGACGCGTGCGCCGGGCCCGGTGTACCTGGGCGCCGACGTGGAGATCGCCGACAGCGTGCTGTCGCCGGACCTGACCCACCTGATCGTGGTGACCAAGCCGAAGGACTTCGACGACGGCCGCACCAGCAAGATGCCGCTGTATGTGACCGAATCGGGTTACGAGGAAACCGAGGACACCCGCACCCGCGTCGGCCGCAATGGCTTCGAGCCGCACACGCTGTGGTACGTGGACGTGCGCACCGGCAAGGCCGAAAAGGTCTCGCTGGCCAGCCTGCCGGGCATCAGCACCGACCCGCTGGCCGAACTGCGCCGCAAGGCCGGCAAGGACGCGCTGAAGGGTGAGCGCAGCGTGCAGGTGATGAGCGACTTCATGGGCGGCGGCATCCGCTGGAGCGCCGATGGCCAGCAGGCCGCGGTGATGCTGCGTGCCAACGACAACAAGGACCGCTGGATCATCAGCGTCAACGCTGCCGACGGCCGTGTGCAGAACCGCCACCGCCTGACCGACAACGCCTGGATCAACTGGGGCTTCAACGATTTCGGCTGGATGGCCGATGGCCGCACGCTGTGGCTGCTGTCGGAGGAATCGGGCTTCTCGCACCTGTATACCCAGGCCGGCACGGCCAAGCCGCAGGCGCTGACCAGCGGCAAGTGGGAAACCTCGGCGCCGGTGCCGTCGGCCGATGGCAAGGGCTTCTACTTCCTGTGCAACCAGCAGGCGCCGCATGACTACGAAGTCTGCGCGGTCGACACCGGCAGCCGCCAGGTGCGCGAGCTGACCAGCCTCAACGGCGTGGAGGATTTCTCGCTGTCGCCGGACGGCCAGCAGCTGCTGGTGCGCTACTCCGGCGCCTACCTGCCGCCGCAGCTGGCCGTGCTGCCCAGTGCCGGTGGCCAGGCACGCGTGCTGACCGACACCCGCACCGCCGACTACAAGGCGCGCCAGTGGATCCAGCCGAAGCTGGTGGCAGTGCCGTCCAAGCATGGTGCTGGCGTGGTCTGGGCCAAGTACTACGAACCGGAAAACAAGGAACCGGGGAAGAAGTACCCGATCGTGATGTTCGTGCACGGCGCCGGCTACCTGCAGAACGTGCACCAGCGCTACCCGGCCTACTTCCGCGAGCAGATGTTCCACAACCTGCTGGTGCAGAAGGGCTACATCGTGCTGGACATGGATTACCGCGGCAGCGAGGGCTACGGCCGCGACTGGCGCACGGCCATCTACCGCAACATGGGGCACCCGGAACTGGAAGACTACAAGGACGGCCTGGACTGGCTGGTCGACACCCAGCAGGGTGACCGCGACCACGCCGGCATCTACGGTGGTTCCTACGGCGGTTTCATGACCTTCATGGCGCTGTTCCGTGCACCGGGCACGTTCAAGGCCGGCGCCGCGCTGCGCCCGGTGGTGGACTGGCACAACTACAACCACGGCTACACCAGCAACATCCTCAACACCCCGGACATCGACCCGGAGGCGTACCGCGTTTCCTCGCCGATCGAGTATGCGCAGAACCTGCAGGACAACCTGCTGATCGCCCACGGCATGATGGATGACAACGTGTTCTTCCAGGATTCGGTGAACCTGACCCAGCGCCTGATCGAACTGCACAAGGACAACTGGTCGATCGCCCCGTACCCACTGGAACGTCACGGCTACGTGCGTGCCGATTCCTGGCTGGACCAGTACAAGCGCATCCTCAAGCTGTTCGAGCAGAACCTGAAGTGAGCAACGCCGCAGCCACGATCCGGATCGTGGCTGCGGTCATCCTGGATGACCGCGGCCAGGCGCTGGTGGTGCGCAAGCACGGTGCACGCCGCTTCATCCAGCCAGGTGGCAAGCCCGAACCCGGCGAGGCGCCCCTGCAGGCGCTGGCCCGCGAGCTGGAAGAAGAACTGGGGGTACAGCTGCGCGCCAATGCCGCCATCGGGCTGGGCACGTTCGAGGACTGGGCGGTGAACGAACCCGGCCACCGCGTGCAGGCACAGGCCTGGTGGGTGCAGGTGGACGGTGCGCCGCAGGCGCGCGCCGAGATCGCCGAGCTGGCCTGGGTGCCGCTGCAACCGCCGCATGGCCTGCCCTTGGCACCCTTGAGCGAACACCATATCCTGCCGGCGGTCGCCACCCGGGTGACGGTCCGCTGAGCAGGCGGGCGCCGACTGCAAGGACATCGGATGTCAATGTCGATCCCGTCGATCCCCTCGCCGCCGTCCCCGGCCTATCACGCCTGGATGCGCCCGGTGGCACAGGCCTCGTTCTGGCTGTCACTGCTGCTGACGATCTACTTCGTGCTGCAGGGACTGGTGCTGTGGCCGCTGAACCACCTTGCGCTGTGGCACCTGGTGGAAAGCGAAGTGCAGCACCAGCAGCTGCACAGCCTGGTCTGGCTGCTGGCGCACCCGGTGGCCGCGTCAATGATCGTCGCGCTGTTGTGCCTGGCCTCGACCGTGTCCAGCTGGGGCCTGCTGCGTGAACGTCGCTGGGGCCTGTGGAGCTTCGTGGTGCTGCTGCTGTTGAGCGGCTTGAGCAACTTCGCAGTCGCCTGGTGGCTGGACGTGTTCATGCGCGACCTCATCCCATTGCTGGCCGATGACCCGGCCCTGCTGCAGGAGCTGCAGCTGAAACGCTGGCTGATCACGCTGACCGTGGTCGGCATGTCGTTCGTGCTTCTCGGCCTGCAGGGCTGGCTGGCCTGGCGCCTGCTGCGCCCCGACGTGCGCGCGCGCTTCCGCTGAGTTCTGCCGGGTGTGGGCCAGGGCCTCCGGCAGCACCCGGCGTTTTGCTTTTGATCGTCAACGAGTCGACATGCTCTCACTCGCACCGTACCGCCACTGGCTGGCCTGGGCGTTGCTGCTGGCCACGCCGGTGGCCGCGGCACAGGCACCGCAATGCGGCCTGTTCAAGGCCGACGAAGGCAGCAGCACGCTGCGCGTCAGCTCATCCAACCGTGGCGAGCAGAAGCACTTCGGCAGCGCTCCGACGCCGGTCGCGTTCCAGCAGATCGAAGGCAAGCTGCAGCTGGTGAGTCTGGAATATGGCCTGCCCAGCGCGCTGCAGGTGCGCGACCGTGGCCGCACCCTCGAGGTGGACGGCACGGTCTACACCCTGCAGGCCCCTGCACAGTGCGCCGCAGCCGCTGCGCCGGCTGCGGGCAGCTGCCTGGCCGATGCGGCGGCCTGCCTGGACAACCGCCACGAGGCGACCCCGACCGTGCTGGCAGCGGCGTGCCGGGAAGGCGTGCCCGGCATGTGCCTGCAGCTGGCCGATCGCTGGCATGACGAGGCCAGGGCGCCGGCCACGCCGGATGAGGCGCAGCAACAGGCCCTCCTCGATACCGCACTGGCCGGCATCGAACTGCCTGTGCCGTGCCGGAATGGCGGCTTCAGCAACGAGACACCGGCCTGTGCAGCGGCGCTGGAAGCGGATCCGGCGCTGCGGGAGCAGATCGTCAAGGCCGCGATGGGTGCGGCGATGGTCGAAGCCGTGAGCTCCGTGCTGTCACCCTCCACGCCGGTAGTGGTGCCGGCCGCGCAGCGCCAGCAGCTGTTGGAGTTGTGCCAGCAGGTCGGCCATGGCGGCTTCTGCAGCCGCGTGGCCGAGCTCTCGTGGGAATCCGGCGACCCCTTGCAGGCGGTGCAGGCACTGACCACAGCGTGCGCGCCCGGCAAGGACAGCGCCGCCTGCGAGCGCCTGCCTGCATTGCAGGCGCTGGGCGCCTCGTTGCGACCGCAGCCGGCTACGGCGCTGCCCTGCGGCACCTTCCGCGCCGCAGGTGGCCTGATGGATACGCTGGACTTCGGCGATGCAGGACGGGTCGGCATCGGCTGGGACAGCCAGCTGCGTGCTCGTGTCGAAGACGGCGACATCCGCATCCGCCACGACAAGGGCGGCGACTTCGTGCTGCGGCCGTTGCCCGGGGGCCAGCTGCTGGGCCTGGACACGTGGACACGCTTCCAGGTGTTCGTGCCGACCGGCGAGGGCGCGAGCACCTGCAGCCCGCCGAAACACTACACGGTGCTGCCGCTGCCGCAGGACTGCCCGCAGGCGCTGGCCAGCGGCGGTGCCGAAGCCTGCTGCGCGCAGGGCAAGCTGCAGGGCTGCAACATTCTTGGCAACCGTCTTGCGCTGTCCGGCCAGTGGCGACAGGCGGCAGAGCACTACACCACCGTGTGCCGTGCCGGCGTGCGCGAGGGCTGCGAAAACCTGGTCGCAGCGCAGGGCCGCAGCAGCGACGTCGACGCCCATGCGACGCTGGAGCGGCTGTGTGCCGCCGACCGCAGCGGGCGCCACGTCGCCTGCGACGTGCTGGACACCGGAAACTGGAGCGCCCTGGAGCTGGGCCGCGTCCTGCAGGAGGCGGTGGACGAAGCGACGGCCGAGGACACTCCGGCGCCGCGCGCTTCCAACCGCAAGCGCTGAGCCTGCCAGGGCCTGTCCGCAGCGTTGGCCGGGCCCTGCGGTAAAGTACGCGCCATGAATGAATTCGAGCGCGTGCGCACCTACCTCACCGACCTGCAGGACCGCATCTGTGCGGCGATCGAGGCCGTCGATGGCCGGGCCCGCTTCCAGGAAGACCTGTGGCAGCGTGCAGAGGGCGGTGGCGGGCGTACCCGCGTGCTGCGCGACGGTGCGGTGTTCGAGCAGGCCGGCATCGGCTTCTCCGACGTTGCTGGCAGCCGCCTGCCGCCGTCGGCCTCGGCCAACCGCCCGGAACTGGCGGGCGCCTCCTGGCGCGCCACCGGCGTGTCGCTGGTGTTCCACCCGCTCAACCCGTACGTGCCGACCACCCATGCCAACGTGCGCTTTTTCCAGGCGCAGCGCGACGGTGAAGTGGTGGCCAGCTGGTTCGGCGGCGGCTTCGACCTGACCCCGTTCTACCCGTTCGACGAGGACGTGCAGCACTGGCACCGGGTCGCACGCGATCTGTGTGCACCGTTCGGCGACGAACGCTACGCCGCGCACAAGCGCTGGTGTGATGAGTACTTCTTCCTGCGCCACCGCAACGAAACGCGCGGCGTCGGCGGTCTGTTCTTCGACGACCTGCACGGCGACTTCGAGCGCGATTTCGATTATCTGCGCGCGGTCGGCGATGGCTTCCTCGACGCCTACCTGCCGATCGTGCAGCAGCGCAAGGACGCCATCTATGGCGAGCGCGAACGCGAGTTCCAGCTGTACCGCCGCGGCCGCTACGTGGAATTCAACCTGGTCTACGACCGCGGCACCCTGTTCGGGCTGCAGAGCGGTGGCCGCAGCGAAAGCATCCTGATGAGCCTGCCGCCGCGGGTGCGCTGGGAATACGGCTTCTCGCCCGAACCCGGCAGCCCCGAATCGCGCCTGGCCGACTACCTGGTGCCGCGCGACTGGCTCTGAGGGGTGTCGTCGCGCGGGGCGTGGGCTCGGCGCTGGTCAGCTGCCCTTCCGCGCGATGATGGTGATGTGTCCTGTCGTCTCCAGCAGGGCAATCTGCACATCTTCAATCTGCAGCCCGCCCTGCTGGCGCAGCGCGGCATCGAAGTCGGCGCGGCTGATCAGCTCGCGCCGAAGTACCGCCTCGAACAGGCGACCGTCGCGCGCGATTACGGTGGGTTCTCCTTCGATCAACCGCTCCATGCGCCGATTCCGGGTGGTGAGCCAGCCCACCCCGTAGTTCAGCAGGATCAGGGTCGCCGCCAGCAGCAGGCCGCCGCCCAGCGAGGTATCCGTGCCCAGCAGCGCGTTCTGCACCGCGTTGCCCAGCAGCACGATCAGCAGCACGTCGAACGGCGTGATCTGCCCCAGAGCCCGCTTGCCGCCCAGCCGGACCATGCCCAGCACCACGACGTAGACCACCACCGCGCGCAGGATGAATTCCCACCACGGCATGGCCAGGGCGAACAGGTCGGGCATGGTCTTCCCCTGCGGAACGGTGGCCCAGCCTAGCACCTGGGGTCAGATCCCTCTGCCCCATCAGCGCCCGGGGTATGCCATCGGCACAAATAAAAAGCCCCGCTGACCAGGGGGAGGTCAACGGGGCCGGGGAACGGGCACTTGGGGAGGAGTCCCCGTTCCGAGATCTGCTCCAGGGGATGGGAGAGATCCACAACAGGCATTGCGCCTGTCGGGAGTTATAGAAGCACTCCGAACACTAACGGTTCGTGAAGGGGCCCCATTTAATGAAATTCAATCGGGGCAACATTCATGGTCGAGTCAGAAACCCCCGACTCATGAACAAATTCACGTCGTTTTCGGCCCGGAATGCGGTCAGTGCGCTTCATCCCAGTTGCTGCCGACGCCCGTATCGACCACCAGCGGCACCCGAAGTTTGGCCGCTTGCGACATGCGTTCCACCACCTGCAAGCGCAAGTCTTCCACGAAACTGCTTTCGGTTTCGAACACCAGTTCATCGTGCACCTGCAGGATCATCCGTGCCGGTGCCCCGCTGTCGCGCAGCCACTGGTCCACATCCACCATCGCGCGCTTGATGATGTCGGCGGCTGTGCCCTGCATCGGCGCGTTGATCGCGGCGCGCTCGGCCCCGGCACGCAGGCCCTGGTTGCGGGCGTGGATGTCGTTCAGGTACAGGCGGCGGCCGAACAGGGTTTCCACATAGCCCTGGTCGCGGGCCTGCTGGCGCATCCGCTCCATGAAGTCACGCACGCCCGGGTAGCGGCTGAAGTACAGCGCCACGTAGTCCTGCGCCTGGCCGCGGTCGATGCCCAGGTTGCGGGCCAGGCCGAAGGCGCTCATGCCGTACATCAGGCCGAAGTTGATCGCCTTGGCAGCGCGGCGCTCGTTCGGGGTCACCTCTTCGAGCGTACGCCCGAACACCTCGGCGGCGGTGGCCCGGTGCACGTCGGCGCCCTGCTCGAAGGCGCGCACCAGGCCCGGGTCCTCGGACAGGTGCGCCATGATCCGCAGCTCGATCTGCGAATAGTCGGCGGCCAGCAGCTGGCAGCCTTCCGGGGCGATGAACGCGCGGCGGATGCGACGACCGTCCTCGGTGCGGATCGGGATGTTCTGCAGGTTCGGGTCCGACGAGGACAGGCGGCCGGTAGCGGCGCCGGACTGGTGGTAGCTGGTGTGCACCCGGCCGGTGTCCGGATTGACCATCTCCGGCAGCTTGTCGGTGTAGGTGCTGCGCAGCTTGGCCAATCCGCGGTAGTCGAGGATCACCCGCGGCAGTTCATGCTGGTCGGCAATCGCCTCCAGCGCCTCTTCGTTGGTGCTGGGCTGGCCCTTCGGGGTCTTCACCACCGCCGGCAGCTTCAACTCGTCGAACAGCACCGCCTGCAGCTGCTTGGGCGAATCCAGGTTGAAGCTGCGGCCGGCCAGCTCGGTGGCCTTCTGCTGCGCGGCCAGCATGCGCGAGGACAGGTCCTGGCTCTGCCGGCGCAGTTCGTCGGTGTCGATCCGCACGCCATTGGCTTCGATGCTGGCCAGCACCGGCACCAGCGGCATCTCGATGTCGCGGTACACGCTGTCCAGCGCCGGCTCGGCCAGCAGCTGCGGCTGCAGCGCGCGATGCAGGCGCAGGGTGATGTCGGCGTCTTCGGCCGCATAGCGGCTGGCTTCGTCGATGCCCACCTGCGAGAACGGGATCTGCTTGGCGCCCTTGCCGGCCACGTCCTCGAACTTGATGGTGCTGTAGCCCAGGTAACGCAGGGCCAGCGAATCCATGTCGTGGCGGGTGGCGGTGGAGTTGAGCACGAAGCTCTCGAGCATGGTGTCGTCGTGGTAGCCCTGCACGTCCACGCCGTGGCGGCGCAGCACATGCAGGTCGTACTTGCCATGCTGGCCCAGCTTCTTCTTCGCCGGGTCCTGCAGCGCCGGGCGCAGTGCGTCCAGCACCTGCTGCATCGGCAGCTGGGCCGGCGCACCCGGGTAATCGTGGCCGACCGGAATGTAGGCCGCCCTGCCCGGCTCGACCGCCAGGCTGATGCCGACCAGGCGCGCGCGCATCGCATCCAGTGCGTCGGTCTCGGTGTCGAAGCTGATCAGGTCGGCCTGCTGCAGGCGTTCGACCCAGGCCTGCAGCTGCTCGGCGGTCAGTACGGTCTCGTATTCACCCGGCGCGGACAGTGCCGGATCCAGCGTGCCGGCGGCGGGCGCCTCGACGCTGCCACGTGCGAAGCCGGCCGCGGTACCGCGCAGGCTCGGGGTGGCCTCGCTGGCGGCCACCGGTGCCGGCACAGGCGCGCCCAGCTCCTTCAGCGCCTGGGTGAAGCCGTAGCGCGTATACAGTTCGGTCAGCTCCGGCACGTCCTGCTCGCGCAGCGCCAGGCTGGTCGGGCTGGCCTCGAGCGACAAGTCGGTGCGGATGGTCACCAGCTCGCGGTTCAGCGGCAGGCGTTCCAGTGCAGCGCGCAGGTTCTCGCCGATCTTGCCCTTCATGGTCGGCGCGGCCGCCATCACCCCGTCCAGGTGCTGGTACTCGGCCAGCCACTTGGCAGCGGTCTTCGGCCCGCACTTCTCCACGCCCGGCACGTTGTCGACCGCGTCGCCCATCAGCGCCAGCAGGTCGACGATCTGATCGGCGCGCACGCCGAACTTGTCCATCACCGCCGCGTCGGAATCCATGCGGCTGCCGGTCATGGTGTTGACCAGCTCGATGCCCGGGCGCACCAACTGGGCGAAGTCCTTGTCGCCGGTGGAGATGGTCACCTTCAGGTCCTGCGCCAGGCCCTGCAGCGCCAGCGTGCCGATCACATCGTCGGCTTCCACGCCGGGGATGCGCAGGATGCTGATGCCCAGCGCTTCGACGATGCGGCACATCGGCTCGACCTGGCTGCGCAGCTCATCGGGCATCGGCGGGCGGTTGGCCTTGTACTGGTCGTACAGGTCATCACGGAAGGTCTTGCCGGGCGCATCGACCACGAACGCGACGTAGGCCGGGCGCTCCTTCAGCGTCGAACGCAGCATGTTGACCACGCCGAACAGCGCGCCGGTGGGCTCACCCTGTGCATTGGACAGGGGCGGCAGCGCGTGGAACGCGCGGTACAGGTAACTGGACCCGTCGATCAGGACTAATCTGCTCATGCGCCGATTCTACGCGCCCGTGCCTGCACCGCGACGACACGGCACGCACCTGGCGATGGGGCATAATCAGGGCTCTCTCCAGGCAAAGGCCCCCGCCGATGAAGACCCTGATGCTGGCTTCCCTGCTCCTGCTCGCTGGCTGCGCCAGCATGGGTGGCGCAGGTGCTCCCCCGGTGGACGTCAAGGGCGCCGATGTCTCCAAGCGCACCATGGACAACGGCGATGTCATCGAGGAATACCGTGTGTCCGGCCAGCTGCGCATGGTCAAGGTGACGCCGTCGCGCGGTGCCCCGTTCTACATGTACGACAAGAACGGCGATGGCCGATTCGACAACGACAAGGACGGCGTGTCGCCGGTGTACTGGAAGCTGTACAGCTGGTGAGGTGACCGGGGTTGTGACCGGGGTCGGATCCCTTTCCACAGGAAAGGGCTCTGACCCCCTCGAAGCCATCGGCACGGCCGCCGATCCCCCCACAAAAAAACAACGCCGGCGCGCATCCTGCGGCCGGCGTCGGGTCCCCTCCCCGGGAACGCTTGAATCAGTGGGTGTGGATCAGCGGATGACCAGCACCGGCAGCGTGCTGCGCGCCAGCACCTCGGCAGTCTGGCTGCCCAGAAGTACCCGGGTCACGCCCCGGCGGCCGTGCGAGGTCATCACGATCAGGTCGCTGTTGCGCTCGGCCGCCGTCTCGATGATGCCGTCGGCCGCGTAGCGGTCCAGCACGTGCACCGGGTTGGCGGTGATGCCCTGCTCGGCGGCCTTGGCCAGCGCCGGCTGCAGCACCTTCTGCGCGCCTTCCTCGCGGTCGGCCTTGTATTCCGGACTGTTCATGTAGCCCACGCTCCAGCCCATGGCGTCGTACATGCCGACGGCCCACGGCTCGGAGACAGTCACGATATCGACCTCGGCATTGAGGTCCTTGGCCAGCTCCAGGCCCTTGGCCAGGCCCTTGTCGGCCAGCTCGGACCCGTCGGTGGCAATCAGGATGCGCTTGTACATGGTGGGGCTCCGTGGCGGTCTGCCAGATGGGAACGCCACCATTGCACACCGGATGTGGAGGCGGCGCCTTGAGCAGGATCAATCCGGCGCCGCGCAGCGGCGTGTGCGCACCGCCGGCTTGCGTACCCACTGACCGCGGCGCATGCTGACCAAGCGGTATCGGGCCGCCCTGGGAGAACCCGCATGCAGGACAGCAAGCCGACATCACAAAGCACCCTCAGGATCATCCTGTGGAGCCTCAGCGCCGCCTTCGTGCTGTTCTGCGGCGGCTATTACCTGGGCAAGGATCTTGCCCAGCGCGACAACGCCCGGCAGTCAGCCGGCCGATAACCTGCTCCTGTAGAGCCGAGCCCATGCTCGGCTGCGGACGAAGCAGCCAAGCATGGGCTCGGCTCTACATCAGGCCCACCCTCAGGCGATCTGCACCACGCGTGCGTTCTGGCACAGCGGATAGCTGGCCACGAATTCGGCAATCGCATCGCGCATCGCCTCGAACGATTGGCCGTACATGTACAGCGCGGTCTCGCTCGGGCCCTGCCACCAGCTGCAGATCTCACCCAGGCCGTCGATGTTCCCGGACAGCTGCTCGAACACGTGGTTGGAATCGCACTGTTCGTAGACCTCGTCCGGCAGGTTCAGGCCATCCAGGTAGATGCCCAGGCCCTCGGTCACGCCGAAGCTGCGATCCGCTTCGCCTGCCCCCTGGATCTTCGACCCCTTCGGCGCACCCAGCTGCTCCAGCAGGTCGATCAGCTTCGGCACGCCACTCGCATCGACCAGCGCCACTTCGATGTCGCCGTATTCGACCTCACCCAGATCGGACATCGCAGTGCCGCCGCCGGTGAGCTCGCCCACCTGGGCCGCCTGCAGCAACGCGTCAAGCGGATCCTCGAACAGCTCGTGGCGATGCTCCGGCTGCAGCCGGGCGTTCAACTTCACGGTGACGTGCAGCGTGGGTTCGGTCATGGGGCGTTCCTGGAAGAAGTGCCGCCTATTGTAGAGCCGAGCCCATGCTCGGCTGCTTTTGGCGGTACAAGCAGCCGAGCATAGGCTCGGCTCTACAGGTATCCCGCCGCTCGACGGTGATCAGATCACCGTCAGGTTGGCGTAGGCCATCACCAGCCACTTGCTGCCGGCGTCGGCGAATTCGACCTGCACGCGGGCGTGTGCGCCGCTGCCTTCGTAGTCGGTCACCATGCCTTCGCCAAACTTGGGATGGGTAACCAGCGCGCCGAGCTTGACCGGCGGTGCCTCGATCGAGGCATGGCCCATCACCCGGCTGGCGCCCATCGAGGCCGGTCGCGAGACCTGCACCTTCGGGCGGACTTCGTGCAGCAGCTCGCGCGGAATCTCGCGCAGGAAGCGCGACGGCAGGCTGTAGTTGTCCTGGCCATGGATGCGGCGCGATTCGGCATAGCTCAGCACCAGCTTCTGGCGCGCGCGGGTGATGCCGACGTAGGCCAGGCGGCGCTCTTCTTCCAGACGCCCGCTTTCCTCCAGCGAACGTGCGCTGGGGAACAGGCCTTCTTCCAGGCCGGCCAGGAATACCAGCGGGAATTCCAGGCCCTTGGCCGAGTGCAGGGTCATCAGCTGCACGCCGTCCTCGCCCGCCTGCGCCTGGCCTTCACCGGCCTCCAGCGCGGCGTAGGCCAGGAACGCGACCAGCTCGTCCATGTCCTCGCCCACTTCCTCGATGTCGTCGGCGCGGCGCACGAAGCGCGAGGCGACCGAGACCAGTTCGTCGAGGTTGTCGGTGCGCGATTCCGAGTCCAGCGAATTGCGGCTTTCCTTGCTCCAGTGCTCGCGCAGCTGCGAGCGGGCCAGCACGTGGTCCACGCGCTCGGCCAGCGTCATGTGCACGGTCTGCGCCTGCAGCTCGTTGACCAGCCCCAGGAAGCCGGCCAGTGCATTGCGCGCACGTGCGGCCAGCGCGCTGCCCTGGGTGACCAGCATCGTCGCTTCCCACAACGAAATGCCCTGCGCACGCGCCTCGCGGCGCACTTCGTCCAGCGTGCGGTCGCCGATGCCCCGGGTGGGCGTGTTGACCGCGCGCTCGAAAGCGGCGTCATCATTGCGGTTGGACAGCAGGCGCAGGTAGGCCAGCGCGTCCTTGATTTCGGCACGCTCGAAGAAGCGCATGCCGCCATACACGCGGTACGGCACCTGCTCGCTCAGCAGCGCTTCTTCCAGCGCGCGCGACTGCGCGTTGCTGCGATAAAGCACGGCCACTTCGGTGTAACTGCCACCGTCGCGCACCCACTGGCGGGCGCGCTCGACGATGTAGCGCGCCTCGTCCATCTCGTTGTACGCGGCATACAGGTCGATCGGCTCGCCGTCGCCGCTGTCGGTCCACAGCTGCTTGCCGATGCGCTCCGGGTTGTGCGCGATCACCGCGTTGGCGGCGCCGAGGATGTTGGCGGTGGAGCGGTAGTTCTGCTCCAGGCGGATGGTCTGCGCACCCGGGAAGTCGCGCAGGAAGCCCTGCACGTTCTCGACCTTGGCACCGCGCCAGCCGTAGATGGCCTGGTCATCGTCGCCGACCACGAACACGTGGCCGGAATCGCCGGCCAGCACGCGCACGAAGGCGTACTGGATGGCGTTGGTGTCCTGGAACTCGTCCACCAGGATCTCGCGGAAGCGGGCGCGGTAATGCGCCAGCAGGGCCGGGTTGTCGCGCAGCAGTTCATGCGCGCGCAGCAGCAGCTCGGCGAAGTCGACCAGGCCGGCGCGGTCGCAGCGCGCCTGGTATTCGATGTAGGCCTGGCGCATGGTTTCCAGCCACGCGTCGTGCGGTTCGGGCTGGATGTGCTGCGGGCGGCGGCCCTCGTCCTTCTGCGCGTTGATCCACCACGCGATCTGCTTGGGCGGGTACTTGCCGTCGTCCAGCTCCAGCGCCTGCACCACGCGCTTGACCAGCCGCAGCTGGTCGTCCGAGTCCATCACCTGGAAGCCTTCTGGCAGCTTGGCGTCCTGCCAGTGCAGGCGCAGCAGGCGGTTGGCCAGGCCGTGGAAGGTACCGATCCACATGCCACGGCTGCCATGGGGCAGCTGGGCGTCGATGCGGTGGCGCATCTCGCCGGCCGCCTTGTTGGTGAAAGTCACCGCGAAAATGCCGTGGGTCGGCACGCCATCGACTTCATGCAGCCAGGCGATGCGGTGGGTGAGTACGCGGGTCTTGCCGGAACCGGCACCGGCCAGCACCAGGTGGTGGCCGGGAGGAGCGGAGACGGCTTCGCGCTGGGCCGGGTTCAGGCCATCAAGCAGGTGGGAGACATCCATGCCCCCATTTTACGGCATCGCCGTCGCGGCTCCTGCGACCACTTGGGTGGCCAGTGCCTGGGCCTGCTGACGCAGTTCAGGCACCGCCAGGCTTTCCCACAGGCTGCCGATGCGCAGGCTGCCGAGTACGCCCAGCCGTGCCTGCGACTGGCCACCGGCCGCACGCAGGCGGTCGCCCGGCACCGTGCTGTCCAGGCCCAGCCCATGCGGGCCGGGGCGGGCCAGGCCATCGGCCTGCAGCTGCTGCAGCAGCGGATTGCGCAGCGCGCTGGCGCGGGTTTCCACGCCGGTGGCGTTGATCACCCCGCTGATCGTCCAGTGCTGTTCATTGCCGTTGGCATCGCGACCCGACAGCCGCAGGGCATCGCCTTCGCGGCCGACGGATTGCAGGCGGGACCGGTGAATGCGCAGTTGGCCGCTTTCGGTCAGCGCCTGCAGCTGTGCGTCGACCTCTTCGGCGATGCGGTGGCGATGCACGTCCCAGTAGCGCACCACATGGCGCAGGAAACAACGCTGGTCGGCCTCGTCGAGGCTGCACCACAGCGCCTGCCCGTGCGGACGGATGCGGTCCATCACGCCCTGCCACGGCAGGCCATCGGCCTGCGCTTGACGGGCGAAGCCACGCAGCGCACGCAGGCGCTGGCGCAGGTTCATCGGCAGCAGCACCGCCGGATCGAAGCTGGGCAGGCCGCCGTGCGCGTGCGGCAACGGCAGCAGGCCATGGCGCGAGATCACATGCAGCGGGCCGGTATGACCGGCGGCGACCAGCGCCAGCACGGTGTCGGCCATGCTCAGGCCGGAGCCGACAATGGCCACGGCCTGGTCGCCGGCCAGGGTACGCACACCGTCGTAGTCCCAGGCCTCGATCACGTCATCGGCGGGCAGTGCGTCGGCACCGGCCACCGGCAGCGGCCGCATGCTGTTGCCGGTGGCGAGCACCGCCTGCGCGGCATGCAGCGTGCTGCCATCGCCGAGTGTCAACTGGTAGCCGTGGTCATCCGGCTGCAGGCCCAGTACCGGCTGCGCGATCACCTGCAGCTGCGCCGGGCTCGCCGCGGCGGCCTCCTGCAGGCGCTGCTGCAGGTAGGCAGCAAAGTAATGGCGACACACGTAACGCTCGCCCAGCACCTCGCGCGCCTCGCCCGGGTAGGCGTTGGCGGCCATCAGGTAGTCGAGGAAATCGCCAGGCTGGTCGGCAAACGCACTCATCTTCGCCGCCGGCACGTTCAGCAGGTGCTCCGGCCACGGCGTGGCATAGGCGATGCCCTGCGCCAGCTGCGAAGCCGGTTCGAAGATGGCCAGCGCCAGCGGCGCCTGGGCCTGGCGCAACACCTGGATCGCCACCAGCACCCCGGCCGCACCACCACCGATGATTGCCAGGTCCAGTTCGCCATTACGCGGTGAATCAGTCATGCGCCGATTGTAGGCCATCGGCGATGACGGGCCGGGTTGCCGAAGCGGGCGGTTGCCGCCGTTTCACATCAACGCATCGGCCAGCCGTGCGATGCCTTCGCGGCTGCGCCGCCACGTGGGGCGGCTGCGCCACTGCTGCAGGTCCAGCTGCCGCGACTCACGCAGGTAGCCGTCCTCGATCGCGCACAGCTGCTGCACCAGCGCGTGGTCGTAGCAGATCAGGCCGATCTCGGCATTCAGCGCGAACGAACGGATATCCATGTTGATCGAGCCGAGTACGGCGATGTCCTCGTCCACGCTCATGTGCTTGGCGTGCAGGAACTGCGGTTCGTACAGCGCGATGCGCACGCCACAGCGCAGCAGCTCGTCGTAGTAGGCCTCCTGCGCCCATGACGTCAGCCGCTGGTTGTTGCTGGCCGAAAGGATCAGTTGCACCTGCACGCCGGACAAGGCCGCAATGCGCAAGGCGCTCAGCGTGGCTTCGTCGGGCACGAAATACGGGGTGACCATCACCAGCCGGCGCCGCGCCAGGTGGATCAGCGCCGCCACTGCATCGCGTGCGTTGCTGTAGGGATAGGCGGGACCGCTGGGCAGCAGCTGGGTGGCGATGTCGTCGCTGCACTCGGGCACATCGGCGATCACGTCCAGGCGCTGGCCGGTTTCCATGTACCAGTCGCTGGCGAACACCGCTTCCAGATGCGCCACGGCCGGGCCACGCACGCGCGCCACCAGCTCGCGGTTCGGGTGGCCGGGCACGAACTGCGGACCGGCCAGGTTCTGCGAACCGACATAGGCCACTTCGTTGTCGATCACCGCTATCTTGCGGTGATTGCGCAGGTCCATGCGCCCGCTGCGGCGCCAGCGCAGGCCACCGGGCAGCATCGCGCGCACTTCGATGTCGCGCGCTTCCAGGCGCTTGCGATAGGCGCGCAGGCCGCGCTTGGCGCCTACTGCGTCGAGCAGCACGCGGCATTGCACGCCACGTGCAGCCGCACGCTGCAGCGCCTCGACGATCGCCTCGCCCACCGCGTCGTCGAACATCAGGTAGTACAGCAGGTGCACGCGGTCTTCGGCCTGGTCGATGTCGGCGATCAGCGTGTGCAGCGATTCGTCGTAGTCGGTCAGCAGATCGACGGCGTTGCCGTGCACCGGCATGAAATCGCCCTGGCGCTGCACCAGCGGCACGATCTCGGCGCTGGCGGTGTCCGGCTGCGGGGTCCAGCGCAGGCGATGCTGCAGCGCCTGTTCCTCGCGGATGACCTGCGAGGCCTCGGCCTGGCGGCGGATGCGCTCGCGCGACAGCCACGGGTGGCCGAACAGCAGGTACAGCGGCAGGCCCAGCAGCGGCACGAAGCCCACCAGCAGCAGCCAGCTGCGCGCCGCCCCCGGCGTGGTGCGGGTGGGAATCCAGCACAGCGCGACCAGCCGGATCAGCCAGTCGATCAGCAGCAGATACGAACCCAGCAACCACTCGAACAGCATCGCGTCGCCCGTCGGGAGGTGATGGGCCATTCTGCCCAGCAGGATTTGTAGAGTCGAGCCATGCTCGACTGCCTTTCGAACCGACGGCAGAGAGCCAGCGTGTCGACCAGGGTCGACAGCTACCGGGTGCGGGGAGAGCGTGCCGACCAACGGTCGGCACCCACCACCTGGATGCCAGGCATGAAAAAACCCGCCACAAGGGCGGGTTTCTTCGCGGGGATCAGCAATCCGTGCGGATTACTTGATCTTGCCTTCCTTGTACAGGACGTGCTTGCGCACGACCGGATCGTACTTCAGGAATTCCATCTTCCCCGGGGTGTTCTTCTTGTTCTTGTCGGTCGTGTAGAAGTGGCCGGTACCGGCCGAGGAAATCATACGGACCTTATCGCGCTTGCCTGCCATGATGCTTTACTCCTCAGACCTTTTCGCCGCGCGCACGCAGCTCAGCCAGAACGGAATCAATGCCGTTCTTGTCGATGGTGCGCAGTGCATGCGCGGAAACACGAAGCTTGACCCAGCGGTTCTCGCTGGCCACCCAGAAACGGCGCTCGTGCAGATTCGGCAGGAAACGACGACGGGTCTTGTTGTTGGCGTGCGAGACGTTGTTACCCGTCTGCACTCGCTTGCCGGAAACCTGGCATACGCGGGACATTGCGCACCTCGATAGTAGTAGTTGTCAGCCCGTAGCCCGGGCGACGGCGGCCTCGATGGTTGCCCACCACACGTCAAGAGAATCAAAGGGTTACGCTGGCGTTGGGCGGCCGGGGACGTGCTCCCGGGGGCGCCGCCCGGTAGAAAACCGGACACAGCGAGCCGCGCATTATGCACGGGTTCAAGCACTTGCGCAAGTTGCCCACAGGCGGGGACTGAACCGGCAGGGCCGGGGGCACTCCGCCAACCGGCATACTGGCCCGGATCACTGCGGAGCTTTCCATGCGGCTGCTGGCCCTGACCTACGGAACCGAAGGCGATACGCGCCCGCTGGCCATGCTCTGCCATGGGCTGATCGGCGCAGGCCACGCGGTGACACTGCTGGCCGATGGCGGCACCCTGGGCAGCGCGCAGGCCTTGGATGTGCCCCACGCGGCCCTTGAGGGTGACATCCATGACGACGTGGTCGCCCTGGTGTCGCGTGGCAACGGTGTTGCCGCCGCCAGGTCCGGTCTGGCACGGATGGCGCTGCAGCATGTCAGCGGCTGGATGCGCCAGGCCGATGCGGCTGCCGAAGGCTGCGATGCGATTCTGACCGGCGGACTGGCGGCCTTCGTCGGCATGAGCGTGGGCGAACGCCGCGGAATGCCGGTCATCGGCACCGGCATGATCCCGCTGACCCCGACGCGGGCCTTCCGCTCTCCGTTCCTGCCACCGGGACGCTCGCCGGGCTGGTTGAACCGCGCCAGCTATGGGCTGGTCAACGGCCTGATCTGGCGCCAGTTCCGCCGGCCGATCAACGCGGCACGCCAGCAACTGGGGCAATCGCCGCGCCGCGCGTTGTGGTCCGGCCTGCCGATGCTCTATGGCATCTCGCCGCAGCTGCTGCCGCCACCGGCGGACTGGCCAGCCGACCACATCGTCTGTGGCCAGTGGCGGCTTCCTGATGCGCCGTGGAAGCCCCCGGTCGATCTGCAGGCCTTCCTCGATGCCGGGCCGCCGCCGGTGTACCTGGGCTTTGGCAGCATGACCGGGTTTGATCGCGAGCGCGTGCTGCCGGCCCTGCTGCAGGCGCTGGCGCCACGCCGGGTGCTGCTGTTTCCGGGGTGGGCCGGGCTGCCGACGGGCGCGCTGCCAGCAGATGTGTTCGTGCTCGGCCCGACGCCACACGAAGCACTGTTCCCGCATTGCGCACTCGCCATCCACCATGGTGGCAGCGGCACCACGCATTCGGCCTGCCGCGCCGGCATTCCCTCGCTGGTGATGCCGTTCGCCGCGGATCAGTTCTTCTGGGCCGATCGCCTGCATCGGTTGGGCGTGGCACCGGCACCGTTGTCATCGAAGCGACTGGATGCAGCAACGCTGGCGGCAGCCATCACCTTCGCTGAAACCGACGCAACACGCGCACGCGCGGCAGCCCTGGGCGCGGCGATGAGCCATGAGGACGGGGTGGCACGTGGGGTGGCAATGATCGAGCGCTGGTTGCGGCCGGTGTAACAGCGGCCAGGCCTCAGCGCAGGTGCGGAATCACCTGCGCCAGCAGATGGGCATCCTTGAGCGCGCCGTGCAGGCCGCGCTGGCTGGGAATGCGCAGGCGCTGCAGCACATCATCCAGCTTGTTGCCTTGGCCCGGCCAGCGCCCGCGCGCCAGCTTCAGGCTGCAGGTGATGCGGCAGTGCTGGGCCAGCGTGCCGGGGATACCGGACAGACGCAGCTCGTTGTCCAGGAAGCCCACATCGAAGGTGGCGTTGTGCGCGACCATCTCGCTGCCGCGCAGGAACTCCAGCAGTTCGGCCGCCTTGCTGGAGAACAGCGGCTTGCCCACCAGCATCGCATCGCTGATGCCGTGCACGCGCTGTGCGCCCCAATCCACCTTGCGCTGCGGCTGCAGGTAGGTGTGGAACTGGCGACCGGTGAGCTGGCCATCGATCAGCTCGACGGCACCGATTTCGATCACCCGGTGCCCCAGGCGGTGGGAGATGCCGGTGGTTTCGGTATCCAGTGCGACGATGCGACTCATGCGTGACGCTGTTTCCTTTTGCGTGCTGTGGTGATTTTCGCATGCCTGCAGCAGGAAGCCCTCCCTGTAGCCGAACCCGTGCTCGGCTCACGCGCGAAGCGCGGGCCTTGAGCGTTGGAGCGAGAAGCAGCCGAGCGTGGGCTCGGCTCTACAGGTGCGTGTGCATCACCCCAACGCTTCCACCACCCAATCGATGAACACCCGCAGCCGCTGGCTCATGTGCCGGTTCGGCGGGAACATCACGTGCATCGGCATCGGTGGCAGCTGCCAGTCCTGCAGCAGCGGCAGCAGTTCGCCACGCGCCACGTGCGGCGCGGCCATGTAGCTGGGCAGCGCGACCACGCCCAGCCCCGCCAACGCAGCGGCCAGATAGGCATTGCCGTCATCGAAGCCAACCGTATAGCGGCCCTGCACTTCTACGCGCTCCTCGCCGCGCTGCGCGCTGAACACCCGGGCCCGCCCACTGCGCGGGCTGAGGAAGCCGACCATGTGGTGGTCGGGTCCTTCCAGCGCGCGTGGGTCGGTCGGCAGGCCGAAGCGCTGCACATAGCCGGGGCTGGCGTGGAAACCGATCGACAGCGCGCCGAGCGGCCGCGCCACCAGTGCCGGATCGGCCGGGGTGCCGCCGCGGATCACGCAGTCAACGTTGTCGGCGATGACGTCGACCTCGCGGTCACTGACGCCGATGTCCAGCTGGATCTCCGGGTAACGCGCCTGGAAATCCGGCAGTGCGGGTACCAGCCGCAACCGCGCGTAGGGTCCGGGTACATCAACCCGCAGGCGGCCGCGCGGCTGGCTGGCCGCGTCACCCAGCCCGCCCTCCACCTCTTCCAGCTCGGCCAGCAGGCGGGCGATGCGCGGGTAGTAAGCCGCGCCATCGGCGGTGACGCTGACCCGTCGGGTGGTGCGGTTGAGCAGGCGCAGCCGCAGGTGTGCCTCCAGCTGCTGCACCAGCTGGGTGACCGTGGTGCGGCTGATCTGCAGGGTCTGCGCGGCGCGGGTGAAGCTGCCGGTTTCCACAACCCGGGCAAAGGCCCGCATCGCCTCGAAACGGTCCATGGCGGGCCATGATTGTTTGGGATTGGCAATCAATCTAGGCTGATCATCGCGGTTTATCCAGACAGCACTGGCGCGGAGGATGGCGTTCTCTCCCACGGATTCCTTCCCATGTCACAGCGTGATGTCGTTTTCCCCACCGGCCGCCAGGCCCTGTACGAGCGCAACCGCTACTCGCCGGCGATCCGATCCAATGGCTTCCTGTTCGTCTCCGGCCAGGTCGGCAGCCGCGAAGACGGCTCGCCCGAGCCGGATTTCGAGGCGCAGGTGCGCCGCGCCTTCGAGAATCTCAATGCGGTGTTGGCTGCCGCAGGCTGCACGTTCGATGACGTGATCGACGTGACCGTGTTCCTGGTCGACCCGGAGAAGAACTTCGAGAAGGCGTGGGCGATCGTGCCCGAGTACTGGGGCGAGGCGCCGCACCCGACCCTGACCGGCATCGGTGTGACCTGGCTGTATGGGTTCCAGTTCGAGATCAAGGTGATCGCGAAGCTGCCTGCAGACCGGTAGTGCCGGCCGCTGGCCGGCAACGTGGGCGATGGCCTTCGCTCGCCTGCTTTCAGGTCGTCGGGTGAGTCAGATCGGCTTGATTCGCGGCCATTCCGCATCAGTGGTATCGACAAATTCAACGCCGCTGAGACTATCGCCAACGTAAGCGCGAAAGGCCTCCGAGCAGATCAACGTGTTGCTGGAGCCTTCCATTTTTTCAAGCCGGAACAAGTGTTCATTGAAGGAGCTTTTCACGCGCAGCTTCTTGATCCTGCGAGACTCTCCATACTTGCTATACGCCATCTGGTTTTCCTCAGAGGCGACGGAGGAGAGGCAGGTCTCATGGAAGATGATGGCACTGTACTCGCTCTTTGAAGTCGTCCATCCCTTCTCTGAAATATGAGGAATATCCCTGAAGTCGACCATCTTTACATCAAATTTCAGGCAAGCGGCCAAGAACTTCCGGCTTGCAATGTAGAGGTGCGAACAGATACGGATGATGTCCTGGGAATGGCTGGCCTCAGGGCCAACCAGCACCATGGTGTCTGTGAAGACCCGCGCCGTGTCAGTTCTGGCCCTGGCGTACCAAGGGAATCGGCCGTAGGACACGGCAGGATGGAAAGGATAGAACCTGTCGTGAAGCTGGGCGTCCAGATCGCACGAGGGGCATCCCGGCGGCTTTGCTTGGCATAGCGCGTAGTAGTTCATCGAGTCGATTCTCTGGGGTTCTGCGGCGTGTTGCCGGAATTTTCCCGGCCCCGGCCTTTCCCACCAAGAGCCAATCCCGACAAGCAGGCGTTGGTGCGCATGGATTGGAGCCGGTGCGATCTGCCAGGCAACGTCCGCCTCCCGACCCTGACCGGTATCGGCGTGACCTGGCTGTATGGGTTCCAGCTCGAGATCAAGGTGATCGCGAAGCTGCCGTGACACGGGTAGTGCCGGCCGCTGGCCGGCAACGTGTCGGGGGTCGAAAAGCGTGTCGACCAAGGTCGACACCTACCAGGGCGGCTGGTCGCGCGAAAGCAGCCGAGCGTAGGCTCGGCTCTACAGACGCGCAGCCCGGTGTCCGACCCCACGGGCCGAAAGGCGTGCCGACCAAGGTCGGCACCCACAAGGGCAGGAAATCGGCACCCACCAGGGCAGAAGGTCCCACGCCGGCCACCTGAACGGGAGATTCCGACGTATTCCCGAAGCGGCCATTGATATTGTATCCGGCGAAAACCGCTTGCTAGCCTCCCCTTCATGCGCTGGATCACCCGCCACCTCCGTTCGACCCTGCTGATGCTGCTGATGGCGGCATTCGTGGTCGTGCCGGTGGCCGACGCGCTGGCGTGCACGGTGGAACCGCACGCCAGCACGGTGCATGTGGAGTCCGCACCGGATTCCGATGGCGACAGCGACGGCAAGCATGTCAGTGCCTGTGGCCACAACCACTGCCACCATTCGAACCTGAGCCTGCCGGCACACACGCTGGCCGCGTTCGGGGCGCCGCTGCCGGCGCGCTGGATGAGTGCTGGCGATGCGGCGGCCTATGCGGTTGCCCAGGATGAATTGACGCGTCCACCCCGGGCGTGAGTTGAGCGCGTCCCGCGATTGCGGGCTCCCGTTTCACTCACAACCGGAATCCCCCTATGTCGATCCTGACACCTCGGTCGCCGCGTGCGGCCGGGCTGGTCGTCGCCGTGTTGCTGGGCCTGGCCCCGGCGGCATCGGTGATGGCGCAAGCCGCCCCCTCCTACGACACCCTGCTTGAACGCCTGGACCAGCTGCCCGGCACTCGTGTGGGCACGGCACTGGCTGAGGCCGCCGATGCGCGCGCCGACCAGGCCCGTGCGCTACCCAACCCCTCCCTTTCCTGGTCGGCCGAAAACGCCTGGGGCTCCGGCACCTACCGCGGCATGGGCAAGGCCGACACCGTACTCACCCTGTCCCAGCCGCTGGAGGTCTGGGGCCAGCGTGGCGCGCGCGTTCGTGCCGCCCGTGCCGAGGCCCAGGCGGCCAACCTGCGTGGCGCGCAGAGTCGCAGCGACGTGGCCAGCCAGCTGGCGGTGGTCTATGCACAGGCGGAAAGTGCACTGCGCCGCTACACCCTGGCCGAGGAAGCACTGTCACTGACCCGCGATGACGCCAACGCCGTCAACGCCATGGTCAAGCAGGGCCGCGAACCACAGCTGCGCGCGGTGCAAGCGCAGAGCGAAGTAGCCAATGCCATGGCGTCGCTGGATGAAGCACAGGCGTTCCGCGATGCCGCGCTGGCCCGCCTGGCCGGTGCTGCACTGCTGGATGCGCCGGTGCAGTCGATCGACAACAGCCTGCTCGACCGCGCACCACCGCTGCCGCGCGGTGCCACCGATACCGCACTGGCAGTGCGCATTGCCGAAGCCGAAGCCGATGCGGCGAGCAAGCTGGTCGACGTGGAGCGCAAGCGCGCCCTGCCCGACCTCAGCGTCACCGCCGCACAGACCCGCTTCCGCGAAGGCGGCGAGCGTGCCTACAACCTCGGGCTCAGCCTCAGCATCCCGCTGTTCGACCGTAACCGCGGTGGCATCCGCGCCGCCAATGCCGACCAGCGCGCGGCCGAGGCACGCCTGGACCAGCAGCGCCGCGACAGCGAGGCCGCACGCCTGTCCGCCGTGGCCGGGCTGAAGGCGGCCGGCAGCCGCACCCGTGCCGCCGATGAAAGCGTGGTCGCCGCCGAAGAGGCCTACCGCCTTGCACGCATCGGCTTCGACGCCGGACGCATCTCGCAGCTGGAACTGCGCAGCACGCGCAGCGCCCTTATCGCCGCCCGCGCCGCCGCCGTGGATGCGCGCCTGTCGCGCGTCGGCGCGGAAATCGATCTTGCCCGCCTCGAAGGGCGCGCACCTTTTGTGGAGGCCCCATGACTCTCTCCCGTACCTTCCCGCTGATCGGCGGCGTGCTGCTGACCGTGCTGCTGGCCGGCTGCGCCGGCAATGCGCAGACACCTGCAAATGAAGACCCCGCCGCGGCCAAGGCCGGCACCGACGATGGCCATGGCCACGCGACCGACAGCAAGGAAGCCAAGGCGGAAGCCGCCAAGGCGCCGGCTGGCGCCGATGAAGGCGTGGTGCCGCTGACCCCGGAGCAGATCAAGGCGTCCGGTATCGAGGTGGTCGCCATCGGCCGCGGTGGCGGTGGCTCGACGCGCCTGTCCGGCCGCGTCGAGCCGTCGGTGGGCGCACGTGCCTCGGTGGCGTCGACCGTTACCGGCCGCGTCGAACGCGTGCTGGTCGCACCGGGCACCGCAGTGAAGCAGAACCAGGCCCTGGCCATCGTGGTCAGTGGCGAAGCGGCGGTGTTCCGTGCCAATGCGCTGGCCGCCTCGGCCGAAGCCGAGGCCGCGCGCCTGGCCTATGGCCGCGACAAGGCGCTGGTCGACCAGGGCGTGGTCGCGCGCCAGGAGATGGAAGCCTCGCGCGCACGTTCGCTGGCGGCACAGGCCCAGGCCGCTGCCGCGCAGGCCCAGGCCGCCGCCAACGGCGCGCCCGATGCCAGTGGCCGCGTGCGCATCACCAGCCCGGTGGCCGGCATCGTCGGTAACGTGCAGGTCACTCCGGGCGGTGTGGTCGCCGCCGGCAGTGCAGTCGCCGATGTCGCCGACCCGTCGATGAACGAGCTGGTGTTCACCGCACCGCCGGCGCTGGCTGCACAGGTCACGCCGGGCATGAAGCTGGAAGTGAGTGTGCCGGGGGGCAGCTTCACCGCCACCGTCACCGGCTCGGCCGCCGATGTCCGCCAGCAGGGGGGCGTCGCGGTGATCCGCGCCACGCCGGTCGATGCGCCACTGCCGCCGGCCGGTTCGCCGGTGTCAGCCGTGGTGGTCACCGAAGGCCAGGACGGTTCGCTCAGCGTGCCCGCCGATGCGGTGCAGAACGTCGATGGCAGCAGCGCGGTGTTCGTCGCCGTCGAAGGCGGCTTCAAGGCGCAGCCGGTCCTGGCCGGGCGCCGTGCCGGTGACCGCATCGAGATCCTCGGTGGGTTGAGCGGCAGCGAACGCATCGTCGGTGCCAACGCCTTCCTGCTCAAGGCCGAACTGGCCAAGGGCGAAGCCGAGCACGGCCACTGAGGAGGCGACCATGTTCAAGCTGATCATTGAAACAGCGGTGCGCCACCGCTGGCTGGTGGTGTTCATGGCCGCGCTGATCGCCGCCGTGGGCCTGTTCCAGCTCGGCAAGCTGCCGATCGACGCGGTGCCGGACATCACCAACCGCCAGGTACAGATCAACACGGTGGCGCCGGCGCTGACCCCGGAGCAGATCGAGCGGCAGGTGACCTATCCGCTGGAAACCGCGCTGGCCGGCATTCCCGGCCTGACCACCACCCGTTCGCTGTCGCGCAATGGCTTCTCGCAGGTCACCGCGATCTTCACCGATGCGACCGACATCTACTTCGCCCGCCAGCAGGTGGCCGAACGCATGCGCGAGGCATCGGAGGACCTGCCCGATGGTGCGTCGCCGATGCTGTCGCCGGTCACCACCGGCCTCGGCGAGGTGCTGATGTGGACGGTGGACTTCACCGCGTTCGATCCGGCCAAACTGGCCAAGCCCGGTGAAGCCGGCTGGCAGGCCGGCGAGGTCTACCGCACGCCGGAAGGCAACCTGCTGCGCACGCCGGAAGAGCGCGCGACCTACCTGCGCACCGTGCAGGACTGGATCATCGCGCCGCAGATGCGTTCCAGCCCGGGGCTGGCCGGCGTCGATACGGTCGGCGGCTATGTGAAGGAATACGGTGTGCACCCGGACAGTGCCAAACTGGCCGCGCACGGCCTCGGCCTGGCCGACCTGGTCACTGCCCTGCAGCGTTCCAACGTGCAGGCTGGTGCCGGTTTCGTACAGCGTGCCGGTGAGGGCCTGGTGGTGCGGGCCGATGGCCTGGCGCTGACCACCGACGACCTGGCACAGGCGCCGGTGGCGACCCGCAATGGCGTGGTGGTGCGCGTGGCCGATGTGGCCGACGTCGACCTGAGCCGCGCGCCGCGCCTGGGTGCGGCCAGCCGCAACGGCCACGAGGCCGTGCTCGGCACTGCGCTGATGATCGCCGGTGGCAACAGCCGCACCGTGGCGCAGGCCGCTGCGGCGCGCCTGGAACAGGTGAACAAATCGCTGCCGGCCGACATCGTGGCCGCGCCGGTGCTGGACCGTAGCGTGCTGGTCAATTCCACCATCAAGACCGTGGCCAGGAACCTCACCGAGGGCGCGCTGCTGGTAGTGGTGGTGCTGTTCCTGCTGCTGGGCAATCTGCGTGCGGCGACGATCACCGCGCTGGTGATTCCGCTGTCGTTCCTGTTCGCAGTGATCGGCATGAACCGCTTCGGCATCAGCGGCAACCTGATGAGCCTGGGTGCGTTGGACTTCGGCATCCTGGTGGATGGCGCGGTGATCGTGGTCGAGTCGACCCTGCTGATGCTGGGCCAGCGCCGCGCCGAACTGGGCCGTGCGCTGACCGCGATGGAACGCCTGCGCGTGGCCGCCGATTCGGCGCTGAAGATGGCGCGCCCGGCGGCGTTCGGCCAGCTGATCATCCTGCTGGTGTTCGCGCCGATCCTCACCCTGGAAGGCGTGGAGGGCAAGACGTTCCACCCGATGGCGGCGACCTTCATGCTGGCCCTGGTCGGTGCCTTCCTCTTCTCTTTCACCTTCGTGCCGGCGATGACGGCGCTGCTGGTGCGCGAGCCCAAGGTGAAGGAAGGCGATGCGCATGCGGACGACGGCGAGCACGAGACCAGGCTGATACGCGTGCTGCGTGCGCGCATCGAGCCGGTGATCCGCAAGGCCGTGGCGCATCCGCGCACGGTAGTGGCCAGTGCGGTGATGATGGTGGTGGTGGGCATCGGCTCGTTCTCGCTGCTGGGCCGCGAGTTCATGCCGACGCTGGACGAAGGCAACGTGGCGATGCAGGCCCTGCGCGTGCCATCGACGTCGCTGGAGCAGTCACTGGCCATGCAACTGGCGTTGGAGAAGGTGATTGCCAAGCAGCCGGAAGTGGAAACCGTGTTCTCGCGTACCGGTACCGCCGAGGCGGCGATCGATCCGATGCCGACCAATATCTCCGACAGCGTGATCGTGCTGAAGCCGCGCAAGGACTGGCCCGATCCGAAGCTGGACAAGGAAGCCCTGGTGGCGCGCTTCGAGAAACTGGCCGGGCAGCAGCTGGGCAACAGCTTCGAGTTCAGCCAGCCAATCGAGCTGCGCTTCAACGAGCTGATTTCCGGCGTGCGTACCGACCTGGCCGTAATGATCTTCGGCGATGACTTCAGCCAGCTGCAGAAGGTGGCCGACCAGGTGGCGTTGAAGCTGCGCGCGGTGAACGGCGCGGCCGACGTGCGGGTGGAACAGATCTCCGGCCTGCCTACGCTCAACGTAGCGATCGATCACGTGGCGGCGGCGCAGTACGGGCTGACCGCTGCGGACGTGAGTGATGCGCTGTCCACCGGCATTGGCGGCACTGCGGCCGGCAAGATCTTCGAAGGTGATCGCCGCTTCAACGTGGTGGTGCGCCTGGACGATGCCTCGCGCAACGATCCGGACCAGCTCGCGTCACTGCCGATCGCCACGCCGTCAGGGCTGGTGATTCCGCTGTCGTCGGTGGCGCGCATCACGGTGAGCGAAGGGCCGAACCAGATCAGCCGCAACAATGGCAGCCGCCGTGTGGTGGTGCAGGCCAATGTGCGTGGCCGCGACCTGGGCGGCTTCGTCGGCGAGGCACAGGCAGCGGTGGCCGGCGTGGCACTGCCGCCGGGTGCCTACCTGACCTGGGGCGGTCAGTTCGAGAACCTGCAGCGCGCGGAGAAGCGGCTGGCGACGGTGGTACCGGTGGTGTTCCTGCTGATCGGCAGTCTGCTGTTCATGGCGCTGCGCAGCGGCAAGGAAGCCATTCTGGTGTTCAGCTGCGTGCCTTTGGCGCTGGTCGGCGGCATCCTCGCGCTGCTGCTGCGTGGCATGCCGTTCTCGGTATCGGCGGCGGTGGGCTTCATCGCGGTATCCGGCGTGGCGACCTTGAACGGCTTGGTGTTGATGCAGGCGATCCGCGAGCGCCTCGACGCCGGCGACCTGCCGCTGCAGGCGGCGATCAACGGTGCCTCCAGCCGCATCCGCGCGGTGCTGACCACGGCGCTGGTAGCGATCGTCGGCTTCATTCCGATGGCGATTGCCAGCGGTTCCGGTGCGGAGGTGCAGAAGCCGCTGGCGACGGTGGTGATCGGTGGCCTGATCACCGCCACCGTGCTGACCCTGCTGGTGCTGCCGACGTTTGCCGCACGCGTGGCCAAGCCGCGGGCGGTGGGGTGAGGTGAGAGGGGGTCGGAGCCCCGCCCTTCGGGCGGGGCTCTGACCCGATCGCATCACGCTCGCCGGGCATGGCCCGGCGCTACCACCGCGCATTCTGGTAGCGCCGGGCCATGCCCGGCGACGCGTCGGGTCAGGCCTTCTTGCGTTCGGCGATGTAGGCCTGGATCTGCTGTTCCAGCACCGGCAGCGGCACCGAGCCCTGCTTGAGCAGGGTGTCGTGGAAACCCTTGATGTCGAACTTGTCGCCCAGCTCCTTCTCGGCCTGCGCACGCAGGCGCACGATGGCGATCTCGCCCAGCTTGTAGCTCAGCGCCTGGCCCGGCCAGGAAATGTAGCGATCCACTTCGGTGGTCACTTCATGCTCGCTCAGCGCGGTGTGGTCACGCAGGTAGGCCAACGCCTGCTCGCGGGTCCAGCCCTTGCTGTGCACGCCGGTGTCGATCACCAGGCGCGCAGCACGCCACATCTCGTAGGTCAGACGGCCGAAATCCTCGTACGGGGTTTCATAGATGCCCATTTCCACGCCCAGCTTCTCGCAGTACAGCGCCCAGCCTTCGCCATAGGCGGAGATGTAGGCGTTGCGGCGGAACTCGGGCAGGTTCTTCTGCTCGGCGGCGATGGCGCCCTGCAACGCGTGGCCCGGATCGGACTCATGCAGGGTCAGTGCCGGCAGGTTGTACAGCGGGCGCGACGGCAGGTTGTAGGTGTTGAGCCAGTAGGTGCCCATGCCACCGCGGCCGGCGGTCCAGAACGGCGCAATGTCCGGCGGCACCGGCACGATGGTGAAGCGGGCGCGTGGCAGCGTCATGTACTTGCCAAGCTGGCCATCGGCGCGCTTGGAGATCCACGCGGCACGCGACAGCAGCTCCTCCGGCGTCTTGGCGTAGAACTGCGGGTCGGTACGCAGGAAGGTCAGGAATTCGGCGAAGCTGCCCTTGAACTTCACCTGCTTGATGATGTCGTTCATTTCCTTCTGGATGCGTGCGACTTCATCCAGGCCGATGCGGTGGATCTCGTCCGGCGACAGGTCCAGCGTGGTGTATTCGTGGATCTGCTGCTTGTAGTACGCCTTGCCGTCGGGCATCGCTTCGGCGGCCAGGGTGGTGCGCGCCTGCGGCACGTACTCGTTGACGAAGAAGGTGCGCAGCTGCTGGAACGCCGGCACCACCTTGCCGCTGATCGCTTCACGCGCCTGCGCCTGCAGCCTGGCCTGTTCGGCCGCCGGAACGGTGTTGGGCAGCTTCTTGAACGGCGCGTACAGTGGCGACTCGGTCGGGTCCTTCAACTCGGCGACGGTGGCGATGGACACCTCGCGGCCATCGAGCACCGCGCGCGGCACGCTGAAGCCACGCTTCAGGCCGGCGCGCATGTTCTCTGTCTGCTGCCCGAAATAGCGCGGCACATCGTTCAGCCGTGCGATGTAGTTCTGGTAATCCTGCACGGTCTTCATCTCGCGCCGGGCCATGAAGGACAGGTTGGACCAGAACGAGGAGTCGGCGTTGAACGGCATCTCGTAGCCGCGCAGGCGCACCTCTTCGGCGAGGTTGAACACCTGGTCGCGGTAGATCGCGTAGTTGACCTGGTTGTCGGGCGACAGGGTCTTCGGGTCGATCTTCTTCAGCGCGGCCAGGGTCTCGTCCCACACCTTCAGGCGCGCCTGCTGCGCGGCCGGGCCGACGTCGGGCATGCGGGTGGCATTGGCCGGGGCGTCCTCGTCCTCGCTGGCCTCGCCGCCGCCATCCTGGCGCCACTTCCATTCCTTCTCGTACACCGCACGGAAGGCGGCATCCGCGGGCGATTCGGTGGCCACGCTGGCCGACGCGGCGGTGGCGGGCGGTGCAGCCAGCGCCACAGCGGGGGCGGACAGGGCGAGCAGCAGGGCAACGGCAAGACGGGTTTTCACGAGCACAGGTTCCCGGGAAGGCAGACCCCGATCATGGCACCGCCCACGGTCCAAGGCATGGGACGAAGGTCCTGCCTGCGCAGCAGGCAGGACCGGGAACCGCCCGCAGGCCGGGGACCCAGCGGCGCAGGCGCGTGGTAGAGCCGACTGTCAGTCGGCTGCTCTTCCGCCACATGCAGCAAAGCCCGCGCTCCGCGCGAAAGTCGACTGACAGTCGACTCTACCCACGGCGGGCAGGACCGGGCCCCGGCCGAAGGCACGTAGTAGGCCGACTGGGTAGAGCCGACTGTTAGTCGGCTGCTCTTCGGCCAAACGTGGCAAAGCCCGCGCTCCGCGCGAAAGTCGACTGACAGTCGACTCTACCCACAGCAGGCAGGACCGGGCCCCGGCCGAAGGCGCGTGGTAGCGCCGACTGGGTAGAGCCGACTGTTAGTCGGCTGCTCTTCCGCCAAACGTGGCAAAGCCCGCGCTCCGCGCGAAAGTCGACTGACAGTCGACTCTACCCATGGCAGGCACCCCGCAGGCCTCAGTGGCTGGCCTTGTCGCGCTTCCAGCCGCGGTGCTTGATGTCCAGGTGCAGGCTGTACAGCGCGGTGAACGCCGGGAACAGGTTCTGCAGCACACCCACCGAGTCCTGCTTGGCCGAGAACAGGAAGTAGCTCAGCGTCATCAGGCTGCCGATCACGCTCATGTACCAGAACAGGCGCGGGATGACGGGCTTGCCGGCACGCTTGGAGGCGATGAACTGGACCAGCCAGCGGCCGCCGAACATCAGTGCGCCGGTGTAACCGATCAGCTTCCAGCCGGTTACATGCAGGCCGGTCCAGTACAGCCAGGTCAAGGGCTGATCCAGCCAGTGAAGCTCCAGATCCATCAGCGCTCCTCCACCGCGGTGCGCTTGCTTCGGGTGATCAGCCAGGCCACGCCACGCAGATCGCGGATGCCGACCAGCGCACGGCCGAGGTTGTTGTACTTGGACACGCCAGCGGTACGGTGGCGGTGGTTGACCGGCACACTGGTGGTCTTCCAGCCGGCGCGCTGCATCAGCGCCGGCAGATAGCGGTGCATGTGGTCGAAATACGGCAGGTCGAGGAACGCGCTGCGTTCGAACAGCTTGATGCCGCAACCGGTGTCGGGGGTGTCGTCGCGCAGCATGCGCGCACGGATGGCATTGGCCCAGCGACTGGCCCAGCGCTTGCTGCTGCTGTCCTGCCGGTTGACGCGCCAACCGGCGAACAGCTTCACCTGCGTGTCGGCGGCGTCGCGTGCGGCGAGCAGCTTGGGAATATCGGCCGGATCGTTCTGGCCATCGCCATCCAGGGTCGCGATCCACGGCGCCCGCGCATGCTTGACGCCGGTGCGCACCGCCGTGCTCTGCCCGCTCTGGTTCACATGGTGCAGCACGCGCAGTTCCGGGGTGGTTGCCTTCAGCCCCTGCAGCACCGCCAGGGTGTCATCACGCGAGTGGTCGTCGATGTAGACGATCTCGAACGGGACTCGGCCACGCAGCGCAGCGGTGATTTCGGCGACCAGCGGGGCAACATTGTCGCGCTCGTTGAACACCGGGACGACAACGGAAAGCTCGGGTTGGCTCATAAGGCACTCGGCCAAAGGGGGGACAAAGACCGCGCATTCTCCGAAACCGAGGTTATCCGAAGATGAACCCGGCGGCGTGAGGATCCGTCCTCAGGCGCGATCGCCAAAATACTCGCGGCACCACAGCACCACAGGCGGCAGGCCTTGTTCGATCGGGGTCACCGCATCGAAGCCGAAAGCGTCATGTGCGCGCCGGGTATCGGCCATCGTGCGCACCATGTCGCCCGGCTGCATGGGCTTGTAGACCTTCTGCGCAGGGCGGCCGGCCGCCTGCTCGATCACGCTGATGAAGCGCTCCAGCTCGACCGGCGTATGGTTGCCGAGGTTGAACACCCGGTGCGGCACCGGGCCGTCGGCCGGATGCGCGAGGGCACCGAGGATACCGGACACGATGTCGGAGACATGTGTGAAATCGCGCTGCATGCGGCCTTCGTTGAACACGTCGATCGGCCGACCGGCCAGCACCGCGCGCGAGAACAGCAGCGGTGCCATGTCCGGCCTGCCCCACGGGCCATACACGGTGAAGAATCGCAGCCCGGTGGCATGCAGGCCGTACAGCTGTGCGTAGGTGTAGGCCATCAGCTCGTTGGCCGCCTTGGTCGCCGCGTACAGCGAGCGCGGCTGGTCCACGCGCTGGTCCTCGGAGAACGGCGGCGTGGCCGAGTCGCCATACACCGAACTGCTGGAGGCATACACCAGGTGCTGCACGCCACGGTGGCGGCACAGCTCGAGCATGTTGACGAAGCCGACCAGGTTGCTGTCGACGTAGGCCTGCGGGTTTTCCAGCGAATAGCGCACGCCGGCCTGTGCAGCCAGATGGATCACGGCGGTCGGCTTCACTTCGTCGAACAGCGCGGCCAGGCCTTCGTTATCGGTCAGGTCCAGCGTGCGCAGGTCCAGCGCCGGGCACAGCGCGGCCACGCGGTCACGCTTGATCTGCGGGTCGTAGTAATCGTTGAAGTTGTCCAGACCGACCACGGCCTGGCCGGCCTCCAGCAGCGCGCGGGCGGTGTAGGCACCGATGAAGCCGGCAGCGCCGGTAAGCAGGATGGTCATCGCGGGTCTCGATCAAAGCACCCCGCTGCCATCGGCGTGGCCGACGTCGCGGGGATGCGTCGGCCGGCGTGATGTGGCGCCGGGTTCAGCCCTGGCGCGTACGCAGCTTTTCCAGCACGCCGTCCAGGGTGTCCAGATCGGTGTAGTGGATGATCAGCTTGCCCTTGCCGCCACGGCCGTGGTTGATCGCCACCTTGGCACCCAGCGCTTCGGACAGTTCGGTTTCCAGCGAGGCGATGTCGGCCTGCTGCACCTTCGGCGTCGCCACCGGGCGGTTGCTCGGCACCTTGCCGGCGGCGAAGGCCTGCGCACGGCGCTCGACCTCGCGCACCGACCAGCCTTCATCGGCCGCTTCCTGCGCCAGCTTGCCGGCCAGCTCGGGAGCCAGGGTCAGCAGCGCGCGGGCGTGGCCCATTTCCAGGCGGCGGGTTTCCAGCAGCAGCCGGATCGCCACCGGCAGCTCCAGCAGGCGCAGCAGGTTGGACACCGCCGCGCGCGAGCGGCCGACGGCCTCGGCGGCCTCGGCATGGGTCAGGGTGAACTCGCTGATCAGGCGCTGCAGCGCCTCGGCTTCTTCCAGCGGGTTGAGGTCTTCGCGCTGGATGTTCTCGATCAGCGCCATCGCGATGACGGTGCGGTCTTCCAGCTCGCGCACCACCACCGGCACTTCGTCCAGCCCGGCCAGCTGCGATGCGCGCCAACGGCGTTCACCAGCGACGATTTCGTAGTTGCCCGCCGGCAGCTGGCGCACCAGGATCGGCTGGATCACGCCCTGCGACTTGATCGAGTCGGCCAGCTCGGACAGCTTGCCCTCGTCCATCTCGCGGCGCGGCTGGTACTTGCCCGGCTGCAGCTGGCCGACCGGCAACTTGCGCAGCACTTCACCCGGCAGCGGCTCGATCACCGCGGTGGTGGCCTGCACCTGGCTGACCGCGCCCTTCGGGCCCAGCAGCGCGTCCAGGCCACGGCCGAGGCCTCGCTTCTTGGCTGCCGGCTTGCTGCTGGTCATCAGACGGTCTCCACGGCCTTGCCGGCCTTGTTGCGTTCGTTGTTGCGGCGGATGATCTCGCCGGCCAGGCCCAGGTAGGCCACGCCACCGCGCGAGGCGCGGTCGTAGCCGACGATGCTCTGGCCATGGCTGGGTGCCTCGGCCAGGCGCACGTTGCGCGGCACGATGGTGCGGAACACGCGGTCGCCGAAGTGCTCGGTGAGCTCGGCCGAGACCGCATTGGCCAGGTTGTTGCGCACGTCGAACATGGTGCGCAGCACGCCTTCGATCTCCAGCGCGGGGTTCAGGCTGGTGCGCAGCGCTTCGATGGTTTCCACCAGCGCGCTCAGGCCTTCCAGTGCGTAGTACTCGCACTGCATCGGCACGATCACCGAATCGGCGGCGGCCAGCGCGTTGAGCGTCAGCAGCGACAGCGCCGGCGGGCAATCGATCAGGATGTAGTCGTACTCGTCGCGGATCGGCGCCAGCGCGCGCTTCAGCCGCTGCTCGCGCTCGCTCTGGCCCATCAGCTGGATCTCGGCGGCGGTCAGGTCGATGTTGCCCGGCAGCAGGTCGTAGCCTTCGGCGGTCTGCACGCGCACATCGGCGGCGCTGTTCTCGCCCAGCAGCAGATCGCAGGTGGAGGCCGCCAGCTCACGCTTGTCCACGCCGCTGCCCATGGTCGCGTTGCCCTGCGAGTCCAGGTCGACCAACAGCACGCGCTTGGGTGCGTTGGCCAGGGAAGCGGCCAGGTTGACGGCGGTCGTGGTCTTGCCGACGCCACCCTTCTGGTTGGCGATGGCGATGATGCGGGCCATGCGGGTGTGCCTCGTCGACGGATGGTTGGGACCGGTCATTATGCGTACAACCGGCCCCTTGCGGAAATCGTGGATCGCCAACCCGTTGTTCCACAAAGGGCTGGCGGCGCGAATCAGGGACCTGCAACGGTGACCAGGTGGCGTTCGCCGGCCAGGCCGGGCACGCTCAGCGGGGTCACCTCACGCACCTGCCAGCCAGCCGGCAGTTCCGCGATCTCCTCATGCGGGTAGACGCCCTTCATGGCCAGCAGCACGCCGCCGGGCCGCAGCAGGTGGCCACCGACGCGGACGATGCCGGCCAGGGTGTCCATCGCGCGGGCGGTCAGCTGGTCATAACGGCCGGCCTCGTCCAGCGCCTCGGCGCGCGATTCGGCGACGCGGGCATTGCCCAGGCCGAGCTGGCGCACGGCCTCGCGCATGAAGCGCGCCTTCTTGCCGTTGCTCTCGACCAGGGTGACCTGCAGGCCCGGGCAGGCGATCGCCAGCGGGATGCCCGGCAACCCGGGACCGGTACCGAGGTCGGCCAGGCTGCCATCAGCCACGAACGGCTGCATCGCCAGCGAATCGAGCAGGTGGCGGGTAACCATCTCCTGCGGGTCGCGGATGGCGGTGAGGTTGTAGGTGCCGTTCCAGCGGTGCAGCAGGGCCAGGTAGCGCAGCAGCGGCGGCGCCAGCGCGGCGTCCAGGCCCATGCTGGCCAGGCCCTGTTCCAGCGTGGCAGCCACGCTGGCGGGAAGTGGGTGTTCGCTCATGCCGCCATTATCGCCGGTTTTGCGCGCTGATTCCCCGCTTCAGTGCGGATACCAGGCCAACGCCGCACGGAACTGGCCGCTGGCCTGCCATTCGTGCAGGTGCCAGCGCGCGGCCTCGCCCAGTTCCAGGTCGCACCAGCGCAGGTGCAGGGCGCCATCGGCCCCCGGCGCCAGCTGCAGGCGGTGCAGGCCGAACGAGATGCCCTGGCCGTGCGCCTTCAGGATCGCCTCCTTGACGCACCACACGCGGAAGAACCAGTGCTCGCGGTCGGCCTCGTCCAGGCGTTCCAGCCAGGCCACCTCCTGCGGGTGGAAGAAGCGCCGCACGATTTCCAGAAGACGCGGCCGCGGCCGCAGCAGTTCCAGGTCCACGCCCAGCCGCACGCCTTCGCCCAGCGCCACCAGCAGCACCTCACCGCTGTGGCTCCAGCCGGTCCCGTAGTGGGCCAACGGGCCGCTCAGCTCCGGCCGGCCCTTGTCGTCACGGACCAGTGGCAGCGTCTGCGGATCGGTGCCCAGCGCCTGCGCCAGTACCTGCCGGGCCTGCGGTTCACCGCGCTGGCCCGGCACGTGCGGGCAGCGCCAGACCGTCACCGGGCCGAAGCGCCAGGGGCCGTCGAGGGTGGCTGGCAGGCTCATCCGCACGCGCCCATCACGCAATTGCACGACGGGTTCACAGCCGTGCGCGTCAACTGGTCACAGTTCCCCACCGGAGGTTCGATCATGGGCATCATCATCTGGCTGATCGTCGGCGGCATCGTAGGCTGGCTGGCCAGCATCATCATGAAGCGCGATGCCCAGCAGGGCATCATCCTCAACATCGTGGTCGGCATCGTCGGCGCGCTGATTTCCGGCTGGCTGTTCGGCGGTGGCATCAACGAGGCGATCACCATCCGCACCTTCCTGTTCTCGCTGATCGGTGCGGTGATCCTGCTGGCGATCGTCAACCTGTTCACCCGCAAGAGCATACGGTGATCTGAGGGGTAGCGCCGGGCCATGCCCGGCGTCACCCTGCCGCCGCTGCGCTCGCCGGGTATGCCCCGGCGCTACCTCAACTCAACCCAGCTGCACCCACGCCGGCGCATGGTCGCTCGGGCGTTCCCAGGTGCGCGGCTCGCGGTCGATGCCCGAAGCCACCGCACCGCTCTTCAGCGCATCGGAAACCAGGGTCAGGTCGATGCGCAGGCCCAGGTTGCGACGGAAGCCGGCGGCGCGGTAATCCCACCAGCTGAAGGTACCCGCCTCGTCGTTGTGCAGGCGGAAGCCATCGTGCAGGCCCAGCTGCAGCAGCTTGTTGAGCGCGCCACGCTCAGCGGTGGAGGTCAGGATGTGGTTGTCGTTCCACACCTCCGGGTCGTGCACGTCGCGTGCGTCCGGGGCAATGTTGAAGTCCCCCATCACGATCAGCTTCGGGTGCCGCTGCAGCTCCTGCGCGATCCAGGCGTGCACCGCCTCCAGCCAGCGCAGCTTGTAGTCGTACTTGTCGGTACCGATGTCCTGGCCGTTGACCACGTACAGGTTGATCACGCGCAGGTCGCCGAAGGTACCGGCGATGACGCGCTTCTGCTCGTCCTCGAAGCCGGGAATGCCGATCTGCACGTCCTGCGCAGGCTCACGCGACAGCAGCGCCACGCCGTTGTAGGTCTTCTGGCCGGCGAACACGCTGCGGTAGCCCGCGGCGATCAGCGCCGAATCGGGGAACTTGTGGTCCTCCAGCTTGGTTTCCTGGATGCCGACGATGTCCGGGCCGAAGTCCTTCAGCCACTGCTCCAGGTGCGGCAGGCGGACATTGAGCGAATTGACGTTCCACGAGGCGATCTTCATGCGGGCATTCTACCCGGGTGGCCGGGATGGGGCTCGGGCCGGATTCCCGTGTAGAGCCGAGCCCACGCTCGGCTGCATTGATCGGCACCCAGCCAGGAGCAGCCGAGCGTGGGCTCGGCTCTACAGAAGAATCGGGCCGGGCCCTGATTCAGCAGAGCCACGCCCTGCCTGGGTTCACCGCAGCAGCAGCTTCAACAACCCCGCAATCTTCGAATACGGCGGCCGCAGCCGGTCGCTGGCCGCCCAGCGCGACTGCCACAGCACCGGCAGCCGCTTGCTCATCGCATCGAACCCGGCCCGGCCGTGGTACGCGCCCATGCCACTGGCCCCTACCCCGCCAAACGGCAGGCCATCGGCGGCGAAGTGCAGCAGCGTGTCATTCACCGTCACCCCACCGGCCACCACCTGGCCGAGGATGCGTTCCACCGTCGCGCGGTCCTGGCTGAAGGGGTACAGCGCCAGCGGGCGGTCACGCGACAGCACGTCGGCCAGCGCGGCATCCAGGTCCGGATAGGCCCGCACCGGCAGAATCGGGCCAAAGATCTCCTCGCGCATCAGGTCCAGGTCATCCGGCGGGTCCAGCACCACGGTCGGCACCAGCAGGCGCTCGCGGTCGGCGCGCGCCTCATCCACCTGCGCCAGCGGAATCACCGGCACGCCGCGTTGCCGCGCCTGTGCCAGATAGCCCTGCAGGCGACGGTACTGGCCGTCGTTGATGATCCGCGTGTAGTCGTCGGCATCGCTGAAGTCGCCGTAGCGTTCGCGCACCTGCTGCTGCAGCGCCTGCACGAACTCGCGCTGGCGCGCGGTATCGATCAGCACGTAATCCGGCGCGATGCAGGTCTGGCCGGCGTTGAACCACTTGCCGGTGGCCAGCCGCGCAGCGGCTTTTTCAAGTGGAAAGTCGCTGCAAACGATCGCCGGCGACTTGCCGCCCAGTTCCAGCGTGACCGGTACCAGATGTTCGGCGGCGGCGGCCATCACCTTGCGGCCGACGGCCGTCGAGCCGGTGAACAGCAGATGGTCCAACGGCAGCGACGACACCGCTGCGGCCACCTCCGCCCCGCCCTGCACCACCGCCACCCGATCGGGCGGGAACACGCTGGCCAGCAGATCGGCCAGGAACGCACTGGTGCGCGGCGTGTGTTCCGAAGGCTTCAGCAGCACATGGTTGCCCGCAGCGATGGCGGTGGCCAAAGGCACCAATGCCAGCGTGACCGGGTAGTTCCAGGGCGAGATCACCCCGACCACGCCCAGTGGCGTCGGCCGCAGCTGCGCGCGCGCTGGCCACAACTTCCATCCCGCCGATGCCCGCTGCGGCTTCGACCAGCGCCGCAGGTGGCGGCGCAGGTGGTCGATGGCCGACAGCACGCTCATGCCATCGGCCAGCTTCGATTCAACGTGGGCGCGATGCCCGAAGTCCTCGGCGATGGCCGTGGCCATTTCGTCCAGGCGTGGCTTCAGCCCCTCGCGCAGGCGGCGCAGGTCGGCCCCACGCTGGTCGAGCGTGGGGCGCTGCGACTGCCAGGCGCTGCGCAGGGTGTGCAGGATGGCGGGGAGCTCGGCCGGGGTGATGGTGGTCATGGGCCGACTATACGGGGTGCCGCGCATCGCCATGGTAGTGCCGGCCGCTGGCCGGCAATGGGTTCATGTCTGCGGAGATTCATGGGGTTGCCGGCCAGCGGCCGGCACTACCGGAATGCGAGCCGAAATGACACGGCGCAGAAAACAGAAAGGCCGCGATCTGCACCGCGGCCCCTGAAACGCGGTGGGTGCCGACCGTTGGTCGGCACGCCGGTTACTTGGTGATATCCACGTTCTTGGTTTCGCGCAGGAACAGGCCGCCGATCACCACCGACATCAGTGCGATCGCGATCGGGTACCACAGGCCGTAGTACAGGTTGCCGGTACCGGCCACCAGCGCGAACGAGATCGCCGGCAGGAAGCCACCGAACCAGCCGTTGCCGATGTGGTACGGCAGCGACATCGAGGTGTAGCGGATGCGGGTCGGGAACAGTTCGACCAGGTAGGCGGCAATCGGGCCGTAGACCATGGTCACGTACAGCACCAGCAGCCACAGCATGAAGATGGTGCCGGCAATGTTGATGCGCGCACCATCGGCCTTGGCCGGGTAGCCGGCAGAGGTCAGGGCGGTCTTCAGTTCCGCGCCGAACGCATCGGCCTTGGCCTTGCCTTCTTCCTTGGTCAGGCCGGCGGCCTCATACGAGGTGACGCTGGCGCTGCCCACATTCACCATCGCCAGCGAGCCGGCGGCGGCGGGCTGCACGTCGTACGGCACACCGGCCTTGGTCAGCGCAGCGGTGGCCACGTCGCAGGAGCTGGTGAACTTGCGCAGGCCCACCGGATCGAACTGGAACGAGCAGGTGGCCGGGTCGGCGACGACCAGTGCCGGCGAGCTGCTGCGCGCTTCTTCGATGGCCGGGTTGGCGAAGTGGGTCAGGCCCTTGAAGATCGGGATGTAGGTGATGGCCGCCAGCAGGCAGCCGGCCAGGATGATCTTCTTGCGGCCGATGCGGTCGGACAGCCAGCCGAAGAAGATGAAGAACGGCGTGCCCAGTGCCAGCGCTGCGGCGATCAGCAGGTAGGAGGTGGTGGCATCGACCTTCAGCATGCTGCTGAGGAAGAACAGCGCGTAGAACTGTCCGCCGTACCAGACCACGGCCTGGCCAGCCGCTGCACCGAGCAGGACCAGCAACATCAGCTTCAGGTTGCCGCCCTTCAGGCTGTCGCGGAACGGGGTCTTGGAGCCCTTGCCTTCAGCCTTCATCTGCTGGAACAGCGGCGATTCGCTCAGCTGCAGGCGGATCCATACCGAAATGCCCAGCAGCAGGATCGACACCAGGAACGGGATGCGCCAGCCCCAGGCCTCGAAGGCCTCGTTGCCCAGCGTCATGCGGCAGGCCAGGATGATCAGCAGCGACAGGAACAGGCCCAGCGTGGCGGTGCACTGGATGAAGCTGGTGTACAGGCCGCGCTTGTCGTCCGGCGCGTGCTCGGCCACGTAGGTGGCGGCACCGCCGTACTCGCCGCCCATCGCCAGGCCCTGGGCCAGGCGCAGGATGATCAGGATCACCGGTGCGGCAAACCCGATCGAGGCGTAGTTGGGCAGCACGCCGACCAGGAAGGTCGAGATGCCCATGATCAGGATGGTGACCAGGAAGGTGTACTTGCGGCCGATGCGGTCGCCGAGGCTGCCGAAGAAGGCCGCGCCGAACGGACGCACGAAGAAGCCGGCGGCGAACGCCAGCAGGGCGAAGATCATGCCCGTGGTTTCATTGACGCCACTGAAGAACTGCTTGGCGATGATGGCCGCGAGCGAGCCGTACAGGAAGAAGTCATACCACTCGAAGACCGTGCCGAGGCTCGAGGCGAAGATGACCTTCTTGTGGCCCTTGGTCAGGGTGCCCGCTTTATGTGCGGTGCTGGGTGTACTGGACATGGGACGCTTCCCCTCCGAAGCAATCGTTGTTGGTGGGTGCCGACCGTTGGTCGGCACTCAATTCGGTAGATGCCGACCTTGGCCGGCACCCCATCTCGGTAGGTGCCGGCCGCTGGCCGGCACGCTCTTAGAAGCTGTACTTCGTGGTGAACTGCAACCGGGTGATGTCACCCTTGTTGCCGTTCTCCACTTCGCGACGGCCATACATCAGCTCGGCGCCGATATCGACCTTGGGCAGCGGTGAATAGAAGATGTTGCCGCGGACGCTCTGCACGCTCTTGGTCACCAGCGGGCCGAGGATGCTGTCGTTGTCGTAGTCGCTGCGCGCGTAGATCAGGTTGGTGCGCAGCTTCGGCGAGAACGCATGCCGCCAGCCGACGTAGCCGGCCAGCACGCCGGTCGGGTTGAGCTCATCGCGGGCCACGTCGTAGGCGCTGTCGGCGGTGATGCCCAGGCCGATGTAGCGGGCGATGCCTTCGCCGCCGGTCAGCTGGTAGTGCAGCGAATCGCTGTCACCCATCACCCACTTGCCGCCCAGGGTCAGGCCGCCGGCCACCTTGTCGGCCTTCGCGCCGGTGACCTGGTTGTCGACCTTCAGCTGACGGACGATGCCGCCGACGCCGAAGGTGCCCCAGTCGCCCTTCCAGCCATAGCGCAGGGTCAGGTCGGGCAGGCTGCCACGGTCGGAGTTGGCGCTGGCGTTGGTCCAGGCACCGGTGACCGGGTTGCGGGTGCCGGTGAGGGTGGTGGTTTCCGGGTTTTCCAGTGCGACACTGAAGCCGCCCTGGGTGTAGCGCACCTGCGCCTGGCGCACGAAGATCACGCCGTCGGTGGGGCCGACGAAGTCGACCGCTTCGGGCAGTGCGGCCGCGTCCATGAAGTTGGACCAGGTCTGGCCGGCCAGCCAGTTGTTCCAGTACATGTAAGCGTGGCGCAGGGTCACGCCGTAGGTGTTGGTGGCGGTCTGGTTGCCCAGCGAGTTGCCGAAGAAGTCCATCTCGAAGAACGCACCGGCCTTGTTGCCCGATTCGCTGACGTTGTCGATGCCCAGGTTGAAGCGCGAGAACTTGGCATGGGCGTTGAAATCGGTGCCCGAGCGCTTGCCGCTGCCGCCAGCGCCTTCGACCGGGGTCTGGCCCGGCAGGTACAGCGAACGGCCGGTGGCGTCGTCGGCCAGCTGGCCATCGCTGGTCTGGGTGGCCAGGAAGTCGGCCTTGATGAAGCCGCCGATCTTGACCGTGGTGCCCGGCGCGGCGCCCGGGGTGAGGGTGGTGACCTGGATCGGCTGCTTGCCGGCCGGCACCTGTGCGACCGGCTTCTGCTCGGCCTGCACCGTGCGCACTTCGGTCACGGCCTGCTGGGTCTGGCTGATCTGGGTCTGTTGTTGTTGCTGCGAAGACAGCAGCAGCTGGACCTGGCGTTCCAGTTCGGCAACGCGTGCTTCCAGTGCCTTCTCTTTGGCGGTCTCTGCGAACGCCATGCCCGGTGCGACCAGGGCGACCAGCAGGCAGGCCGCCAAAGGTGTGCGCACGGCTTTCAACGTACGGTGGCTCATGTTGCCCTCTCTCCCAAGTGGCAAGGTGATGCCGCGCGTGGGGCACGGTCGAGCCGAGACTGCGGGGCGATTATGTATAGCGGCTATTCGCCATTGGTCGAACCCGGGCCTGCAAGGCGCTCACTTTCGACCATGGTCTAACCAGGGTGGTGACGCGGCCGGGGGTGGATGGGGCAAACTGAGGGGGATCGGTCGTTGCAATGCTGCGACCGCACATACAAAGTCAACGTGCAAGTGAGGGTGCCATGGCTGATATCTACCCCGTCGATCCGCAGTTCGCCGCCAAGGCACGCATCGACAAGAAGACCTATGAACAGCAGTACCAGGCGTCGGTGGCCGATCCGGATGGATTCTGGGGCAAGGCCGCCGAGCGCCTGCAATGGATGCGCAAGCCGACGAAGATCAAGAACGTCAGCTATGACCTGTCCGACTTCCGCATCAAGTGGTTCGAGGATGGCGAGCTCAATGCCAGCGTGAACTGCCTGGATCGCCAGCTGGAAACGCGCGGCGACAAGACCGCCCTGCTGTTCGAGCCGGACGGCCCGGATGCACCGGCCCAGCATGTGACCTATCGCGAGCTGTACGAGCGCACCTGCCGCCTCGGCAACGCGCTGCGCAACCTCGGCGTCAAGAAGGGCGACCGGGTCACCATCTACCTGCCGATGATCGTCGACGCCGCGGTGGCCATGCTGGCCTGCGCACGCATCGGTGCGATCCACTCGGTGGTGTTCGGTGGCTTCGCGCCGAACTCGATCGCCGACCGTGTCAGCGACTGCCAGAGCAAGCTGATCATCACCGCCGACGAAGGCCTGCGCGGTGGCCGCAGGATTCCGCTGAAGGCCAACGTCGATGCCGCGCTGAAGCTGCCGGGCACCAATACCGTGGAAACCGTGCTGGTGGTGCGCCACACCGGCGGTGCCGTGGACATGCAGGCCCCGCGCGACCGCTGGTTCCACGATGTGGTGGACAGCCAGCCGTCCACCTGCGAACCGGAACCCATGAACGCGGAAGACCCGTTGTTCATCCTCTACACCTCCGGTTCCACCGGCAAGCCGAAGGGTGTGCTGCACACCACCGGCGGCTACCTGCTGTATGCGGCCTACACCCATGAAGCGGTGTTCGACCTGCGCGAGGACGACATCTACTGGTGCACCGCCGACGTCGGCTGGGTCACCGGCCACAGCTACATCGTGTACGGGCCACTGGCCAACGGTGCGACCTCGCTGATGTTCGAAGGCGTGCCGAACTATCCGGACACCTCGCGCTTCTGGAACGTCATCGACAAGCACAAGGTGAGCATCTTCTACACCGCCCCGACCGCCATCCGTGCGCTGATGCGCGAGGGCGAGGAGCCGGTGAAGAAGACCTCGCGCGCGTCGCTGCGCCTGCTCGGCAGCGTCGGCGAGCCGATCAACCCGGAGGCCTGGCGCTGGTACTACGAGGTGGTCGGCGACAGCCGCTGCCCGATCGTCGATACCTGGTGGCAGACCGAGACCGGCGGCATCCTGATCTCGCCGCTGGCCGGTGCGATGGACCTCAAGCCGGGTTCGGCCACCCTGCCCTTCTTCGGCGTGCAGCCGGCGCTGGTCAATGCCGATGGCGAGATCCAGGACGGCCCGACCGAGGGCAACCTGATCATCCGTGATTCCTGGCCGGGCCAGATGCGCACGGTGTACGGCGACCACCAGCGTTTCATCGATACGTATTTCCGCACCTACCCGGGCAGCTACTTCACCGGCGACGGGTGCCGCCGCGACGAAGACGGCTATTACTGGATCACCGGCCGCGTCGATGACGTGATCAATGTGTCCGGCCACCGCATCGGCACCGCCGAAGTGGAAAGCGCGCTGGTCTCGCACCCGAAGGTGGCCGAGGCGGCCGTGGTCGGCTTCCCGCACGACGTCAAGGGCCAGGGCATCTACGCCTACGTCACCCTGGTGGCCGAAGAGGCCCCCAGCGACGAGCTGCAGAAAGAGCTGGTCGCGTGGGTGCGCAAGGAGATCGGCCCGATCGCCACGCCGGACCACCTGCAGTGGGCGCCGGGCCTGCCGAAGACCCGCTCGGGCAAGATCATGCGCCGCATCCTGCGCAAGATTGCCGAGAACGCGCCGGACCAGCTTGGCGACACCTCGACCCTGGCCGATCCGTCGGTGGTGGCCTCGCTGGTGGACGAGCGCAAGGTGCGCTGACTGCGGGCGCAGAACGCGCCAGGGACGTGGCCGGGAGGAGGGACCCGGCCGTGTCCGACCCGTCCTGCACCTGCCATCACGTCGCTCTTTTTCCTGATCGATAAGCTCGACCCATGACCACCCTCCTGATTGCCGATGACCACCCGCTGTTCCGCGAAGCCCTGCGTGGAGCCGTGCAGCGGGTCATCCCCGGCGTGCAGCTGTTCGAGGCCGACAGCGTGGAAGCGCTGTACGCGCTGGCCGACCAGCACAACGACGCCGACCTGGTCCTGATGGACCTCAACATGCCCGGTGCGCAGGGTTTCAACGCGCTGGTGCACATGCGCTCGCTGCACCCGCACCTGCCGGTGGTGGTGGTGTCCGCACGTGAGGAGGCCACGGTGATGCGCCGCGCGCTCGACCACGGTGCGCTGGGCTTCATTCCGAAGTCTGCGGATTCGGACACCATCGGCCATGCGCTGGGCGCCATCCTCGATGGCGAGACCTGGGCACCGCCGGAAGCGCACAACGTGCCGCCTACCGGCAGCGAAGAACGCGAAGTCGGCCAGCGCCTGCGCGAGCTGACCCCGCAGCAGTTCCGCGTCCTGCAGATGCTCGGCGCCGGCCGCTTGAACAAGCAGATCGCCTACGACCTCAACGTCTCCGAAGCAACGATCAAGGCCCACGTCACCGCCATCCTGCGCAAGCTCGGCGTAACCAACCGCACCCAGGCCGTGCTGATGGCCGGCAAGCTGGCCATCGACGACGACGCCATCGTACTGCCGCCGGAAGAAGACTGAAGGTGACGGACTGCGGAGCCGAGCATGGGCTCGGCTCTACAGACGTCATGATGCCCCTGTAGAGCCGAGCCCACGCTCGGCTGCTCTTTGCCTCAATACCAATCACTCCTCAAGCAACCATCGACTCCACACATAGGGGTATTCCCCGATGCGCGTGGCCAGTCCAGCACGCACGGGATTGGCCGCGATGTACATCGCCTGCGTGCGCAGGCACTCATCGCCGCGCAGCGCATGGTCGTAGTATCCCGGCTGCCAGATCGGCGCGTTGGCATCAGCGCGCCTGGCGATGGATCTTCCACTCCGGGACTTCAGGATCTGCATGCGGCCGGCCAGCGTGCCCGTACGCAGCTCGATCAACCAATGCAGGTGGTCCGGCATGATCACCCAGGCCAGGGAGAAGGTACGACCGGTTTGCTCGACTGTGCGCAGCGCTTCGATCAGAAGATCGACGTTGCCCTTGTCACTGAACCAGGGACGACGCGCATGCGTCACCGTCGTAAGGGCATAGACATTGCCGGTATGCGACCAACGACCATAACGGAGTGCGGGACTGGCCATGCGAAGACGCTATGGCACGCGTGACAGCCTCTCCATCAGTGCAACACCGCAATGCTTGTCAGCCAACACCCTGATGTAGAGCCGAGTCCATGCTCGGCTGCCATGCAAAGCAGCCGAGCGTGGGCTCGGCTCTACAGATTTCCCTGCTTACCCCACGCCGTGCAGGTGTTCGTACAGGATCGTCGCGCCGATGATCATCAGGATCACGCCGCCGATGATCTCGGCACGCTTGCCGACCATGCTGCCCAGCACGCGGCCGAGCATGATGCCGACGGTGACCATCGTCAGCGTGCACAGACCGATGACCGCCGCCATCACGCCGATATGCACGTCCATGAAGGCCAGGCCGATGCCCACGGCCATCGCGTCGATGCTGGTGGCGAAACCGGTCAGCGCCAGCTTCCAGAAGCCGTGGTGCTGCGAAGGGTCTTCGTCTTCCTCGGCACTGTCCGGGCGCAGGCCGTTGTAGATCATGTGGATGCCCAGCGCACCGAGCAGGCCGAAGGCGATCCAGTGGTCGAATGCTTCCACGTACTGCAGGGCGGCACGGCCGAGCAACCAGCCGATGATGGGCGTGATCGCCTCGATGACGCCGAAGATGATGCCGGCCCGCAGTGCATCGCGGAACACCGGCTTGCGCATGGCCGCACCCTTGCCGATCGCCGCAGCGAAGGCATCGGTGGACATGGCAAAGCCGATCAGGAGGATCGAAATGGGGGACATGGACAGCGGCTGAGGTCGGGCTAGGACGGACGCACGGCCTGCGCTCGCGCCCAACCTGACGTTGCGCGCGCGGGCCGCTGGTCTCGCCAACCATCATGGTTGTCCACGCCACGGCGCACTGGCCGAGTATGTTGACGTGGACGATTCCTGCGAAGGAATCCGGCTACTCCCCAAGGGGACGCGAAGCTTAGCATCGCGATTCGCGCGTGGCGCATTTCCAGCGAAACGCGCAGGCAGGGCTGGTTTGTATAGCGATGGCTATATCGGCGCCGTGCAGCGCGCGGAAGCCGAGCATAGGCTCGGCTCTACAGTTGCCAATCAGGCGTCGCTATTGCCGGCGTCGCGCAGCGCGCCGAGGAAGGCGCGCAGCGAGGCCGGCTTGATCGGCTTGGTCAGCACGCGGTAGCCGCGTTCGCGCGCCATCCGCTTCAGTTCGTCGCGACCATCGGCGGTCAGCAGCGCACCCGGCAGCGGGTAGCCGGCCGCCTCGCGCAGCGCCACCAGCGCATCCAGGCCATCCATGCGATCGTGCAGGTGGTAGTCCACCAGCATCACCTGCGGTCGCTCGGCGATCTTCTCCAGTGCCTGGTCGACGGTGGCGGCGGTGATCACCTGCACCTGCCAGCGGCCGAGCAGTGCGCGCATGCCGTCGAGGATTTCCTCGTCGTTGTCCACGCACAGCACCCGCAGGCCCGCCAGCGAATCGCTGCGCACCGGTGTGGCCACGGCCTGGGTCGCCTTGGCAGGCTCGGTGTAGCCGGGCAAGGGCGCAACCCGTGGCAGGATGATCGAGAACATCGAGCCCTTGCCGACGCGGCTGCGTGCGTTCAACCGATGATCAAGCAGGCGCGAGATGCGCTGGCAGATCGACAGGCCCAGGCCCAACCCCTGCTCGCCCCAGTCGAACGGCTGCTGGTAGCGGTGGAACTCGTCGAAGATCTGCCGCATGTGGTGTTCGGGAATGCCAGGGCCGGTATCCCACACCTGCAGTTCCACCTCGTCGCCGCGCTGGCGCACGGCCAGCACGATGCGCCCCTGGCGTGTGTAGCGCAGTGCATTGGCCAGGAAGTTCTGCAGTACGCGGCGCAGCAGGCGGCGATCGCTGCGTACCCAGGCCGCGCGCGCGAACAGGTCCAGGCGCAGGCCACGGCCCGCAGCCACCGGCGTGTACTGCGCAGCCAGCTCGCGCATCAACGCACTCACATCGAACTCGCCGATCACCGGGTGCAGGCCACCGGCATCCAGCCGCGACACGTCCAGCAGGCCATCCAGCAGTTCTTCGGCCGCGCGCAGCGACGCATCCACGCGTTCGGCCAGGTGCTTCTGCTCATCGCTCACGTGGTCGCTGTCACGCAACGCCGAAGCGAACAGGCGCGCGGCGTTCAGCGGCTGCAGCACGTCGTGGCTGATCGCCGCCAGGAAGCGCGTCTTCGACTGCTGTGCGACCTCGGCCTCATGCGAGCGCTCGGCGACGCGCTGTTCCAGCGTCTCGTTGGCTTCAAGCAGCGCCTTTTCGGCGTGCTTGTAGTCGGTGATGTCGTTGTAGCTGGTCACGTAGCCGCCGCCGGGCAGCGCCTGGCCGCGCATCTCGATCACCTTGCCGTCGCTGCGGGTGCGCTCGAACACGTGCGGCGAACCGGCGCGCATGTAGCCGATGCGGCGGTTGATCTGTACTTCGATATCGCCCTCGCCCAGCTCGCCGCGCTCGGCGTTGTATCGGATCAGGTCGGCCACCGGGCGGCCCACGTAGAGCATGCCGTCGGGGTAACCGAACATGTCCTGGTAGCGGCGGTTCCACGCGGTCAGGCGCATGTCCGGATCGACCACGCTGACCCCGGCGCTGATGTTCTCCAGCGTGGTCGACAGGATCTCGCGGTTGAAGCGCAGTTCCTGCCCGGCTTCGTCCAGCACCGCCACCACTTCGCCAAGGTCCATGCCCGAGCCACGCAGCAGGCTGGTCAGCAGCAGGCGCGCCGAGGCCGCACCAATCGACGCGGCCAGCAGGCGTTCGGTGAACTGCACCCACGGCCGGTCGGCCGGCGCCGAGGATTGCAGCTCGCGGCCCAGCGACTGTGCCTGCTCGAAGAACGAGCGCCGCGCATGGCGCTCGCCGACCACGCGCGAGGCAAGTGCCAGCAGGTCGCCCACGTGCACATGACCGGGCCAGCCACCGGCCACCGACGGGCGCTCGGCATACGGGTCGAGGAACGGCGCGGCGCGCAGCCGCTCGTCCACACCGGGGCGCCAGCGCGCGGACACCAGCATCATCGTCGCCGCGTTGACCAGCAGCGACCAGAACGTGCCGTGGGTCAGCGGATCCCAGCCGGTCATGCCGAACAGCTGCTGCGGACGCAGCCACTCGATGCCGAACGGGCCGTGCTGCACCCAGGCGGCGTCGACCCAGCCGGCCATGGTCATCGCCGGCAGCAGCAGGGTGTACAGCCAGGTGGCGAAGCCGAGCAGCATGCCCACCTCGACACCACGCCGGCTGGCACCGCGCCAGTACAGGCCGCCGATCAGGCCGGGCGCGAACTGCGCTACCGCCGCGAACGCCATCAGGCCGTACGAGGCCAACGTGCTGTCGTTGCTGCTGGTGCGGTAGTAGCTGTACGCCATCAGCGCCAGCAGCAGGATCGCCAGGCGGCGGATCCACAGCACGCGCGAGGCGACGTCGGCGGCCTCCTGGTGGTCACCGCTCCGACGCAGCAGCACCGGCATCACCAGGTCGTTGCTGACCATGGTGGCCAGCGCGATGGACGACACGATGACCATGCCGGTGGCCGCCGAAAAGCCGCCCACGTAGGCGATCAGCGCCAGTGCGTTGCGGCCCTCGGCCAGCGGCAGGGCCAGCACCATCGAGTCGTCGGCGACGCTGCCGCCGGTGCCAAACAGGGTCACGCCGGCGGTGGCGATCGGCAGCACCATGCCCGAGATCAGCACCAGGTAGCCGCCGAACATCCAGCGCGCGCGGCGCACGTCGCGCACATCGCCGCACTCGACCACGGCCACGTGGAACTGGCGCGGCAGGCAGATGATGGCCAGGAAACTGAGCAGGGTCTGCGAGATGAAGCCCACCGGCGGCAGGCCGGTGAACAGCGTATGCACCGACTCGACCACCGCGTCGGTGCGGTTGCTCAGCCAGAGGTAGGCGAACACGCCCACGGCCAGCATCGCCAGCAGCTTGATCACCGATTCGAAGGCGATCGCCAGCATCATGCCGTGATGGTGCTCGGTGGCATCGACCTGGCGGGTACCGAACAGGGTGGCGAACAGCGCCATCAGCAGCGCCACGTACAGCGCGGGATCGGTGAAGAAGCCGGTCGGGCCGGTGTTGCCGGTCAGGACCTGCAGGCTCATCGCCACCGCTTTGTACTGCAGCGCCAGGTACGGAATGATGCCGATCAGCGCGATGATCGCCACCAGCGCCGCCAGCCGCCGCGAGCGGCCGAAGCGCGAGGAGATGAAATCAGCAATGGAGACCACGTTCTGGCTGCGCGCGATCAGCGCCAGGCGCTCGATGATGCGCCAGCCGAACAGCAGCAGCAGCAACGGGCCGATGTAGATCGGCAGATAGCCCACGCCATTGCGCACAGCGGTGCCGACCGCGCCGTAGAAGGTCCACGACGAGCAGTACACGGCCAGTGCCAGGCTGTAGACCACCGGCCGCAGCCACGGCCGGTCGGGATACATCGGCCGACGGTCGCCCCACCACGCCACGCCGAACAGCAGCGCAGCATAGGCAACCGAGACCAGCAGCAGGATCCAGCTGGAGACCACGCGCGCGTTTCCGTCAGGACAGGGGTCAGTAGATCACGACCGCTGGTCGTGCGGGTAGGTCATGGCGGTGGGTCACGACCGTTGGTCCGTCTGGTGGGTCACGACCGTTGGTCGTGACGGGGACATCCGTGCCCACTGACAGTGGGCACCTACCGGGAATCAATGGGCACCCACCAGGAAGCGGTGGGCGCCTGCCAGGTACCGGTTTACTGGGCCGGTACGCCCATTTCCTTCAGCAGCTCGGGCGCCGGGTAGACCTTGGCCAGCAGCCAGCGCAGGTAGCGCATGTCCACGTGCACGGCGCGCTTGTAGCGCGGATCGAACCACCAGCTGGCGCTGACCGATTCCCAGTTGCTGTCGAAGTTCAGGCCGATCAGTTCGCCCTTGGCGTTGAGCACCGGCGAGCCGGAGTTGCCGCCGGTGGTGTCCAGGTTGGTCAGGAAGTTGACCGTCTGGGTCTTCAGCGCCGGGTCGGCGGTGCTGCCGAAGTCACCCTTGGCGATCGCGGCCAGCAGCGGCTTGGGTGCGTCGAACGGATAGGCGTTGGTGTTCTTCTCGACGATGCCGGCCACGGTGGTCACCGGCGAGTAGGTCACGCCATCGCGCGGGTGCAGTGCCTCGACCCTGCCGTAGCTGATGCGCAGGGTGCGGTTGGCATCCGGGTACACGGCGCGGCCCTGCTTGGCACGCCAGGCGAACAGCGCCTGCATGTACGCCGGGCGCAGGCGCAGCTGCTCGCCTTCGCGGGTCTTGCTCTCGTTTTCGATGCGCAGCTGCGCGGCCACCAGCGGGCCGGCCACGGCGATCAGCGGATCGGCGGCCAGGGCCTTGCCTTCGCGTGCGGCGGCAAAGCGCGACAGGCGCTGCGCCTCATCGCCCAGCTGGGTTCCGGCGTACAGGGTGTCCAGCGCCGTGGCCAGCTGCTGCGGGGTGCGGCCGAAGGCCGCGTCGAACTCGGCCACGCGCTGCGCGTCCGGCAGCTGCTGGTAACGGGTCAGCAGGGTGGTCAGCAGGGCCTTCTCGACCTCCGGTGCGTAGCGGCGCTGGACCTGCTTGAGCACGCCTTCGATCATCGCCTGGTCGCGCTGCTGGTAACCGCTCTCGCGCTGCGCGTCCGGTTTGGCCGATTCGATGCGCAGGCGCTCCAGCAGCAGCGCCGAGCGCAGCAACTGGCTCTGTGCGGCGATCTGGTCCAGCAGCAGGTCACGCTCGCCCACCGCCGCGCCCTGTGACAGGTTGGCCAGCAGCGCCTTGATGTCGCTCTGGTACCTGCGGTCGGTGGCGGCCAGCATCGCGGTCTCGTCGGCGGCACGCTGGGCCTTGGCGTCGCTGCGCAGCAGGCCTTCCAGTTCGCCAGCGGCGCGCTTGCGGTTGTTCTTCAGCGACTGCAGCTGCGAGGCATAGCGGGTACGCGCCTGCGCGTCCTTGGCGGTGGCGGCCTCGATGGTGTCGATCATCTGCTGGAACACCGACACGCGGCGCGGCAGCACGGCATCGATCTGGCCGGCGAATTCGGCCGCGGTGCGGTGGCGATAGGTGATGCCCGGGTAACCGGCCAGCATCGCGTAATCGCCTTCCTTCGGGCCTTCCACCGACATCTGCAGGTGCGCCGGTGCCTGGTAGGGCACGTTGTCCTTGCTGTAGGCGGCCGGCTTGCCGTCCTTGCCGACATAGGCGCGCAGCAGGGTGAAGTCGCCGGTGTGGCGCGGCCACATGAAGTTGTCGATCTCGTCGCCGTAGTTGCCGATCGCGCGCGGCGGCGCGTACACCAGGCGCACGTCGCTCAGTTCCAGCTGGGCGATGCGATAGAAATCGGTGCCGTAGTACATGTTGGCCACCGAGCAGCGCACGCTGCCGTCCTTCTCGCACTCGGCCACGATCTGCTTGCTGGCCGCATCCACCGCATCGAAATAGGCGCGACCGGTCTTGCCACGCGCCTGCGCCAGCACCTGGTCGGTCACCTTGTCGAAGCCGACGGTGACCAGCACGCGGAAGTCCGGGTTGGCCGGACGCTCGTCGGCACGGTCCTTGGCGATGAAGCCACCGTTGATCAGGTCGTGCTCGGGCGAGCTGTTGTACTGGATCACGCCCATCGCCACGTGGTGGTTGGTCAGCAGCAGGCCGTCGGCGGACACGAACGAACCGGTGCCGCCACCGGCACGCACCACCGCGCTCAGCGGCGGCGCAGTGACGTTGGCCAGGTCGGCCGGATTGCCCTTGAAGCCTGCGGCCTGCAGCGACTTGGCCAGTTCCGGCAGCTGGGTCGGCATCCACATGCCTTCGTCGGCGTGAGCACCGGCGGCGAGGGTCAGGCCCAGGGCCAGGGCGGTGGGAAGGGCTTTGCGTGGTGACATGAGGCAATCCGGTACGACAGAACAGCCCGGGACCATAGCCGCTGGGGCCGCATGGGGCAACGGCTGATGGTTGGGGGCACGTACCTGTAGAGCCGAGCCCACGCTCGGCTGCTCTTCTGCCCGCCCCACCTTCCCACGCTGCGCGCGGAAGCCGAGCATGGCTCGGCTCTACAGGGATGCCACGGCGGGTTACTTCTCCCGCCGCCAGTTGATCGACCCACGGTTTTCCACCGTGCTCGACTCCACTTCCACATCAAACCCGCGGCGCAGCAGGTACTTCAGCGTGATCACCGAACCTGCGCCCACCAGCGACACGCCGTAACCCACGTACAGCTTGGGCGAGATGTACTTGCCGACGCCGATCACCGAGCCGCCCAGCGCGCGCGACTGGCTCACGCCGGCATCGTCCAGGCCCAGCTTGGCACCCAGCTGCGACGCCAGCAGGCCACTGCCGGCCGAGAGCGCCGCCGAGGCCGCGTTGACCTGCTGCGCCTGGTCGCTGCTGGCGCCGGTCAGGCTGCGTCCCAGAACCAGATAGGCCAGTGCCTCGGACTGCGACATCGCAGGATCGGACCACACGTCGGCACGCGGTTGCTGGGCACGCCCGGTCACGTCGATGCCGGCGGTGACATCACCGATCCGTCGCTCGGCACGGATGTTGATGCGCGGGTCGGACACCGCGTTGTAGTTCCAGTTGAGGTTGCCGCGGGTGATGGTCAGGTCCTGCCCGTACGCCTTGTAGCGGCCGCTCACTTCCAGGCCGCCATTGGCGGTCATTTCGCGGCCGGGCTTGGCCCAGACCTGCATCTTGCCGGTCAGCGCGCCCTTCAGGCCGAACCCGGTCATCTTCACCTTTTCGCCGAGGCTGACGGTCAGGTCCATGTCCAGCGGCGAGGTGCGCGACTCTTCCGGATCAGCCGGATCCAGCACGACCACGTCTTCGGACACCGAGGTGCCACGGTCCAGGCGCTCCAGGTCGATGTCGGCCTCGGGCACGTGGACGGTACCGCGCAGCTCCATCGCTGCCTTGGCCAGGGTGAAGTCGAGGTTGGGGTTGGCGACGATGCGCAGTTCGCTGGTGTTGGACAGCAGCACGTTCTCGCCGTGGATCTTCAGCTGCAAGGGCTGCGCATCACCGAACCACGACAGGCCACCGTCCACGTACAGCGTGCCCTGGCCGGAGTTGGCCTGCGCGGTGATCTTGGCTGAACCGTCGGGCTGGGCCACGAAGCTGCCCTTGCCCTGGTCGAAGGTCAGGCCCAGCGCGGGGAATTCGCCCTTGAAGTTGCTCAGCTGCGCGTCGCCACCCAGCGACGGCTGCCCGCGCGTACCGCGCAGGCTCACGTGGCCCTCGATCAGGCCGGTCGGGCGCACGATGTCCGGCGAGAACAGCTCCAGCCAGTACAGCCGCGACATGTTCAGATAGAGCTCACCGTTCAGTGGTGCACTGGCTTCCCAGCCGGTCTGCATCTTCGCGTCGACGAAGCCGTTGCCCTGGAAGCCCATGCCCAGGTAGCCCTTGATGCTGGACGGGGTCATGTCGAGCTTCAGCGAGAACTGGTCATAGCGCACCAGTTCGCCGCGGGTGGTATCGCCCACGGTGTTGCGGTTCTCGCCCAGGCGCACGCCGCCTTCCTTCGAGCGCACTTCCACATGGCCTTCCCAGGCCGCGCCACGCGGGCGGATCTGCGCGTCCAGGCTGACGTCGCCGCGCAGATAGATGCGGCGGCCGGACTGCGGCGGCAGCCACGGCTGCACCAGCGCCAGCGGCAGCGCGTCACTGCGCACCACCAGGCCTTCGCGCGGCCAGTTGGCCTGTGCGCACAGCGCGCCGCTGCTGGCGGCGGCCAGGCAGGCTTCGGACAGGGTGTAGGTGCTGCCGTTGATCGCGAACGCCGCCGGTGCACGCAGCGACCACGCATCACCCTTCACCGGTGCGATGCGCAGCGAGGCCAGCTCGCCGCGCCACTGCGTGCCCTGCTGGCGCACGCTGCCCTGCAGCTCGATCGCCCCCATCTCGTTGCGGGTCTGCGCAGCCAGGCGCAGGTTGGAGACACTGCCCTGCGCATCCACGTTCAAGCGCTCCAGCAGCATGCCCGCGTTGACCTGCTGGCCCTGGATCGCCAGCGTGCCGCTGTCGCCGCGCCACGGCAGGCGGCCCTTGATGCTCACGCTTTCGGCGCCGTAGCCGTCCCAGTTGAGGTTGTTGCCGACCAGGTCGGCGGTGATGTCCGGCGCGTCGCGCGGGCCCTTCACCTGTACCTGGCCACGCAGGCCACCATCGGCACCCGGCAGCAGATCGCTCAGCTGCAGCGGTTCGAAACGCGCATCGATATCGAGGCGGTCGCCGACCTTGCCCGACGCGGTCACCCGGCTGCTGCCCAGCGACAGCTTCAGGTCGCCCTGGCCCTGCGCGCCCTGCAGCGCGAACTTTCCCTGCGCATCGAGATTGCGCTGGCGCAGCACGCCCTTCAGCGACGGCAGATCGACCGTGGCTTCCAGTGTGCCGGTGGTACCCGGCGGTGCGTTTGCCGGCGGCGGCAGTTGCCGTCCCTTCGAAGCCAGGTTGCCGGACAGCCGGCCGTTCCAGCCCGGCACGAAGTAGCCAGGGTCGAAGTCCTTCAGCGTGGCCTTGGCATCCCAGTCCAGCTGCGGTGCCCACGCCACCTGGCCTTCCACCTGCAGCTGTCCACCCGGCGTCTGCGCCTGCAACTGGTGGATCGACGCGGCCTGGTCGTTGCCGCGTACGTCGAAGCGCAGCTGGGCCTTCTGCTTTTCGCGTTCGACATCGGCGCGGCCGATCGCCGCCCAGGCCTTCAGGGTACCGGCCAGGCCGAAGCGTGCTTCCTTCAGGGTGACCGGCACCGGTGCGCTGCCGGCGGTGTTCGGGTCCGGTGCCGGCACCCAAGTCAGGTCACGCGCGACCACCGAGAAGTTGAGCTTCTGCTGGTCTTCCTGACTGAAATCGGCGGTACCTTCCAGCCGCGCCTCACCGCCAAGGCCCTTCACCAGCAGCGGTGAGACCTTCAGCACCTGGTCCTGCAATGACACCACCGACGGTGCCAGTTCCAGTTCCTGATCGCCCTGCTTTACCTTGCCACGCAGGTTGGCATTGCCGCCCTTGCCGGCGGCGGTGAAGTCCAGCGACAACGGCGCGATCGCCGAGCTCGCCAATGCTGGCGACAGCAGCGCCAGATCCAGCTCGTCGCTGCGCACGCTGGCGTTCCAGGTCGGGTCGGTGCGGCCATCGAACACCAGCATCGCGTGCAGTGGCTTCGGCGCGCGCCCGGCTACGGCCACTTCCATGTGCGACAGGTCACCGCGGGCGACCAGGCCCACCGTGGCGGCCGTGCGCCCACGCGGTGCCGGCAGCACGGCAGTGACGGTCACGTCGGTGTCGTAGTCCTTGGCCGGGATGTAGCGACCCTGGGCGGTGAAGTTGCCCATGTCGCTGTCCACCACCAGCCTGCGTGCCTGGAACTCGCCATTGGCGATCTCGATGCCACCACGCACGCGACTGATGTCGATCACCGGCTCGTTGGCCTGGCTGATGCGGAAGCCGTCGATGGCGATGGCGTCGGCCTGGATCGCCAGCGGCATCTCGATCTGCGGCAGCGAATCGGGCCACGACGGCAGCTCGAACGGCTCATCGCTCTTGGCCAGGTTCAACGTCGCGTTGCTCAGCTCCAGCTTGTCCAGCAGCAGCTTGCGGCCCAGCAGCGGGCGCAGGTCCGGCTCCAGGTAGGCGCGCTCGGCGTGGAAATGGATGTCGTCGTAACGGAAGTCGACGTTGTAAAGGGTCAGCGGCCCTGCCACCGGGCCGTCCACCTTGTCCCAGGTGAAGCTGGCACCCACCGGCAGGCGCGCCACCACCTGGGCCAGCAGTACGTCACGGCCGGCCACGGTCTGCAGCAGCCAGTACACCGCCAGCAGGGCCAGCAGCACCAGGCCCAGCACGCCCACGCCGGACCAGGCCCAGAAGCGGCGGCGCCGGTAGAAACGCACGCGCGGCGGCCTGTTCGGAGTCGGTGCGGGGGAACTCACAGGTCCGCTCCGATGTTGAGGTACAGCTGGAACTGCGAATCCGGGTTGTTCAGGCCGTGCGCGATATCCACCCGCACCGGGCCCACCGGCGATTTCCAGCGCACGCCGAAGCCGACGCCGGTATGCAGGTCGATGGTGTTGTCGAAGGCACTGCCGGTATCGACGAACACCGCCGCACCCCAGGGGCCACCGTTGAAGTAGTGCTCGTACTCGGCCGAGCCGATCACCAGGTTCTTGGCACCCAGCGCATACTTGTCCGGCTTCGGCGTACGCGGGCCAACCTCACGGTAGGCGTAGCCGCGGATGCTGCGGTCACCACCGGCGAAGTAGCGCAGGCTCGGCGGCATCGCCACCAGGTCGCTGGTCCAGGTGGTGCCACCCTCGCCGCGCAGGATCAGGCGATTGCTATCGCCCACCGGGATGTACCAGCGCAGCACGGCATTGGCCTGCACGAAGCTGGTGTCCGAACCCGCACCTTCCACACCGGCGCGCATCGTTGCCGTACCGCTGACGCCCTTGCGCGGGAACAGCTCGTCATCGACGTCGACGTAGTCGGCGACCAGCTGCGGGTAGACCAGCGTCGAGGTGTTGTAGACCGCGTCGGTGAATTCGGTGCCCGAGGCATAGCGCCAGCGCTCGCGCAGCGCGTTGATCGAGGCGATCGCGGTCCAGTGTTCGTTGATCTCGCCGCTGCGGCTGGCGATCAGCTTGAAGTTGCGCAGGTCGATGTAGTCGGTCTGCTCGTCGTAGGCGCTGGCAGCGAAGGTGTACCAGCCATCAAGCCAGTTGAAGGCTGGAATGCGGTAGCTGGTGATCAGGCTCTTGCGCTTCTGCGCATAGTCCAGCTGCGTGTTCATCTTGTGGCCGCGGTTGTTCAGGAACCGCCGCTCGATGCCACCACGCACACCCGGGCCACTCTCGCTGCCGTAGCTCAGGCCCGCGGTGTAGATGGTGCGCTTGGCGCGCGTCAGCTTCACGTCCACCGGCACTTCGCCGTTTTCGTCGGCCTGGTCCGGGCGCGGCTGGATGTCGATCACGCTGAAGTAGTCCAGCTTGGTCAGCGACTCGCGCAGCCGGTCCAGCTTGCCCTCGTGGTAGTAGCTGCCCTGCTCCCAGTACACCAGCGGGTCGAACAGCTTGTCGACGAAGTAGTCCTGCTGGAAGCGCACCGGGCCCATGTTGTAGCGGCGGCCGCTGTCCCAGGTCAGGTCGATGTCGGCCGCGTTGTCGGCGCGGGTGATCTGCACCTGGCGCTGGGTGTAGTCGGCGTCGAAGTAGCCACGCTCGGCCAGGCGCCGGGTGATGGTGATCTTGCTGGCTTCGTACTGGGTGTGCTCGAAGCGCTGGCCCTTGCGGGGCTTGAATGCGGCCAGGTCGTCCTGCAGGTACTGGTCGTACATCGCCGGGCCGGTGATGTCGATGTGCTCGCGGCGCACGGTCACCGGGGCCCCCTTGTCGACATGGATGAGCACGCGCACGTGCTCATCCTGGCGCGGCGCCTCGACCTTGATCACCGGGTTGTAGTACCCGAACGGTTCCAGCGCCTGGCGGGTCTGCCGCTCGGCCTGCGACAGCAGGTACTCCAGGCGCGATTCACCCTGCTCCTTGCCGATCGTGTCGAACAGCGACAGCGATTCCTGGATGTTCTCGATGATTGCGGCGTCGTCGCCCTTGTCCAATCCCTTGATGTCCACCTTGTCGATGGTGCCGCGCGCGTGGGCCACGGAGGTGGCGGCCAGCGACAGGACCATCAGCGGCAGGGCGTATTTCTTTGGCTGCATGCGGCACAGCATACCGACCGGAGGTGACGATGCGAAATGCATCACGTCGTTGGAGATCGGTTGTTAAGTGGCGGTCAAAATACGCGCCTTTGTGGCAATCATCGGGATCGCACGCGAGGATGCCGACGTCGCGTGCGGCGACGGCGATGATCCCGATGGACATCCGCCGGCGATGTTCCGGTAGTGCCGGCCGCTGGCCGGCAACCCACAGATCCGGGGCAATGCCGGCCAGCGGCCGGCACTACCGATACGGGCGTCAGCTCGACAGATGCTCGATCGCCGCCACCTTGCCCAGGCGCTCGCCCAGCATCGTCAGCAGCGCCAGGCGGTTGCCACGCAGCGCCGGATCCTCCGCGTTGACCATCACGCCATCGAAGAACGCGTCGACCTGCGGACGCAGGCGCGCCAGGCGTGCCAGCACCGCCACATAGTCCTTCTGGTGCAGGCTGGCGCCGGTGTCATCAATGGCGGCGGTGACCGCTTCGGCCAGCGCGCGCTCGGCATCTTCCTGCAGCAGTGCCGCGTCGATCTGCGCCGGAATCTCGCCCTCGGCCTTGCGCAGGATGTTGCGGATGCGCTTGTTGGCCGCGGCCAGCGCTTCGGCTTCCGGCAGCGTCGCAAAGATGCCGATCGCATCCAAGCGGCGGTCGAAGTCGTACAGCGAGGCCGGTTTCAGCTCGGCCACAGCGTTGAAGTGTGAAGCCGGCACGCCCTTGTCGCCGTAGTAGCCCTTCAGGCGGTCGAGGATGAAGTCGTACAGCTCGCCGACGTCGGCCTGCACGTTGCGCGCCGCCAGGCCGCCGTTGGCGCTGGCCAGCAGCGCGCGCAGGTCCAGCTCGAAGCCGCTTTCGATGATCGTGCGGGCCAGGCCCAGCGCGTTGCGGCGCAGGGCGAACGGGTCCTTGTTGCCGGTCGGCTTCAGGCCTGCAGCAAAACCACCGGCCAGCGTATCCACGCGTTCGGCGATGGCCAGCACCTTGCCCAGCGGCGACAGCGCGATGTCATCACCACCGAAGCGCGGCTGGTAGGCCTCGTCGATGGCCAGTGCCACGTCGGCCGATTCACCACCTGCCACGGCGTAGTGGCGGCCGGCGATGCCCTGCAGTTCCGGGAATTCGTTGACCATGCGCGACTGCAGGTCGTTCTTGGCCAGCTCGGCAGCCCGCTTGGCCTGCGCCGGATCGGCACCGACCTGGGCTGCGATCACTTCGGCCAGTGCGGCCACGCGCGCCACCTTGTCGGCCACGCTGCCCAGCTTGGCCTGGTAGGTCACCGTCTTCAGGCCCTCACCCATCGACACCAGGCCCTGCTTCAGATCCTCGTCGAAGAAGAACTTGGCATCGGCGAAGCGCGGGCGGATCACCCGCTCGTAGCCCTTGGCCACTTCGGCCACGTTCTTCGACTCGATGTTGGCAATGCCGATGAACTTCTCGGTCAGCGTGCCGGCCGCATCCAGCACGGGGAAGAACTTCTGGTTGATTTCCATCGTCTCGATCAGCGCTTCCTGCGGCACCGCCAGGAACGCGGGCTCGAAGCTGCACAGCACTGCCGACGGCCATTCGACCAGGTTCACCACCTGCTCCAGGTTGTCCTCGGTGATGCGGGCACTGCCACCGGCCTTGGCTGCGGCGGCTTCGACCTCGGCGACGATGCGTGCGCGGCGCTCGCTCGGATCGACCAGCACGAACGCGGCGCGCAGCGCTTCAACGTAGTCCTGCGGCTGTGCCAGCGACACGGCCTGGTCGTGGTGGAAGCGGTGGCCACGGCTGACACGGCCGGCCTGCAGGCCGAACAGTTCGGCCTCGACCACAGTGGCACCGTGCAGCAGCACCAGCCAGTGCGCCGGGCGCGCGAAACCCCAGGCGTGATCGCCCCAGCGCATCGGCTTGGGAATCGGCATCGCCGCGATCGCCTCGCGCAGGATCTCCGGCAGCAGGCTGGCGGTGCTCGCGCCCGGGGTCACTGCGCGGTGCACGAAGCGCTCACCCTTGTTGTCGGTGGTCTTCTCCAGCGCGGTCCAGTCGATCCCGGCCTTGGCGGCGAAGCCCTGCAGGGCCTTGGTCGGCTGGCCTTCGGCGTCCAGCGCGATGTTCAGGTACGGGCCCAGCACTTCGCTGTGCTGTTCCGGCTGTTCCAGGCCGACGCCCGGCAGCAGCACGGCCAGGCGGCGCGGGGTGGACAGCGGGCGCGCATCGCCCAGTTCCAGCGCGATGCCACGCTTGCGCAGGCCTTCGACAACACCGTCAAAGAAGGCCTGGGCCAGGCCCGGCAGCGCCTTGACCGGCAACTCTTCGGTGCCCAGTTCAATCAGCAGGGGGGACAGTTGGCTCATCGTTTCAATCCTGTGGTGGGGGCGCAGCGCGCGACGCGTCCGGCGCCCCGGAGTAAGGGGGAGAGCGCGGCCTTCAGGCCTTCTTCGCGCCCGGGAAGCCCAGCTTCTCGCGCTGCTCGTAATACGCCTTGGCCACCGCCTGGGCCAGCGCGCGCACCCGCAGGATGTAGCGCTGGCGCTCGGTCACGCTGATCGCGCGGCGCGCATCGAGCAGGTTGAAGGTGTGGCTGGCCTTCATCACCTGCTCGTAGGCCGGCAGCGGCAGGCCCACTTCCACCAGCTTCTGCGCTTCACGCTCGCAGGCATCGAAGCGGTGGAACATTTCTTCCACGTCGGCGTATTCGAAGTTGTAGGTGCTCTGCTCCACCTCGTTCTGGTGGTAGACGTCACCGTAGGTCACCGGCTGGCCGTCCGGGCCGTAGGTCCAGACCAGGTCGTAGACGTTGTCGCAGTTCTGCAGGTACATGCACAGGCGCTCGAGACCATAGGTGATCTCGCCCAGCACCGGGCGGCATTCCAGGCCACCGGCCTGCTGGAAGTAGGTGAACTGGGTCACTTCCATGCCGTTGAGCCAGACTTCCCAGCCCAGGCCCCACGCGCCCAGCGTCGGCGATTCCCAGTTGTCCTCGACGAAGCGCAGGTCGTGCACCAGCGGATCGATGCCCAGTGCCTTCAGCGAATCCAGGTACAACTGCTGGATGTTGTCCGGCGCCGGTTTCATCGCCACCTGGTACTGGTAGTAGCGCTGCAGGCGGTTCGGGTTCTCACCGTAACGGCCATCGGTCGGGCGCCGCGACGGCTGCACGTAGGCCGCATTCCAGCCTTCCGGACCGATCGCACGCAGGAAGGTGGCCGGGTGGAAGGTACCGGCGCCCACCTCCAGGTCGAGCGGCTGGATGAGCACGCAGCCCTGCTGGGCCCAGAACTGGTTCAGGGTCTGGATCAGGCCCTGGAAGGTGATCGGAACGGTCGGGGTCGCGGACATGCGTACGAGTCTTGGCCGGCAAGGGGGTGCGCTAGTATAACGGCCGACCTGCGGGGCATTCCGTACCCGGGAGGAGCAGGCAGATGGAACATCGGCTGCCGGCAGGCACGCCCGGCGAGGCGGGCGGCGTCCCGCTGCCCTGGGGACGGCTGCATTTCGAGCAGATTGCCGCGGCTCTGGTCGCCGATGACCTGGTGGCCGAGCAGGACCGCGAGCGCATGCGGTTTTCCGCGCAGGGCGCGCGCAATGCTAGTGAAGTGCACCCGCTGGTGCTGCTGTCCAACCTCAAGCTGGCCGCCAACGGCGGCGGCGAGCTGACCCTTGAACGGCTGACCGAGTGGCTGGCGCAGCGCACCGGCAGCCGCTACCTGCGCATCGACCCGACCCGGGTCGACGTCGCCGCGGTCACCGCGCTGGTCTCCCACGCCTACGCCCGCCGCCACCGCTTCCTGCCGCTGGCGGTGGACGCCGAGCGCGTGCTGGTGGCCACCAGCGAGCCGCTGGTGCAGGAATGGCGCCGCGACCTGCAGCACCTGACCCGCCGCCGCATCGAGCTGGCAGTGGTCAACCCGCTGGACCTGCACCGCTACACCATGGAGTTCTACGGGGTGACCCGCTCGGTGCGCGGCGCCCGTGGCGACGTGCGTGGCGAGGCCAGCACCACGCTGCCCAGCTTCGAGCAGCTGGTCGAGCTGGGCCGCACCGGCGACGTCAATGCCGACGACCAGCACATCGTGCACATCGTCGACTGGCTGCTGCAGTACGCCTACGAACAGCGCGCCTCGGACATCCATCTGGAGCCGCGTCGCGAGATGGGCCGCATGCGCTTCCGCATCGACGGCGTGCTGCACAAGGTGTTCGAGGTGCCGCCAGCGGTGATGACCGCGGTGGTCAGCCGTATCAAGGTGCTCGGCCGCATGGACCTGGCCGAGCGGCGGCGCCCGCAGGATGGACGCATCAAGACCCGCTCGCCGGGTGGCCGCGAGGTCGAGATGCGCCTGTCGACCATGCCCACCGCCTTCGGCGAGAAGTGCGTGATGCGCATCTTCGACCCGGATGCTGCGTTCAAGAGCATCGACCAGCTCGGTTTCAGCCCGCAGGAGGCCGCCGGCTGGAATGCGCTGGTCGAGCGGCCGCACGGCATCGTGCTGGTCACCGGTCCAACCGGCTCGGGCAAGACCACCACCCTGTATTCCACGCTGAAGCGGCTGGCCACGCCGGACGTGAACGTGTGCACGGTGGAGGACCCGATCGAGATGATCGCGCCGGAGTTCAACCAGATGCAGGTGCAGGCAAACATCGACCTGGACTTCGCCAGCGGCGTGCGCACCCTGCTGCGGCAGGACCCGGACATCATCATGATCGGCGAGATCCGCGACCTGGAGACCGCGCAGATGGCGGTCCAGGCCTCGCTGACCGGCCACCTGGTGCTGTCCACCCTGCATACCAACGACGCGCCCTCGGCGGTCACCCGCCTGCTCGACCTGGGCGTGCCGCACTACCTGCTCGCCAGCACCCTCAACGGCATCCTCGCCCAGCGCCTGGTGCGCACGCTGTGCCCGCACTGCAAGCAGCCGAACACCCTTGGTGCTGCCGACTGGGCGGTGCTGGCTGATAGCGATGGCGCATATCCAGATGCCGCCACGCCCTGTCGGCCGGTTGGCTGCCTGGAGTGCCGGCGCACCGGATTCCTTGGCCGCATCGGCCTGTATGAGTTGCTGCCATTGGGCTCGCGGCTGCGCGGGCAGATCCGCGCCGACATGGATCTGGCCGGTTTCAGCCGTGCCGCACGTGCTGAAGGGCTGCGGACCCTGCGCCAGGCCGGGCTTGAAAAGGTGGCGCAGGGGCTGACTACAATCGAGGAAGTCCTGTCAGTACTGCCGCCCCCGGATGAATCCAGCCCCGTTCCTGATCGTTGAAACCGGCCGACCGGTGCCGTCATTGCGCCGCTACGGGCGCTTTCCGCACTGGATTCGCGTCGCCGCCGGGCTGGAAGAACACGAGACGGTGGTGGTCGATGTCGAGCACGGTGGCGCCCTGCCCGATCCGCATGCCTTTGCTGGCGTGCTGGTGACCGGCTCGGCCGCCTTCGTCACCGACCACGCCGACTGGAGCGAGCGCAGCGCCGCATGGCTGCGCCAGACTGCCCACGCCGGTCTGCCAGTGTTCGGCATCTGCTATGGCCATCAGTTGCTGGCCCATGCGCTGGGGGGCGAGGTGGCCTACAACCCGGCTGGCCGCGAGTCCGGCACGATCGAACTGGAACTGCAGCCGCAGGCGGCACAGGACCCGTTGTTCCAGGGCCTGCCGCAGCATTTCGCCGCCCACGCCACCCACCTGCAGACCGTGCTGCGTGCGCCCGAGGGTGCCCAGGTGCTGGCACGCTCGCCGCTGGATGGCTGCCATGCATTCCGCTGGGGCCGCCACGCCTGGGGGGTGCAGTTCCATCCGGAATTCGCCACCCACCACATGCGCGGCTACGTGCGTGCCCGCGCCGACTGCATCGGTCGCCACGGCGGCTGCGCCCGCACCATCGAGCGCGCAGTCAGCGCCGCGCCGCTGGCCCGCCAGCTGTTGCGCCGTTTCGTGCGCCAGGCGCGGCTGTCTTCAGCCCAGCCGACGGCAAAACAGGGATAATCGGCGGCACGGGCAGCCGCCCGGCCCCTCCTGTCCCTCCCGGATGTCCATGAAAGAGATTCGCAAGCTGCCGGCTTCGGCGGGCGCCCAGTGGTTGCTGGATACGTTCTCCCTGTACCGGCGTGCGCCGCTGCAGCTGGCCCGGATCGGCCTGGCCTGGCTGCTGGTGAGCTGGCTGGTCACCCTGTTGTCCACGCTGATTCCCGGCGCGGCAGGCATGGCCGTGCAGCTGATGACCCTGGCCATCTCGCCGATCATGTTCGGCGGCATGCTCTACGCCGTGGGCGAGATCGACGAAGGCCGCCCGGGCCTGGCCTCGCACTTGCTGCAGCCGATCCGCGACCACCGCGTCAGCCACCTGCTGGTGCCGCTGGCGATCCAGGTGCTGGCGGTACTGCTGCTGGGCGCGCTGCTGTTCATGATGATCGGTCGCGAGGGCTTCACCGCCTTCAGCGAGGTCATGACCAAGATGGAAGAGATCAGCCGCAGTGGCCAGCAGATCAAGCCGGACGATGCCGCCGCGCTGGTCGCCAACCTGCCGGCAAAGCGCATTGCGCTGTGGATGCTGCTGGTGTTCCTGAGCGCGGTGGCGCTGTCGCTGGCGATGTTCACCCAGCCGGCGCTGGTGGTGTTCGACAAGCAGAGCGGCATGCATGCGCTGCGCCTGAGCCTGCAGGGCTGCATCGAAAACATCGGCGCGATGATCGTGTTCGCCGCACTCGGCCTGATCGCCGCGTTCTGCATGTACATCCTGTTCGTGATCGTGATCCAGATCGCGATGCTGATCGGTGGCCCGCTGGCCGCGGCCTTCATCGCCCAGCTGGTACTGACCACGGTGCTGATGCCGCTGTATGTCGGTGCGGTCTACGCCGCGTGGAAGCAGATGTTCGTGCATCGCGGCAGCCGTGCAGCGCCGCCGATCCCGACCACGCCGACCTCGAGCGACGTGTTCCACGCCTGACCGGTCCCACCGGGAGCGCCGGGCCATGCCCGGCGGTGGCATCACATCGCACCCCGCACGCCGGGCATGGCCCGGCCCTACCGCATCACGCGGCGGGTTTCTTCACTACCGACGACGGCACCAGCCAGCGTGCGGCGTGGATGCCCAGCTCGTACAGCAGGCACATCGGGATCGCCAGCATCAGCTGCGAGACCACGTCCGGCGGAGTCAGCACTGCGGCTACCACGAAGATGCCGACGATTGCGTAGCCACGGCCTTCCTTGAACTGCTGCGGCGTCACCCAGCCCAGCAGCACCAGGATCACCATCGCCACCGGCAGTTCGAAGCTGCCGCCGAAGGCGAAGAAGATCGCCAGCACGAAATCCAGGTAGGCGTTCGCATCCGGGGTGATCGCGATCACGTCCGGGCTGAAGGTGGTGAGGAAGTGGAACACCGCCGGCAGCACCAGGAAGTAGGCGAAGGCGCAGCCGATGTAGAACAGCAGCACCGACGACACCAGCAGCGGTACGGCCAGGCGTTTCTCACGCGCGTACAGGCCCGGGGCAACAAACGCCCACAACTGGTACAGCAGCCACGGCACCGCCACGAACAGGGCGACGAAGAAGGTCAGCTTCAGCGGGGCGAAGAAGGCGCCGGCCGGGTTGGTGGCGATCATCGTCTGCCCGTTCGGCAGCTGCGACACCAGCGGTTCGGCCAGTGCGTTGTACAGCTTCTGGGTAAACGGCAGCAGCGCCAGCAGCACCACGCCCAGGCCCAGCAATGCGCGCACCAGGCGGCCGCGCAGTTCCACCAGATGCTCGACCAGCGAGCTTTCGCCGAAATCCTGTTCACTCATGGCTGGCGCTCCGTGCTCTGCGGCGGCGGTGTCGCGGCTGCTTCAGCGGGCGCGTCAGCAGCCGCCCCGGCAACGGCGCCAGCCTGGGCCGGTGGGTCCACGCCGGGCTGGGCAATCATGTGCGGCGGCAGATCGGCCTGCGCCGGTGCTCGCACTTCCTGCGCCAGATCGTCGCCCTGCTGCCGCGCCTGCTGGGCCTGGCGACGGAGCGCTTCGCCACTGGCGCGCAGCTGGTTCTCGGTGTCCTGCATGCCTTGGCGCACGTCCTGCATCTGCCGCTTGATCTCTTCAGCGTGCAGTTCGCGCTCCAGTTCCTGTTTCACCGAATCCCACTGGTTGCGGGCACGACGCACCCACAGGCCGGCGAAGCGGGCCGCCTTGGGCAGGCGCTCGGGACCGAGCACCACCAGAGCGACCACGGCAATCACCAGCAGTTCGCTGAAGCCGATATCGAACACCGCGACCGCTCCGGATCAGCGTGGGTTGCGGTCGTGCTCGTCCTGCACGGTGCGCGAGGCATCCTGGCTGCGCGACTCGTCGCCCAGCTGCGCGTTCGGCTTGTCGTCGTCGCGCATGCCCTTCTTGAATTCCTTGACCGCCGAGCCGAGGTCCTTGGCGCCACTGGTCAGGCGCTTGGTGCCGAACACCAGCAGGACGATGGCCAGCACGACCAACCAATGCCAGATGCTGAAACTGCCCATAAAGACGCTCGTTACGTTAGTGATCAGGCTGTCGAGCATAGCGCACCGGCTGTAAGCCGGCGCGCGTGACGAAAGTCAGTTCCCGCCCAGCGTTTCCGTGCGGATTTCGCCGTCATTGACCGGCTGGAAGCCCTGCTGCTGCGGTGGCGGGGTCTGCGGCACGTTCTGCAGCGGCGCCGTGGTGGCTTCCGCCGGGGCGGCCGGTGCTGCCTGAACAGGCGCCGGCGCAACCGCCGGGGCCGCTGCCGGACGCGGTGCGCTGCCGTTGCCGCTGCGGTTGCTGCGTGCAGCGTAGGTGGCCTCTTCCAGGCGGTCACGGAAGGCCACCACATCCATCGACGGCGAACCGGCAGCGCGGCCTTCGAAGATCATGCGCGGCGTGGTGTTGCTGCCGTAGGCATCCAGATTGGCGGCATCATCGATCTGCAGCACCGCACCATCCAGCGCGACGCCGGCAAACAGGCCGCGCGCGCGCGACCAGGACCAGATCTCGGCCTTCAGCTGGCCGTCGGTGGCAGCGGCGGCATTGCGGCCGACCGGGCCGGCGGCGACACCGGCATCGGCGCCCAGCGTGAACTTGCCATTGACCAGGTTGTCCAGGCTGCGGTCGTTGCGGAACACCAGCACCACGTCCGAGGACTGCACGCCGGCCTGGAAGCCGATGCTGCCGCCGGTCAGCTTCACGAACACCGGATTGGACCAGGCGCCGTTGGGCATGCGCACCGACATCAGGCCGTGGCCACGACGACCACCAATGACCAGACCGGCCTTGATCGTGTCGGGAATGACGATGACCGCGCGGCCTTCGTCGAGCAGTTTGTCCGGAATGCCCTGTTCGGGGATTTCCTGGATTTCAGCAAGCACGCGCACGGCATTGCGCGCACGCTGGTCTTCCTGCGGTCCGGCCATGGCCTGGCTGGACAGCAGGCTGGCGGCGATCAGCAGGGCTTGGATCGGGCGACGCATGGCAGGCTCCAGAAGTCAGTCCATAGGAAGATATAGCAAGTGACTGAAATTAGTAGCGTTGTCATGAATCCCCAATGAGCGTTCCCTGCTCACATTGATGCGCGCTATGCCTGCAATCCGAACCCTGCATCCCGGCACGGCGCCGGATCGGCGACAATACCGCCCATGCTCGACGCACCCGATACCGCCGTGCTGGCGGTCAACCTAGGCACGCCCGAGACGCCGACGGCCCCCGCCGTACGCCGTTACCTGGCCGAATTCCTGTCCGACCGCCGCGTGGTCGCGATCCCGCCACTGCTGTGGCAGCCGCTGCTGCGCGGACTGATCCTGCCCCTGCGCAGCAGTCGTTCGGCGGCCAAGTACGCCCAGGTCTGGCTGCCCGACGGCTCACCGCTGATGGTGCATACACGCCAGCTGGCGCAGGCCATGCAGGCCCTGTTGCCGACCCTGACAGTGCGCCATGCGATGCGTTACGGCGAACCGGCGCTGGCCAGCGAGCTCGACCGCCTAGCAGCCGACGGCGCGCGCCGCATCGTGGTGCTGCCGCTGTACCCGCAGTACTCCACCACCACCACCGCCTCGGTCGAAGACCGCGTCGATGCGTGGCAGCGCCGCAACCCAGGCGTAACCGTCAGCCTGGTGCGCGATTACTCGGTCGATCCAGGCTGGGTCGAGGCCGTGGCCGGATCGATCCGCCGCTACTGGGAGCAGCACGGTCGCGGCCGGAAACTGATGTTCTCCTTCCATGGCATCCCACAGCGCCTGGCCGACGCGGGCGACCCGTATCCGCAGCGCTGCGAGGCAAGCGCGCAGGCCATCGCCCACGCACTGGGCCTGGGCAGGGACGACTGGCAGATGGGTTACCAGTCGCGCTTCGGCCGCGAGCGCTGGCTGCAGCCGTATGCCGAGCCCAGCCTGTGGGCGCTGGCCGAATCCGGCGTGAAGCAGATCGACGTGGTCTGCCCGGGCTTTGCCACCGATTGCCTGGAAACGCTGGAGGAAGTGGCGCTGGGCTTCACCGAGACGCTGGCCGAGCGCGGCGCGACGATGCGCTACATCCCCTGCCTCAACGCCGATCCGGAACACGCTCGCGCCCTGGCGCGGCTGGCCGTGGCCTCGCTGGCATGAGTCTGCAGCCGTTTGAACTGGAGGTCGGTGGCGCGCGCGTCGCCGGCCTGCGCAATCACGGCGACGGCCCGCGCGTGCTGGCCCTGCATGGCTGGCTCGACAATGCGGCCAGCTTCGTGCCGCTGGCGCCGCACCTGTCGCCGTTGCAGCTGGTGGCCATCGACCTGCCCGGGCATGGCCACAGCGCGCACCTGCCGGCCGGTGCCAGCTACACCACGGCCGCCGCGATCTGCCACGTACTCGATGTCGCCGACGCGCTGGGCTGGGACCGCTTCAGTCTGCTCGGTCATTCAATGGGCGCCGGCATCGCCAGTCTCACCACCTCGGTCAGCGACCGCGTCGAGCGGCTGGTGGCGATCGAAGCACTGGGCGGCCTGCGTGGCCCCGAGGAAGAAACGGCCAACCGTCTGCGTGAACATGTAAACGCCACGCGGGGACTGGCACGCAAGCAGTTGCGCGTGTTCCCTGACCTGGCCGCGCCGATCCGTGCGCGGATGATGACCAACCAGCTCAGCGAAGGATGCGCACGGCTGCTGGTCGAGCGGGGCGTGGAACCGGTCGAGGGCGGCTACCGCTGGTGCAGCGATCCGCGGCTGATGCTGCCCACCGCGATCCGCCTCAGCGAAGGCCAGATCGACAACCTGCTGCAGGCCATCGCCTGCCCGACGCAGGTAATCTATGCCGCGCCTGCGCAGTCCTACTACCCCGAGCCGATGCGCAGCGAGCGCCTGCAGCACCTGCGCAACGGGCGGCTGGCGGTGTTTCCCGGCAACCATCACCTGCACATGGAAAACCCGGAACAGATCGCAGACGTGATACTGCACTTCTTCAGCAACGACAACGCCGGCTGAGTCGCGGCGTCCGCGCACTTCACTCCGCGCAGTTGCGGCCGATACATCAGTTGCGGGCCCCTGCGCCCGCCGCACGCGGACCCGGTCGGGCCTGCGGCGTGTGTCTGGTCCTGCAAGGAAGTCCGCATGCCCGCTCTGCTGCACCGTCATCCACAGGATGTGGCCACGGTGCCACGTCTGCCCGTCGCTGATCGCGTCGCATTCCCCGAATTCCCGGCACCCGCCCTCGTCACGCCCTGCTGCGTGCGTTGCGGCGTGGCCGTTGTCTTTAGCTGACCCAGGAGTCGCCGATGTCCGTTGCATCCTCCCGTCCCCCCGATACCGCCCGCCTGCCGCATCTGCAGCAGCTCGCGCGCCGCGCTGACCGCCGCCTGCTGATCGGCAGCGGGATATTGGCTATGGCTGCCCTGGTGCTGGCGCTGCGTGGGCCGCAGGCACAAGCCGCCGCGTTGGCGGCCGTCGCCGTATTGCCAGCCGCGTGGTTGGGCGGCCCCCAGGCGGGCCGGGCCGTCGCCCGCAACGGTCTGGCGTTGCTGTTGTCGCTGCAGCTGGCCGTGTTGTGCGCGATCATCAGCCTGTCACCGGCATTGCCGATTGCCCTGCTGCTGGGCGTGCTGCTGGGCCACCGTGATCGCCTTCCGGTGTGGCTGGCCGGTGGCGTCGGTACGCTCTCCCTGCTGGCACCGCTGCTGGACGGTACTGCGCTGTGGCCGGCGCTGCTGCAGGCCGCGATGCTGGCCGGCCTGACCCTGTTCCTTGGCCAGGTCGCACTGCGGCTCCGCCAGCAGACCGAAGCACTCGGCCACGGTCCCCGCCGGCTGGCCGCGCTGGCGCGCGACATCGCCACCGGCGCCGATCTTGGTGCACATGCTGACACCACCGCCTACGCACCAGGTTCGCTGGCCCATGCGCTGGCCGACACCGCACGCCATGTGCAGGCCCAGCGTGGACGCGAAGCGGAGGCACACGCCGAGAACGCGCAGATCCGCCAGGCCCTCGATGCCTCGCGCACCGCGATGATGATTGCCGACAACGATCACGTGATCCGCTACGTGAACCGCTCGGTGGTGGCCCTGCTGCGTAACCAGCAGGCAACGTTGCGCCAGGCCTTCCCCGATTTCGATGCCGAGCGCCTGGTCGGTAGCAGCATCCATCGCTTCCACGCCAACCCGGACCGGATCCGCGCCATCCTCAATGGCCTGCAGGTCAGCCACAACGGCAAGGTACAGATCGGCCCGGTGCACTTCGCACAGGTGGTTACTCCGGTCTTCGACGCACAGGGCGTGCGCCTGGGCTTCGCCGTGGAGTGGCATGACCGTACCCATGAGCTCGCGTTGGAGAACGCCGTCGCCGGCATCGTCGCGGCCGCCGCCGCCGGCGACCTCGACCAGCGCCTGCAGGCAACCGAAGGTGCCAGCTTCCTCGATGGCCTCACCGGTGGCATCAACCAGTTGCTGGATACGTTGGGCAGTACGGTTGACGAGGTGCGGCAGATGCTCTCGGCGCTGGCCAGCGGCGACCTCGATCGACGCATGCATGGTGAGTATCACGGCGCCTTTGCCGCGATCCAGCGCGATGCCAACGCCACCGCCGGCCAGCTGGCGCGCATGGTGGGCCGTATCCAGCAGTGCGCGTCCTCGATCAGCACCGCTGCGAGCGAAATCGCTGCGGGCAATGGCGCGCTGTCCGAGCGCAGCGAGCGCCAGGCAGCGCACCTGCAGGAAACCGCCGCTTCGATGGAAGAGCTGACCGCCACCGTGCGCCAGAACGCTGCCCATGCGCGCGAGGCGAGCCAGCTGGCAATCACCACCCAGAGCGCCGCCAGCGACGGCAACGTCGCCATGCAGCGGGTCGTCGACACCATGCAGGCGATCGAGGGAGCCTCGAAGCGGATCGGCGACATCACTGGCGTGATCGATGGCATCGCCTTCCAGACCAATATCCTCGCGCTCAACGCGGCAGTGGAGGCCGCCCGTGCCGGCGAGCAGGGCCGCGGCTTCGCGGTGGTGGCCAGCGAGGTGCGCGTGCTGGCGCAGCGCTCCGCCGCCGCCGCACAGGAAATCAAGAAGCTGATCGATGAGGCGGGTCGCCAGGTGGGCGAAGGTGCCCAGCTGGTGGCCGATGCGGGCCAGCGGATGCAGGGCATTGTCGGTGGCGTTGAGAATGTCAGCCACCTGATGCACGAGATTTCGGCGGCCTCTCAGGAGCAGTCGGTTGGCATCGAGCAGATCAACCAGACCGTGGTGCAGATGGATCAGGCCACGCAGCAGAACGCGGCGCTGGTGGAGGAGGCCACCGCTGCCGCACGTGAGCTGCAGTCGCAGGCTGGGACGCTGACTGAAGCGGTGTCGGTCTTCCGCCAGCAGGAAGCACACGAGGTCCCGCGGGCCGCCTGATCAGGGTCTGCCAAGCGAGTGGATGAGGACGGCGCCCGCAGGGCGCCGTCTTTTTATGCGTGACCTGCCCCTGGTAGTGCCGGCCGCTGGCCGGCAACCGATTGCTGTGTGGGCCTGCTGTTGGTGGCGGCCAACCTTGGTTGGCACCGCTGCTCCTCGCAGGGGGTATCCACGCATGGCGTGGATCTACCGGGCGATGTAACGCCATCGGGTTGCCGGCCAGCGGCCGGCACTACCCGGTGTTTACCGCGCACAAAGTTGCCGGCCGCTGGCCGGCAAACGACCGCTGTGTGCGCCTGCTGTTGGTAGCGGCCAACCTTGGTTGGCGCCGCTGTTCCTCGCAGGGGGATCCACGGATGGCGTGGATCTACCGGGCGATGTAACACCGTCGGGTTGCCGGCCAGCGGCCGGCACTACCCGGTGTTTACCGCGCACAAAGAAAAACCCCGCTGCGTAAGCAGCGGGGTTTTGGGTGTAAACCCTGGCGATGACCTACTCTCGCATGGCTTGAGCCACACTACCATCGGCGCAGCTGCGTTTCACTTCCGAGTTCGGGATGGGATCGGGTGGT